>CAZSMC010000166.1:0-1901 GCA_964607755.1 uncultured Cytophagia bacterium | reverse complement strand
ACGAGCCGCCGCGAACAACGCGCCGCACATCATCACTTGCATTTAAACGTTCCCGGTCTTTGGCTGCGTATGGATATTCTTTATAGTGACTGCGCGTCCATTCCCACACATTGCCGCTTATATCCAGCAACCCAAAATCGTTTTCACCAGCAGGGAAACAGCCCACCGCAGATGTTGTATTGATTTTTGTTTCACCAAAATTGGCATGATTGGCATCTATGTTATCCGTCCCCCAGGGGAATTTAGCCTCTTGTCCGCCGCGAGCAGCGCATTCCCACTCGGCTTCACTGGGCATAATTATACTCACCTCATGCAGTAATTTTTTATTCTTTACCCCTACTTTTTCCCATACCGCAATAGAGTGCATTTTTTCAATATGTTCGTTCAGCCATTTGCAAAATGCCAGTGCTTCGTACCAGGAGATACCGACAACCGGATGATTTCTTAAATGAAATGGTTCGCCAAAATCATATGGAGCCTGCCGCCATTCTTTATCAAAATACATTTTTACACGGCCTTCCTTCCACCTGCCAGCCTGTTTTGCTTCTGTCCAATATTGCGGATTAGAATATCCTTCTTGTTTGACAAATTTGTTAAACTGTGCATTGGTCACCGGATAACGGCTCATATAGAATGAATCCAGCGTAACAGGATGCTGCTCATCGCCCTCACCCATTTGAAAGGTTCCGCCGGGAATGCGACACCACAGTATATCAGGCACGTTTGTTTCCTTGTTCACACCCACTCCGGAGCGAGGATCGCCCAGTTTGGCCAGTACCCTACCTGCTTCTGCTCGTTTGATTGGTTGAAGAGTTTTATCATCGGTTAACGCATTAACCAGCCAGCCTTGAATTCCGGCTAATCGTTTTTTAATCTTTTGTGCCAGCTCATCGCGATTTATGAGGTATTCACCAATTTCCAGCAATCCCATTCCAGCTAAAGAGGCATGTTCATAATTTGTCGCAGTACACTTTGTAATCTCTTGATATTCATGAGGACATAATCGATTTACGGCATCTATGGAACTCGATAATTTATCTCCCCGCGCTGCCCGTGCCACAGCCAACAAATACACTTCGCGCCATTGGTCCGGTGAACTCTTGATTCGTTCAACAATTTCTATGGCAAAATCATCTTGCCGTACGATATAACAAGCCGCTAAAAATTCCTGAAAGGTACGGTGTGGAAAAGTAAAGGCGTGCTGTTTATGACGAATGAGTAATCCGGCACGGTCGCGGATATAGTCGACAAATCGTTTGGCCGCATCAATCGGAATTTTCATACTTTGTTCAACTTGAACCAACAAGTCGCCTTCATTGATATCAGCTATTATGTCCGGATCAGTTTGTTGCTGATGTGCCTCGAAGGCGATTTCGTACAATGTTGATTTCACGAACGGCATTTCAAGGCCTTGTACGTTAACAAACTCGAGCAATCCCGGTTGTTCATCATCTTTGCGTTGCCAGCGGTCTAATAAAAGATCAACCACATCTTCGTATAAATCAACAGGTATAGAGGGAAGCTCTCCCCTTCCTGAGGCGTGAAGCAATGCTGTGAGAGTGAGGATCAAAGGACGGTCAATCAGCGGGGTTAAATCGCGTTTTCTTATTTCTTTTTGAAAATTGTTCACCCGCTCCGTGATCACATCCTGTTTGATTTTGTTCAGGCGTGCCAATTCGCGGTACCATGCATCTATAAAATAGTCAACCTGCTCAAATGTTAATGAGGCAATTGTGATTTGATGAAACCCTTGTAATTTTATGTCCTGTCCCACATAAGCATACGGCCGGCATGTAACCACATAGCGGTGCGAGCGGTAACGGTCAACAAAATCATTGATGCTTTTAATAAGAATGTTTCGCCATTCTTCAGAGACTTCATCGAGTCCGTCAAAAAAGAAC
>CAZSMC010000165.1:0-2071 GCA_964607755.1 uncultured Cytophagia bacterium | reverse complement strand
TTCACCCTGCCGGAAGCCGGTATCGACCGCCAGCACACACGTGCCAATCTGAAAATTCAGGACGGCTGTAATTTTTTCTGCACGTTTTGTGAAATCCCTTACGCGCGTGGACGCGCCAAAAGCCGCGTTTTTGATGACATTTTGCGCAAAGCCCGCGAGCTGGCCGAGGCAGGCCACAAAGAAATTGTGCTCACTGGTATAAATACTGGCACCTATCAATATAAAGACAAAACACTCACCGATGTCGTGTTGGCGCTGGAAAAAATAGACGGACTGGAACGCATTCGCATCTCTTCAATTGAAGGCAAAACAATCGATGAGCGATTACTCGATCACATGGCAGGTGACAGCAAACTGTGCCGGCATTTGCATATTTCTATCCAAAGCGCAAGTGACTGCATCTTGCAGGCGATGAAGCGCCGCTATACGGTAGCCGAGTTTTCGGAATTCATTCATCATGTACATGAGCGGGTAGACAATATTTGTCTGGGCACAGATATTTTAACCGGATTTCCTGGCGAAACAGAAGAGCTTTTCGAAGAAACGCTCGAAAACATTCGCGCCATGCCGTTCGCATATTATCATGTTTTTGGCTATTCGGACCGCAAAAACGCTCGCAGTCACACATTTCCGGGCAAAGTGCCCCGCCACATCATCGACCAGCGCAGCCAGGTGTTGCGGGAACTCGGTCAGCAGCAAAGACGTTGTTATCTCGAACGTAATCTCGGCAAAACAGAAAAAGTGTTGTTCGAACAGTGTAAAAACGGCTGGTGGACCGGTCTGACTGACACTTATATTCGCGTTCAGGTTCAATCGTCGCAAAATTTACATAACCAGTTGTTGCCGGTCCGCTTAACTAAAATAGATGGCAAAATAATAACAGGACATCTTTTGTGAAAGTCTATATTGAAACATACGGCTGCCAGATGAACGAATACGACACCGAGCTGGCCGTCTCTCTTCTTGAAATGCACGGCTATGAGGTTATTTCTGTTCCGGAAGAAGCGGACATTGCCCTGCTCAACACCTGCTCGGTGCGCGAAAACGCCAACCGCAAAGTCCTGGCTCGGGTGCACGATCTGCGCCACAAATCCAACAATGGAGATCTCGTCATCGGCATTCTGGGATGCATGGCCACGGATTATCAGGAAAAACTCATTGACAACAAACGTCTGCCTATTAATTTTATTGCCGGACCGGACAGCTACCGCCGCCTGCCCGAACTCATCGATCAAAGTCTTCATACCCAAAACCGTTTGATGGACGTCAAGCTCTCCAAAACAGAAACGTATGATGGCGTCATGCCGGTGCGAACCAGCGGCGTCAACGCCTGGATAGCGGTGATGCGCGGGTGCAATAATTTTTGTTCGTTTTGTGTGGTGCCGTACACTCGCGGACGCGAGCGCAGCCGGTCTGTGAAAAGCGTGGTAGATGAAACCCGGCGGATTGTCCGGGACGGCTATCCCCAGGTCACGCTGCTGGGGCAAAATGTCAATTCCTACCGGTACGAGAATCATGATTTTGCCGGCTTGCTGGAAGCGGTCAGCGCTGTTGACGGCATCGAGCGAATTCGGTTCACCTCGCCGCATCCCAAGGATTTTCCTGACTCGCTGATCCGGGTCATGGCAGACAATCCCAAAATCTGCAAACACATTCACCTGCCTTTGCAGGCAGGAAACACGCGCGTTCTCGAGCTGATGCGGCGAACGTATACAAGAGAAGATTATTTGCGGCTGGTCGAAAAAATCCGCAGCCACATCCCGGATGTGGTTTTGACCACAGATATCATTGTCGGCTTTCCGACAGAGACGGATCAGGAATTCAATGATACTATCGATGTGGTAAAGAAAACTGGATTCGACTCGGCATTTATCTTTAAATATTCCGAGCGCGACGGCACTCTGGCACAAAAGCATTTCAGCGACGATGTGCCGGAAGAGGTGAAAACCGAGCGGATCGTCAAGCTGAACGAATTGCAAAAAAGCATTTCTTTGAAAAAGAACCAGGCTCACATCGGCCAGATTCATAAAGTTTTAATCGAAGCCGACTCGACGAAAAAATCAGACAAGGA
>CAZSMC010000164.1:0-2154 GCA_964607755.1 uncultured Cytophagia bacterium | reverse complement strand
AAGATTTTCCAACTCAATACCTTCAGCCTGCAAGTCCGGTATTATAATAGCCGGGCCCGCCATCCCGAGACAGGCTGAAATGTAGATATTGGCGTCTTTGTTCAAGGCGAATGACTTTTTTGATACGTGATGCGATATATGCGTGAAACGAAACAAAAGATATACTTGTTGCATTGAGTGAAATTCATTAAAAAATCCAGTTTCGCTGGAGCAAGAATGCTTTGCATGGCTTGATGTTGTTTTCAAGCTCCTGAGATCGTTTTATGACCTCTGGGACGAGTTCCTGAATGGCTTCAGGGATATACTCATGGGCTACCTGGTTCCGGATATCGCGAATTTCGAGCATATCGTCGGCGGAATGAATAATCTCCAGCTTTTCGGCCCGGTTGAGTATATCAATGAGCGGCATTTTGTCCTCATGCAATAGCTCCCACACAGTGCGAATGATCTTCTGAAGAAAAATATCAGACGTTCGGCTGAATTTCGATGTCAAAGAATCAAAAGTTTCCATTTCTTCAAATGTATACTCATCTTTTTCGCCAATGGCTTTTGCTTTTTCCACAGATTTTTTCAATGTATCCAGGCTGTTTTGCAAAAGTTGCCAGTTACGGGCAAGTAGTTTTATATGGTTACTATACTCTGTGTTCATAATTCTACTGCCTGGCTCAGGGCAATGTCTTTAAAAACATCTTTTTGGTCAAAGGTAAAATTTACGATATCGATTTTTTGCCATCCGAATTTCTTATAGAACCCGATTTTGAATTCTCTGATCTTCCACTGAGGAATTCTCTCCTTTGTCAGCCATAATACGTCGATATCTCCGCCTTTGGCGCTATCATCTGCCCTGGAGCCAAATACATACACTTTGGATTCGGGTGGAATGTTTTCAAGTTCGGCTTTAATATATTGTATTTTTGGAGCACTCAGTCGCATTATTTTAATCCATCTTTTAAGCTCAGGTAAATATAAAGAAAAAGTGTGCATTTTCAATCTATCTTGCTGCCGGTCGTTTTTACGTTCTTGAGAATATATCGCCACGACGTGGCTTTGAAATGGTGAGAAGAACCTGGGCTATAAATATGTAACTGCTATGCGGTTTTTTTATATTAACTTGTTGTGTAGGCACATCATCAATCCGGATAGGGGTTGGATATTTATCATTATTCCTCGCACCCCGAACCCCGGACCACACACCCCGAACCTCGAACCCCGAACCCCGAACTTCGTACCTCGAACCATTCTAATAACATTTATCCAACAATATGCTTTTGTAATAAATGGAAAGCTTTTCTTCGTGCTGATATGAAATGCTTCGGTTTTGAAATTCAATAATCAACGCTCGATGATAAACCTCTTCAGCAAATCCGGCTCCTAGTTCTTTATTCACCATGTGTAATAGAACACACTATGTGAGACCGAATGAGCATACTAAATACAACTTTATAAATTTTAAATAAAAAATTTATTACACGGGGTGAACCTCCATACATGCACCAATAATCTTAACCCAAATGTACCAAGATTAGGGCAAAAATAAGCAATTTTGGAGTAAAAGCAGTGCTAAGTTATTGTTTATTGGTACAGGGACTTGCTGTAGTCCCCCATACTAAGTAAGTAGTTCTTGACAATAACCGCCGTTTATTGTATATTGCTCCATGGTATCCTCTCAATAATTTATGGTAATCTATAGATTAACAATATTAAATTAAGTTTTTTGAAACATGTTGAATTCTATTTGCAAGTGATGATATTTGATACTTTTTGCTGACACGGTCCTTTATATATTCAAACTGATTAACGCCTAATTTTTTAGCCGTTTCTACAATTGTCAGAAAAATATCATTTGCTTTAGTGCCTTCGTCTGTCATTGTATGTAAACTAACGTCTCTTTTTCTGGCTTGGACTCTTGCGGCTAACTCAGATGCATTATTATGCAACGGAATCTGAGGATATTGAAGAACCAGAAGCAAATTGTCTTTTTTATTTTTGGTTTTCAAAATTCGATCATCCAAGTCACTATAACCAGTCTTTATTGAGAATAGTTGATCGAATTCAGTTGATAAAGACTCCGCAGTTTCCGGCAAAGGCATATTTTTATAGTCCAATAATTTCTGGTAATAGTCCCAATAGTGGTCTATAAAATTACTTAATTTT
>CAZSMC010000163.1:0-2169 GCA_964607755.1 uncultured Cytophagia bacterium | reverse complement strand
AATGTCATGCGTCCTTTAATTTAAGTTCGTGAACCACAATCTTTGAATTTTGTACGGTTTCCGGAATCATGAACCCCTCCTACTAATGGTGTTGAATGTGAATGTAGTGTTCCGATGAATTGAATAAAACTGTTAAAAGCCTTCAAAAGCTGCATCAATCAATGAAGGATTTGAAGAAATGTAGATACGTTGCGTTCTCATACATCCTCCGCAACGGCAGATTCCATCGTGTCAAAGCGATGGAATCTGTTTTTTAGAACCCCAAACTTGAAATTTTATGCGTTTTCCGCAATGCCGAACCCATCCTACCTGGCTGTAAAAAGATAATCTTGTTTGTTTTTCTTAAAATTTCGTATATATTTAAAAACGCTATCAATGAGAAAAATTTGATAACCCTGCCTTTGTAAACGATTAACAACCAGGGCGGAAAAGTCTATGCCAGATCCAAAATCCATTATTGCCAATCTTGTCGACAAATTTGACCGCAACATTGAAGAATATAAACATCCCAAATACAACGAAACCCTGATCCGCGTCGAGTTTATCAATCCGTTTTGGGAAGCGCTCGGCTGGGATGTCAACAACCGCGCCGGTTATGCGCTGTCGTTTCGCGATGTGATTCATGAGGACGACATCAAGGTGGGCGGCAGTACCAAGGCGCCGGATTACTCGTTCCGCATCGGCGGCCGCCGCATGTTTTTTCTGGAAGCCAAAAAGCCGGCCATCGACCTCAAACACAATCCCGAGCCCGCTTTTCAACTGCGCCGCTATGCCTATTCCGCCAGGCTGCCGGTGTCCATGCTGTCTGATTTTGAAGAGCTGAGCATTTACGACACCCGCATCAAACCGGCTATCTCGGACAAAGCCCACACCGGCCGTATGCATTATTATTCGTTTACCGAGTATGTTGACAAATGGGATGAAATCGAGGCGACGCTGTCCAAAGAGGCGGTGCTGCGCGGCGATTTTAACCGCTTTATCGAAGACAGGCAGGCCAAGCGTCCCGGCGCCGAGCTGGACCGCGATTTCCTCGCCAGTTTGGACGAATGGCGCATGCTGCTGGCGCGCAACATTGCCCTGCGCAATCCGAACCTGTCCGAACGCGAACTCAACTTTGCCGTGCAAATGACCATCGACCGGCTGATTTTTCTTCGCATGGCTGAAGACCGCGGCATCGAAACCTACGGCACGCTGCAGGCGCTGCAAAACGGCGAACACGCGTACAAACGCCTGGTGGAGATTTGCTATCGCGCTGACGAGCGCTACAATTCCGGCTTGTTTCATTTTGACGAAAAGGACGGCGAGCACCCGGACAGCATCACCCCCGGTCTGGACCTGGACGACAAGGTGCTCAAAGACATTATCAGGAATGTGTATTATCCATGTCCGTACGAGTTTCGCGAGTTTCCGGTCGAGGTGCTGGGCCACGCTTATGAGCAGTTCCTTGGCAAGCGCATTTCGCTCACCAGCGGCCACCGCGCCCGCATCGAGGAAAAACCCGAGGTGCGCAAGGCCGGCGGCGTCTATTACACGCCGCAGTACATTGTCGATTATATTGTCGAGCACACCGTGGGCGAGCTGGTCAAGGACAAAACGCCCAAACAGGTCAGCGAGTTACGCATCGTCGACCCGGCGTGCGGGTCCGGCTCGTTTCTGCTCGGGGCGTTTCAGTATCTCATGGACTGGCATCTCACATCCTACCAGGCGGAATACGCCCGCACCGGCCAGGTGCCGGCGAGTCCCCCGCCCAAAGGCAAACGCCGGCGCAAATCCGATCCCCAGGCCATTTTCCAGGGCGCGGAAGATGAGTGGTATTTAACCACAGCCGAGAAAAAGCGCATTTTGCTGAATAACATTTACGGCGTGGACATTGACGCCAATGCCGTGGAAGTGACCAAGCTCAGCTTGCTGCTCAAGGTGCTGGAGCACGAAAACAGCGAAACCCTGAACCGCCAGCTCGGTTTGTGGCACGAACGGGCGCTGCCGAATCTCTCCGGCAACATCAAATGCGGCAACTCGCTCATCGGCCCGGATTATTACGACAACCAGCAAAGCGTTCTGTTTGACGAGGAGGAGCTGCACCGGGTGAATGCCTTTGATTGGCAAGCCGAATTTGCCGAGGTGTTTGCCCAGGGTGGGTTTGATGCGGTGATCGGGAATCCGCCGTAT
>CAZSMC010000162.1:0-2449 GCA_964607755.1 uncultured Cytophagia bacterium | reverse complement strand
TGATGCATTGTTTTCCATTGAAAAGATGCAACACTTTACGCCTGCCTGGCAGAATCCTGCAACGGATCCAATGACTTTTTACTGTGCCGAGCTCGCCTACCTTGATGTCGCTCTCGAAAAAAACGATGAAATCGGTGTCTTTGATGATTCGAGCTGCGTCGGTGTCTTTCAGATTTCAGAAACGCCACTCACCACTCCGTTTGAAATCATCTGCTCCAAAGATGATGGCTCGGGCAATGGATACACACCGGGACACACCGCGCAATTCAAATTCTGGGATGCGAGTCAACAAAAGGAATTTGATGCATTTGCCCGTTACCTCGATTGCCAGACAGCAGACGAAATTGCCCCGGTTCATTTCCAGGATCATGGCTCGGCTTGTGTTCATCTGTCAGTTCCGGCACGACAGCAAACGGTTCAGCTTGCCGAAGGCTGGAATATTTTTTCACTGGCGCTTATGCCCCAATATCCGTTCGATTTATTGGAACTGCTAAACCCGGGAAACCATTTTATTCACAAAGTGCTGGACGAAAGCGGTAAACCGATCGAAAAAGTCATCGGCAACTGGTACAATTTCATCGGTGACTGGCAGCCAACCGAAGGTTATTACGTCAAAGCGGACCAGGATGTTGATTTGCATTTTCGTGGTATCGATATTCCCACGCCGCTCGAGATCAATTTGAATCCCGGCTGGAACATCATCAGTTATGTCTTTTTAGACAACGAACAAAACGCACTCGATGTGATGCAGCCGCTCATTGATCAGGGAACCCTCATCAAAATCATGGATGAAAAGGGACAAAGTATTGAGCAGCTTCTGGGCACATGGCACAACTTTATCGGCACCATGCGCGCCGGAGAAGGCTATTACGTCAAAGTCTCCGAAGCATGCACATTGACTGAACGTGATCTCGGCAGTTCTGTTGCGAAAACGGCAATTGCTGCATCCGCTCCTCTACAGCATTTCCAGGCGCCGGAAGACTATCATCCTTTTAAGCCAATGAGTGCATATATCCGCGATGCAAAAATTGACGGCGAAATCCTTGTGCCCGGAGATGAAATCGCTATCTGTAAAAACGGCCGTGTTATCAATGCTGCCGTTTGGCAGAAAAACAGCCAGCCACAGTTGATTCCGGTAGGCAGCGATGATGGCGCAGGAAACGGTTTGGTCGAGGATGATATTTTTACCGTGAAAATCTGGCAACACCGGACCAGCACCGAAATTGAGGTGCTGGTGAAAAATATTCATGTCTTTGATACAAAGGGGAAATCAATGGGACAAGCTCCTGTGTTTGAACCGATGGCATCCTGTCTGTTGGATATTTCCGTAAAGAACAACACAACACAAGAGTTACCAGCCGATTTCAAACTCTACCGCAACTATCCCAATCCGTTCAACTCGTCAACAACCATTTCGTATGATCTGCCCACAGCGTGTCATTTGTCGCTACGCATCTATGACGTGAACGGACATCTTGTAAAAATCCTGCAAAACGGCCATCAAACTGCCGGGCACCATTCCATCTCCTGGGACGGGACGAATAAAAACAAAGTGCCGGTCGTGTCCGGACTTTATTTTGTTCGGTTGCAGGCGGAGGGGTTTAAACAGGTTGGCAAGTTGATGGTTGTAAAATGAGGATAAAAGACTATTTGTAGTACAGCTTAAGAGCTTGTCGAGAAACTTGACGTCAGTCCTAACAAGGGGTCGTTCCTGGAACCCAATAAAATTGCGTAATTTGCAATTAATCTTAGATTTACGATATTATTCAAATTCTTAAACGACCCCTTGTTGGAGGCTAGCTTTTTCGACAGTCTCTAAAGGGGAGCTACAAATTCGAACAGTTTTATAAAGAAAATATAATAGTCTCAATCTCGTGCAAGACAGATTGAAGTTCAGGTGCCTCACTTTCAATCACCTCTGGAGCGATATGTTTATGATGTGGAAAGGTAGCTAAATTTGGATAATGCGGTGTGTTGTCATAGCGAAAAATGAGTACTCCCATTTTTTGATAGTGATAAGAACAAGTATACCTCCTGGGTTGGCGAAAAGAAGTGTTTACATATTCTCTGAATTCTAGTTGCGACTCATCTGTAAAGATAAGACGAGCTTTAAAAAATCCTTCTGTTGAGGTGCGTGCATCTTCTTCAAATTGCCAGGAATTTAAAAATGCGCAAGCCATGATTTTTTTGCGTATTTGACCAAAATATGATTTTATTTGCAAAAGACGATATCCCCAAGGCAGTCCAGTTGATTTTGCAGGTTTTTAAAAATTTGATATTCACCTGCCCAGTCAATGTAATCGTTTCGGTCGTCAGTTTCCCCTTTTTGGTATTTGGCGAAAAAAGTTTCAGAATCTAATTTATAGAGGGCTTCAAAATGATTCAAATGTTCCTGTGTTCTTTCAAGAGCTGCCTGGAGCATTTTTTGTTCTCTGTCCAGAGCTTCCTT
>CAZSMC010000161.1:0-2520 GCA_964607755.1 uncultured Cytophagia bacterium | reverse complement strand
ACCTCTCAACATAACGGGCTTTAGCCCACTTTTGTAATGCTGCAAAGATTTTCTCTCATCAGTGAGCTTTTATGAGCTTGTTTTTATATGCCTTTGATTTTTGTTTAAATAATAGTAAGTTAAATTTTTCATAATTTGATCAAAATTTTCAGGGATTTGTTTTTATCTATGTTAAAAAAATTTGAAAAACTTAAATTCATGTCTAAAAAATTGCTCAAAGATGTCCAGCGTGATAAAGACATCTATCAAACAACGGACGATCTTTACAGTCCTGTTCTCGGACCGTATTATTTTCTAATTGATGAACAACAACTCCTTGCCGGGCACAGTCAAGACTATCACTTTGACGGGCAGGGCATTCCCATTATCCCAAGCTATATCGATGTTGAACAACAGCGCATGGTTTATTATCCAATTTCTATCGGCCAATACGGACTGGCTATTTTTCATACTTTTCTTAAAACTCGCAGGGATGAGGACCGGAAACGGTTTCTTAATATTGTGAACTGGTTTTACGATAACAGAGCCATGGATATTGAACGCGGCGCGCTTTGGCTGACGAATGTGCCCAAACCTGAATATCGGATTCACGGGCCCTGGCCGTCAGCCTTTTCACAAAGCCGGGCAATTTCTATTCTGCTGCGCGGATATCAATTGACTGGTGACGATAAATACAAGCTGGCTGCGGATAACGCACTGGCAATTTTCTATGTTCCAGCAGATCAGGGCGGCGTGACGACATTTACAGACTATGGCCCGTTTTACGAAGAATATCCGACCGCTTTTCCTACCATGGTTCTGGATGGCTTTTTCTTTACCTTGTGCGGACTGTGGGATCACGTCCGCGCTGTGGGTAATGATAGTCCAGCCCGTTTTCTTTTTGATAAAGGTGTCGAAGCTTTGGTCAAATGGCTGCCGCACTTTGATCTCGGATACTGGATCCGTTATAATTATTGTCAGGAGGATTTTTACCCGGATGTGGACCCGGCAACGATTGGCTATCTGAGATTGGTGATTACGCAGCTCAAATTGTTTTATCGCATAACGGGAATCGAGGCGCTGAATGAACTCGCTGAGAAATGGCGGCGTTATGATCGAATTCTGAACATTTTAAAAATGTACAGCGCAAAATATAAAGCATTGAAAAAATTGAACCGTTTATGATCGGCTATGTGCTGGCAGTAAAAAATAACTTTTTGCCCTCAGCGCGATATGTGTTTCACACGCTTTCTAAAATGACGGGCCTGGCCATGTTTGAGCTGTCGTCGGCGCAGCTTCGGTCAAAAGAATGCCGGGTCGCTTTGGTTTATGGCACTGAGCGCGAATTGCCGATACCTGATTTGATGCCTTTTGTGCGCATTGCGAGCGCCGACTATGTAAAGCAAAAGGGACTTGTATTTTCCGGTCAGGAGATTGTCTCAACTCAATCGCTCAACGACGCTCCGGAGCGAAACATAGCTTTGTTTTCTAATGACTTACCTGCGTTGCCAACCAGTCTTTATAATTATGTTGACCAGAGCCCTGCTATTACTATGATTGGTCAGAAAATTCATTGCAGCGTGGATATTGTTGCCACGTGCTTTTACTTTTTGACGCTGGAAAATGAACGCCGGACTGGTGAGCGCGATGAGTTTGGCCGGTTTCACTTGCAATACAATCCCGTGAATACCGAGTTTTATGCTTATGCGGTGGTTGACCGGTACGCCATGCTGATACGCGCCTTGCTTAAAACGTTGTGTCCTGAATGCTTACATAACACTCAACACCGCTGGCCGGAGCATCGTTCTTTTTGTGTCGCGTTATCCCACGATGTGGACCGTATCCGAACCTTTACTTTCCGCAAAGTCTTTCGGCAATTAAAACCAGCATGGCCTAATCCAGTGCCCCTGGTGAAAACTATTTACCAACTCGGCGCTGATGCTCTGAAAGTACGAAACTGGTGCGGGAATTTTCAATATATCACTCAAGTGGAACAAAAATACCACGCCAATTCAACGTTCTTTTTTGTGGCAAAACACCGCCATAAACTCGATCCGAATTACACATTAGCATCGCGACGGTTACAGCGCGGCAGGAGCATCATTCAACAGGCCGGCTGTAAAATTGGCTTGCACGGCACTATTCCGTCAGCCCGTAACCAGGACTTTTTATCGGAAGAGCGAGATATAATCGAACAGTGGACCGGACAGAACGTTTTAGGCTGCAGGCAGCATTATCTGACATTTAATGAAGACGTCACCTGGCTGGCACAGCAAACGGCGCAATTTGCTTACGATTCCACACTCGGATTTAGCAGCCATACCGGATACCGGTGCGGTACATCGTTTCCTTTTCGACCTTTTGATGCGACAACAGGAAAAGTTTTGGATATTCTGGAAATTCCGCTTATTTTAATGGATACGGTTCTTTTTTTAGAGAGCAAACAACACATGTCTGTGGAAAGCGCGTGGACTGTAATTCAAAAAAATCTTGAGGAAACCATGAAGAACGGCAGTTGCCTGACAGTGAACTGGCACAATT
>CAZSMC010000160.1:0-2527 GCA_964607755.1 uncultured Cytophagia bacterium | reverse complement strand
GTCGATGGCGGTATGATGCTTTATCCCGGATTTACTACCGGCGGATAAAAGAAAAATCCTGATACTCTTCTGGATTTTCAAAACATATATTATTAATTTAGGGGCAGACAGTTAAAGTGAACTATTAAATTCCGTCGATTCCGCTTTCCATTCATTGTTTAGATGTTTGTTTATCACATTTTGAATATCGCAAATCTTTTCTACAAATTAAAACGGAGCTTTCCATGAAAACGAAACGTCTGGTTGTATTTCTCCTTTTTTTGACCTGTTCTTGTTTTTCAGCAACCACAGGGTTGTGGGATCAATTCGAAGGAGAAATCCAGAATACCACCAGCTATGAGAATCCTTTTACAGAAGTATCTTTGACTGTCACGTTCACGCGCCCAGATAAAAGCCGGTTGGGCGTGACCGGCTTTTATGACGGCGGTAGCACCTGGAAATTTCGCTGCATGCCCGATCAGACTGGCGAATGGTCTTACAAGGCCACTTTCTCGGATGGATCACTCGGAGCAGCAGGCCGCTTTTCATGCGTTGATTCGGACATTCCCGGTATGATTTATAAAGACGAAACCAATCCGATTTGGTTCGGTTTCAAGGGAGGCGAGCATGTTTTAATCCGCAGTTTTCACTGCGGTGATCGTTTTTTCGCCGATCAGGACAACAGCGTCACTGGCGAAAAATGGAGTTCCAGGATGCGCACCGAATTTCTCGACTGGGCGGAAAAGCAGGGCTACAACATGCTCTCGATTGCCAGTCACTATTTGAACCGCAAAGCAGAAAACAGAGGATTGGGTTGGAATACGCCGGACTTGTGGAATCATAAAACACAGCGTCCCAATCCTGAAGAATATCGCCGCATGGAAGCGGTGCTGAATGATCTTGCAGAACGTGGCTTTATGGTTTATCCTTTTGCCGGGTTTTTCGGCAAAAAGTCCGATTATCCAACCGAACCCGAAATCCAGCAACTTTACATCAATTACACGCTTGCCCGGATAAGCTCCTACTGGAACACGCTGTTCATGGTTGGCGGGCCGGAACCACAAATGAAAAAATGGCCTTACCTCACATTATCACAGACCGACCGGCTTGGGCACGCAATCAGAGTGGCTGATCTTTATTATCATCTTATTTCCGTTCACAATCGGACCGGTCATGATGAATATGGCCATTTCACCTGGCCGTCGTATACCATCGTTCAAGGTCCTAAAACACAAAACCGGCAAAAATTGAGTCGCGTTATGCTGCGGTTTCACCATCCGGAACGACCGCTCTATGCGCAGGAAACCCTGTGGCCGGGCAACACCTTTGGTCATCCCGATTACTCGCACGCCGATATTCGCAAAAATGCTGTTGTTCTGATCATGAGCGCAGCGGCCATTAATTTTGCTGACATGAACGGCAACTCGTCATCCGGATTCAGTGGATCGCTGCATTTAGCCGACAAGCAGCAATTCCGGCACGATATCATAAAAGAGGTGTGGGATTTTTTTGAAACGATTCCGTTTTATAAACTCTCACCGCGTCAAGATCTGGTTGACAAGGGATACTGTCTGGCACAGGAAGGCAACATGGTTCTGGTTTACCTTGAGCAGCAAGGTACAGTAAACGTTTCTCTTCCAAAAGGAAGTTGGCATGTGCAATGGATAAACGCCCGGCAAACCGACGATCGCAGAGACACCGGATTCATCAATGCGGATCAAAAATTAACCACACCGGAAGATGGCGAAGACTGGCTGGTTTTGCTGAAAAAAGAAGATTGATTTGTATAAAAAGGGTGAATTGACATGATGAAAAGAGTCCATATAAAACTGTTTTTCATGTTTGCTTTCGTTTTTTCTTTCATTCAGGAATCCACATTAGCGCAAAACATGTTTATCGACAGAAACGGCGTCATTTCCATGGAGGCGGAGCACGCACATGAAATAAAAGGCTGGATGCCAGTCACCGGAATGAGTGGTGGCAAAGCTATGCAAGACACATCCTCACGGGGACAAGGTCGTATGATCTATCATCTAAATATTTCAGAACCCGGGCCGTATTTTGTTTTTTTACTTTGCCGGACACCCGGCGGCACCAGCACTAACGATTGTTTCATTCGTATTAACGGTGACAAATTGCATGCCGTCGCATCACCGGCCATGCGCCCGGACGGCATGCGTGTTCACAGCGAAACCTATGCCTGGACGTATCTTCCTAAAGGCCCGGGCGCTCACACGCCGAATCTCATCCGGGATAAACCAGTCTTTGTGTGGATAAAAAACGCCGGGACTCATCAGCTTGAAATTATTTCCCGGAGCAAACTTTTTTGTATCGATAAAATTCTTCTCAAGCGCGATGATGCAACCACCCCAAACGGCTCCGGTCCTCCTGAAACAACGAATGAAAAAAGTGAAATCGGAGCTAAATAGTAGAAACGCATTTTTATGATTTTCTGCGATAAAAAACGGAGATGAAAACATGAACAGACTAGAGAAAAAGTCTTCACTCTTTTATCTTTTATTCACATTCATTATCAGCTGGACACTTG
>CAZSMC010000159.1:0-2532 GCA_964607755.1 uncultured Cytophagia bacterium | reverse complement strand
AATATTTTCAATTTTAGGTGTGATTCTGATTAAGGATGATAGGTATGTGCCGAATCCCTTTTCGGCAATCTCTATTTCCGCCAGTTTTTAGTGTAAAAAAGTTAAAAAGGCGCTTTACAAGGCAGAGCAATTTATGTCACGCGATATGAGGATCAAAATCAAGACCGTTTGCCATTTTTTTTGGCGAACGTCGTGGGCACCTCTTGATTTTGACAGCAGTGGTGCGTATATTTAAAAACCAAGAAAAGAAAATCCATAAATGAACCATCTTAACTTTTTGTCCATTTTTTCCAATTTCCGCTGAACCATGATAATAGCGATGAAAGCGATGGGAATAGAGAGGTGGAATTCAATATATCCTTTTGACATGAAACCATTTCAACTAAACTGAGGCAGCCCGGCTGACCTTCTAACTGAGCTCAATGACTCCCTGTTCTGATACTTTAGTCTCGATAAAGCAAGATAAGAGCTGAAAAAAGACTCTCAAAACACCAGGATCAGGCAAAGTATCGTGTTGATTGCTTGACAAAGAACAAGAATCATTACTTTTTTTGTTGACTATAATAAACCAGGGAAAACAGAACATGTTAACGAAATCAGCATTTTTTTTGTTTTTGATAGGTACAGTGTTATTCGCAGAACCTGTGACCGTCACTGTAAATCACGACAAAACGTTACTCACCAGTCAATTCAAAATTGGCACTACCCACACACACGGATTCTGGGAATACGGTAACAACCAGGCCGTGAACCGGGTGCGAGATCTGCTCATCGAAGGCATCGCCTTTCAAAATCAGCATATCATGGGATGGGGCGTTGGCAATCCCGAACCTGAGCCAGGCAATTATAAATGGAACGATCTCGATCACCGCGTCGAGCTCATGCGCGATATCGGTACGCCAATGTCTATTACCTTTTGCCAGGCTCCCGGCTGGATGAAAGGCACTGATGACTGGGACATGGAGCAGGAAGTTCTGGACGAATATGTCAGTGATTTTGCCGACCTCTGCCAACGAGTGGCGGAACGTTATCCTGATGTGAATTACTTTCAAGTGTGGAATGAACTCAAAGGCTATTGGAGCTCCAGTCTGAACAACTGGGATTACCAACGCTACACCGAGATGTACAATGCGGTATATGAAGCGGTAAAGAGCGTTCGACCGGATGCGCTGATCGGTGGACCGTACATTGTCATTCAAGGCGATGGCGCGGTCGAGATTGGCAAAACCGGACGCGATACTTTTGTGCCCTTGGGCGGAAGGGATAGAACGTTTCTCGAATACTGGCTAGAAAACAAAACCAGCGCCGATTTTATCTGTATGGATTACGGCTTGATTGATTATCACGATCCAAACAATTATACACATGATGAGCAAATGCAATTAACAAGATTTTTGGGGAAATGGATTCGGGACATCCGCGCCATGACGGATCTGCCGATCGTCATTTCGGAATTTTACGGCGGTGCAGATGCATCTGATCCGGATTTCACCGCAGCGAACCATGCTTCATGTTACTTACAAGCTTTGATTGACGGCGCTTCGCTTGCACTGCAGTGGAATCCCGAGCAAGGCGAGTTGGATAATTATCTGTTCACAGATACCGAAGCATCTGATGGCGGTCAGCCCGCGCCGCATTATCATGTCGTCAAAGCGATCAATGATTATTTTTCAGAAGGAACTGAAATACTTGAGACAACCTCGTCTTCGGAATGGATCGAGGTGGTGGCAAGCGACCAAAAAACCATGCTGATTAATAAAAAAGACGAGCCGGTTTCTGTGCAAGTAAATGGCACCTTAATCGAACTTGACCGATATAAAGTGCGCGTGATTGATACCCCGGAAGAATCCGATGTTAAAATGAACAACCAAAACGATAACACCTCTCAACTTGAAATTCAGCAAACCGAAACCGGGACATCGCTCCGGTTGACCCCGTCCCGCTCAACAAACATCAACGTGTCGCTTTACAATGTTTTGGGACAGCAGATTTCTGCTTTTGATCAACCAGTAACGCGACAAACTGTGAGCACCATCCGGCCGTTCAAAAATGTGGCATGTGCCAGTGGCGTTTACATCGTTCGGATAAAAGGTCTGGAACGGCCGCTGGTGCAAACGATCCGTTTTTCCAAAAATCAATAATATCCATTTTCATCTGACTGAATATTTTTCATACTTCTCATTCCCAGCCTCTTTCCTTCTCGTTCCCAGCCTCTGGCTGGGAATGCAATATCGGACGGTCTTATCACATGGTCGCATAGTGTGACGTTCCGCGTCATAAAATATCACAACGCATTGAGTGATGTTCCCATTCTCATGCTAGAGAGACTATGGAATCGATATGAGCGATTAGAGGTAAGTTCACTTGCGCCGCCTGGTCGGTTTATCAGGGTAAAAAAGCAGATGAGGCGCGTTACAAGGCGGAGCCTTGTAACGAGAAGCAATCGTCACCGGCACAAGCTGACTTTGGATTTGTGAGATGCGTAACAATAGTAAAAAGTGAATCATAAAATGGCTAATGCTCAATCAAACC
>CAZSMC010000158.1:0-2570 GCA_964607755.1 uncultured Cytophagia bacterium | reverse complement strand
AGGTTGTTCCAATGCCACGACGCAACGGGTAATTTGGTTCCCAATTTAATTTTTCACGAATCAGACGATTGTCCGACCGCCGCGCCCGAACGCCGAGAGGGCCGGGAATATGTTTTATAGTCAAAGACTTACCTGCCACATTCATGACCATTTTTGCCAGTTGATTAATAGTGACCATCTCTTCCGAGCCAATATTTAGCGGACCAGCAAAATCGGAATCCATTAATCTGCGAATCCCCTCCAGACATTCATCGATGTATAAAAAAGAACGCGTTTGCTGGCCATCACCCCACATCAGTATTTCCCCGCCATCTTGTGCTTCTGCAACTTTTCGACAAAACGCAGCCGGCGCTTTTTCGCGACCGTCATTCCAGGATCCTTCCGGGCCAAATATGTTGTGAAATCGAGCAATGTGAACCTGCATACCATAATTTCGCGCAAAAGATAGATAAAGACGTTCGCTAAATAGTTTTTCCCAACCGTATTCGCTGTCCGGTTGCGCCGGGTAGGCCGAATCTTCGGCAAGATTCGGATTTCGGGAATCGACCTGGTTATACTCCGGATAGATGCACGCAGAAGAAGAATAAAATATCTTTTGAATATTCCGGCGATAACACGCTTCAAGCATATTCAGATTGATCAGGGCAGAATTATGCATAATGTTTGCGTCATTCTCGCCGGTAAAAATATAGCCGGCGCCGCCCATATCAGCAGCAAGCTGATAAACATGGCTAAAGCGCTGATCGACAATATGACGGCAAATCTGTGGATCGCGTAAATCGCCTATGACAAAATCGTCCGCAGCGGTCTTTGAAAATTCCGGATATTTTACATCAACACCACACACCCAAAATTTTCTTTTTTTTAAATACTTGACCAGGTGTGAGCCGATGAACCCACCTGCTCCGCACACTAACGCCGATTTCATCGTGAATCTCCGTAACGATAAAAAATCTCTTCAAACTGATCTGTTATATTTTGGATATCAAAATGCTGCTCCGCATACCGGCGCGCATTACACCCCATCTGTGCACGCTTTTTCGGGTTCTTTTTCAACTCTAAAATCCCTTTTGCAAGCTGCTGCTTTTGATCAGGTGTAATCACAACTCCTGCCTGAATCTGTTTTGTTATTCGTGCTGCGATATTCTCTTTGGGCACAACCAATAGCGAGGGCCGTGCTGAACAATAGCCGGACCACACTTTGGACGGCACGCTGAAAACGCCGGCATCCTGTTCCAAAAGCACTAACAAGACATCAGCAGAAGCCAGAACCAGGGGAAAGATTTCAAAAAATTGCAATGGCAATAAAAGCACATTGTCAAGTCCATGGCTCTTTTTTGCTCTTTGTAAAAACTCCATACCGTACCCATCAGACGCCACGACAAATTGAATATCAGATTCTTTTTCAAGCTCTTGCACAGCTTGAACGATGACAGAAGGATCGTGTTTCATGCCCAACGTACCGGCGTACAAGATAGTAAATTTGTCAGCAATATCATAATTTTTTGAAAACGAGTTCACTTTATCGTGCACTGGAATATCGCCCAGCGGCGCCCAGTTGGGGATGACGCTCACTTTGCTTTGTGGAATCCCCCACCCATTTAATGTCTCCTGAAATTCGTCAGCAATCGCAATGACATGCGCGGACTGGCTGAGCAGCGAGCGTTCCACAGATGAAAAATACAATCCCGCGAGCCTGCCAGCCACACCAAGGCGTTTTTGTAACAGCCGCTGTACAGCCACACTGATGAGATCCTGAAGCCAATAGACGAATGGGATCTGTAACTCATGACAAACGGATAATAATTTTCGTTGGGCCTCAAGAGGCGTATTTGATGAGAGAACGAGGTCCGGCTTTTTCTCACGAATAACTGCGGCCGCTTTATCTCCGTACTGGCGTTCCTGAAACCAGCGTTTGACAAATTGCTGCTTTTGGACTGTTGAATGCGCAATATCAATAACAGATAAATTCTCATGGTCAGAATCAAAACCAGCCTTGGGCCCGCCACTGGCCGATGTGTACACATGCCACACGCGATGGCCGCGGTGCGCTAGTTCATTGCTCAGATCGAATTGAAAGGGGTGGCCACAATAGTCGTGGATGAGAAGGTACATGCTTCATTACCAATCGTAATCTGTTTCATATCCTAATTCAATTAACAAATCGCCTGCAATTTCTTTGAAAGCCTTTTTATGTTCTGGTGTAAAATATGCTTTCCACTTTTGCGTGCCCCCCTCTCGGAATGTGTGAGATTTTTGTGGATTTATATTTTGAATCGCTTTACTGACAAGTTCATCAATTGAATCAGATGAATTAGAATTCTTCAGGTAATGATTAAAAAGTCGATATATATGCCCCCTTCTGTTCGAACCAACCAAATCCTCGTAACGTACTGTACATACTCCAGGAGCGGTTAACCAGCCCTCATAGTTCTCAAACCGCTCCCGAATCGTTCCATAATTTACCAAAGTCTTATGAAACGTGTTTCCTTTTATAGAAAACATAATACGATCATTTATATCGGGATATCTTTTAAAATATCTATGCAAACGATGATATTTATTCATAT
>CAZSMC010000157.1:0-2580 GCA_964607755.1 uncultured Cytophagia bacterium | reverse complement strand
AAGAAGGTCATATCAATTATATCATCAAAACCGCGATTCAGCAAGGATGCGAACCAGTCACTGCCATCCGTCTGGCAACGTTGAATGCGGCCGAGTATTTCGGATTAAGCGACCTCGGCGCAATTAGTCCCGGCAAAACCGCAGACCTTGTTGTTTTTGACAATTTTGAGCATTTCAACATTCACCGGGTTTTCAAAAACGGTGAACAAAAAGTTCTGGACGGTGAACCGGTTTACGAGCTGCCGGTTCGTCCCAAAATAGCGGTGCGCAGTTCGGTCAATATCAAATGGCTGGAGGGTGGTGAGTTCCACCTGATGGCGCAAAGTGACCGCGCACGTATCATTCGCATTATTCCGGATCAAATCGTTACCGAAGAAATGATCACTTCAATCCCTGTCATCGATGGTGCAGTCGTATCGGATACGGAACGTGATCTGCTTAAATTATTTGTCATCGAGCGACACCGGGCATCGGGCAACATCGGCCGCGGCATTGTGCATGGATTTGGATTGAAGAAAGGGGCAATAGCCACCACCATCAGTCATGACAGTCACAACATTATCGTCGTTGGTGTCAATGACAATGATATGATGAAAGCTGTGATTACCCTCAATAAAATGGGCGGCGGCATTGCGATTGTTGTGGATGACAATGTTGTAGAATCACTCGAATTGCCTATCGCCGGGCTCATGTCCCAGGAGCCGCTGGAACGGGTCAGTCAAAAAATGAATGCCCTAACTGAAGCCGCGCACTCGCTCGGCGTCTCCCTCACAGACCCGCTCATGACTCTTTCCTTTATGGCTCTGCCCGTCATCCCAAAACTCAAACTAACCGACAGGGGACTGGTTGATGTGAAGAGGTTTGAGCATGTTGCTTTGTTTGTGTGAAGGGGGTGAAACACTCTAATTGTAAATAGATGAGGTGTTCATATAAATAAACAAACTTGATTTTTTAGCGTTTTCCATCTAAAATGATGACAGAATTGATTATGGGGAGAAACGGATAATAAGTGTTGGTGAAATGCAAGAGGCAAACGTACTGACGGTCGTCCACACTGCAAGAGAAGGAAAGATAAGAATAATCTCAGCCTGAAGATCAAGCAAAAAAGAGAGGAAATATTACTATGAATATATCAAAAAAAAAGCCAGATAATTCACATAACAACGATGAACATATTAATTTTTCTGATATTCCTGAACTGGATGAATCATGGTTTAAAGAGGCACAGCTTATAAATTACAGTGAAAAGAAATCAGTATCGCTTCAGCTTGATGCAGATGTCGTGGAATGGTATAAATCTCAGGACAGAGACTATCAAAAGCACATCAACACCATTTTGAGAGCGTATATGAACAAGCAGAAGTTTCATGCTTAATGTAGCACAATTTGTAGCACACCTGGAAGGTGTACTACAAATGTCTTCTACAAAAGTTCTGGCCTTATCTCACCACCATCACTTTACCAACCCGCTCAAATCCCTCTGCGTGCAACCGAACAAAATAAAGTCCGGACACGACCGGCACTTTGTTTTTATTCGTCCCGTCCCAGGAGATGGAATGGTGCCCGGCAGTTTGATGGCCGTTTTGCAGGATTTTTACAAGATGTCCGTTCACGTCATAGATGCGTAGCGACAAATGACACGCTGTGGGCAGATCATACGAAATGGTTGTTGACGAGTTGAACGGATTGGGATAGTTGCGGTAGAGTTTGAAATCGGCTGGTAACTCTTGTGTTGTATTGTTTTTTACAGAAATATTTAACAGCACTGATGACATGGGCGCAAAAGTGAGGGGTTTTCCTGTTGGGTTCCCTTGTGTATCAAGGACACGCATATTTTGCTCTGGCACCTCGATTTCTGTGTCGGTGCGGTGTTGCCAGATTGTGACCGTTAAAACGTCATTCTTGTTCAAGCTTTCGCCCGTGTCATCAAAAACGCCTATCTCATCATCTGGTTCAAGATCGTAATCTAGGTAGTCAAGTTCCGCACAGAAATAAGCCATCAGATCAATGGCTGTATTCTGCCAGGCAGGCGTAAAGTGTTGCATCTTTTCAATGGAAAACAATGCATCACTTTGGTCGGCTGTTCCGGAAGATGCATCGCTAATCCGAACCAGGCAGGAATCCGAGGTAACGAGGGGTACGTGCCAGAGAAAAGAGCCGTCATTAGCCGTGTTTTCGGCAATCGTGGTCCAGGTTGCACCGCCGTCCGGAGAATATTCGATGCTTACCATATCGCCAATATTATTCGATTCCCATTGGATTTCATAATCTGTTGCTGCGGCTAATGTTTCGCCGCCGTTCGGTTGGCTTATGGTAATAGAAGCGAACAGGTTAAAGAAAAGATAGACCTTGCCGGCTTTATCGCCATTATCCGAATTCTTAATGGCACTGACCAGCACGTCATTCTGGCCGTCGCCATTGATATCGCCGCCACCGGCCACAGACCAGCCGGCATAATCGCCGGCGTTCTCACCCGTCAAACTGATCTTTAACAGTTACTTGAAAACAGTCTTTTAAAAACAAATAGCTATAATCCCAAAACTTGGTTGGATTATCAAAAAATCAAGCTGCCACATTGGC
>CAZSMC010000156.1:0-2625 GCA_964607755.1 uncultured Cytophagia bacterium | reverse complement strand
CTTATTTGAGAAGTACCATTTTTTTTATGTCAGCACAAGTATGCTCGCTATTTTTCGCAACAAGTTTGTAAAAGTAAATACCGCTTGCTGATCCCACTGCCTGTTCATTCGCTGTCCATTGCACCGAATGACGCCCTGCGCTGCAGCGTCCGACATGTTTTGAATCCACCATCTGACCAAGCGTATTCAGTATTTCCAGGTGAACGTCTGCATTATTTGGCAGCATGAAATCGAGTGTGGTTGTGGGATTGAATGGGTTCGGATAGTTCTGACACAATTCGAATGACATGGGTAGTTTGTCATTTTTCGATTCCACGGAAGCACGAATAGGGGCCTGCTCGTCTGTGGGTTTGTCACCGGATTGCTTGCTGAAATAGAGCATATCCAGCATGACATCTTCCGTTCCGGGATTGCCAAGTGGCTCTCGACTGCGGAACGTCAAGGTGTGTTCTCCGGCCGACAGCGTGCCCAGAGATAACGCTGTGCTGCCGGATTCAACATCACCGTCTCCATCCCAGTGCCACTGGTTCCAGTACGATTTGGAGTTGCCGAATTTTTTCTCTGC
Source organism: uncultured Cytophagia bacterium (assembly GCA_964607755.1). Taxonomy (GTDB): domain Bacteria; phylum Zhuqueibacterota; class Zhuqueibacteria; order Residuimicrobiales; family Krinioviventaceae; genus CAZSMC01. The sequence goes on along the minus strand of CAZSMC010000156.1, from coordinate 2,060 downwards.
CCCATTATCAATAGATACGAAAAACGAGTTGGGATCGTTACCCGAGCCCACGTAAAACAGTCGGCCCCACAAGAACCAGTCGCCTTCCTCGGGCAGATCGACTTTTACTTTGAGACGGGCATTGCCGGTCGGGCACATTGCGACCTGGTCTCCCAGACTGTTTTCCCAGGTTTTCAGCTCTGCGCCGTTTTTCAATTCCGCGTCCTCGGCAAAAACCCACAGATTGTCGGTTGCCATTGAAAATTTAAAGGAATTGTCATCCTTCGGGATGACATTGCCAGCCAAATCTTTGACATTGTTCACAGTCAGCGTATACTCGATTCCCTCGACAAGCGGATCTTCCAGCGCGACCAGAACGGTCAGGCTGTCCCGGCGGAGCATGGCATGTTTCACCCGAATATTATTAGAGATGCTATAATTTGCCGGTTGCTCGACACTTTGCTCGTCCATTTTCTCTGAAAACGATACAAAAATATAGGTGTTCTTACGCACAGAAACATCCGTGATTCTTGGCGGTGTTTCATCAGCCCAGGTAGTCGCTGTTATCGGTCCGGCCACAGGCCCGGGTACACCGGAGCTGTTCAGAGCAGCAACCGAATAATTGTACGTCGTATTTGGCTCGAGTTGGGTATCCAGAAAAGTGGTTGTGTCAAGTGGCACAGAGGCGATTAACTTGTCATCTCGATAAACAGCATACCCTCCCAGATCGGATTCTGCGTTTGATGCGCTGGTCCAGGAAATTTTGATTTCACGTTCCCCCACTGGTTCCGCATTAATTGATTCCGGAACAGAGGGCGGGGTGGTATTTTCAGCTATTTCGATCAATGCGGCAAAATCGTCGAGAAAAGCCGGTGCGGTGATCTTTTGCGATTGTCCGCCGCGAACAGCCGTGCCCAGGTGATATTCTCCGGTTTTGGGATTAAAGAATTTAACGGACAATAATTGATCCGGCATAGCAGAGAGATCAATTTCTGCGGTTTTGTTCTCTCTGGCATAAACCACATAGATTTCACCTTCTTTTGCCAGACACCAGGCATTCTGCGCCAGTTCATCGGCCGGCCTCATCTCCCAAAACGGTATATTGTTATCTCTGAAAAAGTGCAAGGCGATTCGGCACTGATCCCACCACAGATCACGGCTGCGCCAATCCTGGCAGGTCAAATCAGAGTGAGCGTGCTGGTAGCCGAAATACCATTCATTGCCGGCACCGCCGCCGATGAGACAGCCCCACAATGCGTTGCGCCGGGCATCATCATGCGTTGGATCGTCAGCGTCCGGAACCAGTGCGTGAGTTGCGTCTCCGGGCTCGTCACAGGCGACCACCCAGGTTTTACCGGCATCCACTGAACGATTGATCCACTCGACCACTTTGCGGTGTACTCTGCTAAAATCTGATTGACTCGTTTGCAGTGAGTAACCGGTCAATTTGGAAGCATCACCGAGCAGATCATGCGGCTCTCTGCCATTGTGGATAACAATGTGATGGTGGTAGGGATCGTGATCGTAAAAATATTGCGCCATGGCCTGCCGCTGTTCGGTGCTTTGGTTGACATCACCGAGCGCGCCGTTTTCTTCGCCAAGGTTCCAGTTCAGCGCCAGGTGGTGGCCAAAACGGGCGATCAGCTCACGGTAATACAGTTTCCGTTCTACGCCGACATCGCCGTTATCAAGGAGCATTTCATTCTCGGTCTCCTGGGTTTTAAAATGAAGGTACATGCCCATTTTTTGACCGTGATTGAACACAATTTCCCACTGATCGAGTTTGGAACAGTCGAACCGGACAAAATCTTCGCGATTGTCGCTGATATAGGGAAAAACATTTTTGTCATCGCCATTTATATTCAAAGTCAGAAAAGAAAACACATTCATTTCTTCAGAGGCGAGATAATTGATCGCCCCGATAATTTCCGTGCCTTTGCCGTCCTGCCAGCTCGGATCACCCTCGCGCCAGTCTTGTGCATGCGGTTTTCAATTCACCGCTGATCTCTGCATAGAGAAAGGAAGTAAAGATAAGAATGAAAAGAGGTAACAATCGTCTCATGATTCAGCTTCCTTCTAAA
>CAZSMC010000155.1:0-2639 GCA_964607755.1 uncultured Cytophagia bacterium | reverse complement strand
GCTTTCATAGCGATCCTCTGTTGTTTGAACAATATATCTTAATTAAAATAAGACAGACATGCAAGAAAATTCAACTTGAATCGGTAAAAAGCTCAGTCTTGGGTGCAAGTTTTAATATTTGGGCACTAAAGTGCCTATTAAAGAATCTCAATAATAACCCCGACTTAAAAGTCGGGGCTATAATATTGCGCCCCGAGCTTTAGCTCGGGATTAAAGATGACCTCTCAACGTAACGGGCTTTAGCCCACTTTTATAATGCTGCAAAGATTTTCTCCCATCAGTGAGCGTTTACTTGAATCGATAACATGCCGATTCAAATAATCGTCCACCTCAACATAAAAAAAAGTTCGGTTGAGGATTCCCGGCGATTGTGTTTTTCCAGTTTTGAAATTAGCAAATTCCGTTTTGCCATAATATCATCTTCCATTTCGAACAGACGTGAGCGCAAGTGCCGTTTCTCTTTTTCCAGTTCTCTTACCTGAAGCTGCAGTGAATGCTGTTCCTTGGCATCATCCGTCATTCGAGCCTGCATTATGCTTGCGCGGAGGCGTTTTTTGTTGTTCTCAAGGTCTCTTTCCACCCCGGCTACCATATCATCAGCCCACTGGTCCAGTTTTTCACATTCCATGCGAAAATACTCGTTATCACGCTCGGCTGATGCGGCGATCTGTTTTTCAATTTGCCTGCGCATCATTTCGTTCAAACGATTTTCTTGCACTGCCGGGACTTCGATTGTTTTTGACACGCCGCCCCGTAAATGAAAAAAGTTCTCGCATAATTCCTGATCTAATATTTTACCATCGTCAGTCAATCCGGCAAAAATCAGTACGTCTTTTTCTTCATAGCTGTAAAGGGTGAGCTTTGTAAGGGCCATCCAACCTGATTGATCTTTTAATTTTTTCAGGGGGGAAATTTTTTCAGGGTGATTGGACATATCAAAATACACCTGCGCCGGTTTTGTGTTGGTATTTTTCCCGGCAGCAAGAACAAACTCGCCGAGTGGATGCGACAAACGATACAAAAAAGTGTCTGCTACGTTTTGCCGGGATTTCGAGATCAAATAATAATGCCCATTTTGCACATTTTTGAGTGGCGACCGGTGCAAGTCAAACGTCAGAGCGCGATCGTCGAATTCAGCGACCTCGTCTAAAACATATTTCGTCACCGTCCAGAACATCGCGCCGATATGATCCAAATGTTCGCGGGTGTCGCGTAAATTGACCTTGAGGCGCGAATGTACATCCCGGTCAAAATGATTCAAAAGAATTTGTTTGGTCTGGTGCATTTTGTTTTGGATAACATCGTCCATATCCGATTGCAACTGCTGAAACGCCTGTTCAATTTCTTCTGCATCCCGGCATTCCTGGTAAATCCTGTGGATGCGCTGCTCAAAATCGAGGCCAGAATCGAGCCGGCCAAGGATTTCATCCGAGGCGCCAAACACGCCATTGAACAGCTCGAACTTGCTGTCCAGCAGTTCATAAACCCGTTGATCGGTTTCGTTGCGCTCGTTGAGAAAATTGATCACCACAACATCGTGTTTTTGTCCGTACCGGTGACAACGACCGATGCGCTGCTCGATGCGTTGCGGATTCCACGGCAAATCATAATTGATGAGCAGTGAACAAAATTGCAGGTTGATGCCTTCGGCCGCGGCTTCGGTGGCGATCAAAATATCCGCGTTATCGCGAAAATGCTCAATCAGCGCCGTGCGCATATCCACAGATCGCGAACCGCTGATAACGCCGGAATCTTTGTTCTTTTCCAACCACTGCTGATAAATGCTGGTTGACAGACTATCCGAATTCACGCCATTGAAAATAACGATCTTGCCGGCATAACCGCTTTTTCCCAGCCGTTCCAGCAAATATTCCTGCGTTCGCCGGGATTCCGTAAAAATGACCGCTTTGCGAAGAGCATTCATTTTCTTCAACTGCCCAAAACCGGTTTTCAGAGCCTCAAGCAAGGCGTCAAATTTTTTATCTGTTTTTATGCGCTGCGCCAAAGAAATTAATGCCTCCAAGGCTTTGATCTCATTTTCCAGCGCAAGGAAATCGACGGGCTGGTTTTCATTCGGATTAGCTTCCAATTCATCAGTATAGTTTTCAAGCGCTTCATCGTCAATGGCTTCGTCGTCGATAAACTCGGAAAACAACGACTGCTGGTTGTTCGCGCCCTGTCGCAGAGCGATCAATCGCGCCTTCATTTTCTCAAGTGTTTTGGTGATAGCGTAACGTGAGGACGCTAAAATCTTGCGGATAACCAGGGTCATCAAATGACGCTGGGCAGCAGGAATGGAATAGGTATCGTCACGGGCAATAAAATCAGAAATGCTGTCGTAAAGCTGCTGCTCCTCATCTGTGGGATGATACGGCAGAGTCATCGAACGCCGCTCAGTGTAGCGGATATATTCTGTCACATCATTGCGGAGCGACCGGTGACAAAAACCAGTCAGGCGATTTTGCAGCGACTGATAATCGGTATTTTTGTTCACAAATTGTTTTCGGAACGAGTCCGCGTCACCAAAATAGTGTTCATCGATCAGAGTAGCCAATCCGTAAAGTTCCATTAATGAATTTTGCAGTGGCGTGGCTGTTAACAAAATTTTTTTGTGATTCTGCACAGCCCATTTTATGCTT
>CAZSMC010000154.1:0-2785 GCA_964607755.1 uncultured Cytophagia bacterium | reverse complement strand
CGACAAATTCATCGCATTGCACGGATTTTATGTGTCGACGAACTCGTCGACCTACGATAGAATGTGACTCTCCGGGTCACATCATAACACAACATGGCAAGCGATGTTTCGTATTCTCCAGCGCTAGCAATAAATTAAAAAGAATAATGGACGAATGATTGATATTGGTAATCATGATGTTATTTATTAAAATATATCTTAACATTTTAAATATTTAATAATCAATTGTTAATAAACATCTAACAACGAAAAGTTTTTAGTGTAAAAAACTTTTTTGCAAAAACGGGCAAAAGAATTTGGCTCGGATTATTCGTCTTTTTAATCCGAGTACACCGCTTCCTGTTTTCCCAGTAGCTCTGTTTTTAATTGATTTTCCACATGGCGTATATCAAGAATAGACAACAGTTTGCCATCCTTAACGACCGGAATTTGAAAATAGCCTAATGAGCGGGCACGGTTAATGGCGTCTTTAAGTATGGTTTGTGGCGCCACGCCAAATGGTTCGAAATCCATCACATCCACCACTAAAGACCATCGCCAAAACGAGGCTTCCGCCAATATTTGCCGGATACTCTCAAACGTCACAATTCCCTGCAAATTGTTTTCCTCATCTACCACAGGCAGCAAATCTGCATTAGTAAGTGAAAACATATTGACTACATCATGCACCGTGGCGTTTTCGGTCAGAACATGTGGCGGATGCTCTTTTGGCATCACATCTGCCACGGTATGGGATTCCAGCAAATCCTGCAGAGTAATCCGCAATCCGGCTTCGTTCGATAATTTAGTGGCGACGCTGACTGCTGCCGGTCCGATCAACTGAATAATGAATGTAGTAGCGGCGATACCCGAAATGATTGTGTGTCCCAGGGTCATGCCGTCTGCCAGTTGAATATTGTCAAGATGATGTCCAGCCATGACAGCCAGGCCAATAGCGACGCCACCCTGGGAGAACAAGCCGAGACCGGTATAGCGCTTGACCGCCTGTTTGGCTTTTGAGATATGTGCGCCCCAATAAGCGCCGCTCACCTTGCCAATCGAGCGACCGAGGACGAACAGTGCCACGATTCCCCACAACCAGCCGGGCATGGAACCTATCGTCAACCGGGCACCGGTGAGCAGGAAAAACATCACGTAAACCGGGCCGGCCAGCGCTTTGATAAATTCTACAAAACGTTTCGAATCGTGCGGCGAGCGATTGGTAATAATAATGCCCATGGTAAGGGCGGTAATCACCACGTCCAAATCGAGCTGGTTGGAAACAGCAATAGAAAGTAAAAACATTCCGAACGGAACGATCAGGTTGTTGTCCGTGCCTTTGGTTTTAGTTACCATCCAACTGGCAGCGAATCCGGCGGCAAACCCGATCAGCAGCGATCCAAAAATTTCCAATGCCACGTGGATGATTTCCTGCGCGATTGATCCGCTGCCACTAGCCGCCAATACCTGGGCGGCGCCGGACGCCAGACCGTACAGCAGCAACGCCAATGCATCGTCCAGGGCAATGACCGCGGTGATAGTTGTGGTTAATAACCCGGCTGCTTTTTTCTCCCAAAGAACATTCATGGTCGAGGCCGGGTCGGTTGCGGACGAGATAGCGCCGAACACGATGCCGCCGGTAACTGCTAATGTCCATGAACCGACAACCCAATACAGCGCTGTGCCAGTGAAAATAGTAACCAGGAAAAAGGCGCCCAATCCTTCGCCTAGTAAAATGGACATGAATTGTTTGCCATAGCGCTTAAAATCCGCCTGTTTAATTTCAGTACCGACAAGGAGACCAATAATAGCCAGAGCAAAAAGGCTGAACGTTTTGAGATGCTCAATATCTGCAAGTGTGATCCATTTAAATCCGCTCTGCCCCACAACAAGTCCTGCCAACAAATATGCCAATACTTGCGGCGCCCGTACCTGTTTCAGGATGCTGCTGCTGAGGATGCCGCCCAAAATGCCAAGTCCGAACAGGAGGAAAATACCTGAACTCATTTTTGGCCTCCAACCTGATTGAACAAGTTATACACCTGCATTGCATCGCGAGCATTCAGGATTTGCTTGAAGATCAGTTCATTTTTCAGAATTTCCAGCAGGACTGATAACGATTTAATATACTCGGAATGTTGATTGCGCCCGACCACGAAAAACAGGCCGATGCGTACTGGCTTGTTGTCCAACGTGCCATAATCATTAATTTCATTTTTGTTGACAGCGATGAAAATGTTCAAATCGCGAACGTTATTGAGACGAACATGCGGCACCGCGATACCGAGGCCGATGCCGGTGCTCATCAATCCTTCGCGCTTGAAAACTGCGTCTGCCACTGTGTTACGGTTTGTCACCCCGTCAATCCCGGTCGCTTTGTCGATGAAAAAATTGAGCAGTTCCCTTTTTGTTTTAAAATCGGTGATATAGATGCGAGATGGATAAAGCAGGGTTTGCGGCGAATAGTCACCAGCAAGCCGCCGGCTATGTTTGTGTGGCGAGAGTTTCTGATCAAGCCAGGTATCGATTTCCTGTTTCCGGAAACGCCAGGCAGACCCCAGTTTGCCACCGGGAAGCTCGCCGGCGTTCACCCATTCTTTGACTGTGCGCTCTGAAACCCGAAGATACCTGGCAACTTCTTCAAGTGTCATCAAGTTTTCCAAAATCGTCCTCAATTCTTTATCATTTTTCTATTTTTTATAGAAAAATAATAATTTTTCCATGAATTGCAAGGATTTTCTTTTATATTCCAATATTTTCAATTTTAGGTGTGATTCTGATTAAGGATGATAGGTATGTGCCGAAT
>CAZSMC010000153.1:0-2815 GCA_964607755.1 uncultured Cytophagia bacterium | reverse complement strand
TTTCATAGCCACGCGCTTAATAGCTACGCACGTTTCATAGCCACGCGCTTAATAGTTAGGACATTTCATAGCCACGCGCTTAATAGCTATGCACATTTCATAGCCATGCGCTTTAGCGCGTGGATTCAGATCGCCCCCCCTCAACTTCCCGGGGCTTTAGCCCCATATCTTTTTGTTCCCCCACTTCTGTGGGAGAACGCTTGAGAATGCTATGCCTCTGGCAGCCTATTGACCGCCTTGAGCCATCCCTGGTAATATTTCTTTACATTTTCTTTTTCCGGCACAGGCACAAATTCATTATAGTGACTGGAAAGCTGCTCCAGCTCGCTGACATCTTTATATAGACCGCAACCGATTCCCGCCATATACGCAGCACCCAGCGCAGACACATCGCTAATGCCCAGGTTGGTTACTTTGGTATCCAGAATGTCCGCAATGAATTGCATGACAAAGGCATTGGCTGTCATGCCGCCGTCGCATTTCAATTCTTGCAGAGAAATTCCGGCATCGCTTTGCATGGCTGAAATGACATCCTTGATTTGATACGGAATGGTCTCGAGTGCGGCTCGAACAATGTGGTTTTTATCCGCCCCGAACGTGAGCCCGGAAATAACAGCCCGGGAACTCATTTTCCAATGTGGCGCGCCCAGGCCGCTGAATGCCGGCACGAGATAAACACCGTTGTTGTCCGCAACTGCCCTGGCCATGCGTTCGGTGTCACTGGTGTCGATGAAAAGTCCGAGCTGATCTCGCAGCCACTTGATACTGGCGCCGGCCGTGACAATAATGCCCTCGAGCGCATAATCCGTACGCTTTGGCAAACTCCAGCAAATCGTCGACACCATGCCGTTTTGTGAAGAAACGCGTTTGTCACCGGTGTTCATCAAAATGGAGGAACCAGTGCCAAGTGTAGCTTTAGCATCACCGGAATGAAAGCAACCTTCGCCAAATGCTGCGGCGTGAGAATCGCCGATCATGCCTGTGACGGGAACAGCGTGCGGTAATAAACCGTCAAAAGTGGTTTCACCAAAATCAAAAGCCGACGGCACGGCATTGGGTACGTTCAAAGGCGTCAGATTAAATTTTCCCAAAAGAACATTATCCCATTGGAAATTGTCAATGTTGAAAAACAACGTGCGACAAGCGTTGGTGTAATCGGTGAGGTAAGAGTGGCCGTTCGTCAATTTGTACAGCAGCCAGGTGTCCACTGTGCCGCCTTTTGCCTGGCCATTATCGATTGCCTTGCGGATGTCCGGGTCGTTTTCATACAGCCACATCACTTTTGTACCGGAAAAATACGGATCGACAATGAGGCCGGTACGCGTACGAATATCTTCTTCAATTGTTGTGCCCTTGAGTCGATTGCAGATTTCAACGGATCGTTTGCATTGCCAGACAATCGCATTGTAAAGCGGTTCACCGTCATTGTCCCACAATAAATACGTTTCTCGCTGATTGGAAATGCCGCACGCGCAGATCGCGTTCACATCGCGTTTCATTTCTCGAAACACCTTCAGGCATTCGCCCACGGCATCGAGAACGTTTTGATATATTTCATTCGGGTCTTGTTCGACAAAGCGAGCCTGGGGATAACAGGAGCGCAACTCAGCCATCCCCTTGCACACGAGCTGGCCCTGCTCATTGAAAATGACCGCTTTGGTCCCGCTTGTTCCCTGATCGATAGCTAAAAGATATTTTTCGCTCACAGCATTATCCTTTCCGTGAGTTTAAGAATTGCATGGCCTTTTTAAAAAGTCCGTCACCTGTCAAGCCGTAATGGGAAAAAATATCCAATTGGGAACCAGTCGCGGTGTATTCATCAGCAATACCGGCAATGTGAAACGGAACAGAAACATTGTTTTGCATGAGAATTCCTGCGCAGGCTTCGCCCAGCCCGCCGTGCACGCTATGCTCTTCAACAGTTATCACAGCCCGGCATTCCTGGCCTGCTGATAAAATTGCTTGTTTATCCAATGGACGAAGGGTGTGCATGCTTAAAACCCTGGCAGTTATGCTGTGCTCTTTGAGTTTGTCTGCAGCATTTACTGCTTGCACCACGGTTTCACCGATAGCGATAAACGCAATATCCTGTCCTTTTCGTAAAAGATTTGCTTTGCCGATTTGAAACGTCGCATGATCCTGATAAAGATGTTCGATGCGACGTTTGCCGAAGCGAATGTAAAGTGGCCGGAGATAATTCACAGCAGCTTTGATAGTTTCCCGGGTTTCAAAATTATCCGCCGGAACTACAATATCCACGTTGTTGATGGCTCGAAGCGCAGCAAGATCATGCAGCGAATGATGCGTTGAACCCAGTGCACCATAACTCACGCCGGCACTGATGCCAACAAGCGTGACCGGCTGGTCGGAATAGGCGACGTCGTTTTTGATCTGCTCCAATGCCCGGGTTGTTAAAAAACTGGCAGGTGAGACAGCGAACACTTTTTTGCCAGTCGATGCCATTCCAGCGGCAATGCCAACTACATTTTGTTCGGCAATACCGACCTCGATGAGTTGCTCAGCGATTTGCTCGCCAAAAGACACGAGTTTTCCCGAACCGCGGGAGTCGCTGGTAATGACATATATGTTTCTATCTTTTTGTGCACATTCCAGCAACGTCTGTGCAAATATCTCAAGATTTGGTTTGGGTTCGTTCTGATGCAAAAAAATCCTTTTTGAATAGTGTGACAGTAAAAGATTATTTTATAGCGTAAAAGCTCACTGATGGGAGAAAATCTTTGCAACATTATTAAAGTGGGCTAAAGCCCGTTATGTTGAGAGGTCATCTTTAACCCCGAGCTAAAGCTCGGGGCAA
>CAZSMC010000152.1:0-3261 GCA_964607755.1 uncultured Cytophagia bacterium | reverse complement strand
CAACACATCGAAATTTTGAAAGTAGAGATTTTAATCAAGATAGTATCTTTGTGGTGAATAATTGAGGTTAATTTCCACACCAAACATGCTTATTTATTCACGCCACAGCCGAATAAACACTCCGCCCGGCCCCGTAATACGCATCGTAAACGTGCTGGAACACCGCTGTGGTTTTCTTTTCGAATAGTTCAGGTGTAAAAGCACGGGGCAAACCATCATCAAGAATTTTTTCGATGGTTACTCTGACATCGGCGCGTGACTGCTGGCGCTTGCGCCAATCCAGAACTAACTTTTCTTGCTTGAGTTTTTCCAGCAATTGTCTGGCCGTTTTCTTTACCTCTTTGCGTTCTTTTGCCGTGAGTTCCATTTCCGGTTTTGTAAGCAGATCGAAAATAGCCAGTTCTTCTTCACTCAGTTGTTCGCTAACGCTGCGTTTTTCCTCTTTTTCAAGGGTGCTGGCAAATTCCATTAGCTTTTTGAAAAACTCTTCGACGTTCAAACTCCCGGCATTGTAATCATCTATCATCTGTTGAAACCGTTCCATGAAATCCATCCGGGTCTGATTTAGACGAACCATGGTGTGCAGTTTTCTCTCGACTGAGCCTTTCAATTGCTCGGTCAATGTCCGTTTGCGGCCTCTTTCGAACCGCTTTTTGAGTTTTTCAAAATCAATATCACTCAAGTCGAACAAATGATCATCACCATAAGACGACACCGGTTCGCGGATAACGTATCCCTCTGAAGAAACAGAGGCATCGAGAAGCTTTTCGACATTTTGCATCACACCGGATATGTCCGCAGGGGGTGACAGATTATGAATCTTTTCTGCAATTTTCTTAACAGGCTCCACATCCCGGCTCAATCCACGGGCGTTCTTGTCAGGTAAAATCGCTTTGTAAAGGCGTTTCACATTGTTAGCAAGTTCAAGAAAGCGAAGCTTGACATCTTCAGAGACAATGAGAGCTTCCACGGCATCATCCAGTAAACCAACACGTTCGAAACCATCCGCTTTTTTTATGGCGTGCAGATCGACCTTGTGTTCATGACAGAGACGTTCTATTTTTTCCAGGGCTTTGCGGAGGGCTGACAGCAGCACACCTTTGTCTTCTACCGGCTTTGTCCCGTTGTGTCCGGTGCCGTAAATAGCAAGCGCCTTTTCCAGATTGCGGAACACACCGACATAATCGACAATGAGTCCGCTGACTTTGCCCGGATAAACCCGATTGGCACGGGCAATAGTTTGCATCAAGGTGTGATTGCGCATCGGCTTGTCCAGGTAAAGGGTCGCGCAATTGGGCACATCAAAACCGGTCATCCACATAGCGCAGACAAATACGAGCCGAAACGGATCGTCAGGATCTTTGAACTTTGTGTCCAAATCCTCTTCCACCATACGTTTGCGGTGCGGCCGAATATCAAGACCCTTGTCCTGCATTTCCTTGATTTCGTTTTGCCCCTGAGAAACAACCACAGCCATGTCGGTGGTCTGCATGAACTGGATGTGCTCAGTTATCTCGCTGTCGTTGTCTGCAGCGTATTGGCCGATCTTTTTCTGCAGGTTATCACGGTGTTGTGACCAGTATTTCTGCACCTTGTTGTACATGCGTACCGCCGTTGCCTTGTCGATACAAATCACCATGGCCTTGCCCTTGAATCCACGCCCGGTAAAATGATCCACAATATCTTGAGCAACCGTCTCCAACCGGTCATCCCGGGTGATGAGATGGTATTCACGTGCAAATTCCCGTTCCAGCTTTTTCTCCTGGGCATCGTCGAGTTCTGCCTGTTCCAGCAGTCGTTCCATATCCCGGTTGAGATTTTCGTTGGTGAGCTGCAGTTCCGGAATGCGGTTTTCATAATACAGCGGCACCGTGGCTCTGTCCTGAACGGACTGTTGAAAATCATAAATGCTGATGTAATCGCCGAACACTTCACGGGTTTTTTCTTCCCCGACAATCAGCGGGGTGCCGGTAAAGGCAAGGAACGACGCATTGGGCAGAGCAGTACGCATGTTGAGCGCCAGCGTGTCGTACTGGCTCCTGTGCGCTTCGTCAGTAATGACAATAATATCATCCCGGTGCGAAATCTTTTCCGGCTCTCGAAATTTATGGATGAGTGTAAAAATATAGCGGTGATCTTCACTCAAGAGCTGTTGAAGATGATGGCAGCTCTGAGCCTGAGCGTGCCCTTCTGTGACCACATGTGCCGAGGCAAAGTTTTTGTATATTTGCTGATCCAGTTCGATCCGGTCGGTCACAATCACAAACGTCCAGTTGCCCGGCACCTTGCGAAGCACTTTTTGCGAAAAGAAAATCATGGACACACTTTTTCCGCTGCCCTGGGTGTGCCAGAATACACCCAGCCGGCCCTGGCGCTGTTTGATGTCATTCAAGGCGTCAATGGCATTGTTCACGCCAAGATATTGATGATTCTTTGCGATCAGCTTGATGATGCCGCCGGTCGCCTCTTGAAAAAGGGTAAAGTTTTCCACAATATCCAGCAGGCGGGCCGGTTTGCATACGCCCCGCAGCATGGTCTCCAGAGAAACGCGCGCCGGTTCTTCTTCGCTACTGATTTTTTTCCACTCGCAAAAGTGTTCCCATCCGGCGGTCACACTTGCAATTAGACTTTGACTGCCGTTGGAAAGAATGACAAGCGCATTGTACCAAAATATATGGGGAATGGAGTCTTTATAATCCGTCAGATTTCCGGTATAAGCGGTTTCCAGGCGCCGGTGCGTTGCCTTGAGTTCCACGAACACTAAAGGCAAGCCATTGACAAACCCAACAAGATCGGCCCGGCGGGTATGCATTTCACCGGTGATCCAGAATTGCGAGCAGAGCAGAAAATCGTTGTTACCCGGATTCTCCCAATCGATGATGCGCACATACTCGACCGTTTCGCCGTCGCCTTGCGGATCGGAGTGGCGAACCCGGACACCGTTCTTTAAAAGATCGTAAATGTCCCGATTGGCTGCAGCCAGGCTCATACGCGACCGGTCGCGCACGAGTTCTTCAATGGCATGATCCAGCGCTTCTGACGGGAGATCGGGATTTAGTTTTGAGAGGGCGGGGCGGAGGCGTTCCAGCAGCACGACATCTGCTTTGGTTTCCCGGCCCAAAACGCTTGCCCCGTGCTCAAACTCGGTGTACGCATCACAGGTCTGCCAGCCCAGTTCCGAAAACAGGGCAATGGCCGGTTGTTCTACCAGGGCGTTTTCGCTATAGCCAGCCGGACTCATGCCTCCACCTCGTCTGGAAC
>CAZSMC010000151.1:0-3381 GCA_964607755.1 uncultured Cytophagia bacterium | reverse complement strand
ACATAATATATTTGATAAGATCATATTAAATAGTTCCTTATAAAATTAATCCGTAATCAAGAAGCGACCCATTGTTTCGGCTGCAAGGGCATCTCCATCCATAACTATGGTAATACGCCCCGGAGCCAACAAGACTCCGGGACAGATAAATTCATTTGAGTTGATAAGAAACCTTGCTCAAAGACACGGGATCGTCATACACATCAATAGGCGACAGCCGGAATGTAAAACTGGTCGTCTTGGCTGGCAGCCTGTACTCGTAATGGGTATGGGCGCCCCACGAGTTGTCACCGCCTACTCCCATTTGTTTATAATCGATATTCAGACTAATCAGATCGCGTTCAGGCAACTCGACAAAATGAATAGTGCCGCGCTTTTTTTGCGTCAACGCCTCGTTCGTGTACGGCAAGGCCGATATGCTGACAACCGGCATGCCAATAACCAAAAGTCCGGTGCCGTCCTGATCTACCAGCGACATCCAGCGGACATCCGTGCGATTGCCGTTTTCCTGCGGACTCGGATAGGGATAATAAAGTTCCCGCACAGTGGAGTGATACAGGCCAATTCGGCTGCCGCTTTTGCGATCCCAGTAATTTTCGTGCGGGCCATTGCCAAAATAGGAAACGCGATTAAATGTTGCGGGAAGCTGCATGTTCATACCAAAACGTGGCAGCACCGGCATGTTGTCTTTCATCGGCTGCACACGATTGGTAACAACGATATCACCGTTACCGAGCACACTGTAAACCGTCCGATGGATGGCTGCACCATTAGCGAGATCGACATCAACAGTAATGTCCACCTGGCCTGGTGTTTCCCAGACAACTCGGGTATCCCCGGCGTCCTGTACGTATGAAGCATCCCGCCACACATCGCAACGTTTTGGCATATTATTGCCAAAATCATTGTCCGTCGGAGCACGCCAAAAATTGGGGCGTAACGGCTCTTTGACGAGTTCTTTACCTTGAAATTTATATGACTCGATGCTGCCGGTTTCCTGGTCGAAAACCAGTTCGAAATCCGAACCCGAGATATAAACAGCCGAACCTTCTTCATTCATATTCAGTTCCGGCAACTCGTCCACACTTATCATTTTTGCGTCTTTCGAGATTGGCAGTTTAAACTGCGCAATTGCCACCTCATGGCCTGCCGGGACAAGTCCTTCCTGTTGAACAGTTGTGGCGGTGAAATTGAGAAAATACTCGGAACCGGGTTTTGGCTCGATCTCCGGTAAATCAAGCTGGAACGGCTTGTTCTGATGCGCCGGGATATCCGGATTGAGAATGAACCCTTCCTTGATGACCTGACCATCTTCAAGCACCGTCCACCGGATGTTGACATTGTCCAGATTTTTAAAATCGTACAAATTCCGAATATCGATTTTTCCGGCTGCCAAATCCACTGGTTCAAAATCAATGTACTGATACACTTTTTTGACTTCCCACAAGCCGGGATGCGGCGTGCGGTCCGCGCTGACCAGACCGTTCATGCAAAAGTTGTCATCGCTGGGCACATCCGGCGGGCCAAAGTCGCCGCCCCAGGCCCAATACTTGTCGCCGTTTTCATCGTATTGAGCAATGCCCTGGTCGACCCAGTCCCAGATACAGCCGCCCTGCAAATGTTTGTATTTTTCGATCGCATCCCAATAATCCTGCAAATTACCGTTGCTGTTGCCCATGGCGTGCGAATACTCGCACAGAATCAACGGCCGCTCCTGCTGTTTTTTGGCGTAATCGACAATCTGTTCGATGCGTGCGTACATGGGACAATAAATATCTGTGTGCGGTTTGAGTTCAGCGCGTTCATAGTGCACCGGCCGGGACGGGTCACGGTCGTGAATCCAGTCAGATGTGGCAACAAAATTAACGCCATCTCCGGCCTCGTTTCCAAGCGACCAAATGATGACACTCGGATGATTCTTGTCCCGCTCCACCATCCTTTTCGTGCGATCCAGGTGAGCGGCTTTCCATGCCGGATCGTTGCCCAGAGTTCGGTCCGGGTCATAACCCATGCCGTGTGATTCAATGTTAGCCTCGTCTATGACGTACAAGCCATACTCGTCACACAACTCGTACCACCGCGGATCATTGGGATAATGCGACGTACGCACTGTGTTAATGTTGAATTTTTTCATCAACTCGATGTCTTTGCGCATGGACGCTTCGTTTACCACGTGACAGGTGTATTCATCATGCTCGTGGCGGTTGACTCCCTTGACCAGAATCGGCACCCCGTTCACCAGCAGTTGTCCGTCTTTGATTTCCACCTCCCGGAAACCGACACGGCAGTGCTGCACTTCGAGCACCTCGTCCGCTTGCATGAGCTGCAGCACCAGATCGTACAAATATGGCGTTTCTGCGCTCCACTTGTGCGGATTACTCAGTTCGCCGCGTAATGCGAGTCGTGCCTTGCCGTTCTCGAATGTCAGAGGCCTCTGGTCGGCGAACATTTTTTGTCCATCCGCATCCAATAGAATAGTCTTGACAGAGAGAGCATTTTCCGGTTCATCCAGGTAATTGGCAACGTGCACATCCATGCTCAAAGTGGCATCCTGATAGTGCTCGTCCAGGTCCGTGTGCACGAAAAAGTCACGGATGCTTGTCTGCGGGGTTGAATAGAGATAGACATCGCGTTCAATACCCGAGACACGCCAGAAATCCTGGCACTCCAGATACGAGCCATCTGACCAGCGGTACACTTCGACCGCCAGCGTGTTTTCGCCGTTCCGGATAAAAGATGTAATGTCCCATTCGGCTGGTGTTTTCGAGCCCTGGCTATAGCCGACTTTATCGCCGTTCACCCACACATACATGGCAGATTTCACCGCGCCAAAATGCAGGAAAATACGCCGTCCCTGCCACTCCGATGGTACAGTGAAAGTGCGTTTATACGACCCGACCGGATTATGATCGTGCGGCACATTCGGCGGATTCGGATTGGTCGTCCATGCGTACGGAATGTTAACATAGATCGGCACACCATAGCCCTCAAATTCCCAGTTGGACGGCACCGGGATTTCACCCCACTCGCTGATATCATAATTGTTTTTATAAAAATCCTTTGGCCGGGCATCCGGATTTTCTGACAAGTGAAAAGCCCAGGTGCCGTTTAGAGAACGGTAATACGGCGACTCGTCTCGATTCAATTGCAAGGCCGAGTCCATATCCGGAAATGGCATCAACGTCGCGTGCGATTCTTCTTTGTTTTGGTCGAACATTTTGGGATTTTCCCAATCCGGCGCAGCCAAAGCCAACGACGCTGCCCCAGCTATAACACTCATCATAATAATTGCTGTCCAACGCTTTTTCATATTATCTTCCTCCTGTGCTGATACGCAAATTAATAACACATAGTATAACAGGTTTGGTTGAAAAAAACAAG
>CAZSMC010000150.1:0-3406 GCA_964607755.1 uncultured Cytophagia bacterium | reverse complement strand
CTTAGCAACGAAAACACGCCCTGTTATTATTGTGTCAAGATATGATCCCAATCCACCAAGAGCTTTAGTCATATATGTGCCGCTGACGACCCAAAACAGAAATAGTAAATATGAGGTTAAACTCTCACAATTTAAATTTTTGGAGCAGCAGTCGATTGCAAACGTGCAGGGCCTTGGCTCCTTGCCAAAATTCGACTTGAAAGAAGAATTGGTCAACTCCCGGAGAATATATTTGCCAAAATTAAAAAGGCGATTTTATTTGCTTTAGATAAAGATTAAAAAATTTGTCTTTCACTCATCAGACTTGATTATTTGCGAGCCAAGAAAATTATTTTTTGAATGAATACAGAAGGTTTGAGTTGAAATTCTTTTTCTTAAAAACATAACCACATCTCACCTTATCACCACCATCCGCTTCCATGCACTGAAATCTCCGCTTTGCAATTTGTACAAATACACACCGCTGGGAACTGTCAGCCCATTACTGTCTTTACCATGCCAGAACACTGTATGTGAGCCGGGAGACATCACGGCTTTGACAAGCGTATCGATCAATCGGCCTTGTAGGTCATAAATTGACAGATTGACGTGTGCTGTGTGCGGCATCGTAAACTGTATCTTAGTTGTTGGATTGAACGGATTGGGATAATTCTGCTTTAAAGTATATTCTTCCATTGATACCGAAGTGTGTTCAACAACTGACTCTTTCCACCAGGCATAACCGTTTTCTTCGGCATGCTGCAGCATGGGCTCCAGCACTTTATCGATATAATCCGGGCGGTAGGCCGCATCCCAAATGAACCAGCTAATGCCGCTCTTTTCCATCAACTGGTTCTGCCATAGATAACCGTCCATCTTGTAGGTCGACGCCGGATTCTTGGGCGTGTGACTCATAAACTCGGTATTAACGGCCGGATAATCGGCTTTGAGTTCCTGAATATACGCACTGGTATGCATCCAGTAACCGTGGAAACCGACCGAGGCGTTACTCCAGTCAACTCCGGTGAGCATGTCAGCAACGGATTTCATGCCTTTGGCCGGTACGGCAAAGCTGAGGAAAATGACATGCGTATCCGGTGCATGCTCGCGGATGAGCTGATAGATGTCCAGAAAATCATTTATGTGCTCCTGAGCGTAATTTTTCGGCCGCCAGGCCACCGGCTCGTTGGCAATTTCGTAAATAACATGTGGCCGGTCCGCATAGCGCGGCGCTGCTGCTTCCCAGAATGTTCGCAGCCACTCCATGGTATAGGTACCGACCTCGTGGTGATCAAGAATCACGTATAGACCAAGCTCTTCGGCCCAGTCCACCCACTGGTCGATTTGCTCCAGAAACTCTTCCAGCGTCCAGCGAAACGGTTCTCCCTCGGGATTGCCTTCGAGTTTGTCCGGCTCTTCGTAATTCAGTGCCAGGCGAACAGCATTGAAATGATGATCTTTCATGGTTTGCCAGGCAGAGAACTTTTTCGCGTATTTCACTTTGTTGGGATGAAAAGCAAAGCACCAGAACGTCGCGCCGCGCAATAATTCGCCGTCGGCTGTGACCACGGTTCGCCCGGCGGCTGTGGAATCGTATTTACCTGTGGTTTTATTCAATAAACCGTTCTGAACCACCTTGACCCTGCCCATCTGCTTCGATGAGGCCGCTGACAGATTTATATAAAAGACAAAAAGTACGGTTATTAAAATCAGTCGTATTATCCATTTTCCCATATCAAACACCTTGCAACATTCGAGAATTTTTAAATTCTTTTGAGATTTGCTGTATCGTTCGTTTTCTGCATCCATTCGCGCAATATGTTACGATGTTTATTGACAATGTTTTGCATCGATTCATTCAAAGCCAGATTTTTCGTTTCGCCCGGATCGTATGTCAGATCGAACAACTGCTCGTTGCGCTCGCCATGCGAATAAATATTGTACTTGTAATGCGCAGTACGGACCATGCGACCTTTGCGGGATTTGTCACGATTGTCGTCAGCCAGTTCCGTGACCACATAATCGCGCCAGGATGCGTTTGGGTTGTCGATGATTTTTTTCAGGCTTGAACCGTGAAACGACGACAGCGCCGGCACGCTGGCATAATCGCAAAACGTGGGCAAGATATCCAGTTGCAAGACAAGATGCCTGGCATCCACTTTTCCGGCGGGAATTTTTTGGGGCCAGCGGACGATAAACGGAACGCGCGTCGATTCTTCGTACAGACTCAATTTTGCCGTCCAGCGATGCGATGCAAAGCCGTCGCCGTGGTCGCTGGTGAACAGCACGAGTGTGTCCTCTGTCAGACCGTTCGCATCCAGCGCCTTTAACATACGGCCGATTTGCTTGTCAACGCGCTCGGTCATGTGATAGTAATTCCATAAATAGCTGCGCCACTCCTGTTCCCCCCAGTTTTTTGACAGCAAGAGCTCATCACCGTAATGATCCATTTCCCGCTTTTGCTGAAGAAATTCGGGTTCGTTCGGATTGATCTCATAATTTGCCGGCAGCGGTGGCAGGGGATCGTCAATTTCCCCGGCATCAGGATACCGTTCCGGTCGACGGGTGAGATAGCAGCAATCGTGCGGATTGCAAAATGACACGCCCATCAAAAACGGCTGTTCCTGCGGCTGCTGCAGGAAATTCACAACCGCGTCGGCCAGCGGTTCGTCAGTCACATCGCCATAACCCCATTCGGGCCAGTTTTTGGTGGAATCGTAAAACGGCAGGATTTCAAAACCGTCGATGTTATCTTGTTTGGAACCGGCACGCAACGGATAACTCTCCGGCAAGTGCCACTTTCCGGCCCAGACGGTTCGATACCCGCGCCTGCGAAAAATGTGTCCCATGTTGGGAATGTCAGGATTCATGGACTGGCCGTTCCATTCCACGCCGGTTTCGTGCGGCATGCGACTGGTGATCAGACTGCCGCGGGCCGGGCCGCAGACCGGAGACGTGCAATAGGCATTTTCAAAACGAACGCCTTCGGCTGCCAGACGGTCCATGGCCGGTGTGGACAGGTGCGGATTCCTGGCGCAGCTCATGGCGCGATAAGTTTGCTGATCGGTAAAAACGAACAGAATGTTGGGCTGCTGCGGCTTTTGGGAGGAACAGTTGGCCGTCAGCAGACTTGCTGCTGAGAGTCCGCCAATTTTAAGAAAATGTCTGCGGTTTAACATAATTCTACCTTAAAATATCTTTCATTTATCGAGAATATACAAAAATCATTTTTGCAATGACATCTTGCGAATACGCTCAAATCTATTGGTTTTGATTCGATAAAAATACACACCGCTGGATAACTGATCCGCAGTGAATTGGATGCTGTGCTGTCCGGCTTCCTGAACTTCATCAGCGAGAGTGCAGATCTTATGTCCCAGAATATTATAAACGGACAGCTCGACTGGACTGCGTGCGGGTAACTGAT
>CAZSMC010000149.1:0-3586 GCA_964607755.1 uncultured Cytophagia bacterium | reverse complement strand
GTTCTTTTGATTCCACGATATCAACACCATAACCGGCATGCAGAAAAATATTTTTATCTGCCGGGAATAAAGGCAGGTTAAATGACTTTGACCCAACAAGATAGGTCGCGGCAAAATGCTGGGCATCCGATATTTCAATTTCCAGTTTCTTGGCAGCAAAAAAGTCCTGAAAACCGATTGTCAGTGCTGGGAGAGTTCGGCGCTCCCGAAGAAAGCGTAATCGCACAGCAACGGTTCGGTCGCCAATACCGGCGGGATGATGATCGGGATTGACAAAAGCAAAAGAGCCTTCCATGAAGGGCAGATAACCAACAGCGCTAAAATATATAGTCCGAGGTTTCCGTCCCAGGGGGACTTTTTCAATTTTAGGCAGGCGGGTAATTCCAATCGTTCCTTCACCATCGCTTAAAATATATGCAGACGGAGTGACAAACAGCCCACTATACCCGTAAGAACTATGACCACTCCATCCGTAACAAAAAGAGAGCGTCAATAATAGAGATAAAAAACATAATAAACAAGCTGCTCTTTTTCTCATGAAATAATCTTTATTTTACAGTAATTGATCTCGATGTATAGTTCATATAGAAACAAACAGGGGTAATCAGGCTTGCCCGATTACCCCTTGGTCCTACACATTTATTAATGTATGCAACTGTTGTGTTCCTACAAGCCAAAGCCCTGATTATGCACACCGCCACCCTGGTTATGGATAATAGTACCTTGTGTATGGGTATGCGGAATGATATGATCCAGCGACACAACCTGCCAGAACATTTGGCCATCAATATGAGCTTCGATCCGCACACGTGACATAACACCGTACTCACCGTCACGGAAAACGGTAAAAGTGTAACCATTGTCGTTGGTTGTATTCTGTGCCGGTGTCACAACACCAGGTCCGACAACCACAGTAAAGTTGACGTCAACATTTGGTATACCGGAATTATCCGGGCGAATAAACAAAACCTCAATTTTCGTTTCGCCCATAGCGCGTCCGACAAAATCATCATCTGTAGTGGCAATCAGACGGATAGGCGGAGGCGTTCCGGGAATTGTAAAGCCAATTTGAGAACCACCGTCCAGTATATCTGTACCTGGATCGTAAAGTCCGTTTCTATTCACATCAACGATCATGTCATAGGTGCCTGGCCATAACTTTAAAGGATTCATGTACTTTGGCTTACATTCACCGCGCACGCGAACGAATTGTAAAGCGCCTGACTTTGGGTTGGCTTGTACATGCGAGGCCATTTGCATGGTACCAATAGTACGAATCGTAATCAAGTTGTCATCTTTTTCCCAGTTCTCGCGATGGGGCATCACATATATTTGAACATAAGGATTCGTAAAATACGCCCCTGTCGTCATGCTCATTGGCCTTCTCGGTGGATCAACTTTGGCAAAAATGGCTTCTAGTGAATCGAATTCCGCCCGGTAGACGCCATTCATGTCAGAGGCGATATCGACAATAATGTCATCTGTTGAAGAAGCTTCTTGAACCAGTAAGCCGGTTAAAAAGACAGAACTGACAGCATCGCCAGCTGAATAAACACCAAACGGTTGCGTATCTGCAACAATGTCATACTGACCCGCAGCAGCAGATGCAATGATCATCGTATTCGGCAACGTGCCGTCAGCGTTGACAGTAACTTCCTCAGCGCCACCAGAAACATCTGTCAGGGCTTCACCATCAGCATAGATTTCCTGGTTATGAATAACCGTTAACCTGACAGTGCTTCCTGGTGTAAAACCGGACCCTTTTGCATACACGGCATCACCAACGAGAGCGGTATAAGACATTGAGGCACCACTTGCATCTGTCGCATAAACCTGTGGGTCGGGCGGTTCGCCGTGTGCAACGCTGAATGGAATGCTAACAATAGTCCGGGGTTCATGTTTCTCGGGCTGTAATACATGAACCAAATAGTCACCGGCTTCATTAACCGGATTTCCGGCTGAATCCATACCAACATTGTACCATACAGGAAGATTGGTTATATCGCCGTCTCTGTCCGTAATCACAACCGTTTGTTTTGTCGTCGCATCATCGGATAACCGGACGATTTCGATATAGGTTTGCTCAAGTACGATAAGATTCGACAAATTGGCAAAGATTGTTTCGTTTGTGTAGAATGTACGGCGCCCCACTCCGTTTTGGTTAGTCAGACGTGCGGTTTTGGTGATTTTGTAGTTTGATGCATCGAGAGGATCTTCAACTTCGGTGATCCCGCAAGCAAGGAATAACACACTTGCTATTATCAAGGCACCAATACAGCAGATTGAAAATTTCTTGAAAGAGCTCATGCCCTCTCCTCCTTTTAATTTAAAATGAAATTGATGCCGTATAACAAGGCCGCTGCTTTTCTATTTGCTTTATTTTCAATGAAAAGTTTATCCCCTTCTCTTTTATACCATTAATTGTATTATAGCAAATTCAATTCAAATAATCAAGTGAAATTTTAAAAAAATGCATATTATTTTTAATATAATTTGGCGTCAAATGCTTATAAAAGTCTGTCAGTGAAAGACCTGTACTCACCTTGAAACCCGTTTTTATGGGTTCTCCATAGGTATAAACCTGATTGGAAGCCTGATAGGTAAATTGATAGTAATCGCTTAACCGGGCTCGTACGCGACCTGGATAAGGCTGTTTCTGCCGTGATAGCGGAATTTGCATGTAAAACCCACCATGTTTATCTCGGTCTGTTTTCGAGAAATAGGCACCCAGTATCGTCTCGCCAAAATACCTTGAAAAACGAAATCTCACACCTTTATCCTGCATTAAAAATTTATTGTAACTAACGCCCATGACAACATTCAATGGCAGCAGATGATAAAAAGCATAAACACTGCCGCTAAATGTTGACAGATTCGAATAAATCCATTCTTTATCTTCATAAAATAAAAATCCGGTATACTGCCCTTCCATACCCACCAGGACATGCCGGTTCAAGAAATAACGGTTCACTTCAAACCCTGCCCCCCAACGGTCTGGCGCAAAATAACCACCGGTAAACGCGCCCCAGATATCCACTGGCGTTCGAAACACCTGGGAAAATGAACACAATGTCAGTCTCGGTTGCTTTTGATAGGTTCGTATTTCATCGAATATCGGCGCCATGGCACTGAGATGAACGCGTGCGCCGCGCCAGGCATTAAAAGCGAAACCGGATAAAATATTGAAATTCATTTTGACCCGATCATCATAATGACCCAATTGATAGCCCATTGATGGCGCAAAAAGAAAATCAATTTTACCAAAGGAAGGATTTCTGACGCCAGAATCCATATCCCGATTTAATGGACGATGAGCTTTTGGTGAGGCGATGGACATGCGCTGGTAAAAATGTTTTGCTGATAATTCATCTTCCATATAATCCCGGTAATCTTGTAAAAAGATGTGAATTTCGCACAGACCAAGCCCACGGTGATGCGGGATGAGCGTAATAGCAATGTTCTTCTCGGTATCAATGGTTTGGTTCACATAGGCCAGAACAAGTCCCATGGCAAGGAGTTCATCCCGGTACGCCCGGTTCTCATATTCAATATAAAGCTCCCGGTCACTTCCAACATAAATATGAAC
>CAZSMC010000148.1:0-3654 GCA_964607755.1 uncultured Cytophagia bacterium | reverse complement strand
AAACGGCAATCTTGGGGAAGTTCTAATGACTTCCGTTTCCCAACAAAATAGTTCTTTTCTCCCATCGCAATACGTTTTGCACCAAAGTTATCCCAATCCCTTTAATTCAGAGGTTGTGATTAAATATGAGCTTCCAAAAAGCGATCAAGTAACCCTTACAATTTATGACATAACCGGAAAGGAGGTGATAACCTTAATAGACAAGAATCAACCGCCTGGTGTTTACCGGGTAAAGTGGAACGGCAAAGATCAGAAAGGAGGTGAGGTGGCAAGCGGAATATATATCTATCAGCTTTGTGCTGGTGGATTTGTTAGGAGTAAGAAGGCAATTTTTGTCAAGTAACGTCCATTTCGGACAAAAGAGAAAGTGAGGCTAAAAATGAAAGCACTAAAATTATTTGCCATCATTTTGGTTTGTTTGATTTTAAACACCAAAACCGAAGCGCAAAATGGATTTTTTGAGCTAAAACAGCCGGACGGCACCTCGTTTTCAGCAAAAGAGATGGGAGGATGCTGTTGGTTTAAATGGTATGAAACGCCCAAAGGGTATATTGTACAAATGGGCAAAGACAAGAACTACCATTATGCCACAATCAATACAGACGGCGATTTTGTGTCATTGCCGCAAAAAGTCGGCAAAGACCGCACGGATTCGGTTCCGGTGCGGCCGTATGAAAATCCGGTCGTCAAAGCGGCGTTAGTGGAAAAAATTAAGGCATACAACAAAGCCGCCGATGAAAACCGCGCCCGATTTTTGGAAATGCAGCGAAAGGCGCTTGGACTTTCCGGCAGCGGGAATAATTCGCTAGGCAAAGTGGCTCTGGCAAATCCCCTGACTATTGAAATCGGCGTAATTCTGGTAGAGTTTACGGACCAAACGCATTACACCGGCGGAGGCGGTTATACGGTTGACGACTTTGAAACGATGCTTTTTTCGGATGACGAATATATAAGTCCAGCTACGCAATCTCCTGATGGCCAAGATGTTTTCGGCAGCTTACGAGACTATTTTGAATACCAATCACATGGCATCTTGACGGTCAATGGCCATGTAGTAAATGAGGAGAATCAGGACGGTACGCCGGTGTGGATCGACCTGGGGAACACCATTGGTTCGTATCCGACAATAAGCGGTCCTTCCATACACCCGGATATTTACATAGATGCAATAAACGCAGCTATTGATAGTGGCTGGAACGTTCTGCAGGATATGCATGTTGTTATCCTGGCCGGCAGTCCGGCAGATGCAGGTTATCACCAATGGGGCGGAACCGGCGTTTACCGCGATTTGGGATCATACTTTGATGAAAATGATTTTGATGCAAGTTTCCGTACTCATTTTAATAACAACTGGTTTGGCGCTTCCGGATTCTTTGAGAGAACTTCGGCAGGAGAGGGCAATACGGGTTTTTCACACATTGGTATTTTTTGCCACGAAGCCTTTCATGTTATGGGTTGGGGAATACCATATATAGAAAGTTCCGGGGATATAGTTTGGCCGCATCCGGGTTCAAGTGCCAACGATTGGTCATCGATGCAAACCGGTTATAGGGCTGGGCCTCTGAGGAAAAGTGAATGTCCGGGGGATTTGGATGCCGTTGCAAGAATCATGATGGAATGGGCCGATGCTACAGACGTCGATGGCCATCTTGATGATGAATCGATCACCTCCATTCAAGAAGACGATAATATTTATGAGACTTTGGATTTTTATCGTCTTGACGATCTTTATTCAAACGGGGAATTAATCGTTGAAAATCGACAATATAGTGGTTTTAACAGCTATCTACCTGAATGGTGGAAAGAAATAACCCATGGAGGCCTTCTGGTTTGGTGGCATTCTTCTGCAACAAGTATGTATAGATACCTACGTCCGGGTGACAATGATTTTGATAATATGACAGTCCCACCAGAAACCCATTGGTCCGGTGGCGATGCTGGCGATCCATTTCCAGGAACATCTAATAACACAGCCATTACACCATACACTACTCCAAGTACAAATAACGGAAGTAGCTTTACCGGCTTGGCAATTACTAATATATCATCGAGCAATACCACGATGACTGCAAATCTTTATGTTAACTACTGGTCCGGCCCCCTCACCACCAACACCACCTGGACTTCGGCAAGCAGCCCATATTATATTGGCGGTGATATAACTGTTGCATCGGGTGTTACCCTTACCATTCAATCCGGGGTTACCGTAAACTTTTTAACCAACCAGGACGATCAATCCAGTGGCAACAACTCCTCCAAGTGCGAATTGATTATAAATGGAGAGTTAAATGCCGATAATGTTACCTTTCAATCCGCGGATAACACCAAAGGCGGCTGGTATAACATTATGTTTGCAAATGGCTGCGATGCGAATTCTTACCTGGAAGATTGCACCATCAAAGATGCCTATTATGGCGTTCAAACGTATGAAGATATATCCATCAATGACACCGAGTTTGACAATATTGATTTTGCAGGCGTTAAGGTGCTGGGCGAAGCCGAACCTACGGTTACTGACTGCAAAATACAGGCCGATGGCGTCGGAATTTATATATACCGCGGCAGTGGTACTTTTAACCATATCGATTTTGAGGGGCCATTTACTCAAAGCGTAGGATGTGGCGTCTATGCTTTGGGAAGTGATAATACAGATCTTTCCTATTGTGATTTCGATCTAGCCACAACGGCCAATCATGGTACCTATAATAGGTATTCAACCTCACTTGACATAAGTTATACCAATATGGATGTGCCTGGCGCCGATCACTATTACATGTATGAATTATCCAGTGGCCCAAGTTCATCGATATACTACTCATACCTCGGGTGTCTGGCCAGTGCTGTTGATCCGAATGATTTTTATGGTGATGTGACTTGGATTTACATAACAGATAATCCCATATCCACTGCTGGCGCGACCTGGAAAAAATCAGTTGGTAGTGGCTATTGGTTGGTTCGAGAACTGATGCGTTCAAAAGACTACAAAGGCGCTTACGATTTATGTATGGATTTGTTTAATGATAACAAAACAGAAAATCGCAGTGATTTTCTGCAATTGGCCATGCAGGCGGCAAAAAAGATGCATACTTTTTCAGAAGAAAAGGCATTTTTGAAAACATGCATAAAAGACAAAGACATTCAGGTTCTAGAAGCTGCTAAAGTGTGGTTATCTATTCTTTACGGACATACAAAGGAATTTGAACAAGCCCAAACCATGATTGAAAACACAACTTTGACAGGCGAGAAAAAACTCTCCATGCTTTTTAATCTCGCAGCGGCCTATGATGATGCCGATTATGACGATAAAGCATTGGTGATATTTCAGCAAATGATAGAAGAGTTTCCCGAAGAAAAAAAGGAGGTCCTGGAGTTCATCCGTGAAATGCATCATGGCTCAAATACTCCAAAAGGCAGACTCGATAAACCCGTTACACAATTCGCGGTGCCCGAACAAGGAATCCACGCTTATCCGAACCCGTTTAATGCCTCAACATCCATTGTTTATCATGTACCTAAAAAAGAACACGTTCAAATTCAAATCTATGATATTCTCGGAAGAAAAGTCAAAACCTTAGTGGATAAAACTGTCGAACAGGGGCAACATATAGTTAAATGGAATGGAACTAACAATTTGGGGTCGCCTGTATCTACCGG
>CAZSMC010000147.1:0-3783 GCA_964607755.1 uncultured Cytophagia bacterium | reverse complement strand
CGATATGCACAACAAAAACAGGCCGCCCCAGGGCAATGCCGAGTCCCCGGCGCTGACCGATGGTGTAAAACGGATACCCCTGATGTGTGCCGAGAACCTGACCATTTTTATCAACGATTTCTCCGGGCTCGATGCTTGCGCCGCGCGCTTTGAGCACGTCGATGAGAAACCGTTTATAATCATCGTCATGCCGAAAACGTGAAATCCGCGTTGCTGAAGCAGTGCCGCTGCAACCGAGCTGTCAACACCGCCACTCATGGCTACGGCGATCGTTTTGTTCTTATTGGGGGATATTAAAGACATTTATCCAAAATAAAAGTCATAAAAGTAAATTACTATTTTTCAAATATTAACTTTTAGACAGATTTTTAGTTCCTGCATTTATAAAGACAAGACAGTTCAGTTATGCTTTATATATTCTTGGCAGAAATCGGAATATGGATATTATTTTGTTTTTTTTGTTTGTCAAAATATTTTCTTGACTTTTAACATCTTATTTTGTAGAATAGTACAACGTTATACTAAAACAAATATAATAAAAAATAATAAATATATAAATAATAAAGATTTATAGAAAATAAAAGAAATTAATAAGGTAAAACGTTATATTCCTATATTTTTTTTAAAGTGTTTGAATTGTCAAAGTAATCATCGAGGCCATTTATGGAAAGAAGAAGATTTCTAAAAAAAATATCGCAAAGTTTTTTTGCTTTGCCAATTATTTCTACACTTTGTTGTCGATCAGAATTTAAGCAATCCAACCCTAATATTATTTTTATAATGGCTGATGATCTGGGTTATGGCGATCTGGGGTGTTATGGGCAAAAATTATTGAAAACACCCAATATCGATAAACTGGCAGAACAGGGATTGCGATTCACACAGGCTTATGCAGGAGGACCGGTATGCGTACCTTCGCGAAGCGTCTTAATGACTGGTTTGCATAATGGCCACACACCCGCCCGGGACAATGTTCCTCATTATCACACTTATCTTAAAGATGAAGATATTACAGTCGCTGAAGTGTTAAAACAGGCCGGTTATCGATGTGGTGGCGTTGGAAAATGGTCTCTCGGAGATGCCGGAACAGTCGGCCGTGCCACCAATCAGGGTTTTGATATGTGGTTCGGTTATCTCAATCAGGATCATGCCCATTATTATTATACGGAATATCTTGATGATAATGAAGGACGGTTGGAGTTGACAGGCAATACTGAATCACGGGAATATTATAGTCATGACTTGATAGCCGAACGCGCACTGGCGTTTATTCGAGAATCTCGTAAAGAGCCATTTTTTCTGTATGCTGCATTTACACTGCCGCATTATTCAGCCCCAAGCGAAGACCAGCATGGGTTCGCCGTGCCTTCTACTGAACCTTACAGTGACAAAAATTGGGACATGGAATCGAAAAAATATGCCGCCATGGTTCATATGCTGGACCGTGATGTGGGACGTATCGTGAATTTGGTTGATGAATACGGTCTTGGAGAGAATACCTTGATTATTTTCACCAGTGACAATGGCGGGCACAGTACGATCTGGGAACAATTTAATACAAATGGTCCTCTGCGTGGATATAAACGGGATGTAACAGAAGGTGGTGTTCGGGTGCCGTTTATTGCGCGATGGCCGCGCTTTGTACCATCCGGGCAGATCAGTGATGAAATCATCGCTTTTCAGGATATGATGCCGACGTTTGCAGAACTGGCTGACGCAACCTGTCCTGACAATATTGATGGAATTTCCATTGTAGATGCTTTAAAAGGAAGGCGGCTCAAGGAATCACACGACTATCTGTATTGGGATTACGGACATTGCCGGGATCAATATGACCAGGCGGTACGCATGGGCAAATGGAAAGGAATACGTCTGGGACAAAAGGCCGACATTCAACTTTATGATTTGAGCAAAGATATCAATGAAAGTCATGATTTATCCGACCAATTCCCCGATGTGGTTGAAAAAATAGATCGTATTATGAAAACGGCCGTGCAGCCGAGCAAACGCTACCCTGTTGGTACTAAATATCAGGGCGGTCCCATTTGGAAAAAATCAGAAAAGAATTGAGGATTTGAACATGACAGGACAAGAGTTTAAGCAAAAATTACATGACGGAAACCTGTTATTGGGCACGCGAATCACAACCGCGTCCCTGCCGTGGACCCGACTGGCCCATGATTTGAATCTGGATTTTGTTTTTATTGACAATGAACATTATCCTCTCTCACCGCATGAGACCGCTCTTTTGTGTCATACTCATTCTTCATTGGGTGTGGTGCCCATGGTCCGCATACCAAAGCCGGATGCCACCTATGCGTCCATGGTTATTGACTGGGGGGCGTTGAGTATTGTGGCTCCCTATGTCGAATCAACAGATCAAATCATGGACCTGATCGGTGCTATTAAATACAAGCCGTTAAAGGGGGACTTGCTAAAAAATGGATTGAGGAAAAATCAATGGAATTCAAAGACCAAAGACTATCTTGATCAAAAGAACCATCAGCGTTCACTAATCATCAATATTGAAAGTACACCGGCTTTAGATAATATAGACCAGCTTTTCTCGGTTCCCGGTTTGGATGGTGTGTTAATTGGTCCTCATGATTTATCGGTGAGTTTGGGCATTCCGGAACAATATGAACACCCGCTGTTTTATCAAAGTATTGAAAAGATCGCAACCTGTGCGCGTTCACATGGCCTTGGCGCCGGGATACATACGAGATGGCAACTTGACAACACCAAGTGGCTTGAATTGGATTTGAATCTTGTCGTTCATATTGAAGATTACGAAGCAGCAAAATTTAAATTTATAAATGATATCAATATGATAAAAAAGCATAAAAAGATATAAATATAGACTGTTTTTACAGTGCTTTGTGATATTATGAAATAGTATCAATTCAATCTAAACGTCTGATTCATTTCATATAGTAGAGAGAATATGCTTACCAATAAGAAAAAAATTCGATTAAAAGATATAGCCGATGCTGTGGGCGTATCGGTTAGCACTGTCTCTATTGTAATGAACGGAAAATATAAAGAAAGAAATATATCTGATAAAGTTGTATCACAGATTCTGACGACTGCGAAGGATTATGGCTATGTCCCCAATATGTCGGCCAGATATATGCGGAGCGGCCAGCATAATATGAATATATCACTTATGACGTCATTTGAAGCTCCTCTGGCATTGATCAATTCGTGGTTGATTTCCATTGAGCAATTGCTCGAGCAGGTAAGTGTTGAAAACATGAGTTTTACAATCACACTGACTCCGTTTCATGTGGGTCATTTGGAAAGAGTTTTGTCCGTAAAAGATATTCAAGCCGCCATCATTGCCAATACGGATGCAACAGATGACCAATTTTTAAAACAGGCTAGGCTTTCCATGCCGATTGTCCTGATTAATCGACGAATTCCTGATTACTGTACGGTACGATTAGATGAATCTGCTGCAAACGAAGCAGCGGACGTGTTGATTTCTCACAATAGAAAAAAGTTAGCTGTGCTCAAACCTCCGTTTTTAACCCAGGCCACAGAAGAACGTCTTGAGAATTTTATGTCTCGAGTTGAACAATCAGGATTAAAGCGGCCGGATGTTGTAGAGCTTGCTCACTTCAATGAATATGGAGCCTTTGAGGCATTGCAGGATTATTTCGAGAACGGGGGAGATTTTGACGGTCTATTTACGCTGACAGATGTGCTGGCTGTGGGCGCCTATAAGGCAATAAAAACGAATGGACGGAAAATACCTGACGATGTGGCTGTTATCGGTTTCGA
>CAZSMC010000146.1:1860-4044 GCA_964607755.1 uncultured Cytophagia bacterium | reverse complement strand
AACAACAACGATCCCGAATATGCTTGCGGCATTGCCTATGACAGCGGCGTGTATCGCACTATCGGCACATCGTTTTTATTTGGCGGTCTTGACGATGGCACAAGCAGCAAAGACGATGTTGTGGCTGAGTATCTGGACTTTTTTGATTCCGGCTGCACAGCCTTACCGCCTGCCCCTCGAAATGTGGCAGCGCTCTCCGGGTATCACCAGGCTGTACCGCTGGTTTGGGATGCGCCGGCCGGGATGTCGGCGTTGGTAAAATCGAAAACAACGGCGAGTTCCACAGAACCCATCTTGGAAACGCAAGACGCTATCGAGTTTACCACTATTCAATCCACAGAATCATTCCGTCCCCAGCGTGCGGATCCCCGCAGGGAAGAAACCGATATTGCGTGGACCGATCCGGTGTCTTACACCGTTTATCGCAGCACCAGTTCCGGCGGACCTTTCAATTCAATTGCCTCGAATATCCAGCGTCAGTTTTACCGGGATACCGGTGTGACGGACGGAACAACGTATTACTATGCCATCAAAGCGGTCTACTCCGGTGATGTGAGCGATTATTCGTACGTTGCCTCTGCCACACCTGTCGCTCAAGGTTACATTTTGAATTCACAAAAAATCTCAACACCACCTGTAATTGACGGTACGATGTCAACGGATGAATGGTCTTCCGCCACAAGTGTCGATATCACACCCACCGGCGAAACCACACCCGTAACACTTTACGCCATGAACGACGATCAATTTCTCTATCTGGCCGTTGACGATGCTGCCAACACCACACTTCACATCGACGATCAGATTGGGTTGTATATCGATGAAAATCATGACGGGCAATGGCCGTCCTCCGGTAGTGATGAAGGCAATTTCTGGATCAACCGGGGCAGCCTTGACGCGGAAAACCGGTTTCGTTCAATAACCGGCTGGTGGCCGACACACATCGCTTTTCCGGACACGACCGGTGATGATTTTGTCTCACAAGGCATTGCTGAAAACGGCGGACATGTTCATTTTGAAGTCAAAATAGATCTTGGCTCATCAAATCTGACATGCGATATTGGCGATACACTTGGATTTTACATATTTTCACACGATGCCGGAGCCGCTGCAAATACCGGCGGCTGGCCACAGGCCATCGATGATACACGCTGGGAAGATGCCTGGCTTGTTCCAGCCTTGTACGGAAAGATTGTCACTCATTCGGTGCCAACCTATATTCAAGCCCAAAATGTCACTACAACCGGTACGTTCAGTTTTAATGATCCCGGTGACGGCCACGTCCTGGACATTACGTTTAACTCCTTGACCGGCAGTGGTTATGTAACAGTGACTCAAATCAATAATAACTATGGTAATTTGCCATGCACAGATGAAATTCCACTGTACTGGGACATTGATATTCCCCAGAGTATGACGAGTTTTTCAGCAACGTTGACTTTTCATTACACTGATACAGATGCATCTGGTTTCACAGAAACCGCCGCTTTTTGGGGGCTCTCGCGTTTGAACCAGAGCGCGAATACCTGGCAATGGAAAGGCGGGACCGTTGATGGCGGTTCCAATACTGTTACTTTGAACAATGTATCTGATGGTGGCGTGTTTGTTTTGTTCCGGCGTATTTTCAGCGACTATAACGGCGATGGATATGTCGATGCCGTGGACCTCCAGCAGTTCGGCGATTCCTGGCATACAACAGGCAGCCCGGATTTTGGCGACGGATCCCGGTCTCAGTTTTTTAATTGTAATTTCAATACCTCCGGCGGTCAGCAAATCATCGACGCGGCAGATTTGCAGGTGTTTGGCGATACCTGGCACAACGGTATTCAACCTTAATGCTTTATTATTCTTTTACCTAGCCGGCTGTGACACCGTTTGCAGTCGGCTATTTTTTTTGAATGGTGATGAATGGAATAATAGTAAATTTTTGACAGGATGAACAGGATATACTGGATTTAAACCTGATTAAAAGAGGGGGTATCATGCAATATGAAGAATTGACTGAAAAGATTATCGGTTGTGCTTTTGATGTTTATAACGAGATGGGATATGGATTTTTAGAATCTGTTTATGAAAAATGTATGCTCATCGAGATGCGCAAAAAGGGATTAAGTGCCAGGGCCCAACAACCTGTTACTGTTTATTATCACAATGATGTTGTTGGCGAATTTAAATGCGATATTA
>CAZSMC010000146.1:0-1760 GCA_964607755.1 uncultured Cytophagia bacterium | reverse complement strand
CGCTTTCAAAACCTCAAACACGTCCCGGCGGCACTGAAAATCGTCTGGCAGAATTCCCGGCCAACGACCGTTGTTCGGATTGCGCTCGTCGTGGTGCAGGGTGTACTACCGCTGTTGTCGGTGTACCTGATGAAACTGGTGGTAGATTCCATTACTACCGGCATGGAATCGGCTGACAAATCAGATGCTTTTCTGAATGTAGTTGTATTGATCGCGGCTGTGGCTGGTGTGAATCTGGCATTGCACGGACTCGGCTCGCTGTCGAATCTCATCAGCGAAGATCAAAAAATGCGCGTTCTGGACAGGCTCAGCGATGACATTCACGCCAAATCCGTTGAAGTGGATCTCGGTTATTATGAGAATTCAAAATATTATGACGCCATGCACCGGGCACAGCAGCAGGCATTGACGCGTCCGACCGGCACGTTTGAGAATGTCATGCAGGTCGGACAAAACGGCATTTCCATGCTGGCTATGCTGTCGGTGTTGTTTTCATTTCACTGGTCGGTTACGGTTTTACTCATCATTGCCGCCATTCCCGGCGTGTTGTTTCAGCTCCGCTATTCTGACCGGCTGTTCAAATGGGAATTAGCGCACACGCCGTCCATGCGCAAGGCCGTGTATTACAGCTCGCTGTTGACCCGCGAAGCCTATGCCAGGGAAATCCGGTTGTTTCAATTGGGCGAACTTTTTATCAAGCGCTTTCACGATCTCAAAACAACACTTCGCAAAGACAAAATCGCGCTGGTGAAAAAGCGTACCGGTCATGAAATCATCGGCCAGGTGGTTACAGTGTTGGCGGTTTTTGGTTCGCTGGCGTTTGTAGCGTTTCGGGCTGTGCGCGGACTGATCACGATCGGGGATGTGGTCATGTATTACCAGGCTTTTCAGCGAGGACTCAATTATCTCAAACAATTGCTCACAGCCGGAGCGCGGGTGTTCGAGGATTCGTTGTATCTGTCGAATTTGTTTGATTTTCTGAATTTCCAGCCGCAGGTACAAGAGCCGGCTCACCCTGTGGCTTTTCCCGGCATCCATCAGGGCATGACGTTCGAACATGTGTCTTTTCGATATCCGGGTATTTCCAACGACGTGTTTTATGATGTATCTTTTCACATCGATCCTGGCGAGCATATCGCGCTTGTAGGTCGGAACGGCGCCGGGAAATCGACGCTGGTGAAATTGCTGTGCCGGTTGTACGATCCTGTGGCTGGCCGGGTGTTGCTCGATGGTGTGGATATCCGGAATGTCAGTTTGAAAGAATTGCGCAGAAGCATCAGTGTAGTGTTCCAGAATTATGCGCGGTATCATTTAACGGCCCGGGACAATATCTGGCTTGGTGATATCGACATCGATCCTG
Organism: uncultured Cytophagia bacterium; assembly: GCA_964607755.1. Lineage (GTDB taxonomy): Bacteria > Zhuqueibacterota > Zhuqueibacteria > Residuimicrobiales > Krinioviventaceae > CAZSMC01. The sequence goes on along the minus strand of CAZSMC010000146.1, from coordinate 400 downwards.
AGGATCCCCGAATCATTGCTGCTGCCGAACGTTCCGGAGCCGACGCTGTGATTAGGCGGCTGCCGAACGGCTATCATTCGATGTTAGGCAAACAATTCGAGGATGGCATCGATCTCAGCATTGGCGAGTGGCAAAAAATCGCTTTGGCACGGGCGTTTCTGCGCGATGCCCAAATTCTTGTTTTGGACGAGCCAACCAGCGCATTGGACGCCGAAGCCGAGTATCGTTTATTCCGGGCGTTTCGTAAACTGGCTGAGGGCAAAACAGCCATTCTGATTAGTCACCGGTTGGCGACAGCAACGCTGGCAGACCGGGTTGTTTTTCTCGAGGAGGGTCGCGTTGCCGAACAGGGGAGTCACACCGAACTGTTGAAAAAGAACGGCGCTTATGCCGGGCTTTT
>CAZSMC010000145.1:1853-4123 GCA_964607755.1 uncultured Cytophagia bacterium | reverse complement strand
GGCATCGAGATGGATATCTATGAGCCACATCCGGATACGAAAATCGGGGAGATTATTGTCCGCGGGCCGAATGTGATGCAAGGTTATTACAAAAACGACGAAGCGACAAAATCGACTTTATTAAAAGATGGCTGGCTGCGCACAGGTGACCTGGGCTATTTTGATCATGAAGGCTATTTGTTCATCAAAGGCCGGTCAAAGAACGTTATTGTTGGGCCCTCAGGCGAAAATATTTATCCCGAGATCATTGAACAGGAACTCGCTCAGAGTCCGTACATTCAGGAAGTGGTGGTTTATGAAGCGGACAACCGGCTTTATGCCATGGCATATCCGGATTACGATTTGATCGATCAGGACTTGCACAAGAAGGATGAATCCTCTGAGGCAGCTCAGTATACTGAGAAAATCCTCGATGAGGTACGCAAAGGAACCAACGCGCGATTGCCTCAATTCGCCACGGTGACAAAAATTTACGAACAGACCGAGCCATTCGAAAAAACACCAACTAATAAAGTGAAACGATATTTGTATATTCCGAAAAAGAATGGCAATGCGTGAGAGAAAAGGTGGGGCTAAAGCCCCAACGACGTGAGAGGACTTGAGTCCACGCGCTAAAGCGCGTGGCAATGAATCGGTATGAAATGCAGGGAAAATCAATCTGTATAAATTGATTGATGATCATTTCTCGGTCCCAGCCTCCCAGTTTATGTGTAGACGGCAACACAATTTTGATACCGGGAGTACACTTTGAATTTATTTGCTAACCGTGGTAATGATCTTTTTAAAAGCATGTGGCAATGAATCTGTGCGAAATGCAGGGAAAATCAATCTGTATAAATTGATTGATGATCATTTCTCGGTCCCAGCCTCCCAGTTTATGTGTAGTCGGCAACACAATTTTGATACTGGGAGTACACTTTGAATTTATTTGCTAACCGTGGTAATGATCTTTTTAAAAACATGAAAAAAAGTCTTAGCTTTATGTCAAAGCTGAAATGAGTTCTTTGACACCTATTATTTTGATAACTCAGCGCAGATTGTAGGCAATTACTGCTAAATTCATCTCGGTGTTGATCATATCAATCCCCTTGCACAGAAATTGAGTAAACCCAAAAGCAAGTTTGAGGGTGCCAAAAAAATGTTGTACAATATTACGACGTCCCACCATATACTGTCCGGCTGGGAACGCATATCCGGTTGTGTTATTTTTACGAGTAACCAAACCGCTATGCGACTTTTCCGCAACAATTCTTGAACTTTTTGCCGCTGCCACAGGGACATGGTTCATTGCGACCGATATTTTTCGTCTCGATTGCAGGCTCTACTTTTTCCTCGTTTTCATCATTCAAATCCTGCTGTTTTTTCCAATCACGAGCCAACTGTTTTAATCTGGAATCGGCATATTCAAAGAACATTTTATACGATTCACAAAAGTGGTTCGAGCCGCGATCGCGCGGATCGCCCTGGCGGTCTTTGGGGCAGCCGCCCCAGCAATGCTGTAACCAGGGGCACTCGGGACATTCCGGCGGCAGCGCCGCTTTGACTGCGCCAAATTCATTTTGCCGGGGCGAATTTAACAGCTCACCAAGATTGTCATCAAATACATTGCCGAGGTGCCATTCCGGATCAACGAAAAAATCACACGAATACACATCTCCGTTATGTTCAACTACAAGATAAATGCCGCACTCTTTGAGCAGCGTGCACTCTGGCGGCTGCATTTCAACGTAGGTATAAAAAACCGAATCGAACCAACGGACACTGGTGGCGGGTTGACCATACCTGAAATCGTCCATCCACAAATCAAAAAGCTCGCATAAAAACCGGCCGAATGCTGTGGCACTCACCGAAAAAGAGGCGGCTTTGGATGGATCGCGCGGATCCGGTTCCACGCACGGAATAAATTGCATGAACGTCAATCCATTCGCTTTATGGTATTCATATATCTCACGCGGAAATTGAACAGAATAATCATTCACCACAACCAGGGCATTGACTTCAACGCCATGATTCAGCAGCACATCGCGCGCAAAGGCCACTCGCTCCCAGCTCGATTTGCCGCTGAGGAAATGACGATATTTATCATGGATATGTTGCGGTCCATCCAGAGACAGGCCGACTAAAAACTGGGCATCGCGTAAAAACGGTGCCCACGACGTGTCGATAAGCACACCGTTGGTCTGCAGGCCGTTGCCAACCGTCTGACCTGTCCGGCCATATCGCGCCTGGTACTCTACAGCGCGTTCAAAAAAGTGACGTCCCATAAGCGT
>CAZSMC010000145.1:0-1753 GCA_964607755.1 uncultured Cytophagia bacterium | reverse complement strand
GCTTTTTCAAGATAAAAACAATAATCACAGGCAAGATTACAATCCGGTCCGGCGGGTTTCACCAGAACCGAACTCAATGTTTTTTGTGCCAAAAAAACCTCTCGTTTTTAACTATATCAGTATTTCTCTTATTTGACCGGATTAACAGGATAAACTGGATTAATGATATATCTTGTCACTCCTGTTCATCTTGTCAAAAATTTACGGTCAATAATTTCAAATATTTTTAAAATTCAACCTGCTTAATAACAACGGTTATTTATGGTACAAGCCTTTAAAAGGCGTCAGAAAAATGATCTTTAAATCCAGCCAAAACGTCCAGTTTTCGATATATTGCAGATCATATTCAATGCGTCTTGCAATCGATGTGTTACCGCGCCAGCCGTGTATTTGCGCCCAGCCGGTTATGCCGGCCTTGACCACCTGGCGCATCATGTAACTTGGAATCTTTTCTTTAAACTCTTCAATGAAATATGGTCTCTCGGGTCTCGGGCCAACGATGCTCATGTCGCCTTTAAGGACATTCCAGAACTGCGGCAGCTCATCAAGACTTGTTGCGCGTAATATCCGGCCAATCCGTGTTCGCCGGTCAATATCTTCTTCCGACCACGCTGTATCGCTCACGTCTTCGTCTACAGGTGCCATGGTTCGAAATTTGTATAGCTTAAATTCCTTGCCATTATAACTCACCCGGCGCTGTTTAAAAATCAACGGCCCCTTTGAAGTCATTTTAACGAGTGCGCTGATAATGAGCATCAGAAGACTGCATAAGACAAGTACAGTGGCACTTGCAAAAATATCAAAAAGGCGTTTTCCAAACATATAGAGAAACGAGTCCACCGGGGTTTGTCTGACACCAATCACTGGCAAGCCATCGAGATCAAAGACTTTGGTGTTGGGCCGGACAATACCGGTCAATTCCGGCACAATATTCAATTCAACACCGGCGCGTTCGCACGCATGAGCCACGCTTCTGATTTTGTCATTTTCACTCAATGGCAGCGTCAGCATGACCCGGTCAACGTCGTGTTCGTTGAGAAAATGTTCAAGAGTCAAAATTCGCCCCAAATAACGATACCGGCTGGTTCGCGGCCCGGCCGGAATGTCATCGATGTAGCCCAGCACCTGAAAACCGAATCCAGGATTAAGCCGGAACGTTTCTGCGACTCGATGTCCAAGCGTGTTCCAGCCGACAATAACAGCCCGCCGCTGATTGAATCCTTGCGCCCGTAACGCCGCTAGCGCCAGGCGCATCACTGTATGCCAAAGTCCTAAAACAAGTACCAGAGAAATAGCAAATAAAGCCAGCAGCAATCGTGAAATATCCAGCGGTTTGAGTAAAAAGCTGATAGCGGAAAAAGCCAGCAACGTCACTGCTGTTGTGAGGATCATCGGCAGCCAGTCCGCGGCCGGGGTGTATAAGCGTTTTGGGATATACACATCAAAGTTATTGGCGAAAATAATCCACAATCCCGCAAAGATTAAATACTCTTCCAGATAATTGGAGATCTCTGGCATGGAATCATAAAACAACGGCAGATGATAAAACCGAAGATAAAAGCACAGTACAAAAACCCCTGTCATGATAAAAATATCCAGTACCATCCAAAGTGATTTGAAAAGTGTGGCGTGGGTTTTGAGCATGGGGCTACGTTCTTTCTTTTTTTGATCGTTCAACTTGTTTTGAAATCCAGGCATAGGTTGTTCCAATGCCACGACGCAACGGGTAATTTGGTTCCCAATTTAATTTTTC
>CAZSMC010000144.1:0-4660 GCA_964607755.1 uncultured Cytophagia bacterium | reverse complement strand
CCTTGACATAGATTAAATGATGCGGCTACCATTAATTATTGAGCGGATACTTAAAATAAGCATTTTGGGTGGCGACAGACTGTCCGAATTTATAGTGAAATGACTGTCCGAAATTATTGAAATTTCCACTGGGATTGAAACAGTGAATTGACTGAATGTAAAGACCCAAACAGCGAACTTTTAATCGAACCAAACTGGGATTGAAACGTTAATGAGCCATTATTCGTTAAATCATATATTTGCTTTTAATCGAACCAAACTGGGATTGAAACAATGAAAATCACAATCCACACGTGACGGCGATTGTTCTGCTGTGCGCACTGGCGACACCCCATCGCACGTGCGCCAGTCGATGATTAAAAAACCGCCACACATTTTAATCACCACACCGGAATCACTTTATCTTTTGATCACCTCTCAGCGCGGCCGTGAACTGTTTCGCAGCATCCGCTATCTTATTGTGGACGAAATTCATGCCATCAGCAATAACAAACGCGGTGTGCACCTCAGCTTGTCGCTGAAACGCCTGATGGCTCTGTGCGGAAAAGAACCGGTGCGAATCGGCTTGTCGGCGACGCAAAAACCTCTGGAGCGCATCGCCGCTTTCCTTGGCGGTCAGCTTTACAATCAGACAACAAAAACATACCAATCCAGAAAAGTCAATATTATTGACTGTGGATTGCGGAAAAACCTGGATGTTCAGGTCATTTCGCCGGTCAGTGATTTCAGCAATTTGCCCGATGCCACCGTGTGGCCGCATGTGATTGAGCTGTTGTACCGGCAGATCCTCTCGCATCGCTCCACACTGGTTTTCGTCAACATGCGAGCTCAAACAGAAAAAATCGCCCGACAATTAAATGAAAAACACCGGGAAACCGGACATCCGGAGGCGCTACTGGCGCTGGCTCATCACGGCAGCATTTCCCGTGAGGTGCGCTATGATATCGAAGACCGGTTGAAAAAGGGGGACATACCGGCGGTCATTGCAACGGCATCGCTGGAATTGGGTATCGATATCGGCAGCATCGAGCTGGTCATTCAAGTCGCGGCACCGGCGAGCGTCACTTCGGCGCTGCAGCGGGTTGGCAGGAGCGGTCATCTGCTAAAAGCATCCAGCAAAGGCATCATCGTGCCGATGTACAAAGCCGATCTGGATGATGCGGCAGCCCTCACCCGCGCTATTATCAACGGCGACATCGAGGAAACTCATATTCCTGAAAACGCGCTGGACGTGCTCTCCCAGCACATTGTTGCGGAAGTCAGTATGCGTGACTGGCACCGACAGGAGTTATACAGACTGTTTCGGCAAAGTTATTGTTACCGGCATCTGACCGAAACAGCGTTCAATAACGTTGTTGAAATGCTGTCCGGCCGGTTTTCGTCAACCGAGATGCGCGCGCTGTCACCGCGGCTCAATTGGGACCGGGTGAACGACATGCTTCTCTCCAGACGCGGCTCCCGCCTGACTGCGGTGTTGAACGGCGGAACCATTGCCGACCGCGGTTATTATGGTGTTTATCTTGAAGGCACCCGCACTCGCCTTGGTGAGGTGGAAGAAGAGTTTGTTTTTGAATCACGGGTCGGGGATGTCTTTTTTCTCGGCAATAATGAGTGGCGTATCACCGAGATTTCACGCGACCGCATTCTGGTGGCGCCGCGTTCATCGACAAAGCCGCGAGCACCGTTTTGGAAAGCTGAACCGCTGCATCGTGATTTTGAAACCAGTCTGAAAATCGGAGCCTTTCGCAGAGAGCTGATGGCAGGCAACGGGAATAATCCGTCAGAGCAGTGGCCGGATGCATGTCCGGCTGATGAGAACACGATGAACAATACCTGGAATTTGCTTTCCCGCCAACGCAAACATACCGATGAATTGCCAACAGACAAAACCGTGGTTATCGAATATTTCCGCGACAGCGCGGAAGAGCCGCACATTGTCGTCCATGCGCCATTCGGTGGGCGTGTTCTTGGCGCCTGGGCGACGGCACTGGCATTGGCGCTGGAACAGCGATTTCACACTCAGGTGCAATTCACTTTTGACGATGACGCGATCTTGCTTCGATTACTCGATACCAACGAGCTGCCTTCGATCGATGAACTCTTGCACATGTCAGCGAAGGAAGTGGAGGACCGGATCGTCAAGGCTCTGCCAAACACGCCGCTGTTTGCAGTGCGATTTCGTCACAACTCGACGCGCGCCTTTTTATTGCAGCGCTCTCAACCCAACAAGCGAATTCCCTTGTGGCTGCAGCGGCTGCGTTCCGCCGACCTCTTGCAAAAGGTTCAACAATTTCCGGATTTTCCTGTGCTTCTCGAAACCTATCGCGATTGCCTGCAGGATGTGTTTGATATCGATTCTCTCAAAAAAGTGATTCAGCGCATTCACGATAAATCTATTCATGTCCATAACGTGGAAACTTCATTTCCGTCACCAATGGCATCGGGCGTACTTTTTCGGTTTGTCTTCAATCACATGTACGAATACGACCAGTCGCGGACACCCGGCCATGCCGCTGAAATCAGCAATGAGTTTTTGTCGGACATTTTGAACCGGGAATCCATTCCCAAGATCGTTCCGCAGAATGTCGCCAGAGAGATGGACGACTATTGGCAATATCTCTCTCCTGAACGTCACGCCAAAGATGCGGAAGATGTTTACGAAATTATCGCAGCACTGGGACCAATATCACTGCAACAATTGCAGCGCCGAAGTGATACCGATGTTCAGGAGGCTGTCAATCACTTGTCCGCCGCCGGTCGGATTGTTTTTTTCAAAGAGGCGCAAGGGTGGATCACGGCAGAGGAAAAGAAAATTTTTCAGGACAATCCTCAAAAACATAGTGTACAAAAAATGCTTCGAGCGCACGCGCCGGTCAGTGTCAGCCACATCGCCAAAGAAACGCGGTTTGCCGAACCGCAGGTGAAGGACTTTCTGCAGCAATTCGCCGGGAAAAAAGAGATCGTTCACGGCCATCTTGTGATTGGTGAACAGGAGGATTTGTGGTGCGACCGGGAAAATTTTCGTCAACTTTATCGTCGCGCGATTGCTGTGCGCCGGAAGGTTGATCAACCGGCGTCGAGTGATTTGTTTTTCAAATTTCTCATGCACTGGCACGATTTGATCCGGACAAAAGATCCTGAAACCATATTTCAGCGTTATGCCGGATATGTTTTCCCGGTCCATGTTTTTGAACGCGATGTTCTTCAGCCCCGGCTTTTAGAGAGCGAACAAATCGATCCGCTGAAAGTGGTTACCGAAGAGGTCTCCCGAGGCGATGTTATTCCAGTTGCTAAAACAACCGATAATTCTGCCCAGCCGGCTGTTCGATTCCTTCCACGCAAGCAAGGTGGTGTCATTTTGGATGCGGAGGACATTCAACAATCCCATGATGACCTCAACGAAACGGCACAAAAGATCGCCGATTTTCTGAAAACCAACGGCGCCAGTCAGTATCGGGACATTGCCGACGGAACCGGGCTATCACCTTCGCAATTGAATACCGGTCTTGCCGAGCTGGTACGCGCAGGTTGCGTCAGCTCTGATCATTATCCCTCGTTTTTGGCGCTGCTGCAATCCGGCGGCGATCCGGCTGAAAAACCAGCTTTGCAACGACAACCATCGGTTCCGCCGCAGTTTCATGCACCGCGTTCGTATTCTCGCCGGCGGCGTGCTGCGCCGCGAAAACCCGGACAACAAAAAATTCCGGTTTACCAGGGGCACTGGTTTTTGACGACCTCGTTCGCCGTCACCGGGAAAACAATGCAGGAAGATGAGCAAGTGCTCGCGCAAACCCGGCTGCTCTTGCAACGCTACGGCATACTGGTCAAGGAATTCTATCGCCGGGAGAGCGGTCTGCTGCCCTGGCACCTAATTTTCCGGGCATTGAAGCGTCTGGAGTGGCAGGGCGAAATTCGACGCGGCTATTTCATTCAGGGGCTTTCCGGTCTGCAATTCGCATTACCAGAAGCAGTAGACCTGCTGGAGCGTCTCAAAATGGAACCGGCTGATAGCGCAGAGGCCACGCCACGGCTTGTCAGCACAGTTGATCCGGCCATGCCGTTTGGCGGTTTGATTGACTGGGACTTGTATGATCGCAACAATAAGAAAGTTCGCGTCACCCGCCGACCGGGAAATTATATTTTATTCATGCGAACAAAACCGGTGTGCTATTGTGAAAACTTTGGCGCCAGAGTGTTTTTGCTCCGCGACTATGCGGATGAGCAGAATAATATTATTGCCAAAATGCTAAAGCACCTACTCCGGCTCCCCGCCGCCTTGCGCCCCCGAAAAAAGATCACCATTAATACAATCGATAACCAGTCTGCTGCCAGCCATCCTCTGGCTCACAGCTTTCGCCAAAACGGCTTTGAAGACGACAGCGACGGTCTTGTTTTGTGGCCGTCCGGGGTGTGAATATTTATCGAATGAAAATGACTTTTGGGTGCAGCATCCTATGAATTCAGATACCTTCCTCGTTCTGCCAGTCCTCCGGCAGAATGCCCTCCGTGATGCTCCGGCGTGCCATCCTGCCACCGCGCTCGAGCCCTGCTGGTTTTTCTCGTTCCGGGTACCTTTCCTGCAGCGCCCCTTCATGGTTTTGCCCAAAATCATCTTGCCCAAATTTTCATTGATCATTGATCATTGCTGATTGCTCATTGA
>CAZSMC010000143.1:0-4937 GCA_964607755.1 uncultured Cytophagia bacterium | reverse complement strand
ATTCATGATCCGCAGCCTTTGCCGCAAATTCGTTTTCATAACAGAACACAACCCTGGATTTGGCGATGTCATATCGATCTGGCCAAGCCAAATCCAAAAGTATGGGATTATATCAAAACGTTTTGTCCTGATTATGATTTGATGTTCATCTCTAATGAAAAGTTTAGAAAAGCTGACGCCTATGTAGCGCAAAAAGTGGTCATGCCGTCTATTGATCCGCTTTCACCGAAAAACATGTTTTTATCAGACTCGCGTATAAAACAAGTGCTGAAAGAAAACAATGTGCCGACAGATAAACCCATTATCACCCAGGTTTCCAGGTTCGATCCCTGGAAAGACCCGGAAGGCGTGCTGGAAGTGTATAAACACGTCAAAAAGCAAAAAGACTGTCGGTTGATTTTTTGTTACAACCTTGTCTCTGACGACCCGGAAGGTGTGATGATTTATGAACGCATGTTAAATACTGCAAAAGAAGATCTTGACAACGGTAACGTACTGTTTGTTCGTGGTGACGATCCGTTGCTGGTGAATGCGATACAAAGAGCGTCATCGGTCATCATGCAGAAATCACTCCGGGAAGGATTTGGCCTCACGGTCACAGAAGGCATGTGGAAAAAGCGTCCTGTGGTTGCGTCGGACATTGGCGGTATCCCGCTGCAAATCCAGGATGGTGAAAACGGCTGCCTTGTCATTCCCACAGATCATCAAACAACCGCGGAAAAAGTCGTTCAATTGTTAAAGGATCCAGTTTATGCAGACAAACTGGGTGAAAATGCCAAAGAAACAGTACGGGGAAAATTTCTCATCACCCGGCTGCTTTCGGATTATCTGGATGTTATGAACGATTCATGGGGGCAGCGGAGAGCACCAAGCCACCGTTGCGCGATTCCGTACTTTCCATCCAATCCATCAATAGCCACCATTGCCGCAGAAAGATAAACCTGGTTTTTCGTGTGTCATCTTAAAGATGGCACACGATATTTAAGCCGTTTTGGTGTGTACGATAATTTATAGCCTGCAATCTGCTTTCATTGTCAAATCTTCCATGCAAAACTTTTCCTGCAAGACATAAACCTCAGGTTATATTTCTCTGAAAAATTTTGCATTTTTTTCAAGAAAACATTTTGAGGAATGATTTATTTTTTATAATTTGAGCTGATTTTTTATTCCTCTGGAAATAGTGAAAGGCACCGATTTCGTGTCATCTCATTATTAGAGCTTTTTTTTAAAACCATATAACCTGCGATTTAAATGGCAATGGAATCCAAGGATCCATGATGATCGAGTCGAAACATGCCGTTAAAATGATTGCAGGTTGATCCATTATCTCATGAATGGTAATAAAACCAAATCGAGCATCCTCGAAAAAAAGGATGCATTTAAAACGATAAAACATGGAGGAATTTTCAATGGTTCAATTCGGCGGACTTGACTGGTTTGTATTAGGCCTCTTTTTTGTCGGATTATTCGGTATTATTTGGTGGGTTTTACGTCAAAAAGAGGATACCACTGTAGATTACTTTTTGGCCGGTAAAAATGCCGGCTGGATCGCTATCGGCGCTTCAATCTTTGCTTCCAACATCGGCTCTGAACACCTTGTCGGTTTGGCTGGTGCCGGGTACGAATCCGGTATGGCTATGGCTCACTGGGAGATGCACGCCTGGATCATCCTGATTTTGGGCTGGATCTTTGTGCCGTTTTATGCGCACAGCAAAGTGTTTACCATGCCGGAATTTCTGGAACGACGCTACAATCCACAATCCCGTTCTTTCCTTTCCATTATTTCTCTCATCAGTTATGTTTTGACCAAAGTCTCGGTTACTGTTTACGCTGGCGGCGTGGTATTCAAAACGGTTTTGGGCATCGAGTCTTTTATGGGCATTGATTTTTTCTGGATCGGAGCTATCTCTTTGGTTGTTATCACTGGTCTGTTTACTATCTTCGGCGGTATGAAAGCGGTTCTTTACACATCCGTGCTGCAGGCCCCCGTGCTGATTATTGGTTCTCTCGTCATCCTGATCGTTGGTCTGGTCAAAGTTGGTGGTTGGGGCGAAGTCGCTTCAGCTGTAGGAGATAAAATGGACCTTGTTCGTTCGGCCAAAGATCCTCAGTTCCCCTGGACCGGCGTCTTGTTCGGCTCGGCAATTATCGGATTCTGGTACTGGTGTACGGATCAATATATCGTCCAGAGGACATTGTCAGCCATGAACATCAAACAGGCGCGCCGGGGCACCATGTTCGCCGGTTATCTGAAACTCTTGCCTGTGTTTATTTTTCTCATACCCGGCATGATTGCTTTTGCCTTGAACCAAAAAGGCATCATCACCATTGATCGGGCAGACCAGGCTTTTCCGACACTGGTTTCCACCTTGCTTCCTGCCGGAATTAAAGGCATTGTGGTCGGTGGACTTGTCGCAGCTCTGATGAGCTCGCTGGCATCGCTGTTCAATTCATCAGCAACGTTGTTCACTGTGGACTTTTACAAAAAATACAAACCTGATGAAACGGAAAAACATTACGTACGCGTTGGCCGCATTGCGACCGCCGTGGTCGTCATCCTGGGCATTGTCTGGATACCGGTGATGAAAATAGTAGCCGGAGTGTTGTATGAATACCTGCAGGAAGTTCAATCACTGATCGGCCCCCCCATTGCGGCTGTGTTCTTTTTGGGCATTTTTTCCAAACGCGTCACGCCGACCGGCGGCTACGTTGGCATGGTGACAGGATTTATCCTTGGCATGATTCGTCTGGTTGCTGTCATCTTTCGCGATCTTTTTGCCGAAGGCACTTTGCTCTATCAATTTGTCAGCATCAATTGGCTGCATTATTCTGAATTTCTGTTCGTATTCTCCATTGTCCTGATCCTGGTGGTCAGTGCATTCACCAAGAAACCTTCAAAGGAAAAACTGGCCGGATTGACGTTTAAATCCATTTCCGATGAACAAAAGGCAGAAACACGCGCCAGCTGGAACAAATGGGATATCATTCATACCGTCATTGTTCTTGGTGTAATTGTGTGGTTTTATGCGACGTTTTGGAATTAATCATCATTTATGTAAAACAATTTTTCCTGATTTGAGCATTTTTAAGAGGCCTGCATTATTTTTGCAGGCTTCTTTTTTAACTGGTCATAGTTGAAACGACATTTTCATAAAAAAGAGTTTTTATGCGATCTTGTCCGTTATGTCACCGTCCTGATGTGAAAATACAATCAATTGTCGATGATTTTCAGATCGTCAAATGCACTCAGTGTCATTTTGTCTATTTGGGAAATCCACCGGCTCATGATACAGAAGAACAAAATTACGAAAGATACTTTCAGAACGCATCGCCAGGTGAATACAGTCCGCAAAGCCCTCGCTACGATTTGCGCCAATTATGGCACATCAATGAGAAACGTTTATCACTGATCAAAAAATATCAGCCAGTGGGAAAACTTTTGGACATTGGCTGCGGCTGGGGTTATTTTTTGCAGCATGCCAACCGGGAAGGCTACTCTAGCGAAGGCGCGGATATTTCCCACACCGCTGCCCGGTATGCATCCAATCATGTGGAAGCGATGATTCACGTGTGCAACATCGAACGCGAAGCGCCGTTCGACGGTCCATTCGACGTGATTACTATATGGCATGTGCTGGAACACTTTCACGATCCGTTGGCCACATTGGATCATATCAATTCACTGTTATCACCTACGGGAAAGCTTTTTATCGAAGTACCAAATTATAACAGTTTGAAATTCCGATTATCCCGGGAGAACAATAAATGGCAAGGCGGTAATCATCCGCAGTATCACAGGTCGTTTTTCACTCGTGAAACACTCAATCGCGCGCTTCGCAGCACCGGATTTCATCACATTCGATCTGCTCATCTCGTTTACGATTCTGATCAACAGATACCTGTCAAAGCGGCAAAGCATATTTTGCAATATGTTCAAAGAGATTCTTTTCTGACGTCTGTGGCATGGTTTTAACAATTTTTTGACGTATGAAATTATTTTTCTGCACAACTCTCATTCTCCTTCAGGCTCTGCCGCTATTTGCCGCAGAAGATACACCCACCGGACTTCAGGTCCTTGGCCTGCCCTATGCTACTTATAAAGACGGTGAAGGGATCGCGCTTTCCGCCTCTTTGTTGATGTTCTATTACGGCAAGGGCGAAATTTCACCTTACAAGTGGCAGATGTACCTTGACGGCAGCATAACATCCCGGGGTAAAAAAATGTTGACCTACTTTGTGGATGTGAATAATCTTTTCGGGAAAACCCGGTTGACAATGGAAGTGGGTTACAAAAAATTCCGGGAGGAACAGTACTGGGGTTTGGGTAACGATACACCGCATCATGATGAATGGATGGAGCCAGCCAGTTTTTCCTTTATCGATGAACATTATTTTGTCTACAGACGGGAATCACCGTTTATCCTGCTCGGTTTGCAGCATCCGGGACTTTTACCAAATATGCGCTATATCTGTGGTGCCGGCTATTATTCTCATACCGTGGAACCGTATGCCACGCCAAACAAATTACAGGGGGATCAACCAACAGGCATCGATGGCGGGGTGACAAGTTTTTTGCGCGCTGGTGTGGTGTACGATACCCGCGATCTCCGTGCCACTCCCCACAGCGGGGTGTGGAGCGAACTCATGCTGGAACCGGCTTTATCTTTGTGGGGCAGTGATTACAATTTTACCCGCATCACCATGATTGACCGGCGATATGTGTCAATTGCCCCCTGGCTGGTTTATGCGCAGCGGTTTATATTTGAAACGCTGCCAGGCAATCCGCCCTTTTATGATATGAAAGACATTGCCAGCTCCTACGCGCGGCAAAACGGCCTGGGCGGTGCCACCAGTTTGCGCGGCATTCCGAGATTGCTTTTCATCGGTCAATCAAAATTCGTTGCCAATTTTGAACTGCGGTTCGAGCTGTTCAAAAT
>CAZSMC010000142.1:1835-5118 GCA_964607755.1 uncultured Cytophagia bacterium | reverse complement strand
AAATAGTATATTGCTCACAAATACAGAGTTTCAATTAAAATGAACAAAGAACCATAATGGAATAGCTCACATTACAGGAGATTTTACTATTACTCTGTTTAATTTCATTTGATAGAAAACTGTTAAAAAAATTAATCCATTTTTCTCAGGAGGCATAATGTATAAAACAGGAATGTTGATAGTTATGATCTTGTACTGTGGGCTATTCCAGTTTGGGAATACCGCCGCACAAACAATAAAAAGTACTTATCATGTTGATAAAAATGGGATACTGCAAAAGTCACCCCCGCAAATAACAAATTCCTCTGAGCGTTCGTTTTCACCTACGACACAGGCCGCTTCGTCAAATAGATTGTATCTTTCCGGCGCTGAAAAATCATTGAAAGAATACAGTACAAGTCAATTCCCGGGTTATCATCAAGACATAGACGCTTCTGATTCTGTCTCCGTGTGGGGAGACTATATCCTGCGCGGTGACCTTGACGGCGATACCTATTCCTTGTATATCTGGGCATTAAGTCCTTATGTACATGGAGGTGGCGGACAATCGACCACTCATTTCCGGGCAGAAATTTTTGTCAATGCCGATGTAGTGGCAACAATTGATTTTTCTTCCAGCTCTTCCACAATCTCCTCTGGAAAACGTTACACCGTAACCGGAATTGATCAATCGACAACTGCTGGTGATACTCTTAGATTGAAAATAAGTTATAGAGGAGGATATGGAGGTATGGTCTCCTGGGATTTGGGGTCAGGCTCGTATATTACAATTCCGAACATCTCAACGGACTTTCTCGACCTGAGCGCTCCTCATGTTATTTCATCAATAGATTATGGCCTCCGATCTGTTCATGCCGCTGATCTGGATAATGATGGAGACTTGGATGTTCTTTCGGCATCAAGCAGTAAAAACAAATTGGCCTGGCATGAAAATGTCGATGGATATGGTTCTTTTGGAGAGCAAAAAATTATCTCTTCCACTGCCACCTGGCCATATTGTGTTTACGGCAGTGATTTAGATAATGATGGTGATATCGATGTCCTGGCCGCTGCAAGTGGTGACGACCAGATTATGTGGTATGAAAACATAGATGGTAAAGGAACATTCGGTGATCAACACATCATCTCAACCTCTACTGATGAAGCTCTCTGTGTCTATGCTGCTGATTTGGATAATGATGGAGACAATGATGTTCTGTCTGCATCGTTAAGTGATGATAAAATCGCCTGGTATGAAAATAGTGACGGCAAAGGAACATTCGGAGATCAGCAAATCATCACCACATCAGCCAATGGCGCATGTTGTGTCTATGCTGCTGATTTGGACAATGACGGAGATTTGGATATATTGTCCGCTTCAATCTATGACGACAAGATCGCCTGGTATGAGAACACCGATGGACATGGAACCTTTGGTGATCAAATTGAAATTACGACCGACGCGAATGGAGCGCGTTGGGTACATGCATCAGATTTAGATAATGATGGGGATATGGATGTATTATCTGCCTCATCTAATGATGATAAAGTAGCATGGTATGAAAACACCGATGGCAAAGGGACATTCGGAGAGCAACAAGTGATGACATACTGGGCTTATGATGTGAGATCGGTCTATGCTGCTGATTTAGATGACGATGGAGACATGGATGTTCTGTCGGCTAACTATGGAAGTGACAATATCGCATATCTTGAAAATATTGACGGTGCAGGAAATTTTGGCCCTCAGCAAGTCCTCAACACTTCATTAGACGGCCCATCCTCTGTTTATGCTTGCGATATTGATAATGACGGAGATAAAGACATACTGGCAGCGGCTAATTCCGGGGATAATCTTGTATGGTATAGCAATCTGCTCTATGAACCCGTGCCCAAAGCTGATTTTGCAGCCGATACGACTTGTGGAGTCAAACCGTTAACGATTCAATTTGATGACAGGTCTGCCGGCACAATTAATACGTGGAATTGGGATTTTGGAGATGAGTATAGCAGCAGTGAACAAAATCCTGCCCATACCTATGAACTGGCAGGCACATTCACTGTTTCGCTAACAGTTAAAGGACCAGGTGGTACAAATACAAAAATGAAAAATAATTTTATCATTGTCAATGAACCATCGGATATTCTGTCTCGGGATGATGAAATACCAACGGAATACGCATTACAAAAAAACTACCCGAATCCATTTAATCCGAGAACAACCATTAAATACGCCATCCCAAAGAGTGAGCATGTTGTGCTAAAAATTTATAACATAAACGGTGCTGTGGTTAGAACTTTGGTTGAACGGCATCAATCAACCGGTGTTTATTCCATTACATGGGATGGGAAAAATGATCAAGGATTGCTTATGCCAAGTGGATTATATCTCTACCACTTGATTGCCGGCAGTTATGCAAAAACACTCAAAATGGCTCTCGTGAAATAGCTAAATCAATATTCTCCAATCAACCCGAACCAAGAGCTAACAATTTTATTCATGATAAACGAGAATCTATGCTGAAAAATATACTTTACATGTTGCCTAGTTTTAACACCCGTGTTCTTTGACAACGCGAATTACTTTTAACTATTTGGGGGGCTCTATATTTAGCAGCTATGCAAACGGGACTTTTTATACTTCTATGGGCCCCATCATTCCTGCCGAAAAACGGACTCTCGAAACAGCAAAACCAGGAGTATGGAGTAAAAGTCATTTATCTCGAATGATAAAAATGAATATTTGCACTCTACTTTCCTTTGCCAGGTTTTACCTCTGCTTACACTTTTCATTCCGAATCATTTTCCCTGATATACGATTTTATTATAGAAATTCAGATATCACTTTGTTGCATGCTAATTCCGGGAATGAAACATGAGCTAATTATTTCAACGCCGAGTTCGAAGGTGCGCAGAGGAAAATAATTATGAGCTTATTCTAATGACATCGATGTTTAAATTTGTAGCACACCTGAAAGGTGTACTACAAATACAAGGAATGAACAAAAACAACCGTATTGAACAACGAAAATTACGCGATTAATATCAAGGCAAACAATCACATCAAGAATGAAAACATTCTGGTTTTTCTCTGCGAATCCTCTGCGTGCTTGGCGAACTTTGCGTTAAATTATAAACCCTGCAACACATCGAAATTTAAAAGTATAGATTTTAATCAAGATAGTATCTTTGCGTCTTGGAACTCAGGCGTTTTTTTTAGTCCCCAATTCACCCAAAAAATAATTTTTTTTGAATTTTTTTAATATAATCCTGTAATAAATATCAATCTCAAGGAACTATATAA
>CAZSMC010000142.1:0-1735 GCA_964607755.1 uncultured Cytophagia bacterium | reverse complement strand
GAGCATGGGTTGATCGTAACCACGGATAAAGTGAATGTGTATTTTACAAAGGTTGTGCGCTATGAAAAATCCTGAACTGACTACCGACGTTTTTACTTTTCCGAATAACGGCAAGCATATCATCTATGCGCCGTTTCGGCATACCATGATTTTAACCAATGAAGCAACTGTTAATTTACTGGCGGATATCAAAGCCGGAACGTTCGAATGGACGGATGACGCTGAACAACACAAGATGATCGCGTTTTTGCGCGAAAAAGGCATCCTGGACAGCAAACCGGACAGAATCCCCAAACCGCCAAACACGACATCGTTCGAGCCTACGGCTGTGACGTTATTCCCCACAAACCAGTGCAATATGCGCTGTATCTATTGTTACGCTTCGGCCGGTGAAGCGCCGCCCCAATTTATGCCATGGAAAATTGCCAGGGCGGCTATCGACCTTGTTGCAGAGAACGCCAAAAAACTCAACGTCAAGCATTTCTCGGTCGGGTTTCACGGCGGCGGCGAACCCACGCTCGACTGGAATCTGTTCACCAAATGTGTCGAGTACAGCAAAAAAGTCTCTGACCACATCGGTATCAAAGTGCTCAATTCTGTGGCGACCAATGCGGTCTTTAATCAAAAACAAATCGACTGGATTCTCAAGAACCTGCACAGCATGTCTGTTTCTCTTGACGGTCCGGCAGATGTGCAAAATGTCCAGCGGCCGCTGGCAAACGGCAAGCCGTCTTTTGATATTGTGCACCGGAATATCAAGGCATTGGACGCAGCCGGATTCAGTTACGGCGTGCGCAGCACTATAACAAATTACAATGTCAATCGCATGAGCGAGATTGTCCGGTATTTTATCGAAAACTATAAAACAAAGCAGATCCAGTTCGAGCCGCTGTTTCTCTGTGGCCGCTGCCACACGTCGAATATCGATGCACCGGATTATGCTACGTTTATGACTGAATTTTTAAAAGCGAATGAAATTGCCGACGCACACAAGGTCAAACTGGCTTATTCCGGTCTGCGCCTGGGCGGTGTTACCAGCACCTTTTGCGGCGCTTGCGGCAGCAACTTTAGTGTCACCCCGGAAGGCGATGTCACGTCCTGCTTTGAAGTATCGGATAGAAAAGACCCGCGTTCGCCTGTTTTCTTTTTCGGTCAATGGAACGACAAAAATAACAGCTTTGAAACCCGTACTGACAAACTTGATTACCTGCGCTCTTTTAATGTACAAAATATTTCCTACTGCCAGGACTGCATTGCCAAGTGGCACTGCGCCGGCGATTGTTTAGCCAAGGTCGCTTATGACCAGGACCTGGAAGGCGACCGCGGCTCCACCAGGTGCCAACTGAACCAGGAGATCACCAAGCAGAGAATTATGCAGCTCTTTCGAAATCCGCCGGCTGGCAAGACAAACCAGAAGAAAGAGGTACAGCTTGAAAGTGTGTAGAATAATTCAAGATTCACGCGGGCATAGACATACTTTTAAACGCAGAGCCGCGGAGTACGCAGAGGAAACGCAGAGGAAGAAGTAAATATTATTTATATCTTTTTTGGAAATAATTAATCCCGCAAAGCAGAGGTAAAAAAATCGAAATGCATGAAAATGAGATTTCAGAGAAAATAATCGGAGCAGCCATAGAGGTGCATCGTATTCTTGGTCCAGGATTACTCGAATCAGTTTATGAGGAAGCACTTTGTCGAGAGCTTTCTTTACGAGGCTTGAAATTTATGCGTCAAC
>CAZSMC010000141.1:0-5254 GCA_964607755.1 uncultured Cytophagia bacterium | reverse complement strand
TGCAGGGTGCTTTAGACCATCCGCACATTCTTGCTCAATATGAAGGATTCCGCAAGGCCGGTGCGAGTTTTGTCAGACTGAATCCTGACCGCAGTTATGTTCAAGATCTCATCGGGACACCTCTCTCCTACCTTCCGGATAATGATGCTTTGGCAGAATTTGATCATCTTTCAATTCGCACAGCCCTGATGCCACGAGCGGATGTTCCGATGCTTAAAGGAGCGAGCGCGGCGATGTGTGAGTGCGCAGACCGGACTTTTTATAATAACCTTCAGCCGAACCTGAACAACACACTCACTCTGGTAACATCTACGCCAGTGCCTGATGAGCAATTTCAGTTATCACAAAATTATCCGAATCCTTTTAATCCGCAAACAAGCATAGAATTCTCACTCCCCGCAGATGGCAAAGTCGTTTTGTCAGTATTTGATATACTGGGACGGCGCGTGGCAGAACTGGTCAATAGTCACCTTGCTGCCGGTTCTTACTCGGTGACGTGGAACGCCAGTAACATGCCAGCCGGAGTTTATCTGTATCAATTGCGTACAGGTTCGTATTCATCAGCTCGTAAAATGACGCTGGTGAAATAAGGCCATATGACTATTTGTAGTACACCTTAAAGGTGTGCTAAAAATTATAATGCACGATAAATAGAAGGTGCTGCTATTTGGTTTCAAGCTGCTGATAACGAATCCGAAATAACCCCCAATTGATGATGATAAATATCTTTTGTACAGGATAGACTCTAAACTATGGTAATCCTTTTTAAAATTCAACCATCATACCGATATTATAAACCCGTCCACTTAATTTGTTTTTCAACATTGTGTTCCATGGAGTAGGACTGTAAGAGAGCACATTGACGTGATCAAATAAATTCAATATTTCTTCACGTAATGTGATGTTAGCAAAATCCAGGATTGTAAACTTTTGCGTAAATCCCACATCAAAGCGCCCGTAGATAGGAGTTCGGGCGCGTCTTTGTCCCAGATAATAGGTCTCATATTCCTCTTTTTCTTCGTTATAGCGCATGAACTTTGGAGTATAAGGAAAGCCGCTTCCATAAAGAATTCTTAAATGCATATAAGAATTTTCGAATTCCTTCATTTTATCTTCCAAATATAGCGAAATTTGATGCTGGCGTTCGGAAAGCATGGATAAATAACCGTGCGCATCTCCGTAAATATTCTCGCGAGCTTTCAAATAAGAATAGCTCACCCGCTGACTCAGATCGTCACGGGAGGTCCAGTTTAATTGAACATCGAATCCATAAATTTTAGCTTTTGAATCATTTTCACCAGAATAAATCACCTCGACATCCTGAATTTCATAGGATATCATATCTGTTAATGATTTGTAATAGCATTCGGCTTTAAGATGAGTACCCAAAAGAAATGGTCCTTCGATACCAACAGTGTACATTATAGATTTTTGCGATTTTAATGCGGGTGAATGTTCATCCCTGTGCAAGTATTCTTTATAAACAGGAGGTTGTATAAAATTGCCCGCAGTTAGAGAAACATAATGTCCGGATTCCAAATTGAATCCCAAAAGAGCTCTCATCATAAAAAGAGTTTCTCCGGTGTGTTCTATTCGACTATTCCGAGCACCTAACCGAAGCAAAGAATATGTTGTCGGTGTTATTTCCGCTTGACCGTACCAATTAAAGGATTGTCCATCTTGCCCCATTTCACGAACAAACTCATTGCTTGGTTTAATATATAAACTTGTATCAGATTCTGTTTTGTGGGGATAATGAGATAAATTGATTTCAAAGTCATATTGGGAGATAAAAGAAGAAATATTAAAATTATTCCATTCCACACCAACATCAATAGCCGCTTGCGAAAATAGTTTAGAATGTAAGTTAATTTGACTATTCAAATATTGCCCTTTGAATTTCGAATTTGCAAATTCCCGCATCAACATGGAATCTGCAGAGGTAAGAATAAAGGGATGCGGTGTGTAGCGTTGCAGACAATTTAATTCGGTCTGTTCGCCTTCACGCTGCTGAAAAAAAGAACTTTTGAATGTGAGTTTCAATTTATCGGATTTTTGATAATCCAAACTGAGACCATATAGACGGGTATTAAAATTATATTGCTGATGGCTTTTATTATAGTCAAAATTATGATAACCGGTAAAAGTAAACACATTCGAATACGATTCGGGAACGAATTTGAATCGACTGCTCGCAAGAGCAGAAAACCAGGATAATGATAGAGTTTTCGCCGGATGATAAATACCTGATAATTGAAAATCCTCGTAATTAGGTTGATAAACGCCTTTTTTTAAACCGGAATCCAAAAGATAACCGTAATCTATTTTTCGATATCCTGCCATAACGAACAGATTTTTAGCAGGCTGAAGTTTTGTTACTGCATCCACTCCGGTTGTTCGAATATCTAACAGTGCACTGATTGTTTTATCACATTTCTTATCATATTCGATATCCAGAACAGAAGAAAGCTTGTTCGAAAAAGTAACCGGAAAACCACCGGTTTTCAAATTCATACTTTTCACCATTAGCGGATTTACGAGTGACGGATTTTCCAAAAATCCTTTCCGCACGATGTGTGGCTGATAAATTGTAAAACCGTTTATACGGATCAAATTTTCATCATAACTGCCACCCCGAACATGATAAAAATTTGATTGGTCATTTTGTGAACTCACGCCAGGAAATGTCTTTACCACTTGCAATGGATCTGGTATCGGTGTGGCCATTTCTTGGATATCAGTGGCCTGAATTTGATAAGATGATATCCCCGCATCTCCTTTTTTCGCTTCAACGGTTATCTCATCTGTCTTTATCACACTTTTTCGCAGCTTTACATTAACCGTTAAAACAGATCCGCGTTTCAAATGAAAACTATGTTCATATGTTTTAAAACCAATGTGTTTGAAAACGAGCGTTCCACTTCGTTTTGTTGAAAGCAGATGAAAGTATCCATCTTTATCAGTCGTTGTGCCTTCTTGAGTATTTTCAATATAAACATTAATACCGGGAATGGGCTTGCCGGTGCTGCTGTCTGCAACCGTACCCATAATTGTCAGTTCCTCAGTATAAGCTAAAGAGTAGAAGCAATTGAAAAATAATAGAAAGAATAAAAGTTTAAAGAAAGACATATTGATAATGGACTCCTTTCATAGCCGGGAGTCAAACAAAACTCCCGGCTATCAAATAGATCAATTCGTAATTATGAACTAGCCAATATTACTGTTTTTGGGCCACAATTGTAGACATTACCTGAGGTTGAATTGACAGTCACAGAAATAAAATAATTGTCATAAGAAATATTTGTTGGTATCTGTGAAACAGAAAGTGTATTAGTACTAACCGTACATATGTTTTGCCCAAGATCATTTGTTACTTTCCAATTGTAACTAAATGTTTTTCCGTTAATACTTTCAGTTTCAACATACCAAGTTTGTCCGTTTCTCGGAGTTCCGTAAGTCGGTCCTTTTATTGTTTTATCAATTTCGACATTTAAATAAAATACACCATTTGTGTTTGCCCAGTATTGATTATCACCAAATAAATATATTCTCCAACAATGACGTCCCAATTCAAGAAATCTTTCTGTATCTCTGTCATTATACGAGTTATTTAGATCATAATATTCATAATCTAGCCACAATTGCCATTTCTCAAAATTGTTTGGTGAAGAAGTGGGATTCGACCATGCTAAATTGATGTAATTTTCTGATCGATATGTTTCATTTGATGGACTTGTAAGGTAGAAATATGGTCTACTACCTGGTAATGCTTTGCTCTCAGGTTTTATATCAGCTTTTCGTATTACAGGTTCATTTGGTTTATTCATTTCTGAACAACTCATAATGAACAAACAAACAAATAAGACAACGAAATAAGCTATTGCTTTTTTCATTTTAAACCCCTAAATTTAATTAGCATCTCTTACAGTTAGTATTGGATGTCGTATGGGGAATAGTAATGACGTACTATTCCCCTATTTTATTTACAAGCATAAATCATCACCTCCTTCAAAGGTATGATAAGAATAAGTTTATCCGATTGATGTAAGGTCTAGCTTATATTATTTTGAAAGAATAAACTGGTTCCTTGTAGACAATCCAAAAAGTTTTAAAGAAAAAATACTACCCTCCACTAAACCCTAATTTTAATATATAAAAAAAAAATAAAAATGCAAATAATTTAAATGAAAAATTAGAAAAGTTTTATTGGGGAATATTTTAATTTTCTTTTAAAACCTGTTTCAATCGATCACTTTCCTGATATGGAATTTAATGATAAATTCAAATTTCGAATTGATTTCATAAAGAATCAAATTGAAAATATGCTAAATCAAAGTCGAATTACTATGATTCCAAACATTTTAAACTACATCATCATAATGAATTTTTAAGATCATAATTAACAGACATATAGGAAACACAACTGAAACGGGTTTTTTTAGATTTGTATTTTGATAAATATATATTATGTCACGACCCAAAAACAAAACAATCGCCATTGCCATGAGCGGCGGTGTGGACAGCTCGGTGGCAGCGGCCCTGCTTCAGCAACGCGGATTTCACGTTTTCGGTATGACGATGACCCATTACGACTCGGTTTGCGCCAAAGCGTATCGTGCTGCAAAAGACGCTGAAAAAGTCTGCCGACAACTCGGCATCGAGCACCTTGTCGTGGATTTGTGCGAGGCATTCCAACAGCAGGTCATCGATGATTTTATCCGCGAATACCTCGCCGGACGCACACCCAATCCCTGTGTGCGCTGCAACCGGACAATCAAATGGGGCGAGCTGTTGAAACAGGCCAGATACCGTGGCGCAGACATGCTCGCCACCGGCCATTATGTTAAACTGGATTATGACGGCGAGGCTCAACGCTACCGCCTCTTGCGTTCACAGAACCGTCAAAAGGATCAATCTTATGCGCTGTGGCGGCTCACTCAAGAGCAACTTTCACAAACGGTTTTCCCGCTTGAGGAATTGAACAAAGACCAGGTACGCGAGCTGGCGCGCAAAGCCGGCCTGGACATCGCCCACAAAGCGGAAAGCCAGGATGTGTGTTTTATCCCGGATAATGATTACAAACGTTTCCTCATCGACACCCTGCACGCACGCGGTCAGACCATCGAGCCCGGAGAAATTGTTGACAAAAATGGTCAGGTTCTCGGCACACATCAGGGGTATCCGTTTTACACCATCGGCCAGCGCCGGGGACTCGGCATTGCCCTGGGGCGGCCTGTTTTTGTTGTGCATATCG
>CAZSMC010000140.1:0-5369 GCA_964607755.1 uncultured Cytophagia bacterium | reverse complement strand
TTGTTTGTGAACAGGATAACGCGCAGCTTGAACGTATTTTAGAACTGCTTTTGGATCCCGGGCGCGTGGTAAATGAACCCCGTGAACTCCTGTTGCCAATGCCTGCTGAACAATCCAGGAGCTTCCCATAAACGAAAGCGTATCAGTACCAAGCACCGGTACGACAACGATCACAGTCGGTGTTCTATGTCCACTTGGCGTGGGGCCCCCATCTACCAGCCCCCGCATAAAGTCTCGCAAACGGGCAAAATCAAGAGGGCGATGTTCCATATCATAAACGATATAATCCGCCCAGGTTTGCGCCATTTTCACGCCTTCTTCATAACCGCCGGTGGTTTGAGTGTATTTGTAATAGACCGGCTGCCCGGCATTGAACAGTTCAATGCATTTGTTTATTCTTTGCGGTGTATAGTTTGAGTCCACAAAGCTCTGCTGAGCGATTGTTAATGACGTACAGGTTATCAGAATAATAAAAACGATACTTTTTAAGTTTTTCAAATACATAGCATTCCTCCATCAATAATTCAAAGTAAATGTTGGCAGTATATTTATGGATGTAACCCGGGAAAAATCTCCCCAAACTCGCAGAATATGATTGTCATAATTCTTTACCACCCCCCAACGGCCCTCAACATTCACGATCCGATCTGAAATTTTTTCGGGTAAAAGTTCCTTCTCATCTTGAATAACAAGTTCAGAATAATGCTCAGCCTTTCGGGCCGACAAAACAGATAAATTAATTCCGTTGTCAAGAAATCCGGGGAATTCATTTTTATTCCCTTCGAATTTGTCTGCTTGCAACATATAATTATCATAAACCTCCGCAACAGTTTCCTGCAAAACAAAATCAGCCCAGATAATGTTGTTTTTAATAATTGTTTGATCCAGGTAATCTTTGGTTTCAATGACAAGCATGTTGTCCAAAATAATATTATTTCTGATCTCGGTTTCGCTTCTTTGAAAATAAATCCAGCTGTTCTGTGCAACAATGTTATTGACAAACTCGCCTCTGCTTTCCATGGTAAAGCGCATGGCGCCTGAGTTCATGGACGGATTTCGATTGGCGATGAAAACATTATTCTTAATTGTAACGTAAAAGTTTTCCCGGGGCGGGTATGGATCAAGCGCTGCATCATACCTGTGCTCTTGTCCACCGACAAACAAAGCACCGCCATCATCGGTACATTCATTATCAACAAATATATTATTTCTAACAAGGGTCGAACTCCATAAAGCAATAAAAACAGCACCGGCATCATTTTCGGAACCGGCATAGTTGCCAAGGAAAATATTTCCGTCAATTAACCCTTTACTCCAACGAAAAATCGAAACAGCGCCACCGTCACTGCTCCGCATCGGGTCATCCAATCCGCTCTCATTCTTATAGAAAACATTATTGAGAATCCGGGGATCACATTCATTATCGCAAGCAATGGCAGCGCCTCTTCCGTTTTCGGTCTTGTTATGAGCAAACAAATTATTCTTTATCAAAGGTGCGGCGCCATCCTTACCGTAGATTGCCCCGCCGTCATTTGCCGTTTCATGCCAGTATTCCGGATTCCAGTCAAGGGGCTTTAGGGATTTATTATGAATAAATTTGTTATTCGAAATTGTGGGTGAAGCGCCATCACAATATATAGCGGCTCCTTTTCCACGATATTCCGAGTTGCTTATGACGAACCCATCTATAATGCAGTTATCATCTGCTATGATTGCTCTTTGCTCGTTTTTAATGTTGATTTCAGTGGGGTATAATCCAACATCTCTTTCCCAGGATTCACGATTAAAGCCTCCATATAAATCGACAAACGGTTTCAGAGCAATTGTCTCTCCATCATATATCCCTTTAGAAACAAATAGTGCAATTCTATTTGATCCAGTTGCATTTTTGACGTTTGATACTGCACATTGAATGGTTTTAAAAGGATTATCCTTTGTTCCTCTATTCATCTCATCAGAGCCGTCTTTGGCAATAAAGAATATTTGTGAATATCCATCCCATTCAACAAGTCGGGTTGCAGGTCCTTTTACCTGAGCAAAAGAATAAACTGCAGCTAATAAAATAAAGAGTGCAAGTTTTGATTTCATAAAAACTTCTCCGAATTTGTGTTGGTTTCCAGGTGGCAACTAAAGTTTAACATCCTCCGGATCCCTTGTTAAAGATAAAAGAACTATATCGGTTAGCAAATGACCCGGTTTTAGTATCTGTTTTTCTCCCATATATATTATGATGTTCACACCCGACTCTAAAATTCTGTCATTGATTGCTCACTATGTCATCTTAATTCATAGACTTGATTAGCCGACACGTCAGGACTCGTAATATATTTTAAAGAGTTTTCATCAAGATAATTCCCATCAAATATAATTTTCTTGGTATCAGATCCGTCTATTTCCGCTAATACAGTGGGGGAACCAACAGGGATTGAACCCGATATTATCCCATTTTGAGAATTTCTTAAATAAATTAATGGTGTTTGCAATAAAGATACTTTTGCTTTCAAATTACAGAGATTGAAATCAATCACATCGTCAAAATACAATGCCGGTCGTTCTTCAATATTTTTATAGGTTAATTCTAAATCTTTTATTGTAATATTTTTTGCATGTCGAATAAAAAATCCATACGAAGGTAAAGTACCGAACATTTTTGCTTTTGGATATTCATCAACAAGTTCTGGGATTTCACTTTCAAAATTGTTAACAGTAACACCTCCCGAATATTCAATTTTCATATTACGCAAACGAATATTTTCAATATGAGCGTCTGGAATACCGCAAATAAAATCATTGCTTTCAGTTATATTATAATATTCTTTGGCTACAAGCACGCTACAATAGAGAATAAACACGATTAACACATATTTGAATCGATTTTTATTCACGTGGATTCCTTTTCCATCAAGTATTTCGGTCACAAATTGATTATTCATTATTACTCTCGTTCAAATTTAATTCCAGTCAGTAAAAGCACTCAGACACAAGCACAACATGTCTTCATTGCCGGCTTTAATATCGTATGCTGTATCCCTCGGTGTAAAGAAAATATTTCCTGCATTTACGTTCTCTATAGTATCATTTTCAACGGTTACTAGAGCTTCTCCGCGCAAAACAAAAAATGTCTGCTCAACAGAGTTGTCTTTAATATTACGAATTGATTGACCGCAAGGATATGATAGCAATTTCATTTGAATACGGTTTGCTTTTTCATCCATCAAAGTTGTTTTTAAATGTGCAGTATCTTTTTTTATAAATGAAAAAAGATCTTTGTAAAATTTTCCCGGTCCTGGTTCAAAATTTATTTTTTCATTATCAGTATCAACTTTTCCTGAGACAGCTTGCTGCTTTCTGATTTGTTTAACTTTTTCAATATGGTCTGCAAAAGTCAAGTGTCCTTCTTTATCCGGATTCAGGAAGACGTTGAAAAGAATATAGCACAAGCGTTCCTCTGTTGTTGTAATGGTCTGATGTACCAATCCGGCAGGTACATAAGCGAGTGAACCCGGTTTGGCATCAAACACATCTTTGCCCAAATGAATTTTACCGACTCCATTCGTTACATAAAATATCTGGCTTTTATCATTATGTTTATGAGGGGGGCCATCCTGGTTTGGTGTCCAGCAATTCCAACCGATTTCAGTTAATTCAGTTTCACTTCTATCAACCAAAACCGTTATTTCATTAAGTCCCGCTACATCAAGTTTTTGTCCTTGTTTATAAAATCGATTTATCATTTCATTCTCCGCTTTTAATAGCCGCATCCATTGTGGTCTGAATATTATCAATTTCAAAAATGCTTGCGCCTATTTTAAAATCAGCGCCCGGCAAATCTTCCTGGTACAAACCCGGATTACCAGGTTCTCCATCAACGATGAAAGGTCTGACGTCACCGCGCCAGGGTCCGGTTCTAAAAACAATTCGCTGCAAAGATTCTGTTTTAACAGCAAAAGGGATTTTTTCTTTGACCAACGCTTTATCTAAATAGACATCATAGGATTGAGTTTCACAATTCAGTTTTAACTCGATATGCCGCCAGTCTCCGACTGAATATTTAACAGGATCAATTTCCAGATTATATAATAAAAACTCTTACTATAAATACACATACTGCTTATGGCTTCCAGATTGATGCAGCGATATGCTGCTGCGGATTCTCATCTGTCGCCCAATAATATATTGCAACTACATTACCTTCTTTGGTTTGAACAATTCTTGGATAACCGAGGTCTCTCATTCTTCCGGTTTCTGTTCTGATAAAATCATCCCGAATAACAAATTCGGGCTCCCAGGTTTCTCCATGATCATTGCTGTATCTTCCAAGTATCTGAAGTGTTGTTCGGTTTCCGTATATTGCACATAATCTGCCGTCATCAAGTTTAACCAGAGCGGGAGGATTACCGTTGTGTTCTCCTGTATCGCCAACCTTGCTTGTAAATCTCCACGAATACCCGCCATCATCCGATTTGTAGGCATCAATCCAGCATTGGTTTCTATCAGATATATTTCTTCGCCTTGCAACCATAACCATTTCATCTTTATCCAGTTGAACTGTATTGGGCATTGCATTTCGATATGGATCTTCACAAGGGACGACCCAGGGTGAGATTAATTTAAAAGTCAAACCGCCGTCGCTGGTTTTGATAACCGAAATATCATCGGATAATCCGGTACCATCAATTCGAGATGTAATGAATATTAAACATTCATTTTCACTCATTACAATGTAATCCGTTCTTGGAGTAAGGATGCGGGCCTCAAATCTTTTATGCTTATGAATATCACCAAGGTAAAAAGGACCGTTCCATGTATTTCCTTTATCATAAGAATAATAGAAAGCTCCGTCTGGATCGTTATTACCGTGATAAGTTGAACCCGATATCCGCATTGCAAAATTTTCATGTTTGAAATTAATGGGTTCTTGTAATTTTGATTTTGTGCCGCCATCACCAACATAATTTTCGGGATCAAACATCGTCCATGTTTTTCCGCCATCTTTACTTCGGGTCAACAGACTTTTAAAAGGAGCATTTTCTTTTATATTATGTCCATCAGCTTTTGCATATTCTACCTGTGTAAACCCGACCAATATTTCATCCCCCCAAACCCAGACACCATTATTAGCAGGCCAACCATGAAAATAATCTTTTTGAACAGCGGCTATTTTATGCTCAATCTTTAATGATTGTGCCGCAAGACTATTTAACGAAAAAAGAACAACAAAAATTGATAGAAATAATGCTTTCATTTAATACTCCTTTAGATTTTATGTGAATATAGACCGAGTTTCTACTTTTTTAAAAACTGCATAGAATAAAGTTTTGACCCTCTCATTCGAAAAACAAGCTTTACCACTTTACCTTCAAGCGGAG
>CAZSMC010000139.1:0-5671 GCA_964607755.1 uncultured Cytophagia bacterium | reverse complement strand
TCGACAACATATCAACCGTGATCCGAGAATGCCAGGCTTGGGAAAATCACCGCAATCAAATGAAAGCAAAAATTAATTGGCAATTTACAACAAAGGATTCTCGAATAAAACTCAAGTGGCTTTATCCGACAATACAGAGGTGACATGACACTAGTTATGGATAATTTTTTATTTTAGAATTTGAAAAAAAGAACTTAAAACATATTATAATGGCTACTGATGTCTATTTACATATTCGTCTAATAAACCACGAATCATCTTTTGATATTGAGTGTTGTGCTTTGAAGCTACCCTTTTAAAATAATCAATACTATTTTTAGACAAGGTGATTGTAACCTTTACAGTTTCTTGTTTAAAAGCCAATTGATCTGGGGAGGGTAAAAAGTCAGATATTATCCTTAGGTTATCTATTGGCTCATCAGTGTATTTTATTTTCTTCTTCATATATTTTTTTCCTTTTTCTCCAATACCCAGCGCCAAATATTCTTATTATTTCATCACGATAGGTAAAACGTACTGTTTAAATACCATCATTTATTTTTCCAATACAATAATACCGTTTTTCATCTTGGCTGTGAGTTAAACCCTCTAAAATGACACGATTAGGATCTGAAAAAGCATATTGAGCTTTATAGAAAGAAACGTTATGTTTGAGTATATTCTGTTCATTTTTACTTTCATCCCAATCAAAATCAGATTTATTTTTCATAGGTAAAATATACTATATTCATATTAATTATGCAATATTATTATATGGCAAATCATATGTATTTACTGCTAACAAGAAACTCACCCGCGCCGGACGAA
The DNA here is from genome assembly GCA_964607755.1 of uncultured Cytophagia bacterium. Taxonomy (GTDB): domain Bacteria; phylum Zhuqueibacterota; class Zhuqueibacteria; order Residuimicrobiales; family Krinioviventaceae; genus CAZSMC01. The sequence continues at coordinate 4,864 of CAZSMC010000139.1, read as the reverse complement.
TGAGCACTGAACTTTGAAAAGAGAAATACTCTCGAAAACCCACCAAAACGTTCAAGATCGCACCGCCTCTGGCGTCGGGTGGAGTTGATGTTAGCATTTACATTAATATACTTATTTTTCTGTAGAAAGTCCACTAAAGCCCGTTATGTTGAGAGGTCATCTTTAACCCCGAGCTAAAGCTCGGGGCAATATTATAGCCCCGACTTTCAAGTCGGGGTTATTATTGAGATTCTTCAATAGGCACTTTAGTGCCCAAATATTAATACTTCCACCCAAGACTGAGCTTTTACTACGCGCTCAAAAAACATCTTGACTATTAAATAAGGATAAATTATATTTATATGTTTTAAACATATAACATGAAAATAATTCTATGAAAAAGGCGTTATCAAAAAGTTGTGGTTGTTATCGTCAGCGGCATAATCGGTGGGTCGAGCCGTCGATTTTGTTTCTGTTGTGGCATGAGCCAAAACACGGCTACGAACTTATGGCCGAAATTCCAAAACTCGGATTCATGAGCAGTCCGGCCGACCCGGGTGCAGTTTACCGGACACTGCGGCACATGGAAGTCAATGGTTTCGTCGAGTCAGAGTGGGATACCTCAGGGTCCGGGCCGGCGAAGAGACGCTATTCATTAACCAACCGTGGGCGGCAACATCTCGATCTGTGGCGGGATGTTCTGGCTGAACGAAAAAATGCATTAACCCGCTTTTTGGGGGAAATAAATCAACTTGAAGGGATGACTGATGAAAATCGCAGTAATTAGTCAGGAGATGAATCTTGATTAAAAATATTAACATCGAAAAGTAGAGGACATTAAATGAACAAGAATGAAAATCTTGATCAGGCGCTCGAACAGATTGAACTGGAAAAGAGTCTGAATAAAATAAAATACAAGATCGTTGTGCTCTCTGGCAAAGGCGGAGTCGGTAAAAGCACGGTGGCAGCGAATTTGGCCCTTTCACTTGCGTTAGGCGGGAAAAAGGTCGGACTTTTAGACGTCGATTTTCATGGCCCCAGTGTTCCCAAGCTTTTGGGTTTGGAAGGCCGTCAGGTTCAAATGGAAAATGAACGCATTACTCCGGTTAATTATGTGACCAATCTCAAAGTCATGTCTTTAGGAATGCTGGTCAAAACTCAGGATGCGGTGATTTGGCGCGGTCCCATGAAAATGGGCGCCATCCGGCAACTCATCAAAGATGTAGAGTGGGGCGAACTGGATTATTTGATTTTCGACTCACCTCCGGGAACCGGTGACGAGCCTTTGTCCCTGGTTCAGCTCATCAAAAATCCGACCGGCGCTATTGTGGTGACAACGCCGCAGGACATGTCGACCTCGGATGTTAGTCGTTCGATAAAATTTTGCGAAAAAGTAGAATTGCCTGTGCTTGGCGTCATTGAAAATATGAGCGGTTTTGTCTGTTCGAATTGCGGTACTAAACACGATATTTTTAAAAGCGGCGGCGGTGAAAAAATGTCCAGAGAAATGAATGTCTCTTTTTTGGGTACCATTCCCATCGAACCGCAAATTGTCGAGGCCAGTGACGAGGGCAAACCCTATGTCTATTTCTATGGAAAATCCAAAACAGCAATAAAGTTTGAAGAAATCGTCGGTTCGTTAATAGATATTGTTGAATCTAATAAAGCATGAGGAGAAATAATGTCACAATCAAAGATCGTTCGATATGCCGTTCCGGTTGCAAATGGCAAGCTTTGTGCGCACTTTGGCCATTGCGAGCGGTTTGCTCTCGTTGATTTTGATACCGAGCAGCAAAAAATTGTCAACCAAGAAGAACACACACCCCCGCCCCATGAACCCGGTGTGCTGCCCCGCTGGCTGCACGAGCACGATGCACATATAATCATTGCTGGCGGAATGGGTATGCGGGCGCAGAATCTGTTTTCGCAGAACGGTGTTTCTGTGATTGTAGGCGCGGCTGAGACCGATCCGCAAAAATTGGTACAGGCACACGCTACCGGACAACTGGAAACCGGTGAAAATGCCTGCAGTCACTGACGAGTTAATCTTCACTCATTAAATGAGCATGTCATACGACTTTTCATTGTCGGACATTTATTCTACCCCCGCCTGATTTTTACCAAGACTTGATGCCATCAAATCGGTGGCATCTTTTATTCTTCTGCAAATAAATAAAAAAGCCCGGCCCACCATGACCGGGCATCCTTTTTTTAAATTGGTCGTTTTATTTTTTGGGAATAGCTAAAAGCGCGATGACAGGATAATGATCTGATGGATAGCCTTTGTCAAATTCATCAGTGAGGATTTTTGCATCGATGACTTTCATATCCTCTCTTGCCATGATGTAATCGATTCTTCTACCTTCTTGTCCGCCTTCATATCCATGATAGGTGCCGACATCTTTTGCTTCTTTGTGAATGACCCGATACGAATCCACCAGCGGCATTGGCTCGTGTTCTTTCATATACTGCATCACCGGATTGGTTTCTTCGACGTTAAAATCACCCGTGATAACGAACGGCTCATCTCCATGTTCACGGCTATCGACTTTATCCAAAAGCAATTCCACGCTCCTCATGCGCGATTCCTGGGATTTATGATCCAGATGGGCATTGTAGACGTAAAATGCATGTTTGCTCTCCTTGTCGATAAAGCGCCCCCAGGTGCAAATGCGTGGGTACTCGTTCCCCCAGGATTTGGACCCCGGTTCCTGTGGGGTTTCGGAAAACCAAAAGGTACCCGAATCAGTAACAGTGAATCGTTCTTTCCGGTAAAGGATGTTGGAAAATTCCCCTTCACTTTTGCCTTCAAGACGACCAATACCAATACTTGCATATCCCGGCACATTTTCAAGAATATGCTCAATCTGGTAATTCAGCGCCTCCTGCAAACCGGCAATATCCGGATAACGCTGGCTGATGACCTCACAGACAAGGTCTCTGCGCTGTTCCCAACTGTGCTCCCCCTGATCTGCACCACCCCGGCGGATGTTAAAGCTCATTAACTGGAACTTGACTGTCGGTAAATCCCGGGTTTCACATGAATTGATTGTCAAGAGTGAAGAAATAATTGTTATGAATAAAAAAATAATCCATTTATTCATTGCTTTACCTCCAGTTTTGATTTTCTATGTTTGCGATCTTAATGTCCACATCTGAATACGTTTTACAAGAAATCTTCAACTTTTCAAAGTAACAATACTACTGATTTACTCTGAAGAATTACCGTTGAAAATTATTTTACCTGATCGGGTTTTTGGGGTGGAAATTCCACCAGCGTACCCAGATCGATGATTCGAATATTGCGGTAGCGCACTTTGATGCCACTTTCCGGTCGACTGTGCACCTGCAGAGCTATAAAACCTTCCCGGGTCATAGAATCCACCAAATTGGCACATGGCACGCCGTTCAGCCAGGTGCGGATATGATCGCCTACTGCTTCAATATGCAAGGTGTTCCAGGTGTTGTGTTTGTACGCATTGCGAGCAGCTTCGTTGAACCTGAGATCATACAGCCAGCCGCGACGCGCTTCGTCGTAAATGCCGCCGGACCAGGCTCGTGAGGACGGGTCGATCTCAACCTGGTAACCATGAACCCGGCCATTACGGTATTCCTCGGTGCTGTTACTGCGAATCTGAATGCCGGCGTTCATGTCGTCGTCCGCCCAAAAATCAACTTCTAAAATGAAATTCGAGTATGTTTTCTCTGTGCAAAGAAACGAATTGGGTTCGCCTTTAACCGATGATCCCACTATAACGCCGTCTACCACTTTGTATTCTGCATTGCCGTTGCGCTGTACCCATCCGTCCAGATTTTTGCCATTGAACAGAATCTCCCATTCCGCATTCAATCGATTGCCGCTGTAAAGCGTTGCACTTGTAAAAACCAAAACCAGACAGACAAACCACACATGTTTCATGATAAAATCCTTTCTTTTTGATGTATTTGTGAATACTGTGTATTAATAACAATTATTTCTTCCTATTTCATTCGAAAGAAAACGAAAAACGGGTTTGGCAAAAAGTAGATTGAACCTGATATGCAGGTCAATTTGAAAGACCGTACTCTATGAGCCATTTCTCAAAAACAGCCAGCTTGTCCGCGCCGTATTTTTGTACATTATTTTTTACTTCTTTGATAGTGCGTTCGTGACCGGGATGTGTTTTGTTGAAAAACAAATCTGCCAGACAAATTATCTTTTCTTCGTGTGTAATCGGCGCCATATCGCGCTGTGGCAGAGGTAGATTATTTTTGATGATATCATCCCGTGTCAATCCGACACCGATATGTCGTTCACACACAAGAGCATGCTTGGGGAGCCCATCGTTTTCGAGAATGCTCCGGCCAATAATGCCATGGCAGAGGTAGGGTTCTACGCCGTAGCAGCCGATGCCGGGTGCATTCGTGCGAAATGCGCCAATGTCATGTAACATCGCCGCTTCGATGATAAAGCGGCAATCCACCCTGTGCTTGTAATGCTCAGCAATGTGCCAGGCTTTATACATCACCGCTTCGCTGTGCGATCTTATAATGGTATATGCTTTCTGGTGGTCCTTATAATAACGATCTAAAAGAGCAAGCGGTGTTTTGATAATGTCCTGAATATTTTTAATACAAGAGCCTGATATGTCCATTGAATGCGAATCCGGTTTTGCACAGTTTCTTTCTCTGTTTTATAATATTTCGATAAATCTGAGAGAGCACATATGTTAGCAAAGCTACATTCCTTTAAATATCGAACTCAGTAACAAAGAAAGCCACGCGATGACGAGTACCCAGAAGGAATTGATTGTAATCAATGGCAATTGAACGTAATAGCTGATGATCCCAACAAGTCCTAAAACAAGTGATAATTTCCACCAAAATTTTCGCGGTGTGTTTGTTT
>CAZSMC010000138.1:0-5880 GCA_964607755.1 uncultured Cytophagia bacterium | reverse complement strand
AGTATGCTCATTCGGTCACACATAGTGTGTTCTATTACACAGGGTGAATAAAGAACTAGGATCCGGATTTGCTGAAGAGGTTTATCATCGAGCGTTGATTATTGAATTTCAAAACAGAAAAATTCCCTATCAGCATGAAGAAAAGCTTTCCATTTATTACAAAAGCATATTGTTGGATAAATGTTATTTTGCCGATTTCATTTGTTATGACAAAATCCTTTGCGAAATTAAGGCATTGAACCAATTGACATCTCAACATGAATCTCAAGTATTGAATTATTTAAAAGCAACAAAATTCAAACTTGGTTTATTAATAAATTTTGGCGAGAGCAGATTGAACTATAAACGACTGGCCCACTGAGTCCACTAATGACACGAATATCACAAATGTCCACTAATAACACGAATGACACAAATGTCCACTAATGACACAAATGTCCACTAATGACACGAATGTCCACTAATGACACGAATTTTCACGAACAAACATAACCCCATTCGTGCCCATTCGTGCAATTCGTGGACCAATTCGTGCCCATTCGTGAAAATTCGTGGACCCATTCGTGACATTCGTGGACCCTTTCGTGAACCTGGTACAGAACGTGCAAAAAGACAATACTCAAAATGTAACGACTATCGAGCAATGACGACGTGAGATGGCGGAGCTGGGACGAATTGTTTATGTAAAATGCAAATTATTCATTAACTTTGAACTATGCTTAAAACATGTTGGAATCAAAAGTTAAAGGAAGAAAATATGACAACTCAAATTTCTCATCCCTATATTAAAATGGACAAAAATATCGGCCAGGGTAAGCCGTTGATAGCGGGTACGCGTACAAGAGTTGCCAATATTGTCGCTTATTATAAATTGGGCTATTCAGCGGAAGAGCTGGCTCGAGAGTTCCCCCATTTGCATCTTTCACAAATACATGACGCTCTTTCTTTCTATTATGAAAATAAAGACGAGATGGATCGTGCGATTGATGAGGATAAAGAGGACTGTTTCAAGTGAGGTGACATGATGCGCCTAAGATTTTATCTTGACGAAGATGTCCCCTTATCGTTTGCACACGCATTGCTTAATAGGGGAGTAGATGTTATGACAACCCAAAATGCCGGGAATAGCGGAAAGAATGATGAAGAACAGCTAATATATGCCGCCGGCGAAGAAAGAGTTATGTTTACACACAATAAAAAAGATTTCATCAACATTTACAAAAAATTTATTGAAAACGATATTCCACATGCTGGACTTATTGTAACTGATCAATTACCTATAGGAATTTTGCTAAGAAGAACAATGAAACTTTGGTTCACACTTTCTACAAATGATATGAAAGATCGACTGATATTTTTGAGTAATTGGAAATAAAAATTAAGCCTACAAATTTAAGCAAATATTATATCGTCTAGAAGGATTCAGCGATACGCTATATTACAGCGCCTATGAGCATAAAAATCAAACACTGGCAGAATAGTTTTATTATAGTTTTTAAATATCGTGACAAGCTGGGACGCAGGAGCGTCCTGGTGGGCGTTCCCCCAGAGGACTGGGGGAACGAGGTGAAGATCTCAAAGAATGCCCAAAGTTCACAAGAAAAAAAATTAATTTCTATTAATTTAAATTGTATTATCCACTATTTATTTCGTATCATATTTTTTATTCTTCTTTGAGTTTGCGGTTAAGTTGTTTGCAACTTGTCGCGCTGGGGTATACATTGTTTTTTGTGTACCAAGCCAGAGGCCTGGTACAAGATGAAGAAGCTTTGTGAAGTAAGCTGCAAGGAACAAGTTTTTGAAAATAATAAAAAGGGAGTGTTGTACAATGAATAGACAATCCAGTGTATCATTTCAGGAGGCGATAGAAATTGTAGAGAGTTTACCAGTATATCAACAAGAAGACCTCATAAATATTATTCGGCGCAGGATGATAGAGCGCTCAAGAGATGTACTTGCAGAGAATATTAAAAGGGCCAGAGAAGAATTTGCAAGGGGAGAAATAAAAGAAGGCACGGTTGATGATATTATGAAGGAGCTCTCGGAATGACCCGGCTTATCTGGAGTAAAACTTTTGTAAGGTCATTTAAAAGGACTGCTAAAAAATATCCAAACATTGATAAAAAAATTAGAAAGATTTTCATCTCGTCCCCAGCCTCCAGGCTGGGGACGCCTAAAGACCTTGAGATACGGCAGGATTCATTCGGTGATGCTTTGCATCACTCGCGCGTTTGTTGATAAGTGATGCGAAATGGAGAACACGAAATACACGGAAGGACAAAGGAACATTGTGTACGATGAGTCAGATAAAATTTAAAATAAAGAACGACTATTAGATAAACCATATTATCTTTTCCGTACAACCCATGAGACCAACAGTTATTCTAACGGGCAGGCAATACTAATAGAATATTTTTTATTCGTTCTTATTCGTTTTTGTTCGTACTTGTTCGTACTTGTTCGTTGCTAAATTCTTGTTCGCACTTGTTAGCTGCTAAAAAGCCATGAAAGAAATCAGCCAAATGCTCCAACAGATAAAAACAGCCGCCGCTACCGCGCAATCTTTTGTCGAACATCAATCGTTCGAAGCTTACAAAGATGACTATAAAGCGGTGCAAGGACTGGTCGGCTATAGCTTCGAGGATATCGATTTATTCGTGCAACAGGTGCAGGAATTCATCAGTCGTCCAGGAAAATGTGATCAATAATCGTAAAATCTCACTTACTGGTGGAATTTGAAACTGCTGAAGCAGTTTATAAATTGCTTTTTATGTTCAGCTACACCATGATGAATCATGGTGTTTATTCAAAATACATTGTTGAACAAACACCACAATTTATTGTGGTGTAAGGTAGATCAATATATAGAGATGAACCGCTTCAGCGGTTTTTCTACCCATGACTGAGGTTTTACATAATGTCGATGAAAGTCCTTGTAAAAAAAATTTTGAAAACCATAAAACTAAAAATATGCATAGTATGTAAAGTCGGGATACGAAACGATCTGAAAACAGCGGAGTATCAAAAATCCGCATAACATCATTTTGAATTAATTTAGGACTGTGAATTATATAAATTAACCATTTGGCCGAATAAGCGATTTTGATTTTATATGAGTTAAGAATATGAAATGGGATAGTTATTTAATTCACGTCCATTAGAGACTCAGGGGAAAGGATCTCCCTGGTTCTTTCCACGGTTATACCTTTATGACTGAAATTTTATAACACTGAAAATATAAATAGTTTCAACAAATTTAGTAAACGAAAACAAAAAAGTAATAAAATGAAAAAAATAAAACAGGACAAAATTTCTAAAATCGTTGAAAAATTAAAACCATTAAAACCGTATAAAGTAATCCTTTTTGGTTCCTATGCCCATGGAGATGCTAATAAAAATAGTGATGTCGATTTGTTAGTAGTTACGAATGATAATGTTATGCCTAAGAATTTTAATGAAAGTATGCATTATTATTTAAAAGTGGCAAATACACTTGATGAGATTAGACAAAATATACCAATAGACTTAATTGTGCATACAATACCAATGTTTAAGCGCTTTCTTGAATTGGATAGTATGTTTTCCAGAGAAGTTTTGAAAAATGGGAAAATATTATATGAAAGAGATTACGAAAGAATGGCTGAAATTAGCTAATGATGATTTAAGTTTAATTGAACAAATCATTAACGAAGAACATTTGACCCATCTTGCTGCTTTTCACGCGCAGCAGAGTATTGAAAAATGTTTGAAGGCAATTATTGAAGAAAATGAACTTGAATTAGAAAAAATACATAATCTACAAAAACTTCTCAACATCATAAAAAGTAAAATCCATCTTACTATAGATATTGAAATCTTCAAAACACTGGACAGGCTATATATAAGTGCTCGATATCCTGGCGATTTGGGTCTTTTGCCAGACGGGAAACCGACCATTGAAGACACAAATAAATATTTTCAGTTTGCCAAAAATATTTACGAACAGGTTAAGCAAGCATTAGATGAGGACAGTGAAAGAGCTGAAGATAAAGATGAAACTGAAGGAGAAAGTTTGAAAGGATGAAGAATCTCAAGGGAAAAGACAAGGGGAGACTGGAATTATGAAAGAATACTGGATCGATGATCACGCCGGTAGGCGGACAGGTTGACGAATTAAGAGAGGATGGAAGGCAGAAATCAAATGTCAGAGGACAGAGGGCAGAAAACAGATGAATAAAAAAGTGGAAGGTTGAGCGCCGATAGAAGCGGGATAAACTCCGCAAAATCCTGATAGCGAAGAGGGGCGGGATTGGTAGGAAAAATTGGAGAATGTGGTAATTGGTCAAATGGTTAATAGAGAGGTTAGAATGAAACATTTTAGTGTACTTGTAATTCTTTGTTTTTGTTTGACATTTTCGGCTTTTGGACAGACACAGACTGATAAATTTACATCAGATGATCGTAAGGTTTTGACAGATCTACAGGTTAAAGTCGCTCAATTAGATGTAAAATTGGATGAGTATCAACAACAGACCAAGTTACAGTTTGATCACGTACAAAAGCAATTTAATAATGTGGATAAAAGCTTAGATAATCTACAAACTTTTTTATACTGGGGATTTGGGATTTTGATTAGCTTCATGGGTTTTCTATTGGGATTTGTACTGTGGGATCGCCGTACTACGTTAGCCCCTGTGACCAGGGAAACGGAAGAACTGAAAAAACAAGAAAATAAAATACTTGATGTGTTAAGAGAATATTCAGAAAAAGTGCCTGAACTGCGGCAACTGCTTAAAAACGCTGGGATTTTGTAATCCTGGAAGAATGCTGGAACGACTTTGGGACGATGATCGATGATCACGCCAGTGGGCGGACAGGTTTTACGATTTCCGATTTACGAATTATGATCACGCCGGTAGGCGGGCAGGTTGACGAATTAAGAGAGGACGGAAGGCAGAAATCAGATGTCAGAAGTCAGAGGACAGAGGACAGAAGTTAGAGGGAGGACAAGGTGATTTTTAGACAGAAAGACGAAGAGACTTAAGGATGAAGGGACTGAGATGAAAGATAAGGGAAGATTGGAAGATTAGAAGTCAGAGGTCAGATGTCAGAAGTCAGAGGACAGAGGGCAGAGGGCAGAGGGCAGAAAACGGATGAATAAAAAAGTGGAAGGTTGAGCGCCGATAGAAGCGGGATAAACTCCGCAAAATCCCGATAGCGAAGAGGGGCGGGATTGGTAGGAAAAATTGGAGAATGTGGTAATTGGTTGAATGATTAATAGAGAGGTTAGAATGAAATATTTTAGTGGTTTTATAATTTTTTGTTTTTGTTTGACATTATCGGCTTTTGGACAAACCCAGACTGATAAATTTACATCAGATGATCGTAAGGTTTTGACAGACCTGCAGGTAAAAGTAGGTCAATTAGAGGTAAAATTGGATGAAAATCAAAAGCAAAATCAATTACAGTTTATTAATATCGATAAGAGATTTGATAATCTACAAACTTTTTTATACTGGGGATTTGGGATTTTGATTAGCTTCATGGGTTTTCTATTGGGATTTGTACTGTGGGATCGCCGTACTACGTTAGCCCCTGTGACCAGGGAAACGGAAGAACTGAAAAAACAAGAAAATAAAATACTTGATGTGTTAAGAGAATATTCAGAAAAAGTGCCTGAACTGCGGCAACTGCTTAAAAACGCTGGGATTTTGTAATCCTGGAAGAATGCTGGAACGACTTTGGGACGATGATCGATGATCACGCCAGTCGGCGGACTGTTTGGTTACTGGTGAGTGGTTAGTTGTGAGGCGGCAAAGGACGGCGTTGTCATTACTGAAGCATCTAACAAAAACGCACCCCGATTAAATAAAAAAAAGAATTTAACGGGGCAGGCCCCGA
>CAZSMC010000137.1:0-5893 GCA_964607755.1 uncultured Cytophagia bacterium | reverse complement strand
TTCCGGCACATCTTTGACCACCTGTGCCGGGCTGCCGACCACTGTTTTGCGCGCCGGGACATCCCGGGTGACGACCGACCCCGCACCAACAACCGCATCTTCGCCAATGACTCTGCCCGGTAATATGGTCGCATGACCGCCGATGCGGCCGCCCCGCTTAACCGTAACTCCCTTGAAGTGTTTGAACCGCTCTTTGGTGCGGCCGAGAAAATTGTCATTTGTCGTGTGAACCCCCGGTGCGATAAAACAATAATCGCCGATTTCAGAATAAGCGGTGATATAGCAATTGGTTTCCAGTTTGCATTTTTTGCCGATGGTGGTCAGGTTTTCAATAGTGGCGTTGCGTCCAATGATGGTGTATTCGCCAACAGACACTTTTTCGCGCACAGCCGCACCGTCGGCGATGAGAATGTTGTTGGCTAATGAAGAGCCAGTGTAAACGACCACGTGAGCGCCAATCAGACAATCATCGCCAACTGTGGCGGATGGTAAATCTTCGTCTTTGAAAATACTGCGTTTGGCACGCATAGGTTTCTTGCCGAGAACGCTAAAGGCATCGATCCGAACATTGTCCCCGATAATGGTTCCTTCGTGAATAACAACGTGGTGACCAATATGACAATTTCGGCCAATAATCACATCTTTTTCTATAACAGAATAATGTCCGATTGTGGTGTCTTTACCGATTTTGGTATTATCAGCAATTGTATAATTCATCAGTGCCCCTTTTTCCTGTTCCATTTATTCCGAATGCGTTGTTTATCGTGAACAAATTCCTGTTTTATTTTTTCGACACGCTTTTTTTCCTGCGAGTTTTCATCGAGGTTACTCCAATATGATTCCAAAAACACAAGCGTAATGCTGAACACCAGACTCAAGAGTCCGAGCACGATGACGATCATCTTCCGGTTGGGGGCGCTTCGATAAACAGGGGGGAGGGCAGGGTCCAAAACCTGCACAGTTGGGGTATTGCGTGCTTCTTCGATTTTGGCCTGATAATACTGCCGGTTCAACAATTCCCAAACCGTTTCCTGGACTCTGACATCGCGGGTTAATTCTGCCAGTTTTAAAGACACTTCCGGGACATCCTGAAACGGTACATAAAATTCGCTGCTATCTGTTTTTACATCGGAATCGCCATACTGCAGTTCCTGATAGCGTCTTTTTATTTCTTGCAATTGCTTTTGCGAGCGTACAAGCAGTGGATTTTCCGGTTTCATGGACTCTTGCATCACGCCGATTTCCACTTCTTTGGCGATGATTTGCCCCTTCAGTTCACCGGCTTGTTTGATGGATGAGGCCATCTGGTTTTCCAGAGAGACGGCTTTGTTTTTTTGCTGAAATTCAGCCAGTTTTTTGGTTGCTATTATTAAATTTTTACGTGTTTTTTCGAGTTGTTGTTCAATGTAAAGACGCGAGCTTTTCGCCTGGGAAACGCTTTTTTGTTGATTGACATAATCCAGCTCTTCAACAAATGCATTTGCCACGTCAGCGGCCAGTTGTGGATCACCGAGTTCTACCGAGATCGAGATAATCCCCTGTTTGGAAACCATAAAAGTACAGCGCTTTTTTATCTTGATCGTCCCGACGTCGACAGAAGGATAATCCAATATTTTATAAAGCGGCAGGGTGTCGTTGCGACTGGCAAACGACCGGTTTAGCACCTGTTCGGCAACGGTCCTGCTTTTCAGGATTTCCAGCAAAACATCAGAAGAAGAGGTGGGACCGTCGAGTGAAAGCCCGGGCATGGAAACATCACTGAATACCGATCGCATGGACATTTTATCCTGTTCCTGCTGCGGCATGAGTGTGGTTTCAGCAGTCCATTTTTGGGCAAGAATAAATGAAATTAAAAGTGCCAGAACCACAGTAACAACAACGTTTCGAACAATCATCCATCGACGGGAAACGATGGTGTAGACATAATCCATCAAATGTATTTCTTTGATATTTTTATCTTCTTGCTGCATTTCTCAATACCAGATAAACAGTTGCCAGTTGTCCCATCATCATAACAACATCGTGGAAAATTTGCCAGTAATCAACATCTTTTTCTCGCGGCACCCAGATGCGGTCTCCGGCTTCAAGTAACTGACAATCTTCGTCATCTAAAATTTCTCCGTTTGTTTTGATAATTTTAGTCCGGCGCCGGTCTGCATCCCAGGTAAAGCCGCCAGCCTTTTGAATATAGTAATCAAGGTTTCTGCCCTCATTGTACATCACACCTCCCGGCTTTGAGACACGGCCGGTGACAAAGATAACATGCGGCTTTTTCGGGATAATGATTTCATCGCCGTCTTTGAGCAGAACATCTTCCTCCGGATTGTTGTTATGAGCGATTTTTGTAAAATCCACAACGATCTGGTTTACGTTGCGGGTATTTTCTTTCATGACCAGATATTCATATTCTGTTTCGCTCATATCCGCGCGAGTCATATTTGACAGCCGTTCGTATTCTTTATCTTCCGGCATCACGGTTTGCTTGCGGACAAGCTGGGATTCACTGACAAGCGCCTCGTTCGTAAATCCACCAGCGTCGCGGATAATATCGCTGAGACGGGTCGAATCCGGTGTTATGGGATAATAACCCGGGAATTGAACTTCGCCCTGAATATTAACCAGAGGACCAACCTGCCAGTCCGGGATACGCCGGATAAAAACCTGATCATCCGGTTCAAGAACGATATCCATAGATGATGTCTCGAGACGAAAAGTCTGTTTTCGTACAGGCTGACCAGGATCGATTTTTGCAATTTCTGCGGTCAACACATAGGCTTTACGTGTCAACCCGCCGGCTTGCAAAACCAGATCGCTGATGTGCATATTTTTTTCCCAATCGAAAATGCCGGGATTTTCAACTTCGCCATAGATGGCTACTTTTTGGTCTGGAACAGTATTCTTGATCGAAAAAACGCGGATGTGATCGTTATTACTCAAGACTGGATTATTTACGCTGTCGCATTCCGGCCAGCAGGACAAGTCGGCGTAACGGACGTGCGGTTCACCATTTTGTTCAATGTTACTTATTTTTATTTTCGAACGAAAAGCCAGACCGGTAAATCCGCCAGCTAGCTCAATAAGCTCATAGAGACGTTCCTCGTTTTGGGGATGCAATTCATAAATCGCTTCGCGATTGACTTCACCTTCAATTGTAACCGAAGAACTTAAGACCGGAATAAATATTTTATCACCATTTTGTAGCAAAAAATATTGATGACCTCTGGGCCGGAGCAGAAAATCATACAAATCGATTCGAGAGACAATCTCATTATTGCGAAAAATCTGAATATGTCGCAGAGACCCTTTTAATGACGGGCCTTGTGCCATGTTGATGAAATCGAGTACAGTATTCAGTGCACTGCCAGTATAATTCCCCGGTGCGTTCACTTCGCCAATGACGCTTACAGCAATTCGTTTTGGCGAGATTAACATGATATTGAGTGTATAATTGCTGTAATAAGCGGTTAGCTTTTGGTCCAGTTTTTGGCGGAATTTTTTCATCGTCAATCCATTGACAAAAATAACCCCAACGGTAGGGATATAGAGTTTGCCGTCTGTGGTCACCATGAGTTGAAAATGTTCATTAGCTTTGCCGCCGAGATAAATGCCCAACTGATCGCCAGGCCCGAGGCGATAATTTTCGGGCAAACTTCCGCCGATCGGACCTTCGGACACAACCTGCTGCCCCCGAAACAAATTAATACCAAAACGCGACAAACCTTCCTGTGCTTGAGATGGGGCCGTTTCTCCGGTTTGCTGGGGCTGAGTGACTGCCTCTTGTATGCTTGATTGTCCGCTCTGGTTTGCTGTTACAGTCGTCTCCTGACTGAACAAAAGACCGGAAAGAATAAAAATAATTGTTATTAGAATGAATGTTCGCATAAAAAAGCTTTTGTTTTTGTGAATTTAGAAAACAAAAACGTGCTAATCAATAATTAATTCTTGTTCAACGGGACCTCTGCGGTTTGTTCCGTTTACATTCAATGCTTCTAACGAGTGAAAAGAACAGGTTTTGTAATTGTCTGGTCTTTTGTCGTGAACCTGCAAAAATAAGTGCCATCAGCAACAGTTTTGTTTTGCTGATTTGTACCGTCCCAGGAATAAGAGTGATTCGCCTTTTCGAGTGTCTTGTCTGTTATAGTTTTCACGAATTGACCGAGTGAATTATATATAGAAATATTGATATGTTGTTCCTTTGGAATGTTGAAATCTATGAACAATTCATCAATGAATGGATTGGGATAAAGCCTGTCCACTTGAATTAAATCTGAACTCGGTGTGAATTCTCCGACTCGTACTTTTACTTCTCTTGAATACTGGCTCTCGTTACCCCAATAGTCAATCGCCGTCACCGCAATGAAATATTCACCTGCATTGAGATGCAAGATATATTCAATCACATTGCCGGCATCAACTGCATACGTATATGAACTGTGTCGCGTTCCCCAGTAAACGCGATAACCTAAAAGATCGTCAGCCGGACTTGGGTCCCATAATATCTTGATCGAATTTGCCAATAACGGTGTTGCTATAAAGAAAATGCCAATAAATTTTATAATACGTCTCACATTCACCTCGATAAATCAGTATGCTTTCGCCAGGCTTTGTGTTTAATGTTGTGCTGGGCAATTTTGTAATTCAGAGAACGCGGTGAAATGCCTAAAAGTTGCGCGGCGTCCCGTTGAATCCACTTTGTTCGTTTCAGGGCAGCGACAATTGCTTCCCGTTCGAGCTCTTCCAGGTTGAGCGTTTTAAAGCTGGTGCCGTGACGCTCACTTTTCCGGCGGTCTTGTCCGCCAGCGGCAAAATATGCCCTGCCGGACATTCCCAGAGAGCTCGAAGTGATGGGTTGATCTTCTCCAACCATTAAAATTGCGCGTTCCAAAAGATTGCGCAGTTCACGAATATTTCCGGGCCACTTGTGCCGGAAAAGCAATTTCATGGCTGCTTCTGTGAACGGGCCAACTTTTTTCTTGATTTCCATAGATATTTTGCGACGAAAGTACTCCGCTAACAGAGGAATATCCTCCTGGCGTTCCCGGAGTGGCGGGAGTTGAATGGTCACCACATTGAGCCGGTAAAAAAGATCGTCGCGAAAATTGTTTTTTTCCATTTCTTCTATCAGGTCCTTGTTTGTCGCGGCAATGATGCGAACATCCACGCTGATTGTTGAATTGCCTCCGATTCGGCTGAATTTTTGCTCCTGCAGCACTCGTAAAATCTTTGCCTGTGTTGAAGGGTGCATATCTCCGATTTCATCGAGAAACAAGGTTCCGCCATTAGCCTGCTCAAATTTGCCGGTCCGGCGCGAAATAGCGCCGGTAAAAGCGCCCTTTTCATGACCAAAAAGTTCGCTTTCTAACAAATTTTCATGAAGCGCAGCACAATTGACCGTCACAAACGGACCGTCTGCTCGGGAACTTTTTGTTTGTATAGCCGCTGCAATGAGCTCTTTTCCTGTTCCTGTTTCGCCTTGAATCAATACCGAAGCCTGACTTGCGGCTATTTTTTGAATCAGTGTATATGCATGTCGCATCTCCGGTGACCGGCTAATTTTTGGATAATAAAGTTCAAATCCTGTTAAGCGTCCGGTGACCGGCGCAAGCTGATCACATACTTTTTGCTCATCTTCTGACAGCTCGAGATGATAAACGTTCTTTGATATCAAGTAACAAACCTCCACAGCGAATGGAAAGTGAATAATCGAGTAAATAACAATATAAAATTTTTACAGGCGAACTTCAACGTTTTTCATTGCAGAAATTTGTTTATTTTCCATAACATCTACGCAAGAAAAAGAATCTTGCGGATGGGCTTGTGTAAAAGCTCAGTCTTTGTTGGAAGTTTTAATATTTGGGCACTAAAGTGCCTATTAAAGAATCTCAATAATAAC
>CAZSMC010000136.1:0-5928 GCA_964607755.1 uncultured Cytophagia bacterium | reverse complement strand
TTTTACATTTTGTGACATTTTTTCCTTGTATTTCTTCGTTCAATGTATAAATTTAATGCATAAACAATCACAAGTCGTGGGAATATATATGAGGAATTTTGGAAAAAACTGATACGGTGCTCTGATAATTCCGATTCAAATATAACCTTGCAGTTACCTTGAAACCGATGTTAACCGTATATATTTAATGTTTTATGATTTGCTATTGCATGGTAGATCTTTTTTCAATAGATTGAATTATTCTGTACAACAAAAAATTAAGGTAATTAAAATGGATGATATATTAACAAAAAAAATAATCCATAAATTGAACGAATTGCCAATAGCAAAGAAGAAAGCTATATTTGAATTAATTAGAGAAAATTCAATTACAGCTTTTAAAGAAAACAGGGAACTTGGCACAAAATGGAGAGACGAACTTTTGACTACTTCTGTTTGGTCTGAATCAGAAATTGAAGAAATCTATAAAGCAAGGGAATATATTAATACATGGAAAGCAAAACAGCTCTTTTAGATTCGAGTATAATTATTGAATATTTCCGTAAAGTGAATAAATCAAAAACGATTTTGTACAAATTATCTGAACAATATCATTTCTGCATATCGATAATAACGGTTTTTGAAATAAAAATAGGTTTAAAAACAGCAAGACAGTGGAATGATTATAAAGTTCTCACAAAAAATATTGAAATATTACCTATTGACGAATTGTGTATTAATGAAGCTGTCACAATTTATCATAATTTAAAAGAAAAGAACAATTTAATCGAATTATCTGACCTTCTAATTGCTGCAACGGCTATAAGTAATTCTCTTCCTTTAGCTACATTAAACTTGAAACATTTCGAAAAAATTGTTGATATAAAATTAGTATCAAACTAAAATAAGCAATTTCGAAAAGTTCCTGTTCTTTCTTCCGTCACCTGATAAATCAATGTGAAATTATAGGGACGGCTAACTTTCATTTAACCAGGAGGTCGCTATGAGAATTAGTTCAATAATTGTGCTGCTGTGTGTGTTTTTTTTATCCAGTTTTGCTTTAGCGCAGGATGAACTCCACGCACTGCTTGTTGTGGATGACGAAGGTGCCTTGAATGAAGGCGATCTGGCTGTTCTGGACCGTCTGGAATTGACTTTTGGGATTATTGTTGACGTGGTAAATCATGAAGCTGTGGATTCGACCTGGGCTGAAGGCATGGACCTTGTTTACATCTCCTCCACTGTCAGTTCGGGAACATTAGGGGCAAAATTAAAAAACGTGACTGTGCCAACCATTGTCATTGAACCTTACTCCCAGGACGATATGGGAATGACCCTTGATGTCGATTCCATGCGCTACTATCAATCGTTTCAACGCGATTTAGAAATCGTAGCAGAGGATCATTATCTTGCCGCCGGTCTGGCAGGCGAAGTTTATGCCTTTGATGAATACGAACTGCAGAGCGGACAAGGCATCCCGAATGAAAACGGAGTATTGATTGCAAATTATGTCTATGAAACCGGAGACGATCCGGATATGAATTACGGTGCTATCTATTGTTATGAAAAAGGTGCTATTATGGCAGATACCACCGCTGCACCGGAACGGCGCGTTTTTGCCGGATGGAACGATCTTGGCGTCGCTCATCTGACTGAAGAAGGTCTCAAACTGTGGGATGCTTCGATTAACTGGTGCTTGTACAAGGATGAAGATACCATTGTAGAACACGCTCCCAAACAACCGCGTAAGCATGCTTTACTGCAGAACTATCCCAATCCGTTCAATCCGGAAACGACCATTTCATTTTCTTTAGAAAAAACAGGACCAGTAAAACTAACAGTTTACGATCTCCAGGGCAAAGTGGTGACAAGACTCGTTGATGACAACTTGTCTGCAGGTGAACATCGTATACGCTTTACGGCAAGTGAGATACCCAGCGGTGTTTATCTGTACTCCCTGAAAACAGCAGACTTTACAATCAGTAAAAAGATGACGCTCTTGCGATAACTGGATGGAACATTGTATTTCAGTGGGGCATGTGTTCTCATGCCCCATTTATTCTTGTGGATGAAAAAATGAAACTGTTGGTTTTTATATTCACTTTTGCACCGGTTCTGATCGCCCACACTCCGGTCATCAATGAAGTCATGTCTCTGAACACCTCCACGATAACTGACAATGACGGCGCTTTCCCTGACTGGATCGAACTCTACAACCCATCACAAGACGATTTTTCCTTAAAAGATTATGCCCTGTCCGACGACCCTGACGAATTGAAAAAATTGATATTTCCTGATATCGATATCCCAGGTTCCGGCTGGCTGCTCATTTTCGCCTCAGATAAAGATAAAATGGGCGACGAATTCCTGCACACGAATTTTAAAATTTCATCCAAAGGGGAAACCATTTTGATGACCTCGCCCGCTGGCGTCATTATCGATTCACTGACTGTGCCCCAACTTGCAGCAGATATTTCTTACGGACGCATCCCTGATGGCGGCATAGCCCGGGCGTATTTTGCCCGTTCAACACCGGGGCGCAGCAACGAGACTGATCCGTCTTTCGGTTTTGCGAAAACTCCACATTTCTCACAACCTTCCGGATTTTATCACGGATCAATCAGTGTAAAGCTGAGTTCGAACGAAACAGGCCGTATTCGATATACCACAAACGGAGCGGTTCCTAACGCTCATTCACGATCCTATCTGAATCCGATACAACTCTCCAAAACCACAGTTGTCAAAGCGCGAACGTTTACCGAGGATAAATTGCCATCCCCTGTTGCGACCCATACCTACTTTATCGATGAAACACAGCAGTTACCCGCGATCTCGCTCTCCACTCATCCCGATAATCTGTTTGACGAGGATATTGGCATTTATGTGGAGGGCAACGGCACTGCGCTTGGCGGATACCCGGATAATCCCATTGGCCCGCCTGCCAATTATTGGGAAGACTGGGAACGGTTGGCGCATATCGAATTCTTTGAACCCGATGGCACTTTTGGATTCGGTGAGAATATTGGACTCAAAATGGCGGGCAAAACTACTCGCAAACTGCCGCAAAAATCCTTTGCTGTGTTTCTGCGCAATCAGTATGGCACTGACAAACTTGATTATCCGCTTTTTCCGGATTCACCGGTGCGGACGTTTTACTCTTTTATGCTGCGCAACGCCGGCAGCGACAACACGCATAATCAGGGCGGCGTGCATTTTCGCGACGGTCTTTCCGCTTTGCTCTTGCGCGAGCTTGATTTAGATTATCAAGACTACCGTCCTTGCGTGCTTTACATTAACGGTGAATACTGGGGCATTTACGGCATTCGTGAAAAACTGAATGAAGAATACCTGGCCACGCATCACGGCGTTGATCCTGATAATGTTGATATGCTCGACGATTATCACCGGCTGTATCCGCTGGTTATTGAAGGTAATGCTAAAGATTATAATGCGCTCATCGATTACCTCAAGGTACACAATCTGTCCGATGAAGATGCCGCCGCCTATGTCGAAACGCAGATGAACATTGACAATTATCTCACCTACATGGCTGTACAAATTTATTTGGCCAATCAAGACGGCCCAGGACACAATTGCAAGTTTTGGCGCCCCCGCACTGACGATGGCCGATACCGCTGGCTGCTCTACGATACTGATCATTCTTTCGGTTTTCGTCTTTTTACACCCAACTTTCACTATGCTCCTGATGCTTATGTCGACAACACCATTGCATATTACCTGGAACCAGACGGTCCGGACTGGCCGAACCCGCCGGAATCAACATTTATGTTTCGCAAGATCATGCAAAACCGCGGTTTTCAAATACGATTCATCAACATTCTCGCCGATATGTTGAACAGCAGGTTTTCTGCAGGAAAGGCGTATGAGAATTTTAAGCATGTGCGCAACAAAATCGAACCGGAGATGGAGCGGCATCTGGAACGTTGGGGCGGGTCAACATCTCAGTGGCAACAGGACGTACAGATAGTTGATGATTTTCTCGCTCTCCGGCCAGGCTTTTTGCAGGAACACATTATGAACGAGTTCGATGTTGGCGGTCTGACAAAAATAACGCTAAATGTCTCTCCGGCCGGCACAGGACGCATAAAAGTCAATTCATTGACTGTTTCGGAACCATGGAGCGGTTTCTATTTTAAAGATGTACATGTGCAACTAACAGCCCTGCCAAACCTCGGTTATACGTTTGATAGTTGGGAAGGGATTGATGAGGCTTCTGCTTCTATCCGATTCGAATTATCAAAGGAAGTGGAAATAACGGCCACATTCCAAAACGCGGAAAACGACGGTTTTATTGTTATCAATGAGATCAATTACAAATCGCCACCGGATTTTGACACGCAGGACTGGATCGAGCTGTACAATGCGGCATCCGATCAACTTGACCTGTCCGGTTGGACTTTTACAGATGACGATTCTGGCGACGCATTTATTTTCCCGGAGGAAACAATTATTCTTCCTGACGGATATCTCGTTGTATGTCGCGACACAGATGATTTTACAACGCATTGGCCAAACGTCTCACCCCTGACAGGGGATTTTAATTTTGGCCTGAGCAGCGATGGCGATGTATTGATGCTGAAAAATATCGAGGGGAAAATCGTCGATTTTGTTGACTACAAGCCGTCAGCGCCATGGCCCTGGCAGCCAAACGGGACCGGCGCCACGCTGGCATTGCGCAATCCTCACGATGATAATGCTCTGCCGGAAAACTGGATGGCTTCTGTAGAACATGGCACGCCAGGGACAGTTAACAAGGATATCGGACTGGTGTACGATAAAACAATGCCCAGCACCTTTTATCTCAATGTCTTTCCCAATCCTTTCAATTCTACGGTGGAAATTGAATACAGCCTCCCGGTAGACCAGAACGTCACTATAGACATTTTTGACATTTTAGGGCAGCATATCGTCACCCTACTTGAGAGAAAACAGCAGGCCGGTGTACATCGATTGAAATGGAACGCAGTAAACCATTATGGCCTTTATGTAGCGAGTGGCGTTTATTTTATTCGAGTGTCCACAACTCGGTTCTCAAAAATTAATAAAGTTCTGTTTGTGCAATAGCACGAATTTTTCTCATATTCGCAGCTTTAAATAACAGCAAGCTGTGTTTTACCGGTCAGATTGAAACCTATCAAACAAATCCTCGCTGCCGATGGTAAGGCTGCGCACAGCATGCCAGCCTGTAACGGCAAAGTGCTGCTTTGCAAGCTCTGTTATCGGAGAGGAGTAGAACGATAGTATTCTCCTCTACTCCTGTCTCCAATTTTTCCAGAACCTTGTCAATCCCCGCGTCCATTCTGTGCATTTGAGCCGCGTAAACGGTCTTTCCATTGTTTGAAGAATGTTCGTCCTTAAGGTGGCGTTCATAGCATTCCATTCTGATTATCTCCGATGATCAAGTGCTGTAAATGGAGTTGCATCAGTGACACTTATAAATGGCAGCAGAGTTTCGCTGTGGCCATAAACAAGAGTGGGCGGACATGCTATTGAGTGAACCGATTGCGACGAAAAAACAAAGGATTTCTCTCAAATAAATTATAACGCGCAAACACGAAATATTTTTCAGCTCTCGTTTTCTGGCGTGTCTACTTTTTACTCGCCAAAAATCGATTCACTTTTGTTCCGCAGGATGGACAAACACCTTTTGCGATTCGGCGGCCATTCGCACTTTCTTCAACAACACCGCCTTTAATCTGCTGTTTCTTGCGGCATTTAATGCAATACCCTTCAAAATCCATATCGCACCTCTTTTGATTGAGTTGAAAAAGCATCTGCCACTAAACAAGCCGGCATTCGGATTATAAAAACCTTTCTCAGTGATGTTATCTGATAATGATTTGATAAATAATACTCCCCTTTTTAATTTTATTATAACAATATTTACAAAGAAAAATCAACAAAGTCAAGTATTTTTCAATATTTTGA
>CAZSMC010000135.1:0-6047 GCA_964607755.1 uncultured Cytophagia bacterium | reverse complement strand
GCGTGGCAATGAAACTGGTGTAGCTATTAAGTGCGTGGCAATGAAGCTGGTGTAGCTATTAAGCGCGTGGCAATGAAACGCGCGTAGGTATTAAGCGCGTGGCAATGTCAACTTCGTTCCCGGCCTTTTCTACCTCGACCCCGTCTCTTCAATTTCGCCTCAGTTTCTGTCCAATCTCAATCTTGTCCCATGCCTCTCCAATCTCGTGCCCAGCCTCTGACTGGGGATGCCGGCTACCCTCTTATTCCGTCGTTCACCCCCTCTCGTTCCGCCGCTCCTGCGGCGGGAGGCAGGACGGAAACTCCAGCGTCCGGGGGGGATGAACCTATACTGCTAAAAAGAGTAAAAGCAAACTGGCAGCATGCCGGGACTTTCGATTTTCTACATGACGCAAGGTGCTGCTAGGAGGCGCAGGAGCGTCCCAGAGTGCGTTCTTAGAGTGCATCCTTGGAGTGCATCCTTGGAGTGCATCCTCTGTGTGGATGCACCCGAGCGATAGATAATATGCAGTTCAGAAACAGTCTAGTCCTCATCGCGGGCTATCGCCCGCGGCGCCGACGCAGACGGCGCACTCCAAATAAAGCCACAATCCGCCGCCTTTTTTAAAAGTACGTTCTTGGAGCGCGTTCTTGGAGTGCATTCTCGGAGGGCGTTCACCCAAAGGACTGGGGGAACGAGAAGTTTTTTCGGGCGTTCGTCCAGCCCTTCGCCAATAAAGTCACCGGCCGTGCTGGTTCTTGCACACATAATAAATGCGCAAAAGATGCAGATCATGATAAGTGACTTTTTCATTGAGCGCTTTATAAACAGGTGACAGGTACTCGATTCCAAGGCGGCTAAATGCCGCAATAACGTCTCTTTGCTGTTTGTCAGAAGCGGTGACTGAATTTAGTAGCGAATCAACCGGAATGTGATGACCCTCGCTAACATACTGGTACACATGCTTAACGATTGTTTGTTTTGTCACGTTAAATTCTACAGCAAGTTGCTCGATGGACGTGCCAGTCTCTGCCATTTTGCCCACCTGGAGATATTTCTTTTTCCCAAAAGTGTGCGACGATGATTTAACTGACTTGAGCTTTTCGCGAATATTATGTTCTTGACAGAATTCACGAATAACCGGTAAAAAGATATGGCCATAATGCGTCCATTTGTGCTGGCCGACTCCGGAGATCTCTAAAAATGTCTGACGGCTTTGTGGAAAAAACGTTGCCATTTCAGCCAATGATTTATCCGAGAAAATGACAAACGGCGGCACTTTATGTTTATCAGCAACCTGCTTGCGTTTGCGTTTCAATCTCTCGAACAGGTGTTGATCATAATTTTCAGCAGGCTCTTGTACAGACATTTTTTGCTCTTTTAAATAGCCATAAACTTTTTTGTTATGAAATAAAACCTCTGCACCTTCTTTGGTCACTTTGAGACTGCCATGCTCGGGGTCTTTGGTTATCAAATGTTGAGCAAGAAATTGCCGCGCCAGGTGCCGCCACTGTGGTTTATCATATTCTGTGCCAATGCCGTGAGTTGATAAACGGTGGTGAGCGAAATCGATCACTCTTTTGCTCTCCGAGCCCCGCAGCACATCAATGATATGGTTGGCGCCAAAAATCTCCCGTGTGCGTTTCATACAAGACATAAATTTTTGCGCCGCTTCTGTGATATCGATTTTTTCCTGTTCTTCAGCCAGGCAATTGTCGCACATGCCGCAATTCGGAGCGTTGTACTCTTCTCCCAAATAATTGAGCAGTGGCTTCCGCCGGCACGTATATGCTTCCGCATAGCCAATCAGCGCCTGCAAATGATTCATGGCATTTCGCCGCTCGCGTTCATTTTCTTTTTGGCTGATAAAATAACGAATGATCTGCTGATCGCCATAGCTGAACAGTAAAAGACAGTGAGCGCGCAGCCCGTCCCTGCCAGCTCTGCCAATTTGCTGATAATACGACTCGATATTCTGCGGTAAATCATAATGAATAACAAAACGCACATTTGGTTTATTAATGCCCATGCCAAAAGCGATGGTCGCGACGATGATTTGAACATCATCGCGAATGAACAGCTCTTGATTTCGTTTTCGTTCGGCATCTTCCAAACCAGCGTGATAAGGCAGAACGGAAAAGCTGTGCGCTGCCAGATAATCTGTGAGATCATCTACTTGCCGGCGCGAAAGGCAGTAGATAATACCGGATTGATCTGGGTGCTTTTTAAGAAACTGAACGGTTTGGTGTCCCGGATTGTCTTTAGGTACAACTTCCAGGAAAAGATTTTCCCGGTCAAAACTGGCGATAAACTCATTCTTTTCTTCAAACTGCAACGATTTCATAATATCGCGCCGGACGCGAGGCGTGGCAGTGGCGGTGAGCGCCATGCACACAGCGTTAGGGAATTGCTGCCGTACCTGAATGAGCTGACGGTAATTCGGACGGAAATCGTGACCCCACTCGGAAATGCAGTGCGCCTCGTCAATAGTCAAACAATCCACGCGCTGCGTCTTGAGAACGTTAAACATCCGCGGCGTGAGCAATCCTTCCGGCGCCATGTATAACAATTTGATTTTTTCAGCCTGAATGTTGTTGATAATCCGGTTATATTCCGTTGGTGCCAAAGAGCTGTTCAGAAACGCAGCCGACACACCCACATCTTTGAGCTGCTCGACCTGGTCTTTCATCAACGAAATCAGCGGCGACACTACGATGGTCATGCCATTGAACACCAGAGCCGGGATTTGATAGCACAGCGACTTGCCGCTGCCAGTCGGCATGATCACAAGCGTATCTCGCCGCGCCAGCACGTTGTGGATGATCTTTTGCTGTAAGGGACGGAATGAGTCGTATCCAAAAACGGATTTTAAAATTTGATAAAGAGTTTCGTTCATAATAAATTAAACTCTGATTTTGATAGCTTATCCCATGTTGTTTAAATTATAGAATTAAAGCGATTTATCAAAATAATTTTACAACCATGATAAAGCATTCGAACGGTTAAAAACCTGTGGTGAGTTATTATATTTATTTTTATTGAAACTCTCTTTTCTTTAATGTATATTTAGATATCCCCATCGATGCAATGCTCCTGTAACGAGGATAGTCGTACTGGTCAGAGACGGGCAGTTACCATTCATTTAAATCATTTATTCACACAATTATTGAGGAGAGTGTCCATGAAAAGTATATTTTTCCTGACACTGTTGATCTGTGTAACGTTGTTGATTCAGCCGGTAATCGCTCAAGAAGAAAGTGAAGAACCGGCAAAAGAGGAATCCGCTGTCACTGTCAAGGAGATTGAACCGTATTTCTATGCCGCTTTAGAGATGACCGGCAGTTACGAACAACATGAGCAGGCTTTTCAAACGCTCTATGAACAAGCAAATTCTCAGGGAGTGCCAACGGACCAGCCTCCGTTCGGAGTTTATTACGATAATCCCGAGACTACGCCTGAAGAAGAATTAAAGTGGGAAATTGGTTTGCCGTTACCGCAGGAAAAAAAAGTTAAAGAGCCATTAAAACGAAAAAAATGGGATTACACGGCTGTTGCCACACTCGATTACACAGGTCCCTGGAACGAAGAAATGGCTGATGCTTATCTCAAAATTTTCGGTTGGATAGAACAGAATGGCTACTATCCTGTTGGACCGGTTATGGAAGTGTACCTTGGTCAACCCACGCAAAATGAAAAGGGCGAGTGGAGCGGCACTGTTAATATCATGGTTCCTGTTTCCAAAGCAGAATAATACACGATTTAAAAGGGCCCGGTTACGGGCCCTTTGCCCATCTGTCCATATAAAGCCCCACATCATTGATCCTGTAAAAGTGTAAACTCGAGGCGCTAATTTTTTTTCATATCGTTACACACTGCCATTGTTAAATGACCATTTTTTAAATAATTTGTTCGGTTTGGTCAAAGATGGATATTTAGTCAACATCTGGGGCAATCAAATCGATATTACGGACAGAAAACCAGGGCGAAGGCGCTGCGCTCGTCGATCTGGAAGAAAATATTCTTTTTTGCAATCCTGCCGGCGCTGATATTTTTGGAGTACCGGCTGATTCGATCAACGGCCGCAATATATTGGATTTCTGCACAAAAGAAAGCAGAAAGCGGATTAAGGAACAAACAAATATCGTCCGGACAATCTTCTGCTCCGACATTCACGGAAATTATTTTATTGGTAGAGGATGAAAAAGATGTCAGTGCCTATCGCCTGTCATACATTGTCAGAGCTTGGCTAGCATGTACACACCGCATCAAGCGGCAAGTCAGCGTTGAACATGCTAAAGGAGAACAAACTAAACCCGGACTTGCTCATCACCGATGTGATTATGCCCGGCATGAACAGCAAAAAACTGGCCACAGAAGTGACAAAAAAATTGCCCGACATAAAAACGCTTTTCATGTCTGGTTATGCTTCAGATTATATTGCTGAAAGCGGTGTGCTGGAATCGGACATTCATTTTATCAGCAAGCCGTTTTCACCGCGTGAACTGGCACTAAAGGTGAGAAAAGTACTGGATAGTTAAACCGGTTCTTCCTACTAAAAATGACAGAACCGGTTTTCAATGGCATGCTAAAATCTGGATATCAATTCTTTTTTTCGATATCCATTTCGTGCCAAGTTTTTGGCCTGGCACGCACAAGTTTTATTAGATAGAATCGACATCGACATATTTTGCCAAAATATCACCGGCCGGCACGAGAATATAGTCCTGTCCGTCAAATGTGATATTGGTGCCGGAAAATTCCTTATAAATAACTTTATCGCCAACCGCGACCTGTTCGGTCGCATCTGTGGCGATACCTTCTACAATGCCTTCATTCGGTTTTTCTTTGACTGTATCGGGGATAATAATGCCGCCGTCGGTTTGCTCTTCACCAGTTTCAGGGTATTTTATCAATACAAATCCATTGACGGGTTGAATCTTTTTCATGATGTTTGATCCTCCTTGTATTTATTTTAAATTACAAATAATTATTTATCGAGACAATCCCAGCAACCGGTCAATTCTGTTTTGGTCAAATCCGACAATCCATTGACCGTCAATTTCTGTTTGCGGCACGCCGGTTTGACCGGTACGTTCCATCAGGTTTTGAGCGGCCCGCTGATCCCGCGATACATCGACATCACGGAAAGGCACACGGTTCTTGCGCAGATGCTGTTTCAGTCGATTGCACCACGAACACGATGGTGTTGAATACACAATAACGTTGTGTTGCTTTTCCGTGCCATTGCCATCCGATCTGACCGGCGAATCATAAAAAAGCATCTCGTAATGATCTTTTGTCTGTAAACCTTGTATATTTTTTACAATTTTACCGTTTTTGAACGCCAGCACTGTCGGCACACTATTGACGTTCACAACCGGATGAATATCTTTGACCTGACTGGCATTAACAGCATAGCCAGGAACATCTTTATATTCCTTATGAAGGTCCTCTAAAAGACTCAAAGCTTTTTTGCTGCTTTCCGAAGAGTCTGTGTAAAAAACAAGGAAAAAGAAATCCTGTTCGTTTTTATGTTTTATAAAATCATCAAGATTATTAACCATTTCGATCATAAAACACTCCTTATTTAACCAACACTTTTTACGCGCTTTATAAGTACCATGGAAATTGGAATGAAATCGGCTTCTTCACAGGTATGGCAAGTTTGTCGCATCTCTTATATAAAATTAGATGCACGTTTTTAAAAAAGTTGCATATTTTTTCAGAATAATCATGATTACCTCATTAGCACGGTTTTCTGTTGGAACACCCGGATTGGGCGCCCCTGCGCTGTGTTTAATTTCATAAATGTCCTGGCGTGCTATCCGTTCATTTTTGCTGTTTCTGTCAGCAGTTGGTCACACACCATCCGGACGCAGGAGCGGTGGAACGAGAGAGCGTTAGCATGGGAATGAGAGAATCGGCGGGCGTCCCCAGCCAGAGGCTGGGGAGGAGATTGAAGAGACTGGGGAGGAGATTGACATAGCCACGCGCTTAATAGCTACGCACGTTTCACAGCCACGCGCTTAATAGCTACGCACGTTTCATAGCCACGCGCTTAATAGCTA
>CAZSMC010000134.1:0-6953 GCA_964607755.1 uncultured Cytophagia bacterium | reverse complement strand
CTGCGTCTCCACCTACGGCGCCTGCGCACCCAGTTCCTGCAGCGAGGACTCGACCCGTTCCATCACTGCGCCGCTGCCTGCAGCTTTGCTTTTTATGGTACCGTAATCGTTCAGGCAAATTTATTTGAAAAACGCAAACAGCAACCCCATAATCACAGCCACTTGCCCCACCCAAAAGATAAACATCCATTTGATAAGATCGGCGCGGGTATCTGAGATTTGATTTTTCACCCCGGCAATTTCTTCTGTAATGCGTTCGTTGACTTTGGATATTTCTGTTGTGATACGTTCATTTATCTTGGCTATCTCTTCGGTGATCCGATTGTCTAAACGTTGTTCAGTTTCCTTGATCGCCAAATTAATTTGACCGTGCTCCTCACTCAACCGCCGCTCAAATTTTTCCTCGATAAATTCCAACATCTCGTGTTTCCGTTGATCAAGTTTTTGATCCACAAAACGAACCAGGCTGTCCGAGGCTTCTTCACCTAATACATCGCGTAATGGTTTTTCTATGGTCTCTGGCATTTTTGATCCTCCCTACAATTTTGTCTGCTAATTTAATGAAATATCATATAAATGCAAGAAAAAAGTCGGGAGGTCTAAAAGTCAAAGCATATTGCAGGGATCACTCTTTTAACCCCAATATTAGAGCCTTCGGGAGGTGTAGAAAACAAAACCCCAGTACCCGAAACAGGCCTTAACAAGACCACGACAACAACTGTTACAGTGGAAACCACTACTACGACTCTGACCGGGCTGGAAAAAGACATCTCAACTTTCAAAAAATACCAATGCGACAATATTGATGACCCAGGCTTAAAAGAGCACTGTAATTTTTATACAAAATATTGTGAAAACAGCTTATGGTATGATTGCGATTATAGTTCTACAATATGCAACAGCAAATGCGGCTATGGAAGCAGTGTATTTATCAAGGCAGGAGAATCAGGAGTAGGTGAATACCCAGGCACAACTACTGATGAATGCTGCGGAGATGATATCTATTGCGGCTGCGCCTCAGGCTACACCTGGGACGGCGATTCTTGCGAGCCCTCCACCTCAGAATGCTTACAGAACAATAACCATTGCGTAGACCAGGCTGAATACGACGACCACACAAATCTTTACCCCAGCATCTCCCAAAATTGTGACTCAGGAACCTGCGTCTCCTGCGCAGGCGATACAACATGGGATTCTTCCAACGACAAATGCTGCGTCTCCACCTACAGCGCCTGCGCACCCAGTTCCTGCAGCGAGGACTCGACCCGTTCCATCACTACGCCGCTGCCTGCAGCCACACAACAGGACAACAGTCCCACACGAATCTCCACCAGGCCGGATTCGTCCACCTGCCCCGCCTGTTTTTTTTCAGTTATTTCATGATCTTTGGAGAAAAAATTCAGCAGTACTTTGGGAACCGTTCCAGTACTCACATACCCGTAGGTCACCTGATCGATCTGCACCACCGACGCCAGGGTGCAGCAACCCAAACATGCCACTTTTTGCAGCGTGAATTGCCCGTTGGGATCGGTGTCGTCATTTTCAGGAATTGCCAGTTCACGCCTGAACGCGTCGTGCACCAGTTCCGCGCCCTTGACATGACAGGCAGTGCCGGTGCACACATGAATGATGTGTTCACCCACCGGTTTGTGACGGAACTGAGAATAAAAGGTTGACACTCCGGTAATGTCTGCCGGCCGGATATCAGTGATTTCGCACACCCGGCGCAGGGCATCTTCTGGCAGGTATTTGTACTCGTTCTGAATCGCCTGCAGGATCGGAATCACGGCATTTGCACCGCGTCCTTGTTTTGTTAACGATTGATTCTATTGTTTGGTAGAAAAGGTTTTTATCCTGGGTTGACCTCTATAAATACCTTTGCCACAATTTTCATATCTGCAAAAATGGTACAATCAAACGGATGATAACTGATATAGAACGATAGGAATGTTGTTTTTATACAGTTCAAAATCTTTATCAAGTGTGAATATCGGCATATTATTTTGACAAGATAATGCGCAAATTAAAAAATCTGTATTTGATCCCTGAATACCTTTTTTGCGATTTATATTGTAAAATTCCGCTGCCAATTCATAATCTAACGTTTTGATCTGCAAATCCGGGAATGCCTGGAGATAAGATTTCAAATCATTAAACTGTTGTTTTAACCGAATACCGGACAATAATTCCTGCCGGATTGGACCTAACATCTGAACTCTTTGATCCAAAATCAATTGTTTTAATTCCTGAACAGTTTCTGAATATAAAGCATTTTCTCTTCTGAACGCCAAAGACCAAATACATGTGTCTACAATGATTTTCACTTTATGCGTCTCTGCTGCTTATAGTCATAATTTTCATCATATTCTATTTTTCCGAACATATCTATAATTTCCGTTTGCTTGTGCCGTTGGATATATTCTTTCAACGCCGTTGTCACCGCTTCCTTTTTGGTCTTATGATGACCTATAGACTTTGCTTCTTCAATGAGATTATTATCAATTGCCAAATTAGTCGCCATTTTAAATCCTCCTTACTATTGTGTAGTAATCTACACTATATAGTGTGTAATGTCAAGAAATATTTATTGCGAACACCAGGGGATATTTGAAAGAAAAATATTGGAAAAATTATTGGAATCGTACTTGGTATTTCTGCCTGTTTAATATATCGCTTGCAATTGGAACCAAAATCAAATAAATTTGATAAAATAAAAAATATTCATTTTCCATACACAATAAAGAGGTTTACATTATGACCAAAATGCTTGAAAAAGCGTTTTCCGAAGCTGCAAAACTTCCAGAAATAGAACAGAACGCTGTGGCGCGATGGCTGTTGGAGGAGATCGATTCCGAAAAAAAATGGGAACAACATTTTGCTGAATCGGAAGCCGAACTTGAAAACCTGGCTCTGGAGGCATTAGAGCAAGAAAAAAAGGGGGAAACGACACCTCTCGATCCAGATCAACTATGAAATCAACCGCTACAGAAAAATTTTGGAAATGTTACAAATCTCTTCCACATGATATTAAAAAAAGTGCAAAAGAAGCATATCAAATTTTTGTCAAAGATCCATGGCATCCCGGTCTTCGCTTTAAACGCGTGCACTCACGGCTGCCAATATATTCTGTGCGCATAACAAAGGACTATCGCGCAGTGGGTGTATTGAAACAAGATACGATTATTTGGTTATGGATCGGTTCACATTCAGATTACGATCAATTATTAAAACAGGTAAACTAGACAACATATCTTATCCTTTTCAAAATCAATCAGCATCAAGCTAATCTTGCCGGTGTAAATGTCCCTCATTAGCAATCTTTCAGTTCATACCGTTTAAGGATTTTGTTAAATTGATCCACCTTTGTATCAGTATGTTATTGATTTGCTATTATTCCTGAATACAAAACAAATGCTCATCACCGCGGATGTAAATGCGGTCTTTGTAAAACGCCGGTGTGGTCCATCCGCGTTGGCCTAACGGATTTTCGGCAATGATCTCAAAAGTATCCGATGACCGGACACATAAATGTGTTCATTTAACAAAACGGCAGCACCAATTTGGCTATCCATGGTATTATTTTCCCAAACCCTGGTTGCATTGGAACCATTATCGAATATTTTCAACAACTATCCGCCGGTGCCATAACCGCTGTAGATCAATAAATAACCGTCGTGATAAAATGGCGTATTCGGATGGACATCCCACCTGGTTTTGTCCGGGTAAGTCCAGACCAGGGCGCCATTTTCTGGATTGATCGCAACAACACTGGACTGCATCATTTGCAGAATTAATTCACGGCCATTATGATTCACCAAAACAGGCAAGCAATAACCAGACAGTTGATCATTGCCTGGTGTCGGCCAAATTGTATTACCGTTATGGCGATTGAGGGCAGCCATCATTGTCTTTTTACCGGGAGTTACATAAACCACATCACCATTGACAAGGAGAGATTCTGTAATGCCCCATCGCAAATTTTCACCGTTAAATTTATCAAAGCGTTCTTTTCATTTTGGATTCCAAAAGAGGTTATAATTTTGCATTAAAATATATAAAAATAAAATTTGTAGCACACCTGAAAGGTGTACTACAAATTTCCTGGCCTTATCTGATCAGCATCATTCTGCGTGCCTGTGTTTTCTCCTCGCTGATTAATTTGTACATATACACGCCACTGCTTACAGCCCGTTCTTTATCATCACATCCATTCCAGGACACGGAATGGAGACCCTGTGATTTTATGCCATTTGTCAATGTCCTTATTTTCCGCCCGGTCAGGTCATAAACCGCGAGTTGTACTTTTTGGGTTTTGTCCAGCGAATAGCGAATAACGGTTTCCGGATTAAAGGGATTTGGATAGTTAGGATAGAGCTCGAATGAAGACACAATGTTCTTCTCCGCATTGACCGCTGTCGCCGTATCCGGCATGGTCAGTCCTTCAAAAGTTTGACCGAGTCTAATCTCATCGTAAATACATTCGCATTGATTAGGAGCATTACCGGACCCGATTCGCACGCGATTAAAGCCATCATCTCCCGGCCAAAGCGCCATGGTATCGGCTGCTGTTGTATCCGGTTCTACACTCGGGTCCGGATTAACCCAGATATAAGCTTTATCGAGTTCATCATCGCCACTCATATCCAGTTTGACGACAATCCAGCCGCCGTCATAAGTATCAACATCTGAGGAAACAGCTCCGCTTCCCCCATGGCCGTCCAGGCCAATCATTTTAGACCCCCAGGGTTTGCCAATATACAAAAGTTCTGTATTATCCTTAAAGAGGGAAAAACCGTTATAAGAATCATCGACATCAATGGCATCGATGCGCATATAAAGCATGCTGAACCAATACGCGGAGCCGTTATCAGGCCACACTTCGGCCAGGTCTCGGAAAGTGGTCCCAGCTTCGAGCACCTCGATATATCCGCCTGTTTTTTCAATTTCTCCGAATCCCGGATCGGCTAACATTACGTAAATAAAGCCAGTCTCCATTTCTTCCCAGGGGCCGCCCCAGCCGCCTGTCGAATCTCCTTGAAGTGCTAATGACCCTTCCGGATAATCAAAGCTTTCCCGCAAAACATCCGGCAATTCTGCAAAAACCAGAGTTGACAAAGCAAAAAGAACAACAGATAGAATTGTCAACACAACGCAAGAACGATAAGAAAATTGTGACCATTTCATATTTAACTCCTTTCATAAAGATAGGATGAAATGAATTCGACCTTTGGCGCTCCAGATGATTTCGGTAATTTTCAAATGGAATGCCAAAAGATCATCCTGTTTGGATGATTTTGCCGTGCATGACTGAATGTCATGATTGTGATCATTCATATCCTTTCACCGGGGCATTTTTCTGGACAGCAACTCTTGCAGAAAAAGTGACCCGACCATGCTGGATGACCGGGTCAGAAAATATCACTTGATCAGCAGCATCTTTTTCACACGTTTTTCACTTTTCGATTCCAGTTGATAAACATAGACTCCGCTTTCAACCTGTTGTCCTGAACCATCGACACCATTCCAGGTGAATTGGTAGGTTCCTGGTTGCAAAGTCCGGTTCGCCAGTGTAGTGATTTCCTGGCCCAGCATATTAAAGATACTGAGTTTGACAAGTGATGCCTGCGCAAGAGAAAATTCGATTGTCGTAGACG
Organism: uncultured Cytophagia bacterium; assembly: GCA_964607755.1. GTDB lineage: Bacteria > Zhuqueibacterota > Zhuqueibacteria > Residuimicrobiales > Krinioviventaceae > CAZSMC01. The sequence goes on along the minus strand of CAZSMC010000134.1, from coordinate 1,299 downwards.
GATTGAACGGATTTGGATAGTTTTGAGCAAGATGAATATCCTGGGGCAGAGCAGAAGAATTTGTTTCAACCCGCACTTCTTTCCCAAGCATCCAGGCCACGGCGTTCAGGAACATCTTTTTGCCCTCGGGTGTGAGGTTGCATTGTCCCCAGCCATGCAAGGCATTCGGTAGATCGCCTCCAGCGGGTTCCCGTGTCCCGGCACAGAACAACAAGCGCGGTGCGCCGGCAAACTGGTCAGTATCCGGATGAAACGGATATTCTTGCGGCCAATAGACAATAGATGGTGTCGCGGTTTCCGTCACTGTCGCCAGCAATTGGCCATCACCCCAGTCCATCACATCAGGTAGCGAGGTATTTCCGGTACCGACCGACGTGTCCAAAACAGCCACTGCACCGTTGTCATCCGGCTCTACGCCTGTGAAAATCGGATGTTCCGGATTCTCCACACTATAATAGACGGCTTTATAGCTCCCGTCTCCAAGCAAGTTACTGTTGTTAAACCATTGCCACCGATTATCACGAGACAAATAAGCGGATAGCAGTAGCATTGGCTTTATCATCCCATTCCAACCTGAGGGATCGACAAAATTGCCACTATTATTTGCCCGACTAAAAATGACAAGATCGCCGCTCTCCAGTATATCCAGTTGTTCGGTTATCAAGAAAGATTCTCCATCCTGAATAACCATAGTCGAATCTTCGCGTTGAACCTCGTAACCAGCGTCCACGAGCATATCGACCCATTCCTGATCCCATACATTTCCGAGTGTGTCTGCATCGCCCCTGGAAACCCAGATAATTTTTTCAGCCTGTGCTCCAGCAGTAAACACCATGCTCATCAGGATAACGAGCGTGCATACGTACAGCATTTTGTTTGAATTATCCATTGATACCCTCCAACAATTTGGTTAAGGTTTAGGAAAGTTAAATACAACAAGAGACATATGCCCCGACAGCCTTGTTGCACCCTCTTTGGTGGGCATTTGTCTGAATACGTTCCGCTTTCTCATCACCTCCTTTCAAAATAGTGAGGAATTCAGCCTGTACAACAGGCATTTTCTATACAGCAAAAATCAGAGAATCGCGAATGGTTATCGATGGAAGTCTGTAATCGGGTCAGATAAAACTAATATAATGTTATTTTTGAAATAGTCAAGGAAAAGCGTGGTGTGGGTGAAATTTTATTGTTTTAGTGGGATTTATAAGAAAACATTTTTGGAAAGAGTGGGCCCAGCAGGATTCGAACCTGCAGCCAACGGATTATGAGTCCGCTGCTCTACCGTTGAGCTATGGGCCC
>CAZSMC010000133.1:0-7044 GCA_964607755.1 uncultured Cytophagia bacterium | reverse complement strand
ATCACCACATCAAACCCGCCTTTATTGTGAAACACTTCGGAAAAATAGACTTCAAAATCAAATTCCCTGTGCCCCTTGGTAATTTGACTGATCAGATCATCAATCTGCTTTTTGTATTCCTGCTTTCTGGTGGGATTGGTTTCCTCGAAATACAAAGGTTTCAGCTTTTCCATCTCATTGAAAAGCTGATGGTTAAACAAGTCTTTCTCCACGCCCAACAATGAATTGCCGCAGACAACCTTGTAATCCAGATTTGGCAGCGGTTTGATGTTCTTGATATCCTCTTCATCAACGACCAGGGAAAGCCACAATCGCAGCTTGGCGATCTCCACCGCGCCGGGGTCGATGTCAACGCCGTAGAGGGAATGCTCGATACAGCGGCGTTTGAATACATAATCGTTCCTGCCTGTGCGTTGCACGCAGACAGGTCGCTTCCGGTCATTCAGGAATACGGACAGCACATTTCTGGCACGCACGATTTCGTTCATCATGCCCACCGGAAAAGCGCCGGAGCCCACCGCCGGGTCGCAGACCGTAATATTTTCCAACCATTTATCAATGGCGGCGGCATTTACTCTGATACTCTTTGGCAATCGGAAGGTATATCGACTTGAATTATATGATCCGTTTCTTATATTCTTTTGTTTCAGCAAGGCGGTAGCTTCTTTTTCGGTGAGATGTTCGCCCTTTTCGAGCAGATCTTCCAGATCTTTCTTTTCGATTGGGGCGGTTAAATTGGAGTTTTCAGCTTGGGTATGCATATAATTGATCAGGCTCTGCTTGCACATGTAATGCACAATTTCCCGCGGGGTGTAATAGACGCCGAATTTTTTGTTGAACTTGTTTTCCTCGCCCTTGCGCCCGCTTTTTAAGGCTTTGGTGAATTCATCGAAATTATCCGGCCGGATGGCGTTGAATTTCTCGTAGGCCTTTCCCAGCAGTTCCGGGTCGATAGCCACTTCCTTTTCCAGGGGTTCGTCTTCGCGCACGGTAAAATTGTAGCGGTCAAACACGTCCAGAATCCCGTCGCCGATATCGCCTGCCTGCGCCGTGCCCCTGTCTGCGTACGGGTTCCCGCCCGCACAGGCAGGCAGCGCGGCAGGCAGGCCTTCTCTGGTTTGGCGGGAATTGGAAAACAGGTCATCCGGCAGGTTAATGTCGGTATGCACCCAGTCATAGTTTCCGATAGGGTCAAACAGTCCCCCGTTTAAGAATGGAATTTTGCAGTCAAACCGGCTGTAATAGTAATCTATATGTTCCCGATCTTTGCCGCTTCGCAGCGCTTCGTAAAAAAGCGGCTCCAGAATATCGTTGAAGAAATTTTCATAACTGCCATGCCTGCCTTCAAACAGTTCCCGCAGGAAATGCCTGGAGCCGGTGCCCCAGTCATCGTCGCGGCCCACGCCGAACCAGCCCTTTTTCTGCAGAAAATAGAGGAACACGATCTGGCCCAGCAGCTTTTTGGCAAAGTTGACCGAGTCTACGCCTTTGGCTTCGAAATCGGCTTTAACTTTTGAATCGTTTTTAACAACCGCATCCAATCCTTCCTTGGTGCGCAGAAAAAGCTTGCGGTATTTCAGAAAAAACTCTTTAGTGACGGTTTCGATATCAAAAGCTTGTTCCAGTTCCGCAAGCGCGGGCGCCTGTTCATCATTGGCCAGGATGCTTACCAGGCGGCTCTGGGCGGTGTGGCTTTTTTCATTGGCGCCCACCAGAAACGACCATCGCCGGGCCGGGGAAAATTCCTTTTTCGCCCCTATTTTTCCGGATTTGTCCTTTTTAAATCTGTAATCCATCTTGACCAGGGAAAACCGCCAATCCGCCTGGTCCGGCGCCACATAGGCGACCAGGGCCGCGTCCTTGTTAGAGCGGCTGCCGTCTAAGTACCAGGCGATAAAATTCCGCTGCATGGTGCGGGCGCGGGCCAGGGAAGTTTCTTTTTGCAGGGTGACAACAAGAATATCGAGGCTTTTGTCACCATCGCTGAACTTGCCGATACGCTCCAAGGATTTAATATACTGTTTATACGCGTCCGGAATATAGTTGCCCTGGTAGGTAAATGTCTTCGCCTCAATATGATTCAGCAGGTTTTTGATAAAACCGCTGAACCGGCCTCTTTCAAAGGTTTCTTTGATTATTCGCCCTGCTTGCTCTTTATTCATTACAAAGCCTTTTTATGTTGCCGGTATAAAAAACATGGATTATAATTATAATAGGTCTCTTTTAATCTCGTTCGGATAAATGGCCAGTATTTATTAATTAAAATATCGTCAAGATATTGTTTTTGTTCAGGATTTTCAAGAATGAGAAAACCGTTGCTTTTATCTGCTTTGTTTGCTTCATTTATTATCCAATTATTTTCCATATCTCTTTCTCCTTTTTATTCAAAAATGTTCTTTTTCATTTCTTTTTGGCTCAACGTTTTCATCATTCATGATCCTTATTTTTGAATCTTTTAAATATTACATTTTAAATCTTTATTGTATGAAATGCAATAACGAATATGGGATTTATTTTATTCAAATCCGCGCTTTTATGTTCAACAAAATAATTAGATGCTGTTCAAAGTACAGTGCTTAAAACAGTATAAATTGAGCTATTGATTTACACGGATCAAACACCGGTGTGGCGAGCTTTTTTTCCGTGCTGAATCGGTGAAGATCAGTGGCTAAAAAATGGTTGCCTTATTTCTGTAAAACACAAGCCCGCGTCCGTTCGAACGAGGGTGTTGATAGCTTGAAAAAATACACTCCGCTGGATAAGCCGTTGGCGTTCCAGTTAACCGTGTGCTGCCCTGGAGTTTTATAGCCGTTCAAAAGTGTGGTCACTTTTTGACTTTGAATGTTAAATATTTCAAGTTTTACTTTTTCATATCCTGGCAAATGAAACGTGAACCTTGTTTTGTTGTTAAACGGATTGGGACTGTTTTGTTCGAGCCGGATGGCATCTGTTTTTAAATCGTGCTCAAAAATAGCTGTTGCCTCTTTTCGCTGAGCAAAGACCCATCGATACAAACCGTACGTATTTACAACATTCGGCTCCAACTGGTGACCGGCATCGTCAAATTCGGAATAGAAATGAGCGATTCCCGATTGAATGGCCTGGTCGATGGAATCATCCGGAGCCGGTTGACACGTGCCGTCATGAAAATGACAATGGGTGTAGAAAACCGTTTTACCTAGATTTTCAAGTTCGCTGACCACGTGCCGCGATTGCTCAACCGGCACCACATTGTCATCCCTGTTATGGAAAATCCACATTGAGGTTTGGGCGAGGTGTTCGATATTTTTATACGCATATCGTCCGGCAGCGGGAATGGCGGCTGCAAAGCGGTTCGGATAGCGCGCCAGCATGCCGTAGACACCGAGTCCGCCAATGGATTTGCCGCACACAGCAAGCCGTTCAGCGTCGATGGAGAATTCGCGGACAAGCGAATCCAGCAGGCTGTCCACGGTTTCGAGTTCAGGATTGGCTGGAAGAGCCTCGATTTTGCCGGAGACTTTTTCCCACGCCGTGCCGCGAGGAATTTGCGGATAAACAATGAACGCGGGCTCTGTTGCCTGTCGCGTCGAGTCGATCCAGTACAGTGCGAGTTCATTGTCCAGTTGCGACACGTTGTCTGTGCCGGCCCAGCGCGCGCCGTGAAGAAACACCAGCAGCGGATAATTTTGCGACGGCTTATAGTCCTCAGGAATGTAAAGCCGATAAGGCAACGTCGTTTCCTGAAAAGTGTGCGATCGGCGTTCCAAACGGGCATCGATATCCGGGTCAATCTGGGCGAATAACGAAACTGCTATTGTGATAAAACAGAACGTCCAAAAAGAAAAACAAATCATGCATTTTCTCATAAAGCATTCCCCACTTTTGTTCACCTTCAAGTATATCAAATAAAAAACACAAAATCAATGTGCAAAAATTCAAAAAATTAAATCCAACTTTGGATTCTTTTTTTCATGACTATTGTTATTAATAATGACATTCTTGCATACAGGTTTTTAAATTAACGGGAGGACACACATCCATGAGCACATTGAACATCGGTGTCGTTGGACTGGGTACCGTAGCGCCGCTGCATTTCAAAGGCTTTCAAGTCAATCCGGAAGCCAATATCACCGGCATGACACATATTTTGCACGGCAACAAAGACAACCGGAAGCGACTGCAGCAGGAATTGCAAGATACGTGTCGGGAATGGGGCATTCAGGCGTACGACAGCTTTGACAACATGGTTGTTGATCCTTCGCTGGACGCTTTGATTATCAGCAGCATCAACACTTTTCACTATGACCAGATCGTCGCGGCGTTGAATAACGACAAGCACGTCATGGTGGAAAAACCGGTCGTGACCAAAACCAAGCACGTGGACAAGATCAAACAACTGGCAGATGAGAAAGGATTAAAAATTTTTCCGTCGCATAATTATGTTTATCGTAATGCGATAAAAAAGGCCAAGCAAGTGCTTGAGAGCGTCGAACTGGGCGGAGTTATTCAGGCGTCGTTTATTTGCACCCACTCGCTTACCGAGGCGCAAACAGCCGGGTGGCGGGCGAAAAAGAAACTGGTATCTGGTGGTGTTCTTATGGATAAAGGGTGTCATCTTGTTTATCAGGCACTTTATCTTTTGGGCAAGCCGATAAAACTGCACGCTTTTACCTCAAAGCGTGTCCTGAAACAAATGGAAGGTGAAGATACAGCACAAGTCAATTTGTATTATCCGGATAATTCTATTGCCATGCTAATGCAAACGTGGGCCGGCAGTGCTGAGGCCACGATTAACGGCATTCATATTGTCGGGGAAAAGAACAACCTGGTGATCACCAACGCCTGCTACTTAAATAATGAAAAAATCGATAGTGATGTAGAATATGAGAATTCATTTGTCAACCAGGCCAAAGCATTTACTGATTATATCCTCCACGATGTTCCCCCTCTTTCCAGCATCGATGATGTACGCGATACCCTGGAAATTATTCATCACGCTTATAAGAGCGCCAGGTCAGATGTGGTGATTACTCTGGCCGAATAAACTTCATCCGGAAATTGCATGCCTCCGGATGAAGATGTACATTTAAATCGTCCAGCCTTCGCGATAATCATGTTTCAACAGTGATGTTGCTTCTTCGTTGTTTTTGAATTGCATGTTTTTCCAATCGTATTTTAGAATCTGATAGGGGAATCTCAAAGCGATGTTACCCAAAAGTACAGACTCGGTCAAAGGTCCGGCGTAGATAAAATGCGAGCTGGCGGTTTTCAATTCCTTGCAGCATTCGATCCAGTTTTGTTCGTGAGTCCCTTCGATGCGGGGAATGGTTTTTTCCGGCAGCTCATAAGCCTGCATGAACGTTTCCGGAATCAGGCGCGTCATGCCCCCGCCGCTCAATAATTTTCCTTTTTCACCGACGAACAGAATGCCACTATCCGGCATCTCCCGGCCGGGTTCCAGCTCTTCCGGACGCGGCGGCTGTAATCCGCCGTCGTACCACATGATTTTTACCGGCGGCATATCTTCGCGTTCGGGAAACTCATAAGTGACAATGGATGAAAAAGGATATGTTTCTGTGTTTTCAATTCTTGTCCAGATTTCATCCGGATCGAACTGCGTGGTTTTGCTGGCTGTCACCTTGGTGGGATATCGCAACTTGAGCGCAGTATACGCATGATCAATGATATGGCAGCCCATGTCGCCGAGTGCACCGGTGCCAAAATCTTTCCAGCCGCGCCATTTGAACGGATGATAGATTTCGTTGTATTCCCGGTAGGGGGAGGGACCGATGAACAAATCCCAGGCCAGTTTTTCCGGCACCTCCATCGGTTCCGGTCGTTTGTACACGCCCTGGGGCCACACCGGACGGTTGGTCCAGGCATGCACCTCGCGCACTGGGCCAATGGCGCCGTCAGCGATCCATTCGGAGATTAACCGGATGTCTTCGCCGGAATGACCCTGATTGCCCATCTGGGTGACCAGTTGCTGTTTTTTCGCCGCGTTGGTCAATGCCCGGGCTTCGGACACGGTGCGAGTGAGAGGCTTTTGGGTGTACACGTGTTTGCCCAATTCCATGGCCGTCAACGTGACGATAGCGTGCGTGTGATCCGGCGTTGCGATGAGAACACCGTCGATATCCTTTTCCTTTTCCAGCATAACACGAAAATCTTTGTAGCGATTGGCATCGGGATATTTTTCAAACGTTTCCGCGGCGTGATCCCAATCCACGTCGCACAAGGCGACAATGTTTTCCGATTCCATGTTTTCCAGATTGCTTTTACCCATACCACCGACTCCAACTCCGGCGATGTTCATTTTGTCGCTAGGCGCTTTTTTGTCTTTTCCCAAAACATGACTCGGCACGATGGTGAACGCTGTTGCGGCTGTCACGCCTTTTAAAAAAGTGCGGCGATCAAGAGTGTCTTTTCCTTCAGATTGTTGCGATTTCACAATAAACTCCTTCCGTTAAATCGTCTTGCCTTGTTTTAATCTTTATGCTGAAATATGGTCATTTTTCTGATTAATTTCAATGGGTATGTGGAAATAAAATGAGCTGCTTTCTTTGGCTAGACGAAAAGTTTAGATTTGAATTGTATGTTAAAAAATTGAACCGCCAAGCACGCGGAGAACGCGGAGGGCAGCAAGCATGGCTACTCACGATATCTAATTCATTCTCATAGTAATTTTTTTGCATCTTGTTTTATATCCAAGAAATAAAAATCGATCTTTTGCCAAACATTTTCAAAGAATCATAAAAGTCTCTTTTAGCAGCTCACCGTTTTTTGAAGACGCCCCAACAAAGACAGTGTGTTGCCCCGGCTCTATCAGCCAGGCTTTTTGTTCCGGATGGAACCAGGCGAGCTCCCGGACTGACAACATGAACGAGACTGTTTTGGTTTCGCCGGGACGGAGTGCAATTTTGTCAAAACCGAGAAAACTCCAGTCACTTTGCAAAATGTTTGGCGCATGCCATGACGTTCTGCACATGATAATCTTAATATCGCAACTGGTTTAAATAAGCATAACTTGTTTTGATACAATACGTTATTAACTATGGTTCG
>CAZSMC010000132.1:2808-7064 GCA_964607755.1 uncultured Cytophagia bacterium | reverse complement strand
ATATGTCTTTGTGGCCACTTTATGTTTGGGTTTATCGTGATGGACAAATTCGATTTCATAATGTCCCTTTGGTATTTTGATTCGAATCTGTTCATTTAGACCTTCATGTGCATAATAGTGCTCGAGTTTTTTTCGGAGATTGTAGACATAGACGCGAACGATCGTATCGTGGCTGGGATCAAAATCGGATGCTTTGTGGAAAACCTCGCTGGCAATGGCATATTCTTTCGGCGGACTATTTTTAATAGACGCCTCGACGAGATAGGTTAACAACTGCCGATAAATCTGCGAGTGAGCAAATGTATCACTCTCTAAAATTTTATCCAGAGCTGTTCTTTTAGCTTTTTTATCTATCTTTTCAGTCATATTGCACTTTTAATGAATCTGCTGTTTAGGAAAATAGACATTTTATCACTATCGGTCAAGTATCAATTTTGGCGTCAAGATAATTGTTAAAACATTCTATTTACAGTTAATTCACAGTTATTCACTTTATTCAATGGTTAAAATTTAATAAAATATAGAAATCGGTAACCAACACCAATGCACTCGCCTGTCTTTTACGCATTCATTCATGTGTAAACTTGAGGAGAACGCTATGTTAAAAAAAATGTATGTTTTGTTTGTGGCAGTGATGCTTGTTCTGTCTTTTGTCATTACAGCGGAAGACAAAACGGATTTTAGCGGCACATGGAGTTTCAGTCGTGAAAAAAGCCAATTTGACCAAGGCGGAGACCGCTTTGTGCCTGTTACCATCCAGGTTGACCAGAAGGATAATTTTATCACTCTCCAACGAACTTATCAACGCGAGTACGAGGATGATATTGTGGACTCGCTCAGCTTTACTCTTGACGGCAAAGAAAACGAATCCAGAATCTGGAATTCCCCTCGCATCATCACTGCAAGGTGGTCCGAGGATCAAAAGGAATTGACGATCAAGACCAAAATCACTTTTACCCGAGATGGACAGGAATCCGAGATGAACTCGACTGACAAATGGACATTGCAAGAAGAAGGTCAGCAATTGTCGAGAAATTTTACCATAGAAGGACCAATGGGTGAAATGAAAGCTGTTTATGTGTACACAAAAGCACAAAGCGAATGAGTCAAAGAAAAATGTGAGAACATTGTATGTCCAAGTGCGGCTTTTCTTTATTGTTAATACTTTTATGCATTTCATCAAATGCATCTATTCGAGCCCAACCACTGGCTGACGGCCAAAGCACCTATCTGGGTAGCATTATTAATAACGGTTCGAATATTCCGTATCAGTTTACCAGCTTATGGAATCAGGTCACTCCGGAGAACGCCGGCAAATGGGGCAGTGTTGAAATTAGCCAGGATAACATGGACTGGCGAAATCTTGACCTGATTTATCAATTTGCCCAAAACAATGATTACCCGTTCCGGCAGCACACGTTCGTCTGGGGCCAGCAGCAACCGTGGTGGATTCGATATTTAGAGCCTGATGAAATGCGCGCTGAGGTGGAAGAATGGATTCGCCTGTTTGGCGAACGCTATCCTGACACTGATTTTATTGATGTGGTTAACGAACCCCTGCACGAAAATCCGTCCTATAAAGATGCAATTGGCGGAGACGGTGAAACAGGCTGGGACTGGGTCATCTGGTCGTTTGAAAAAGCCCGCGAATATAATCCCACAGCCAAATTACATATCAATGATTATGGCGTTCTGAATGGATGGGTGTCACTCAGTAATTATATCAAGGTCATTAATCTGCTCAAAGAACGAAATCTGATTGATGGCATCGGTCTGCAGGGTCATTTTCTTGAGAGCACCAGCCAAAGGACAATCACCTCAAAACTTGATAAACTGGCTGAAACAGAGTTGCCCATCTATATTACCGAATATGACGTTCATATTAAAGATGATGCCGAGCAACTGGCAACATATCAGGAACAATTACCAGCACTATATGAACATCCTGCGGTTAAAGGACTAACATTGTGGGGTTATGTCGAAGGGCAAATCTGGCGGGAAGAAGCTTTTTTAATACATACAGATGGCACTGAACGGCCTGCCATGCAATGGCTGCGAGAGTACTTTGCGAAAAACACTGGTGTGTCTTATGGAACAATCATTCGAGATTTTCACCTTTACCCGAATTATCCAAATCCTTTCAACTCTGCCACCCGGATCCGGTTCGATCTCCCGCAATCTGGCAAGGTGCGCTTGACTATTTATGATATGGCAGGCCGTTCTCTCAAAACCCTTATCAATCATGTTTTGCCGGCTGGGAGCCACAGTGTGCAGTGGAATGCAAGAGATGCATCCGGGCAGCCGCTGGCCAGCGGCATTTATTTTTGCAGGGCAGAGGTAGATGCCGGTGATGTCTCTTTCACACAATCCAGAAAACTGCTTCTCGTCAGGTAAAGAAACATTAACAAAATGTTTCCAGCGGTAAAAGTTATTTATTCACGTCAAAGCATGAAAAAGAGAGGAATAAACGTATGCTGACTATGTTCGGCAGGAAAGGAGGCCAACATGAAAAGTTTGTTATTTCTATTGAAGAGGTTCGCGGTATTGCTGGTGATGTTGACGATTGGCTTGAACGTCACGCTCGCCCAGGACATTACATTCACAGCAACAGAAAACAATTTGGGCATTGAAAATGGATCTTCGATATTTGGCTGCGCCTGGGGTGACTATGATTCGGATGGCGATCTGGATTTGTTCATTTCAGACAGTCCGCATTACTTGTACAGAAATGACGGCGGTCAATTCGTCGACGTGGCTGAACAGATGGGAGTTCGAGACACAGTGAGAAACTATCCGACCGGTGCAGCCTGGGCAGATATCGATAACGATCATGATCTGGATTTACTTTCCATAAACACAGGTTTGAGAATATTCCGCAACGACGATTCGACCTTTACCAACATCTCGGAAGAAGCGGGAGTTGTTCCGATTGATGACGGCATTCCACTCTGGCAAGCGACATGCGGTGATTATGATAAAGACGGCGATTTGGATATTGCGTTTGCTGGCGGAGACCAGGGCGTTGGCGGATTTGACCCGCCCCCGGCGCGTGTGCTCAGAAACGATGACCTGGCTTTTACAGATGTCGCGGAAGACGTTTTGGGATGGCAAGTCATTGTTGAATCATGGAGCCCGGTGTGGGTGGATTACAACAATGACAGACAGCTCGATTTGTGGCTGCCGGCGATTCGCTCCCCGCTCGAAATGAGCCATCTGTTCCAGAATGATAGTGGCCTCTTCCTTTTAGTTACCGATGTTCTGGGTATCCAGTCAGATGCTGGTATTGCCTCGAGTTGGGGTGATTACGATAATGACGGCGATATGGACCTGTTCATTATCACCTGGACTGGTGGCGGCACTGGTCAAAACGATATGCTCTATCGAAACGACGGCGATGTCTTTGTCGATGTAGCGCCCGACCTGGGATTGGACGGCCCGGCTGAAGATGCGCGAGGTCTCTGTTGGGGCGATTACGATAATGATGGCGATCTGGATTTGGTTATCGGTTCACGCACAGGCAATCAAAAACTGTATCGAAATGACGGCACCGGCACAGACCGTGAATTTGTCGAGGTTGGCGAAGAAACTGGCGCCGGTGTGGAAGGACTCGAATACCGCAATACGGTTTTTGTCGATTATGATAATGATGGATTTCTCGATCTGTTCTTCAATTCGGCTGATAAATTGCTGATGCACAATGAGGGCAACGGCAATCACTGGCTCGGCATCAAACCGCGAGGCACAACCAGTAATCGCGATGGCATTGGCGCTCGAGTCCGGGTTGTTACCGGCGATAAAAGCCAGATCCGTGACATCGAAGGCGGTGGCATGGGCGGTCTGCGGCACGGATACTTATGGGCTCACTTTGGCCTCGGATCGAACACGGTAGCGGATAGTGTGATCGTCTACTGGCCAATGGGAACAGTGGATGTCGCGACAAATGTTCCGGCAGATAATTACCATACATTTGAAGAAGGCTCAGGTATTGTTTCAGAGGTGGAGAACGAAACGGAAAAACACGCGGTTCCCTCACAGTTCACACTGAATCAAAACTATCCGAATCCGTTTAATTCCACAACCACTATTTCATTCCATCTAGCCAGAAGTAGTAATATACGTCTCATTTTATTGAACATAACGGGTGATACCGTCAAAGAACTTGCCGCCGGGGAATATTCAGCCGGTCGCCATAATATAAAATTTAATGCTGGAAATTTGCCAACAGGTTTGTATCTTTACAGGTTAACTGTTGATGG
>CAZSMC010000132.1:0-2708 GCA_964607755.1 uncultured Cytophagia bacterium | reverse complement strand
GTGTCCATATTGGACTATTTTACGAATGACGACACATGGTTTAGCGCAAATCTCGCTGCCATTGAGACGTTTCCTTCGGTGATGTTTTTTCCGGGATTCTGGTCCGAATATGGCATGTGCACCGAGCCGTCGGCTTTTGGGGCACGTTGCACTTTTCCGGCAAACGAATTTCCGCACGCGCGTCGCATTCTAAAAAGCATTGATGACGTTGATACCTTGCCGCAGCCGGATCCCAAAACAGACGGTCTGCTGCCATTTATGTTGAACCGGCTAAAATTGGCGCAACCACGCATTAACGATGCCGGCCATCAGATTCGTTTTGCCGTAGCTCGAGGTCCGTTGAACATCGCCAGCTATTTAATGGGGTCTACCGAATTCCTGACTGCCATGATGATGCAACCGGATAAAGTCGAATCGCTACTTAAAAAAGTGACCCGGTTCATCAGCGACTGGCTGGATTTACAAAGAGAAACATTTCCCGACATTGACGGCATTTTGCTCCTGGATGATATCATCGGATTTCTAGGCAGGGACCAGTTTGCCACATTCGGCCTGCCGTGTTTCAAGAAACTATACGATAAAGACGTTTCCGTAAAATTTTTACATAACGATGCACCATCACTTGAATCTGCGCCATTTCTTCCCGAAATGGGCATTAATTTATTCAACATGGGCTTTGATGTTGAACTGAATGTTGTGAAAAAACTGACGAATAACACCATCACTTTGCTGGGCAATATCCCGCCACGGGATGTGCTTGCTGAGGGCACACAGCAGGATGTCCGCCAGGCAACTGAATCGTTGATCCGTTCACTCGATGATCATTCGCGGATTATTTTTTCCTGCGGCGGCGGCATGCCACCCGACGTAACAACAGAAAATATTCAAGCCTTTATCGACACGGTACAAAATCGGACATAATATGACTATCTCGCTAAAAATCCTCATCTCATCCACTCTTTTCTCGTTGATTCTTCTTTGCAGTTCTTTACACGCCGATGATGGTCATGAACTGTGGCTAAAATACAACAAAATAGCAGATACCACAAAAGCAGCTGCGTATAAGCAGGCTGTTCAGCCCGTTTACATTAGCGGATCAAATCCGACTGTAAAAATCATTCGTCAGGAACTGGTAAAGGCATTTAACGGATTCTTTGGAGAGAACATTGCCAAAGCGAGTGATCCTGTTCATGCCAAACTCGTTTTTGCAAAACCAGGCGAGGTGGACATTCTTCCCTCTTCTATCAAGCAAAAACTCGAGACGTGTTCATCTGAAGGATTTATTATCACCTCCACCCCACTCCAGGATTCACAGAAAATTTTCATTTATTCAAAGACCGACATTGGCTTGCTTTACGGGACTTTTCACTTTTTGCGGCTTTTGCAAACTGGTAAATCGCTTGAAACTTTAAACATTGTACAAAATCCAAAAATCCACTACCGGCTACTCAATCATTGGAATAATCTGGACGGGAGCGTGGAACGGGGATATGCCGGTCAATCTCTATGGAAGTGGGATGAACTGCCGGAAAAACTGGACCCCAGGTATACGGATTATGCCCGTGCCAACGCGTCCATAGGCATAAACGGGACGGTATTGAACAATGTCAATGCAGATCCGAGAATTCTAACCACACCCTATCTGAAAAAAGTGGCTGCGCTAGCTGATGTATTTCGTCCTTTTGGAATAAAAGTATTTTTATCGATTAATTTTTCCACACCAATTTCCGACGCCTTAAATAAAACAAACGACAATTCAAATGATGAGCACCTGACCACATCCGATCCTGTGAATCCCGATGTGAGGCAATGGTGGAAAGAAAAAGCAGATGAAATTTATTCGATCATTCCTGATTTTGGCGGATTTTTGGTCAAGGCTAATTCTGAAGGCATGCCCGGACCGCAGGACTATGACCGCACTCACGCCGAAGGAGCGAACATGCTCGCCGAGGCATTGGCACCGTTTGGCGGCGTGGTGATGTGGCGGGCATTTGTTTATCGAGCTGGCGTAGACCCGGACCGGGCGAAACGCGCTTATAAAGAATTCGTGCCATTGGACGGCTCATTTCATGACAATGTATTTGTACAGATAAAAAACGGTCCCATCGACTTTCAGCCGCGGGAACCGGTTCATCCGCTGTTTGCTGCCATGCCGAGAACACCATTGATGCTGGAGCTGCAAATCACCCAGGAATATCTCGGTCATTCCACGCATCTCATTTATCTGGCGCCTCAATGGAAAGAGTATCTTCAATTTGACACGCATGCCAAAGGTAAAGGCTCCCCCCTATCTGCGATCATCGATGGTTCTCTTTATGACCGTAAAATGACCGGCATTGCCGGTGTGTCAAATATCGGTGATGATCGAAACTGGTGCGGCCACTTTTTTGCCCAGGCTAACTGGTATACATTTGGCCGTTTGGCCTGGGATCAACACCTGACGGCGGTTAATATAGCTGACGAATGGATTCGTATGAGCCTGAGTCAGGACAACGCTGTTGTGTCCACAGTAAAGAAAATGATGCTCGGTTCCTGGGAAGCGTGCGTCAACTACATGACTCCATTAGGTTTACATCACATCATGCAGGAGGGCTTTCACTACGGACCGCAGCCCGGTCTTTCACAAAGTGCTCGCAGAGACTGGACTTCAGTCTATTACCACCGCGCAGACAGCACAGGTTTGGGATTCGACCGCAGCTCAAGCGGCA
>CAZSMC010000131.1:3505-7089 GCA_964607755.1 uncultured Cytophagia bacterium | reverse complement strand
ACCAGTACTCCATCTGGCCAAAATCATAGGTATTGTTGCCGTTTTCCGAATCGCTGACTTCGCCCAGGTTAAACCGCAAATGCACCGCTTCAGGGATATCTGACGGAACGTCGTTAAAGTACCAAAAAGCCAGCGAATCGTATTTGGAAAAATCATACACACCGAGAGAATCCAGGTGCAAATGATTCAAGTAGGCACCACCGCCCCAGCTCTGGTCATGGGTCGCGCCCCAGTCCAGACGCATGGCACCTTCGCCAAATTTCACTTCTTCCGAGGTGTAGTTGATAATAACCCGGGATTCGAGATCATAATAAGGATCTCTCTGACTATTCCAATAGGGATCCTCGTCCAGATCAAGAAATACGCTGGTATCGCCCTCGGTTGTCGTAAAGATCATATGATCGAAAAGAATCGAACCCATTGCCACATCTCCTTCGGAGGAGCTGATAGAAAATTCAAATTGAAAGCCTTTGATCATATCCAGGTCGAGCTTGTCATTGCCCTCAATACCGTACCAGCCGGTCCTTTCAAAACCATTGCCATTAGGGTCTTCGCGGACATCCGACAGGGGCAGCGCAATCTTTTTCCAGCCGGGCTCATCGTCCAAAATATAGTGGAATGAATACCAGTACTCCATTTCGCCGAAATCATACGTTTTGTTTCCATTTTCTGAATCACTGACATCGCCCAAATTAAAGCGTAAATGTACGGCATCGGGGATTCCGGATGGAACGTCGTTGTAATAATAAAAGATGACCGAATCATATTCGGAAAAATCATACACACCAAGAGAATCCAGGTGCATATGATTCAAGTAGGCACCACCGCCCCAGCTCTGGTCATGGGTCGCGCCCCAGTCCAGACGCATGGCACCTTCGCCAAATTTCACTTCTTCCGATGTATAAGTGATAACCACTCGAGACTCACGATCCAGATGAATGTCTCTTTGACCACTCCAAAAAGGATCCTCATCAAAATCGTTGAACACCCATTGTCCCATCAACAAAACCGGAATAAGTAAAAACAAACTTGTTTTTTTCATTCTGCTCACCTCTTCTTTGTTATGCTTGACTCACGAATTAGTAAAATATAAATTAACTTGCAGCAATTTGCTTCGACGAATAAAACATGATCCACAGCCGGACATCTGAATGAAAAATGAAAATCAGGTCATATTTTTCATCAATTTCAGAGTGTCTGGTAGTGAACTAACAGCTAATATAATATATCATATGACTTGTATTTAGTGAAAAACCGTGAATTAACCGTTAAAAAACTGGATTAACAGAGACTATTGAACATATTTGCCTAAAATTTCATCATTTTATACAAAAAAATATGCATCAAATTTCTATAATCCCAAAACTTGGTTGGATTATCAAAAAATCAAATAGAAATCAAACTGTTTTGTATAAAATTTAAACCAAACATGTCAATACGTTATCAGCGGTGATAGTCGCGCTCCGACACAAAAAAAATCGCACTTTAAGGTGAGTGAACGTATAGTTGTTTAAATACTTGAATCTTAATCGAGTATGGTGATGATACGCCGTTTAAGAAAAAAAATTAAAATTTTTCAGCACTTGCTCTGGTATTTCTTCCTATTCGTATTTGTCATTGATGCGATAAATATAGATGATTACCTTCCCGGAGCATCACTATCGCATGTTGAAGATGCCACGATTTTAATGTTGGCAGACCCGCACCTGGATGGTTTCCCGATAACTATTGACAACGACGACGGAGACAGCTCTCATACACTGCTGGAATCATCAAAAAAACAGTTAATCGATTTTGACAGTCTAGCCGTATCAGCGAAGTTTTTCTGTCACCCTGAGGTTCAGGCATACTTTTCCGAAAACAATTCAAAATTACTGCCATATCTCGTACAATTCAGAGCCCTCTATATTGATAATTGCAGCCTCCTGATTTAGAAGCATTCTCTCCCAAAACCATTAAACTCAAAATACCAATCCAATTTGCCTGTTTGTGATCATCAACGGCATACCCCCGGAAAAGGTATCACTTTTTTGCGATGCCAAGGCTGGTTATGACGTCAGACTATTTTAAACGGCGATTGGTATGTAGATCGGCAAGAGAGAATCAAGCTTACTATATTTTTAGCGCTAGTTCTGGAGGTATTTATGAAAATTTTGTTCGTTTTCCCCTCGGCATCTTCAAAGTATACTTTTGTAGATTATCACCACGGTATTGGATTGCTGTCCGCCCTGTTAAAACGGGAAGGGCATCAAACCTCATTGTTGCAGGTGACACAGTTCGATAAGCGGCAGATTGACTGGGCAGTCGATTCATTCAAGCCGGATATTCTTGCCTATTCATTCATATCCGATCACAAACCGCTTGCTGTCCAAGTGATGAAACATCTGGCGCCGCGCCGAATTTTTTCCATCGCGGGGGGCGTTCATCCGACATTATCCCCGCTTGACCTGGTCGACTATGTCGATTGCGTGTGTATCGGCGAAGGTGAAGGGACGATATTGGAAATAGTTCAGGGAAAGCCCCTGGCCGAAATATCCAATCTATGCTATAAAAACGGTGATATCTATAATAATCCGACTCGACCCTTTTTGGAGGACTTGGACAGCCTGCCATTTTCTGACCGGGAACTATTTGATTATCAAAAAGCGCTGGATCAGGATCACCGTGCCGATTTTATGGCTGGACGCGGTTGCCCGTTTCGCTGCACCTATTGCATCAATAACCAGCTTTATTCCATTGCAGATGGGAATTATGTGCGTTGGCGCAGCGTGGATAACGTACTTGCAGAAATCAAGCAGGTCTTGAATGATTACAATCGTATTGAATCCATTTGTTTTCAGGATGATACGTTTGCTTTGAAAAAAAGCTGGCTTGAGGAATTTTGTAACCGATATCAACAAGAAATCGGGCTGCCGTTTGTCTGTAACCTGCGGGTAGGCTCTGTTAATAAGGAAACCGTGGAGATGTTGGCTGCGGCGGGTTGTATCGAAACACGAATCGGTGTCGAGCAGGGAAATGAAACGTTGCGACGCAACATGCTCAAACGTAAAATGACAAATGATCAAATTATTGATACATTTACGATGATCAAAAAAACAGGCATCAAAACATTTGCCTATAATATGATTGGCGTACCCGGTGAAACGGAAGAGACGATACAGGAAACCATTGCCTTGAATCGACAGTTGCAACCAGACAAATTGCATATCAGCATTTTTCATCCCTATCCCGGAACCGAATTGTATGATCAATGTGTTGAGAATGGTTATTTAAATGAAAAAACGATTGAATCATATTTCGAGCCGATCGCCAGCCTCACCTTGCCGACCATCAGCAAGGCTCAAGTCGAATATAATTTCCGGATTTTCCGGGCTGCGGTTATGTACCCCAAATTGCTGCCGTTCGTAAAAATACTTGCCCGCATCAAGATCGGCCGGAAAAAAACTCTATACGATGTGGGTTTTCAATTTGCGTATCGTCTTTTTTATATGCTGCAAAAACGGACTCCGTCGTTCATTCGAGAGCCGCTGTTCAAACGACTCAAAGTGTGATGATGCGCTACTGAAATTTAAAAAAGCCTTTCC
>CAZSMC010000131.1:0-3405 GCA_964607755.1 uncultured Cytophagia bacterium | reverse complement strand
ATCGACTTGGAGGGTAGCTCCACACTTAATTTTTGATCGGATAGTTTGCGATAACCGTCAAAATCAACCGGCACAATAGTGTTCGGATTTTCAAAGGTGTTGATCGAATTCACCCTTGAGGCTGTCAGCACGTTTGCCTCTTGAACTCGGTCAATACTGCCGCCCAAAAATGTCATCTCCAACGACAAGGCGCGATTGGGATCAACATTGGTGAGGGTCACCGTCAGGCTGCCGTCATCCGCAAGAGAAACCGAGCGGCTGATGGCCGGGATGGACTCGCCTTCGAACTCGTAGTTTTCGGTTTGCAAATGCGACGGCGCCAGCAGCGCATCCTTGTGGCCCTTGAACATGTTGAACACGTGGTAGGTCGGGGTGCGCAGCATTTGATCATCTTGCGTGAGAATCATCGCCTGCAGCACATTGACGGTTTGGGCGATATTGGCCATGCGCACACGCTCGCAATGCTGGTTGAAAATGTTGAGTGTGGTCGCGGCGATCAGCGCATCGCGCAGTGAGTTTTGCTGATGCAAAAATCCGGGATTGGTGCCCGGCTCGACATCGGTCCAAATGCCCCATTCATCGATGTACAAACCGACGCGTTTGCGGCGGTCGAATTGATCCATGATGGCCGAATGCTGCGAAACCAGCTCGTCCATGTGCAGCCCGCGCGCAATGCCTTGAAAGTAGAGTTGCTCGCCAAACCCCGTTGCCGGCCCTTTGTTGCCCCAGCCCTCGCCGGCGATGGTGTAATAATGCGCGCCAAGCGCATCAATAAAACGGGCGCCTTTTTCCATCAAAACGCGGGTCCAATTGTAATCCCCGGAATTGGCGCCGCTGCCGACTCGAACCATGTCGCGGTTGTAATGCCCGGCGTAACTGGAATAGGTTTTCATCAGATCGGCGTAATGCTCCGCGGTCATTTCGCCGCCGCAGCCCCAGTTTTCGTTGCCAATGCCGATGTACTTGACATCCCACGGTTCCTCGCGGCCATTTTTTCGCCGCAGGTTGGCCATTTCAACATCCTCGTCCGAGGTCATGTACACAATCCAGTCGATCATTTCCTCGACCGTGCCGGTGCCGACATTGGCGGAGACGTACGCATCGCAGCCAAGCAGTTCGCACAAGTTTAAAAATTCGTGGGTGCCGAAACTGTTATCCTCGATAACGCCGCCCCAAAAAACGTTTTTGATGTTCGGGCGTTCATCCACCGGCCCAATGCCGTCCATCCAGTGATAGGTGTCGGCAAAACAGCCGCCCGGCCAGCGCAGCACCGGAATCTCCAGCTCTTGCAACGCTTCCAGCACATCCTTGCGGTAGCCGTTGACGTTGGGGATGTCCGAGTCCGGCCCAACCCAAATACCGTCGTAAATGCAGCGGCCGAGATGCTCGGCAAAATGACCGTAAATGTTTTTGTTGATGCGGTGCTCGGCGGCATTGGGGTAGATTTCGAGGGTGTTTTGCGCGAATGAGATTGAAAACAGCAACAGGAAAACAAAGCTCACTTGAATAAGAGTTCTCATAATTTTTCTCCTTTTTAAAAACTGAAACGCAAAGCCGCCGAGGACGCGGAGAAAACGCAGAGGAAATTCTTATAAAATTTTTTCTCAGCGATTCTCGGCATTCGGTGCGTCTCTGCGTTGTAATTTTTGGAGTGCGCTCACTGTGTGAGCGCATGCAGTCACACAGTGACTGCACTCCAGAAAAACAATTTAATTTTTTGCGTTTATACAAATGTTCATACCTTCCAGTCCCTCCGAGACCGCCTCCAACGTAATCTCGCCGGTTTCACCGTTTGACTGAATCACCGCCAAACATTTTCCGTTGAACGCTTTGCGATAATCCGCTTTGAACGGCTCATGGCTGATCTGACTGCCGTTGTCAACGCCGGCGATGAATCCGGGACCCTCAATTTCAAATTCGATGCGGTTATCGGCGTGCGGCGCCAAATTACCGTCGGCATCCAGAATAGAGACGCTAACAAAGGATAAATAACGGCCATCCGCGGCAATAGTTGCACGATCGGCGGCAAGCCGAATCTGCGTCGGTTCGCCGGCGGTGTGGATTTCTCTGGTGATGGTGTCGCCGTCTTTGGTACCGACAGCACGAATCGCTCCCGGCTCGTAATCCACCCGCCACATCAACCGGTACACATCATCGGAGTTTTGCTGCACGCCCATGGATTCGTCATTGACGAATAACTCGACCTCGTCGAGATTGGTGTAGGCCCAAACATCGACCGAGTCGCCTGCCTGCCAGTTCCAATGCGGGAACAGGTGCAGCACCGGCTCGTCGGTCCATTCGGCCTGATAAAAATAATAGCCGTCCTTGGGAAACCCGGCCAAATCGATGACGCCAAAATAAGAGCTGCGTGCCGGCCAGGAATAGGGCGTCGGTTCGCCGAGGTAATCGAAACCGGTCCAGTAAAACATGCCGCTGAGATAATCGTAATTCTCGATCAGCTTCCAGGTCGCCCGGTGCGTGGAGCCCCAGCCAACCCGGCAATTATCATAAGCCGAGCAGGTGAAATCCTCGTTGTATTTTTGCGGCACCCGCCAGTCTTTGGGCCAGATGCGCAAGCTGTCCGAGGGCATGTCGTACTCGCCGCGACTTGCCAGTGCCGACCCGGTTTCCGCGCCGAGAAATTTTTCACCGGGAAATTTTTGCGGAAAGTCGACGAATTGCTCGTGATGATAATTAAAGCCGATGAGATCGAGCGCACCCGAGCGGATGATATAATTGTCGGGTTCCGGATAATTCAGTCCCGACGTAATCGGCCGGGTGCTGTCCAGGTCGCGCACGATACCGGCGAGTTCCTGTGCCATGGCGATGCCGGTTTTGTCCCACTGCTCCCGAATCTCGTTGCCAATGCTCCATATAATCACACTGGGATGATTGCGGTCGCGTTTGATAAAATCGGTCAAGTCGCGCTCGTGCCACTCTTCGTAATACAATGAATAATCATAATCCGTCTTTTTCAGTTTCCACATATCAAAAGCTTCATCCATAACCAGAAATCCCATGCGGTCGCAGAGGTCGAGCAATTCCGGGGCTGGTGGATTGTGCGCGGTGCGGATGGCGTTACAGCCCATGTCTTTCAGGATGTCCAACTGCCGCTCCAACGCCCTTTTGTTAACAGCTGCGCCCAGACATCCAAGATCGTGATGCATGCAGACGCCAAGAATTTTCATCGGCACGCCGTTTAATGAAAAACCCTTTTCAGCATCAAAATCGAAAAAGCGGATGCCGAACGGTGTCTCAACGTCATCTACAATTTGCCCATCGATCAGCACCTGAGAGACCAACGTGTAAAGCATCGGTGATTCCACAGACCACAATTGCGGTGTTTTGATATTCAGCTTTTGCGCGAACTCGAACCTCACTCCCGCTTCCAATTGTGTCGCACTC
>CAZSMC010000130.1:0-7590 GCA_964607755.1 uncultured Cytophagia bacterium | reverse complement strand
CTTGTATCCGATCCGGTGTTATTTTATCGAATGGCATATTGTCCTCTGTTTTTCTTAAAGATAGAAAAAAGACAGAGAAATACAATTGAAAAAAAGCAAGGGTTTTATCTTGAAATTTGAAATACCTCAGTTACAATTCCAACAATGGGTCGCAAAACGAGTAAATAACACATTATAATTTCCAAATTTATAGAATGATACAACATTGATGCAGAAAAGATTTATGACCCATCGTTTAGTTTAGATAGAGCATATCATGCGATCACTAAGCTTATACTGAGATTTAATATTGAAATATAATGAACATTGAGAATCCCCCTTTTTCCTGATCGATATCCAAAGCTAAAACTTTCCGGCTTGATTTTTTTCTCAATCTGCTCTATATTGATAAACTACTTTTTTGTACAATATCCAGCTTTGAAATAAATGTAAAAACGAAACATATAAAACCAATTGAGGGTTATTATGGAAAAATTATTTGCCGGTATTGACAGTTCAACCCAGGGCACGAAACTTTTAATCATCGATGCAGATTTTGAAAAAGTGATTCACGTGGATTCGGTCAATTACGACAAGGACCTGCCGGAATATAACACCAAAAACGGGGTCATACAAACCGATACAGTTGGGGCTTCGGAATCCGATCCCAACATGTGGATCGAAGCGCTAAAGATATTGTTCGATCGCCTGAACAAATCCGACATACCTCAGCAGAACATCAAATGCATTTCTGTATCCGGTCAGCAGCACGGGCTGGTGACTCTTGACAAGGATGGCAATCTCACCCGTCCCACCAGCAAGCTGTGGAATGATTTCAGCACCGGCGAAGAATGCGACATCATGACCGAGAAAATCGGCGGCATGGACGCCATGATTGAAGAGGTGGGCAACAGTCAGCGAACCGGTTATACCGCAGCTAAAATTTTCCACATGGCACGGCATGAACCTGACGCATTTAAAAAGACAGCGACATGTTTTCTGGTGCACAATTTCATCAACTGGTATTTGACTGGTGGTAAAAACAGTGGCGTTCGGGTGATGGAGCCGGGTGACACCTCCGGTATGGCGCTGTGGCATCCGGGCAAGCGAAAATGGTCGGAAAAACTGATGAAAATCATCTCCCCGGATTTGAGAGACAAAATTCCACCGCTAAAGCCGTCAGACCAAACTATTGGAACTATTGGCAAAGAGTTGGCTGCAACGTACGGTTTTGATCCGGACTGTAAAATCGATGCCGGATGCGGCGACAACATGTACGGTGCAGTCGGTACCGGTAATGTCGTGCCCGGGATTGTCACGATTAGTCTCGGTACCAGCGGTACCGCTTATACGTATTTAAAAGAACCGTACATCGATCCGAGCGGCGAGATTGCCGCGTTTTGCGACAGCACCGGCCACCATTTGCCGCTGCTATGCGTTTCCAATCTTGCTAACGGGTACAATGATATTTTAAATCAATTCGACATGTCCCATGAAGAATTCGTGGATGTGGTCAAACAGGTGCCGGTGGGCAATGAGGGCAGGCTTTTAATACCATGGTACATGGGCGAGCGCACTCCGGACGTTCCCGATGCCAGTCCGGTGTACTTTGGATTTGGTTTGAACGATTTCACCAAAGAAAAACTGAGCCGCGCTGTTCTGGAAGGCCACATTCTCAATCTTTATGACGGTTTTCGTAAAATGCCGGTACAGGCAACTGAAATCCGGCTCACTGGCGGACTGGCGCAATCCGAGTCCTGGGTGCAAACCATAGCGGATGTTTTCAACGCCGAAGCCGTACCTGTTGAGGGTGAAGGTGCTGCGCTCGGTGCGGCGCTGCACGCGTCGTGGGTGTGGGAAAAAGAAAATGGCTATGAAAGGTTGCTCTCGGACGTGGTCGATCCGTTCGTGGTGCTCAAGGAAGAAAACCGCCGAAAACCGGTTCCCGAGAATGTCAAAGTTTATGACAAAGTGAAAGAAATGTTTACGGCCCTGAGTTTGCGTGTGCGCGGATTTCAGTCAGAAAACGATCCGTTTGCAGAGCGGGTTGACATGTTATCTTGATGAGAATTCATAGTACATCTTTACAGGTGTGCGAATCGCAACTTGTCGCACACCTTTTGAGGTGTACGACAAGTTTCGATAATAATCACGCAGATATAATTCACGATGGATTGCTATTCATGAGCTAATTTCTATATACATCCTTTCTATGGCCAACCCGGATAATATAGATTCGCAAGACAGGATCGGAGATTTCATATACGATTCTATATTCTCCAACACGAATTCGATAAAATTTATCGCTTCCCCTTAATTTACGAACGCCTGGAGGTCTTGGATTAGAAGACAGTGATTGAACTTTTTTCAGTATTTTTTGAATACTCGATTTATCTAATTTTTTTAATTCTTTGAGTGCTGATTTTTTCCACTCAATCTGAAATATATCCATCGCGCTTCAGTTCCTCCATAACCCGGCTGTGAGATAACGTATCTTCGTCGCGGCGTTCCGCGATAACTGCTAAATCATGAATATCTTCTATCAACTGCTCGTATTCCTCAATTGGAAGAATCACAGCGCGTTTTACGCCCTTGTGATCTACAATAAACTCGGGGTTTAGCTTTGCCAATGAAATCATTGTTGCCTCCGTTTTCATGTTTTGCAAAAGTTATGAAATAAACAAACAAATGAAAAGCAGAATTATCCGGGCTATGTATAGGCAGAGTCTTGGGCAAAAGTTCTAATCACTGGTCACTAAAGTGCCCGTTTAAGATAAGGGAGGCTCTATAACAAAAACCCCGACCTAGACGGGGCTAAGAAATAGCCCTTGAGCGAGAGATAAGGATGAACTTTCAAGATAACGGGCTTGGAGCAATTTTTATCATGCAGCAAAAATCTTCTCCCTTCAGTGAGCTTTTACAATAAAACAAAATGTTTTCCTTGCATTTTTCAAAAATTGTTCTTTTTTATCTAAAAATTATATTATAGGGGATGAGTAGATTTGCAATTAATAACAGAAAGTATTCCTTCAATCAAATATATCTCATCTAATAGAAGAGACAACCCCAATTTATACCAAATAAAAATCCCCCGGCTCGAGGTCGGGGGAAGGTGTTACCTTCGTGAGACTTTTCTCCTTATTGTGGAAAAGCTCACAGAGTCAGGTTTTATTATCAGATCATTATATCAAATATTTATTACAATGTCAACAGAAAAAATTATTTCTATGAATAAAAGGAGGCGTCATGTCGAAGATTTTAGGACTTGATCTTGGATCTAATTCAATTGGCTGGGCACTTGTTGATGATAAGAAAAAAAGGATAATAGATACAGGTGTTCGTGTCTTTCAGGAAGGAGTCAACCGTATTACTGGTGGCAGTGAAGAGTCAAAAAACAAGGTTAGGAGGGATGCCCGCGGTGCAAGACGACGTAATGCGCGATATAAAATGAGACGAGATACGCTCTGTAATGCCCTTGGACACCTCGATATGTTTCCAAAAGACGGTCATGAAATCGAGGCATTTTTTGAAATCGATCCATATGTTGCGAGAGAAAAAGGCATTTCTGAAAAAATATCTTTATTGGAATTAGGACGCGCATTTTATCATATAAATCAGCGCCGGGGATTTTCTTCGAACCGCAAAACAGCATCAAAAGAAGATAGTACTATATTCAAAGGCACAGATGATAAGGCAGGCATAAATGAAGTAAAACAAAAACTGACAGAAGATAATTTTAAAACAGTCGGGGAATATCTTGCAAATTTGAATCCACATGAAGAGAGGAGAAGGAATCGTTACACTTTACGAAGCTGGTATAAAGAAGAATTTGAAAAATTATGGGAAAATCAAAAGCAGTTCTATCCGGAGCTGCTTACGGATAAGGAAAAAGAATACATCCAAAATGTTATATTTTTCCAAAGACCTCTACGAAGTCAAAAAAGGCTTGTTGGTTATTGTACTTTTGAACCCAAGAAAAGATGCACACCGAAAAGCTCACCAGTATTTCAGTATTTTAGAATTCTTGAACAATTGAACAATTGAACAGAATTCGCATTACAGATTCCAATAGATATAATGAACCATTAACCAGTGATGAGCGAACCATACTCGTCAACAAATTACAAGAAAGCAAATCGTTGACCATCAAACAGGTGAAAAAACATTTGAACCTAGTAGAAGCGAATATTAATCTGGATTTGGACAAAATACTGGGCAATAACACGTATTATGAAATTAAAAAAATCTTTGGCACGGATCGGTTTGAAGAAATGACCGATGATCAACGTTATGCCATATGGCATACCTTCCATTTTGCCAAAGATGAAGAGTGGCTAAAAAATTATGCAAAAGATAAATGGGAACTTGATAAAGATAGAATTGAGCAAGTCCTAAAAGCTCAATTTGAAACAAAACCAAACGACGGATACGCACAATTATCTCACAAAGCGCTAAAAAAACTAATCCCCTATCTTGAGAAGGGGTATCGATATGATGAAGCAGCAAAAGAAGCAGGCTATCATCACAGTGATTTTAGAAATCTTGTTGAGCAAACAATATTTCTCCCAGACCCTGAAAATGTACGCAATCCAATTGTTCAACAATCCCTTTATCAACTTAAAAAAGTTGTAAATACGTTGATTCACGAATACGGACAACCGGATATCATTCGAGTTGAATTGGCGCGTGAATTAAAAGCTTCAAAAGACAAGCGTGAACAATTGCGGAAAGAAAATAAGAGGCGTCAACAAGAATATGAAAAAATCAGACAAAGACTGATCAATGAGTTAGGTTTTTCAAGCCCTAATCGTACAGACATTATAAAATACCGCCTATGGGAAGAATCTAATTTCCAGGATCCCTACTCTGGAGATGAAATTGGCCTGGCAGAATTGTTTTCCGGGAAATATGAAATAGAACATATTATTCCGCGTAGCCGTAGCCTTGATGACAGCTATTTGAATAAAACACTTTGCCGGCGTGATTATAACAAAACAAAAGGAAATCAAACTCCTTTTGAAGCATTTGGGCATAAAGATGAATTCGATCTAATGATAGAGCGAGTAAAAAAGTTTAAATTTGATGGCAGAAGAAATGTTAAACTCGATAAATTCACTACAAAGGAGGTTGATGAAGAACTTTCTCAGGAGTTTTTTAACAGGCAACTAAATGACACCGCTTATATTTCCCGACAAGCAAAGAAATATTTGCAGCATATCTGTCCCAAAACGCAGGTGGTAAAAGGAGGTACAACAGCCAAGTTACGGCGATTCTGGGGATTAAACGGGATACTTTCAAACGACATTGATATTAAAACACGTGATGATCATCGACATCATGCCGTTGACGCATTGGTCGTTGCCAATACAACACCATATATGTTGAGGAAATTGAGTCTTTATTTCAAGTACAAAATAAGTGACGAAAAACTGATGGAAGATTCACGTTTTCCCATGCCCTGGGATGATTTCAGGAAACAAAGTGAAGAGAGAGTAAACAACATTCTGGTATCTTTTCATTTGAGGAACCGCGTAAGAGGACAGTTGCATGAAGAAACAAACTATGGTCAAATTACTGATCCTGAAAATGGCCAAAAAGTTTATGTTGTACGTAAACCTGTAGAATCGCTGACCAGAAAAAATATTGGCAATATTGTCAACAAGGAAACAAGAGAACTGGTGATATCACATCTGGAATATGCTGGCATAGATCTGGAAAAAAGTGGTAATAAAATACCAAAGGATGCTTTTAACAATCCCATCTTTCATCCCAAAACCGGTCATCCGGTCAAAACAGTTAGGGTTAAAATTCCTGCAACCAACATGATTCCTCTTTATGGGAAAGAACGCAAACTTTTTGTAGAGCCAGGGAAAAACCACCACATTGAAATATTTTCATCCAAAGATGGGAAGCAAAAAAATGGTTATGTGATATCATTGTATGAATCCGTTCGAAGGAAAAGGGCAGGTGAAGCCATCATCCGAAAAGAACTATATGATTCGGAATTTCCGATATTTATTATGTCATTATCTGCTAATGAAATGATATTGTTGGATGAAAAAAATGATGAAACTGACATTAGCAAGTTATCTATGGATGAACTAACAAATCAGCTATATAGAGTCCAAAAAATAACTGTGACTAAAATTATAACACTTCGACATCACACTGTCACACTGTCGGGAGAATCAGATCCGGGAGTGGTTCGAAAAATTCCAAACAGTTTGCAAGCAGTGAAAGTCAGGATAAATCCCATAGGTAAAATAGAATTAATAAAATGATAAAAAGAACACTTTATTTCGGCCATGCTGTCAAAATTCGATGCAAAAACAATCAATTGCGTATCATTTACAAGGACGATACTGAGAAAACAGTCCCTTTGGAAGATATTGCATTTATGATTGTCGATCATTATTCCGTTTACATTTCCCATTTTACCATGGCCGAAATCTTAAACCACAATATTGCACTTATCACCACAGATCATAATCATATGCCAGCAGGTTTATTTCTGCCTCTTGCAGCAAACACTGAACAGTCTGGTTCGATTCAAATACAGCTCGATTGCAAACTCACATTAAAAAAACAGCTCTGGCAAAAGACAATCAAGTCTAAAATAAAAAATCAGTCAAATCTACTTGACGGAATAGGTCAAAGCGGGCACCCTCTAACAAGTATGATTAAAAACGTAAGATCGGACGATGTGACAAACGAGGAAGCAGCCGCAGCCAAAGTATATTGGAAATTGTTATTCGACCCGATACATTTTAAAAGACACAGATATGGAAAGCCCCCGAATAATCTGTTGAATTATGGCTATGCTATCCTTCGGGCTGTAATTGCACGAGCTTTATGTGGCACAGGTTTATTGCCAATGGTTGGTATTCATCATAAAAGTCGATACAATCCCTTTCCGTTGGCTGACGATATTATGGAACCGTATCGTCCCTTTGTTGACAGGGTTGTGTGGGACATCTCAAGAGAAGAAATCGATGCAACAACATTAACAACGGATATTAAAAAAAGATTATTGGAAATACCGTCTCTTGGTGTGGAGATGAAAGCAGAGATCAAGCCGTTGTATCTGGCTGCAGCGCGTACAGCTTTTTCCCTAAAAAAGTGTTTTGAAAAAGAAAACAGCAATATTATCTATCCTTTATTGAAATGAAAAGAACAATTAATCCCTATCGTATTATGTGGTTAATGGTATTTTTTGATCTCCCTACATACACCAAAACAGATAGAAAGAATTATACCACGTTTCGGAAAAAGCTACTCAAAGACGGCTTTACACAAATGCAGTATTCGGTTTACTTGAGACACTGTGCCAGTTCTGAAAATGCCAACGTTCACATGAAAAGAGTTAAAAATTTCCTTCCTCCCAAAGGCCAAGTTAGCATTCTTCGAATTACAGACAAACAATTCAGCCAAATTCAGACTTTTGAAAAACGCAAAAAAGTCCCCCCACCTTCGGGGAACCAGCAATTGGAAATGTTCTAAAATTTTGCTTATTATAGATCACAAAACACAAAAGGGACGATTTCTCGTCCCTTTAATGGTATCCGCTCAATAACTTATGGTAAAAAGTTCTTTGACAATTTATTTTTTCCT
>CAZSMC010000129.1:5582-7748 GCA_964607755.1 uncultured Cytophagia bacterium | reverse complement strand
CGTAGTGATACGGGGGGTGTTTTAAGTGGAAAAGATAAGAAAATTATATTCTGCCTGCCTTTTCTGCCCGGTTTTTGCAACAGTTGCTATAATTCATTTTTAATTCCGCTAAATCCATATTTTTAATTATTGACATTTATAATAAATGAGACACTTGATAGCATTAAAACAGGGGACAGGGCAAAAACCGATGGTCTGGCTGAACAAACGCAACGCTTTTTTTCTTGATCTTGTGCTGCTTAATATTTTGTTTTTCAGCATGCATTATTTTGTCCAGGGGAATCTGACTTTAATTGATGGTTATCTCAAGCTATGGGCATTGATGAACGCGGTCTGTATTTTTATGACGTTGGTTTTTAAAAAGTACGAACATATTTATACCGGGGTTTTTGCCAAGAATGTCTATCGTTTCAGTGTGGCTGATATTTATATGTTGTACATCACGGCGCTGTTTGCTATGCTGTATGGCATAACCGGATTTTCATCTTTTTACATTGTGGGCATTTTTGTTGTTTTTTCTTTGTTAAATGCCGGGTTTGCAGCCGTCATTTCGCATCGTTTTGCACCCAAAACATTGATCCGGAATAAAGTGTTCCGGTGGTCCGGCAGGCGTTACGGCATTCTTATGCATGCAGATATATTCATTCTGTTATTTTCATTTGTTTGTGTTCATTATGCAAAATATCGACACCTTCATATAAGCAGCCGGGCGAGTGAAGTTCTGCTCATACTCACATTGATCTGGTTTGTAACAGCCGGGTGGACCAGTAAATTTTACCGGAGTTATGATGAAAACAGCACGCAAATCTATGCTCAATTTGTAAAGTCGGCTTTTATTGGTGCGGCTCTTTTGTCTGTTTTTCTTTATTCGTTTCATTTGTTCGAGTATTCGCGTGGATTAATATATGGCACCATGCTAACCATGCTTATATTAGAATATCCGCTGGTCCGGGTTTATGCGATCTATCGTCAGCGTAAAAGGACGTCTGAAGATATTGAAGATATTAAAGATATCAAGGAAGCGATACGCCGTGAAGAACGCCTTGCAGAGCCTATACCTGTTAGGAGTGTCAACGAGCCAGCTTTTCTTCGGGTGCAGAACACGTATTTGAAAGATTATCCTGATTTTTTTCATATACTGAGAACAAAGATCGATCTCAATGCTATCGATGTTTCGAAAACCCTGGCCCTGGATACGCAGACCATTTATAATGTTTCCACTATAGAGAACCAGTCACTGGATTTGTTTATTAACCGGCATTTAGCCAATGATATCAGCGCGCTCAATCATTTTTTTCTGGAAGTTCATCACAAGCTTAACTTGGCAGGTTATTTTATATTACGTAAAGAGCGCATGAATTCTCATAAAGAACGAATTTATGAAAAATATCCACCTCCAATTGCGTTTTTTGTTTTTCTTAATCATTTTTTCTGGTTTCGGTTGCTGCCCAAGCTGCCGCACATTAACAAAGTATACAATGCTCTAACCGGAGGCAAACGACGAGTTTTGTCCAAGACGGAATTGCTGGGTCGGTTGAGCTTTTGCGGGTTTAAAATTCTAGATTGTATCCGGCTCGGTGGTTATCACTGGGTTATTGCGCAAAAACTGGTCATGCCTGCTTTTGTGGAGAATCCATCGTTTGGCCCTTTTATTTCGTTAAAACGCGTGGGTTACCAAAACAAGATCATTCATATAAAAAAAGTGCGTACCATGCATCCTTATGCGGAATATGTGCAGGATTATATTCACCAAACCAATGAATTACGTGAGGATGGCAAGTTTGATCGAGATTTTCGCCTCACGCACTGGGGACGTTTTTTACGCCGATTTTGGCTGGATGAGGTGCCGCAGATTTATAATTATATCCGCGGCGATATTCGCATATTTGGCGTGCGGGCGCTGAGCGAGCATTATTTTAACCTGTACCCCAAAGATGTCCAGCAATTACGCACGCAAGTCAAGCCCGGACTGGTGCCCCCCTATTATGCCGACATGCCAAAGAATTTTGACGAGATCATTGAATCAGAACGCCGCTATTTGAAGGAACGTTTGAACGCACCGTTCAAAACAGATTGCCGTTATTTTTTCAAGGCGGTTTATAATATTGTCGTCAAAAAAGCGAGATCGGGGTAGATGCCTATGCGGGGTACGAGGTACGGGGTATG
>CAZSMC010000129.1:0-5482 GCA_964607755.1 uncultured Cytophagia bacterium | reverse complement strand
GAGGTACGGGGTATGAGGTACGGGGTATGCGGTGAGTCTTAATTATTGATATAATTGTGATAACTGTGGTGAGGTTTATTTTGTACATGATGTGCCTCAAAAGTGGGGCCAGTCTACAGAACAAAGATGTGGTGATCACATCAGAAGGCAAGATACCTGAAGAACTGGCGCCGTTTTCTTATTCACTCCCTCCTGAGCAGTTGCATCATGTATTGGCTTTTGCGGATTGTTATGTAGGAGAAGGTGCGACTACGGCATCAGAAGCAGTGTGCCTGGGAACGCCTGCTGTTTATATCAATCCGATTCGACTCGGTTATATTGACGAAGAAAAACATTACGGATGACTTTGGCAGTATGATGTACTTTACGAGGGTAACGTAAAAGAGGTGTTAAATAGAGCTCGAGACCGATGCTTGAAATCGAAGATTGAAAAAAACTGGAAAAAGTTTATTGATTCGTCAGATGATGTTACAGAGGTTATGGTTGGAATTTTAAAAGATTGTAAAAACAATGTTTGATAGAAAAACTCAAGGCGAAAAAAGAGGTGAAACGGACGATGATGTGGTTGCGCAGGTTGTGAGGTATGGGGGATGAGGTACGGGGTGCGAGGTATGAGGTATGAGGTATGAGGTATGAAAGTAGAACCTTGTTTATGTTTCATTTGATAAAAGTACGAGGTTTAGGCGCGGAAAGTGTTATGTGTTATTCTTTATTTGGAATTGGGGAAATAGGGTCTTAGATTGATACGTAAGGTTTCTGTAAATTTAAGAGACTGTTTTTAACCGAAAAAATGGTCCGGCTGCACAATTGGTAACGAAAAGCGTGATAGATTGATAAACTAAGTTTTCAAAACAATTTCCAAGTGTAAAAATGAATAGGAGTTAATCAATATGGTGAAATCAGAAGAGGCTGTTCCAAATATTTCCATGGCCAATACTAAAAAAGAGATGCTGGCAGCCTATCAAGCTTTGGTGGACAAGTATGAACAGGAGCGACAGCAGGAACAAAAGCCTGAAGATAAAATAAAAGAGCGGAACCAGCAAAAGGTTGTCAAAGAAGCTGATGAGCTATCTGCTACTGGAGTCACTAAACGAATTGGTGAACTAAAGTCGGAGGTAAACAATCTGATCACATCTTTGTCGGATAAGCTCGATGGAGAATTACAGCGCTATGAACAGATCAAACAGGCCGTCGCTGTTCAGCAACAGGAGTTGGAAGAGATTTACGATATTCAAAAGCAGGCCTCCAGCCTTTCCGCCTTGATCGAGGCTCAACGTCAGCGTCGGCAATCGTTTGAACAAGAAATGGAAGAAAAGAGAGAGGCGCTTGAGGATGAGATCCGTACAACTCGCGAGCGTTGGGAAGCAGAGAAACAGAAGCACCAGGCCGAGATCAAAGAGCGTGACGCCAAAGAAACAAAAGAGCGCGAACGTCAGAAAGAGGAATATCAGTACAAGTTCAACCGTGAAAAACAACAAGCACGCGATACATTTGAAGACGAGAAAAGAAAACAGGAACGCGAGTTACAGCTCAAAAGAGAGCAGGCAGAAAAAGACCTGAAAGAGCGAGAGTCGGTTATAGCAGAACGTGAAAAAGCGGTTGATGACCTGGAGAAACGTATTGAAGCTCTGGAAGCGGAAAAAAAGTCAGATGTGGACGAGGCGGTTAAAGAAACGACAGACCGTTTAACATCAGAAGCCAATTCAAGAGAAAATTTGATGAAACAAGAATTTGACGGGGAAAAGAATGTGTTGAATACCCGTATCCAGTCACTGGAACAAACAGTTAAAGAACAACGTGCGCAACTGGACAGTCTGTCAAAGCAACTGGACAAAGCATCTGAAAAGGTTCAGGATATTGCCGTACGTGCGATAGAAGGTTCCTCTCACTCTAAAGTTGTTGCAGATTTGCAGCAATGGTTGAAAGAAAACAGGCGGCCAACATCGTCATCAACAGAATCGAGCAAAGGGGCGTAACCTTGTAATCAAAAAGAATAAACGGATTGGCAGATGGAACATATTTTAAAGTATCAATAATAATTGATACGGAGCTTGCCGTGATTAAAATAAACCAATTCGATAACACATCTGGAAGCCTATATTGACAATGGCGCAAAACTCATCTAAATTATCTCTTGATATTGATCACCGCGAAAAACAAAGTGGAATGATTCAGGAGCTGCAAAAGTACAGCAGCATTTTTTCATTTACGATAAAGACCATGAATAGTGGTGACTATTGTATTGCTGATAAAATTCTCATCGAGAGAAAAACACTGTTCGATTTTTTAGAATCTATAAAGAGTGGGAGATTGTTCCGGCAAGCGTATCAAATAGCTCGGACAGATTATCAAAGTCTTATTATTTTGGAGGGTCACAAGAAAAAAGCACGACAAAGCCGAATGAAAAGACAGGCCGTTCAAGGGGCTTTGATTCATCTGAACGTGTCTCTTGGCATCCCTGTGCTTCGGTCTATGGATGTAACAGAAACTGCCAGATTGATTTATTTTATCGGGCTGCAACATAAAAAGAACTGTCATTTTCGGGCAAATAAACCGGTTATCCGGAACCAATATATGCCTCTGAGTGCAAGTCAGAAACAAAAAATCGGGATGATCCAAATGTTACCAGGGCTGGGAAGTCAAAGAGCTGTATCATTAATGAGAAAATTTGGAACGGTTAAAAATGTCGTCAACCAAGATTCTGAAAATTTGCAAAGCGTATTTGGAATCGGTAAAAAACTGGCTGGTAAGATTTGTTTTTGGTTGAATGATCCTTTTTAATACAATTATGCTTGATTAATAATCATTAGGGACAGAATATATGACTTTTGAGCATAGAATTGTACAACGTTTAAAGTGAAAAGAAAGTTATGAGTTTTAGAGGAGAGAGGGACGGAGTACGAGGTGTGTGGTGCGGTGTGCGGGGTATTAGAGGCTGGATTTGATTTGGAAAAGTGGAATAGGTGAGTTACATTTGAGTATGTTACTTAAAGGAATAAGCAAGTGACTCTTTCGACAGATATATTTTTATCTAATTTTAAAAAAGAACTTTTGCATTCATTTCCTGGCTTTTATGATGATGATGGATTGCCGGATATGCAGATGTTAAAGCGACATGGTTGTTTGCCTTTTTTTGCTTCAGAAATGTGTCGATCCGGCCCTCAAGAGCTAAAGGAAATGGTTTTTTTAAACTCAGCCCGTTATCTTCGTTTGTCACGAGAGCTTGGCATAGTGGTTACATTTTTAGAGTCCGAAGATATTGTTGCGATTCCGTTCAAAGGCGTGATTTGGAAGGAATTGCTGTATCCGCAGGTGCCTTTCCGCCAGTTTGCGGATATTGATCTTTACATTCCTTCCTCACATCTTAAAAAAGCTGTAACTGAACTGGCGCGCGCAGGATATTTTGCTTTTTATAATATAAATACTGATAACATCGATACCCTGATTAACAATGTACACAGTTTGGAATTTAAACATCGGGATCATAATACATATCTTGATGTTCACTGGCACCTTGCCGAGGGATACTGTTCAGTTCCGTATAAAGAATCCGAGTTTAAAAAACGGTTTCGGAATGTTCAAATCGACAAGAGCCAATTAAGCGTGTTCGATCCTGAAATCATGCTGTTTTTAATCGTGATTCACGGGGCAAAGAATAGCTGGAGCCGGCTAATTCATCTCGTCGATTTAGCTAGTTTTATAAATACATACCCCGAAACAGACTGGTCGGCTTTTGCTGGTAAATTAGAAAAAATGGGAATGTCGCGGATGTTGTGGACCGGGATTGAACTTTTAAAGCGATTATTTAACATCGATTTGCCCCCCGTCTTGCATCGTTCGGCGCAATCGTCCCATTCTTTTCAGAATCTCGTCGATTCTCTTTATCAGCGTTTAATGAACGGAAACGGTGCATATAACGGAAAAAGGGAAATATTCAAGTTGAACCTAAGATTAAGGGAAGGGTTGCGTGAAAAATTAAAATATGTAAAATTCCGAGCCCAACCTAAAAAAGTTGATCTTTTTCAGGAGACAGGTAAACCGAAAGAAGGGAAAATATTTACGCGGCGTTTGAAACGAGTATTAGAGTCCTAGTTTGAAGAACAGCCTGCGTCGTTCAAAACGCGTTCTATTTGATGTGTGCCACCCGGCGGCTGTTTATCAGTTCAAAGCTTTGTATCATGAACTGTGTCGCCGTGGATGGACGTGTTTATTTGTCGCTAAGGAAAAAGATGTCACGATACAATTGCTCCATGCTTTTCGTTTGCCATATAACAAGTTGGGAAGCACTCCATCTTTGTTCTTAGAAAAGCTGATTCATTTATTTCGAGATGTCCTGGGATTTGCCTCTATTGTGCGGCAATTTAAGCCCGACGTTATTGTGAGCAATGTTTCAGTACACAGCAGTTGGGTTGCTTTTTATTACCAGATTCCTCATATTGCTTGCATTGATACTGAGCACAGGCGGATTCTTGACGCAATAACGCTTCCCTTTGTGCAGGCGAAATTGACACCGCAATCGTATCAGCGAAATCTTGGTCAGGGCCATATTCGCTATGCAGGGAATCATGAGTTGGGTTATCTGGGATCGGATGTATTTAAACCAGTTTCAAAACACGAGCTGGGGGTATCCGAACCTTATGTGATTGTGCGGTTTATACAGTGGACCGCTTTTCATGATATAGGTCACCGTGGTTTGACAATAGAACAGAAACGGCTTTTGATTAACGAGCTAACCATGACGCATCAAGTTTATATTTCTTCAGAAGGTGTATTGCCAGACGAGTTTTCAGCTTTCCGGTTACCGGCACGACCTGAACTTTTCCATGAGGCGTTATATTACGCGGATGCTTATGTAGGAGAAGGCGCCACCACAGCTTCGGAAGCTGCGTGTTTGGGAACTCCTGCTTTTTTATTCAATGATTTCCAGCTCGGTTATATCGATGAGGAGCGGCATCTGGGACTGGTACATCAATACTGGCACTGGTCTTTAGATGCCCAGAGAGAAATAGTTAAAAAAATTCGTGATCCTATGGGCAAAAAAAAACATCAAAAAAGATTGCTTTTATTTTTGCAAAGCAAGACAAATGTCACGAATTTTATAGTGAGTTTTATTATTATTTTTAAAAATGCACGCAGCTCATAGAGCCGGATGCAAACGAGGTATAGTTTAACTGCTCTACGTGACTTTCATAGGCAACACCTTAAAAGCGGCACGCCAGATATTGAAAAGTAACAACAGCTAAATGCCTGTCAAGGTGTTTTATAAGAAAAAAAATATAAAGTAACAGAAATAATATTATGCACTTTATTTGTTTTTTTGTAAAACACTTATAATTTAAAATGGTTTGAGTGAGAGGGAATTTATTAAAACACATCATTACATTTTATTTTTATTATTTGTAGCGAATATTCTATTTGCTCAAAACGCGTTCATTGACAATTTTGCCCAAAAACTTGTCGATATTGGCTTTGAACAAGTTCA
>CAZSMC010000128.1:0-7838 GCA_964607755.1 uncultured Cytophagia bacterium | reverse complement strand
AACGCGGAGGTCGCTGAGGTCGCAAAGATGCGCAGGGGAAAATATTTCTGAACTTATTTTCATGATAACGTCAAAACGATCTTGGTTATTTTGTGATGGGCAAAAATTATTCAAATTTCATATTAACAACAAGATATAGGTGTGCAGTTATTCGGAATACAGAGGTCAATATCAAGATCGATAATAATATTGACAATTAAACAGGCCTCATTTTTCTTTGCGAATCCTCGGCGTGCTTGGCGAACTTTGCGTTAAATTATGAACCCTGCAACACATCGAAATTTTGAAATTATAGATTTTAATCAAGATAGTATCTTTGTGGTTAAATTCATGAATTAATCAGGTTACATTCCTCTAAATCATTTATATTGTATATTGAA
Organism: uncultured Cytophagia bacterium; assembly: GCA_964607755.1. Taxonomy (GTDB): domain Bacteria; phylum Zhuqueibacterota; class Zhuqueibacteria; order Residuimicrobiales; family Krinioviventaceae; genus CAZSMC01. The sequence continues at coordinate 7,458 of CAZSMC010000128.1, read as the reverse complement.
AATCCTTCTCACCTTCCCTTTTTCAATTTCTGCCGCATAAATTCAATAATAATTTTATCATCCTCGTTTTGGCCAAACAGCCAGTATCCCATAATGCACAGCACCAGGAAGACAAGGCCGCCAATGATAGCGCCGCCAAGTCCCTGGAACTGAACAACCTGCTGCATCAGCCAGGCGATGCCGGTTGCGACAGCAATGATGGCTGTGCTTTTAAGATAGACCGTGTTATACGGGTGTATTCTGAGCTCGTAGTAAAGCTGGACTGTTTTTAGCACGTTGATGATGATAATGGACAAACCCGTACCCAGGGCTGCGCCACTGATGCCCCACCTCGGTATGAACAGCATGTTGAAAATCACATTCAAGATCAGCATGAGCACGGAATTCAGCAGCATCCATTTTTGCTTGCCGGTCATAATCAGGATGGTGCCGTTCGGTCCGCCCAGCGCATTTATCATTTGGCCAAAAGACAACAGCATCAGCGCTGTTTGTCCGGCGAGAAATTCTGTGCCAAAAAACGACAGCAGTTGCTTTTTAAAAACAATATAAAATGCGAACACTAACAAGGAAAAGATAAAAATCCACCGGGTAAACAATTTGAACAGCCGTGCCATGTCTTGCAATTTATTATCGCTAAAAAGCTCAGAAATGTGCGGCGCAAAGATAATATTGATTGCCTGCAATCCCAGCAGGCTGAGTATTGCCATCCGCTGGGCAATGGTGTAAATGCCAACGTCCGAATCGGTCATGTAAATACCGGTGAGCAAAATATCCACGTGATTCATCAGCAAATGCAGGGTACTGATGAGCAACAGCGGTGCGGAAAAGGCATAATACGCCCGCAAGTCGATGGATTGACTTTTAGCGAGAAACAGCGGTTTAAATGTTCGCCACGCTAAAAAAGCCAGCAGAACGCAGGCCAGGCTATAGGCTGTAATGCGCGCCCAGATCACTGGCGTCAGCGCCGGATTAACAAGACTTATGCCAACGAGTAAGAGTACGAAAATGGCCGGTGTTACGATGTTCTGGATCGGCGTTTCAATGTCGGCGCGCTTAAAGCCGTCAAATACAGCCACCAGTAACCTCCACAGAGTAAAGGCAGGCAGATAAAAGGCAAAAATTCGCAGCGCTGTGGCAAATGTTTTGTTGTCGAAAAAAGTCGCTGCAATAAACGGAGCGCCGAGAAATAATATGAGCGTTAGTATCAGGGAAATAAAAAACGAGATACCCAGGGAACTGTAAATGACCCGCTTTGCTTTGCCGGGTTGATGCTTTTGAAAAATAGGGATATACCGTATCAAGCCGCGGTCGGTGCCCATAATCGTAATATTCGCGAGCAGATGGACAATAACCATACTGAGCTGATAATGACCTAAAGCGGCGCTGCCCAGGACCTTGGCGATGAGCACACCGGTTATAAAACCAAAAATCTGTTGCGAGACTTTGCCGGAAAAAACCACCAGCCATTGTTTGGACATGGAAGACATCCGCGAGTGCAACGGCGTCTCAGCATTACGTTCTGAAACGTTCGGCTCTGTGTGTGGCGGGTTATTGCGGGGCATTGGGGTCCTTTTGAGCTAAAATATAAAGATGAAAAGCCAGCATGTGCCGGCATAAACCGAGAGTGAGTGCATTGATAATTTTCATTTCTGTTCCCATGGTGGTTTTGGTTTTGATAATCGACAATCCGGCATCATGCACAAGCTGGCGCGCTGTTGTCATGGTGAAAAAACGCAGATGATCGCGGTCCAGGAGTCCGCTTGATGAATAAATCCACTGCCCGTGCATCAAGTTCCAGATGATTTTCCAGTTTTGCACATTAGGCAGGCTGAGTAAAACCAGTCCGCCAGGTTTTAAAAAGCGAACATAATTTTTAAGGACGCGCCAGGGATCGCTCAGATGCTCCAAAATGTCAGCACATATTAACAGATCGAAATCGAGCGGCGCAAACGGCAAGGATTCGGATTCAACTTTGAGCGTGTAAACAGCATCCAGACGGGTGCGAGCCTGTTCAGCAACTTTAGCATTTTGCTCGATTCCGACTGTACAGGTAACACCGGTATGTTGCTTTAAATATTCGGATGTCACGCCGGCTCCGCAACCCAAGTCAAGCGATTTATTGAAATGGCGATGCTTTGGCAAAAGCGCAAGCAAATCTGTGCGCGGTTGACTGTAATAGGACATCGATTTGGTATTCATAACGGATTCTCCCGGGACTGATCTGTCTTTTGCCAAAGCGTGGCCATGTTGTCGGACAGGAGCAAGGGGATCGATTCTTTAATGCGGCTCAGGGGCCAGTCCCACCACGCCAGAGCTAATAATCGCTCGATCGTCTGATCATCAAAGCGTTTTCTGATGATGCGGGCCGGGTTTCCAGCGACTATGGTATAAGCCGGCACAGAGGCGGTGACCACACTGCGGGCGCCAATAACAGCGCCGGTGCCGATGGTCACTCCGGATAAAATGACCGCATCTTCGCCTACCCAGACATCGTTGCCGATAATCACGTCTCCCTTGGAATGCGGATGGCCCTCAAGATGCCGGGCCTCGCAGAAATGTTTATTGAACGGATACGTGGACACCCAATCGGTGTGGTGCTCGCCGCCTAAAAATATTTTAACTCCCTCGGCAAAAGAGCAGAACGCTCCTACTTTGAGGGTGGCGTTTTCGTTCCAGGAACGCACGGCGGGCGCACCGTAAGACCACCTGCCAATGTCAAAGTTTTTATACGCCGGATTTTCGTTCATAAATCGCGGCGGTTTGCGATAGATTATTCGCCTGAGTAAATTTCGGAGTCGTCGCTGCAACGTCATTTGCGTTTCAGTAAAAAGTGAATTTTAGTTCGTTCCTGCGCACTGGTGATGTAAAACCAGAACAACAGTATAAACAAAGCCAGTATAAAAATGAATCCAAGACTCCGCCACATTAAAGTTCCGGGCACGGTTAATAAAAATGCGCTACTTGTGCACAGGAGCAACGAGATATAAATACGCTGATTGTTCTGTTCAGAGCGGTGAATTTTTTCAGCAAACAAAAGCAACAGAACCGTCTCTATAGCAATACGGCCTGTCCATGCCATGGCAGCGCCAGCGATGCCAAAGTGCTGGATCAATAACCACAATCCTGCCACATAAACCGGCATTTCCAGCAAATGCAGTTTTGCTGTAATGTCCGGCCTGCCAGATGCCTGGATGAATGTGAATGCTACCTGGGCTTGCGCGTTTAGAAAACAACCCAGTGCCAGCCACTGGGCAACCACTGTGCCTTTTGCAGCAAACTGGTCTCCAAGCCACAAACGCAGGCCGGGTTCTGCTAAGGTAATAAAAATGAGGCAGATTGGAAAGGACATAAACATGAGCGTTTTTAATCCGCGACTGTACAATATCGCTGCCCGGTCAGGTTGACTGTGATAGCTGGCAGAGAATGCCGGAAAAAGCACGCGCACGACCGCGGCCGCTATTAACAACATTTTGGTGACCACTTCCCAGGGTGTCACATAAAAGGTCACAGCAGCGACGGAAATCCAGACGCCAATGAGAAAGCGGTCGAAATATACCATGAACGGGCCAATGATATTGCTCACCGACATCCAGCCGCCCAGCTTGAACATCGGCCGAATCAGAGACATGTTGATCCGGCTGTTGTGCAACGCCGGTATGCTGATAAAACAAAAAACAGCATAAGCGGCAAAGACGAGCACCCGCACCGTAACCAGAGCACCGATGTACCACGGAAGGCGGACGGTGCGCGGCAACAACAGCAGGGGAGCTGTGAACAGCAAAATACCATTCAATATGCGAATGATATTGACTATACCGAATTTTTGATAGGCTTCCAAAATTCCCCGCAAGCCGGTGGAAACAGTGACAACAGGAATGCATAACGCCAGAATAATAAATCCGCTGTTAGCTTCAGAAAGCAAGGCATCCGGTATATCAAGTACGCGATGAACCAGAACCGGAGCCAAAAACAGAACCAGGATCATGGTCAAAAAACCGAGAATGAGCATGAACAGCATGCCGGTCCAGGTGATGGCTGGAATGTCAGCATGGGCGTTGCTGCCAAGTTTCTCGCCCACCAGTTTTGTCATCACTCGTCCCAGACCCAGATCAAAGAGGCCGAAATAGCCCAGCAGCATCCAGGAGATGCTGAGCAAGCCAAATCGTTCGGTGCCAATGCCATCGATTAAAAGTGGAATGGCAATCAATGCCGCGAAGAGCGGGATAATTTGCCCGGCAAGATTAAAAACGGTGTTTCTGGCAATGAGTCGGGTGCTGGTTAAAAATGGCAAGGAATCGGATTGAGAGACCGGTGCGTTAAAAATCATTAATGGTAATCCCTATTTGGCCTTCTCTCCGGATGTCCGTTCCCCTGTTCTCGGAATGCTCACCGTCTGTTCGATAAAAACCGAATGAGGTCTGGATGAAAAAGTGGTGCAGTATTTCATAGCGCATGCCGCAATGGAAGGAAAATTGCCTGATCTTGCGGCCTTGAAGAAAACTGACGTTTAACGGGTCTTTACCCTTGCGGGGCCTGTTTATGTCTCCGCCTGTATTTATACTGTTTTCATTTTCAGCGTGCCGGAACCATTCTGTTGTAGCATAGGCAGCCAGTCGTTGCGAGTGCTGGTACTGAATTTTGGCAGAGAGAACATCGGCATTCGGTCCGATCCAGTGGCCGAGTCCGGTGCCAAAATGCGTATAATTTGTCGAATAAAATTTATGCGAATAGACATGGGGGCGGATACGGGCGTATTCGATCAAGCCGTCAACATTCGGAAGTGAAAACACATCAACGTGATACAGACCGGCCAGCCAGCCGATTTTATTGCCGTAATAATCGGTGAACACCTTTTTGGTTTGCATATCATCGATAAACAGCTCGCCGTAAATTTTTGTGCGCGGCAGGAGAAAAAGTGCGGCATCGAGTCCCATGGCTGCATTATCCTGATCGCCTAAATAATGTTCAGCAGACCGGTAAAACATGACAGGATTCAGATACGCCGGTTCGAAAGCGCGGCCGGCGTAAATGACAGTTTCGTGGATACCCAGTTGCAGCCATGTCCACGGCGCACATTCCAGGCGATGCGCTGTGATCATCTTGTCAATAGACGCGCCCTGGTAATAAAACGGATTGTAATGCTTGAGCCAGCCGAGCATCGAAGTGAATTTGAAACGCGGAAATTCGAGCTGTAGCTTGAACTGGTCGTAACTGGTTGATTGCTGCGAAAGCATCATCTGGCCAAACTGGCCTGGCCCCCATTTGTTGCTGTCTTTGCCGAATTGCAGCACAAGATTTTTCCATTGATAAACCAGATAGGCAATGGTCTCGTCGTGATAGACCTGATCGCCGCTGGCCTGGGCAAATCCGTAACCAGGCATGGTGATGTTGCCGTGACCGTACCGGCGTGTGCCCCATTCGCGGGTGTCGCGGATGTCCGTATAAAAGCCGACATTCCAGATTGAACCGCGCAGTCGAAAGCCGTTGGTATCGAAAAAAACTCTTTCATTATGGTCGATTGAATCGGCAGCAGCCCACATTCGCCGGCGGAGAAAAACCGGGTCCCAGCAAACCTTGAGCGGACCGTTTACATAGGACAAGAAATTACGCTGATTGGCATAAATCACATCCGGAAGCCAGGGATCAATCCACGGGTGCCGGGTGATGCGTTGCCATCGCGATGGGCCGGGGCTATCTTGATCGACTGACCATTCTTCCTGGAATTCGAGACGGAGATAGTCGAATTGTTGTTGTTCTGTTTTATTGAGCCGTGCCGTGTCGATATTTTTTAAAAGCGTAAAAATTTCAGACCGGGTCATTGGCTGGGTGCTGGTCAGAGCAACCGGGATAACGCGCCGGGTTTCGAGGCGATCCAGATAATCGTAAACCCAGTGCCCGGTGGGAATGTAGGTGGTCTGGGCGGTAAGGGTAGACGCGAATAGAATGAATATAACAAGGCTAAAAGCTGGAATAGACTTATTCAGGTCAATTATTGCTTTCAAGATTTAAGACATCCCTTAGTAACGATCTCAATGAAATTAAAGTATCAATAGCTTGTTTTGCTTGTTCACGTGTCGCTGTTTCTCCTGGATAGCGAAAGGTGACGGCAAATGGATTTAAAAAGGCGAATGACTCTTTATGAAATTCTAAATGTGGAGCTTGAGGTGCGATAAGTTTCAATAAGGCAAGCAGATCATGCACTTTGTGAAACCTGATATCGTACCACTGTAAGATAGCTTTCAAATATTTTTCTATACTTTGCTGAGCATGAAAGCATGCTGAATCATAGTTCGGAAACGTGCGAGCGCGATACTCTCTCAACGCACTATGATAATCAGCTTCTGCTTTGTTAATCCATTCTCGCACCAGTTTGTTCATATAGAATTTGTCCCTTTTCCAAGATATCCCTTATAAAGAAATCACCTTGTTGGAGTCGTTTTTTGACAGTTTTCGAAGATTTAACATGCACCTCGATGGGAAATGAATGATCCAGGCATAAATCTATTTGTGTTTTGAGGTTTTGGACCGAGGTATTCGAATTGACAATGACAAAGATATCGACATCACTTTCAGGATCAGGATGACCATAAGCATAGCTTCCAAATAGAATGATTTTCACAGGATTAAAGTATGTGATTATTTTTTCCACTTGCGACATTATCTCATCAAAAGTCGCACAGCGTTTACCAACAATAGAATATGTTTGTTCAGTTTTCATTTTTATAATTGGATTCAGTAATAAACTATTTCCGTTCAGGTCATATGACCTCATCGTTTTCGAATTTGTAGCACACTTTTAAGGTGTACTACAAATAGTCATATGTCCTTATTTGATAATGGACATGTTACCTGGGAAATATAACTTTAAATACTTGTTGTGTACTATCATTGACAAAACGAACCTGTTTGCCTATCTCCTGACAGATCTTAATGACACGAGGAATCCCGCTTCCCCTGCCGCTATAGCGAAACTGAGGATCTTTTTCCAAAAATGACAGGAGTGTAGGATTGCGTTCGATATCCATTGATTGAGCTTTTTTATTTCATCTTTTCTCAATCCGATTATTTCTCCATCATCTGAAACACCAATCAGAATCATTCCTCCATCTGAATTTGCAAAAGCACTTATTTCAACAGCAAGCTGGTCAATGCTGTGAAAATTTCGCTTGAACTGATGCTCAGAATCTTCACCATTATTTATAATTTTTAAGAGTTCTTTGCACTCCATCAAAATACCTTACTGTTTCGGTCGGTAAGAAAAGAATAATCCAATAGTAACACTATTAAACGGTTTTAACGCCTTTGCGCGTATTCCGCGGTCACTACACTCAGAAAAGAAAGCTAACAACCACCAATAACTGAAACGCACCTCAATCCCAATCTTGATTTTCCAGCAACTGCGCTTCCGGCACATCTTTGACCACCTGTGCCGGGCTGCCGACCACTGTTTTGCGCGCC
>CAZSMC010000127.1:0-7926 GCA_964607755.1 uncultured Cytophagia bacterium | reverse complement strand
CGAAGAGACATCCGCCGCAAAAACAGAAAAACAGACAACCGTTTCAGATACTTCCTCACAGGTGCAAAAGAACAGTAAATCAGATTCACTATTGGTCACTTTTATTGAACTGGGATCGGTAAAATGCATCCCCTGCAGGATGATGCAGCCGATTATGGATGAGATTGAAAATGAATATGCGGGACAAGTCAAGGTCGTATTCCACGATGTCTGGACAAAAGAGGGACAACCCTATGCCCAAAAATACGGTATACGAGCGATTCCCACTCAGATTTTTCTGGATAAAGACGGCGATGAATATTTTCGGCATGAAGGATTTTTCCCCAAGGAAGAGCTGGTCGAGGTATTAAAAAAGCAGGGAGTAAAATGATGCAAGATTTGTTCGTCTGGTTGACCCAAAGTTTGAGCGGCGCGGCATGGCTCGCCCTGACTGCATCCTTAACATGGGGCATTTTGAGCATACTGCTCAGCCCGTGTCATCTTGCCAGCATTCCCCTGATTGTCGGATTTATCGACGGCCAGGGCATTGTCACAAAGAAACGCGCGTTCATTCTGGCCACACTTTTTTCTGTCGGCATACTCATCACCATCGCAGTCATCGGACTGGTTACGGGGCTGATGGGGCGCATTATGGGCGATGTGGGAAAGACCGGGAATTATATTGTAGCTGTGATATTTTTCGTGATCGGACTGCATCTGCTCGAAATCATCAATCTGCCCTTTCCGGGCATGTCCAATCAGCCAAAGATGAAAAAGAAAGGCGGTCTGGCGGCATTCGTGATCGGCCTTGTTTTCGGCGTGGCCCTCGGCCCGTGTACATTCGCCTACATGGCGCCCATGCTGGGGATTGTGTTCAGTACAGCTTCATCACAACCGGTATTTGCAGGTTCTTTGATTCTTGTCTATGCCATCGGACACTGTTCGATTATTGTACTGGCAGGTACCTTTACCAGCATGGTACAAAAATATCTGCACTGGAATGAACGTTCCAAAGGCGCGGTGATTCTGAAAAAAGTCTGCGGTATTCTGGTGATCCTGGGAGGTGTATATCTGATCTGGAGCGTATATTGAAATGAACATTTCTTTTATTTAGGAGTTTGTCATGATTATTAAATCCGGACATTAAAACGGACGAGAAAGAAACATGTAAGAAAGCGTTGGTAGCTGTTTACCACGATGCCAAAAAATCTTATGAAATCTATGAAGAAAATGCTAAAAAATGAGGAAGTAAAATCTATCTTTATTCAAAAACTATAACAAAATAAAACGGAGGCCTCGCAATGAAAAAAGCAATTTTGATGTGCACATGCAGTTTTGCCTGTCCCAGCATGAAGGACATCGACTTCGGCGAACTGAGCGAACGGATCCGTATGGAATTGCCCAAGGATTATATGCTGCTGCACCCGCGGCTGTGCGAAGAAGATGGCGAACAGATGATGGAAGATTTGCTGAAAGAAGGTGTGTATTATGTTACGCCGGCTTGCAAAGAAGAAAAGCAAAAGAAATTGCTGCGTGATGGTTTTGAACGCGCCGGTATTCAAATGAATAGTAACTGGAAACCGGTGTCCATCTCATTTAAAAATACCAATCAGGCATTTGAAGATATCAAAAAGGCGTTAGAGGAGGTGCAATAATGGCTGGTTCTTACATGGGAATCCCCCGGGAAGAGATACCGTGGTATCCCACCATTGATGAAGAATTGTGCACAAACTGCGGCAATTGTCTCGATTTCTGCAGCAACAGCGTCTTTGAACAGGGCGAGCTGACCATGAAAGTGGTAACGCCTTACAATTGTGTGGTGGGCTGCGATGCCTGTATGAGAGATTGCCCCAGCGACGCCATTTCGTTTCCGGATAAGAAAGAGCTGGTGCAGAAGCTACGGGAGCTGCGGGAAGTGTATTCTCAATAATAAAATATGGAGCTCAGAAATGTGCTCCTTATAAAATTTGCTAAAGTGGAAAACATGAAAATTAAAATCATTGGCCCCGGAGAAAACCCGGTTTTTCAGGACATTCGCGATATTTTCCTGAAAGCCGACCATCAATTACAAGTGGAAGCCACCATCGATAAAGTGACCCGTCTGGAAGATATTCAACAGTATCCGCTTGCCGTCTATCCGGCCATTGTGATCGATGGACAGTTGATGTGTGAGGGACTCACCATTACCCTGGAATTGGCGAAAAAATGTATTCTTGAGAATTTAGAGAAATCCGGAGAAAAGCCATGACCGAACATTCCAGAATGCAGAACGAAGCCAAAGTGCTGATTTTGCGTACTCAGCGTTGCCGTAAAAGCGATGCCGTGATCCGCTTCCTTGAAAACGAAAACATTCCCTTCCGGGTGCTCCATCTGGAAACAGAACCACAGGCGCAGGAATTAGCCCGGCAATGGAACCTGAAAAGTTCACCGGGCATCATCGTTGGAAATCGGCAAATTTTTGCTGCCGACATTCTGGAAAACTGCCGGATCAAAAATCGTGAACAAACAAAACAGATGTTTTTAAAAATGCTTAACGATACTAAAATGAAATGATTTAAAGATGTATCATTGCGTTTCAAAAAAATGAGCCACAGAGCCCCAGAGGATACAGTGAATTAAAATGATAAAAATCTCTGTGATCTCTGAGCCGCTGTGGCAGATCATAGACCCTTAAAGGAAGTGACCATGCTGGAAATTAAAAATTTAACGCTTCGGAAAAACAGTCATCCGATTCTCCAAGAGATAAATGTGACGTTCCGTCAGGGGGAAATTCATAGCCTGTTGGGACGCAACGGCACCGGCAAGTCCACCATGGCTTACGCCATTCTGGGATTGGCGGAATACCGCTTATCTTCTGGTAAAATCGTATGGAACGGCAAGGACATGACCAAAAAATCCGTCAGCGAGCGGGCGAAATCAGGTATCACCTTAGCCTGGCAGGAACCGGCTCGCTTTGAAGGGCTGACGGTGCGCGAATATCTCGGAATAAGCAAAAGAGCCAATAAAAACAGTCTGCCAATCGAGGAATGTCTGCAAAGAGTGGGACTGGAACCGGAAAACTATCTGGATCGCCAGGTGGATGAAACGCTCAGTGGCGGCGAACGCAAACGTATCGAGCTGGCGGCGGTGTTAGCCATGCAGCCGAAACTGGCGATTTTAGACGAACCGGATTCCGGCATCGATGCCCTGTCTATTGATTTTATCAAACAAGTCATTCGCACCCTGGTGCAACAAGGTTCAACTATTTTACTGATTACTCATCAGGAAGAAGTGGCAGAGATGGCAGATCGCACCTCGGTATTGTGCGGCGGGCAACTGCTGAAAACCGGCAGTCCGGAAGAGATCGCCCGCTTCTTTCGCAACCATTGCCAACCGTGTGTGCACGTCAATAAACCACAGGAGGAGGTGATCGATAATGGTTGATTATACCAGTGAATTTGAACTGCTTGCCAAAGCCTACCAGGCCAGCGGCGGTAATCCCGGTGATTTGCAGAACAACCAAAATGGATTGATGCTGGTCAGCGGCAATCAGTTGCTGGGCAAAAATGAGATTCCTGGCTTGAACATCGAGGGCACATCGCTGCCGGACGGCGTGCAGGCAAAAATAACGGTAAAGGAAAATACCACTATTGACAATCCGGTGCACCTGTGCTTTGGCGTGATTCCGGCGGAAGGGGTGCAGCGCATTATCGCCGAGTTTATTATCGAGGATAATGCCAGCGCCACCTTTTTGGCGCACTGCTCGTTTCCCAACGCGGTAAAAGTGCAGCACATTATGGAAGGCACGGTCAAGATCGGCAAAAATGCCAAAATGGAATACGGCGAAACCCACTACCATGGCGCCAAAGGCGGGGTGGAAGTGTTGCCGAAAATGAAAATCGAGGTCGATCGCGGCGGTCGATACATCAGCACCTTTCGCCTGATCAAAGGCGCCACCGGCGTGATTAATCTGGACTACGAAGCCTATCTGGGCGAACAGGCCGTAGCCGAAATGTATGCCAAAATTTATGGCAAGCGCCAGGATGATATTCAAGTTAAAGAATCCATTTACCTGAACGGTGCCGAGTCGAAGGGTCTGGCCAAAAGCCGTATTGTGCTGTCCGAAAAAGCGCGGGCAGAAGTTCTGGGCGAGGTCATTGGAAAAGGCGCCCACTCAAGGGGACATATCGACTGCATGGAAATCGTACAGGGCAAAAAGGCGCTGGCTTCGGCGGTACCCAAGCTACAGGTGGTGGACGAAACCGCCAAGCTGACCCACGAAGCCGCCATTGGCAGCGTGGACAAACGCCAGGTAGAAACCTTGATGGCGCGCGGACTGTCGGAACAAGAGGCGGTGGATGTGATCGTGATGGGACTGTTGCGTTAGAGGATAAATTTAAGCGCCACAGAGGCACGGAGAACACAGAAAAAAAACACTCTGTGCGCTCCGGAAATCTGTAGCGGAGTAAAATTATGATTAGTGAAAACATGAAAATATTAAAGGAAGAATACGGTTTTGACACGGTTGCTGTCCGCGAACAGTGTTTACAACTGGCCGGACCACTTCCCGGCAAAAATGTGCTCGATATTGGCACCGGCTCCGGCTGGATGGCGATTGTGCTGGCAAAAGCCGGGTTCCGGGTAACTACGGTAGATATCGACCGGGAAGCCCTGCAACAAGCCAAAGAACGTGCTCGCGACGAAGGGCATGACGTCTTCGAGCGAATCCGTTTTGAATTTGCCGACGCCACTCAATTGCCTTTTCCCGACAATCAATTTGACGCTGTATTTTCCTTCGATTCCATGCATCACATGCCAGATTGTGGCGCGGTCATAACGGAGATGCAGCGGGTCTGCAGACCGTGGGGATTGATTACCATCGCTGATTTGAACGAAAAAGGATTGGCCGCGGTGCGGGCAGTGGTGGAGAGCGGCGGTGAAAATCACTACGAAAATCCTTGCCGGGTGGATGTGGTCGGAAATCTGATGCGCCACTTGATGCCCGCAAGGCAACGTCACGATCTGGAATTCATAACGTTGTTCATTCAAAAAAAGAAAGAGACGAGATATGAGCACATCGAGAAAACCGGAAGATTATCTTGAATCTTTCAAAAAAGAATGCATCAAAATATTGGACCCGGTCGCCGGTATGCCGGCATTTGCTAAGTTTTTAACTGCATGGAAAAAGGTGAACGATTTTAAAGACTAATTTAAACACAGGAGATTTTGGATCATGCTTAAAACTGAAGTGTGTTGCGAACTTTCGGCCATGTTGCGGCCGAAAACCTATCCTTTTGGAGTCAAATTTTACGATAATACCAATGAACGGCCACAGGGTACGATGCGGCCAAGACACCCCATGAATACCTGCCAAATTACGGCGATTGTCAGATATTATGGTCGGCCGATGTATTTCACGGCTGAGGACATGGCGTGCATTGTTGGTGGTGTAACCATGGGACTCATTCCCGAACCGGACAATATGAAAAATGGCGAGATTGCCAAGATGCTGCATGCGGATTTAGAAGCGTCAAAAGAATTTACCACCAAAGTGGCAAAAATGCCTTATGGCAAATTCAAAGCCGTGGCGGTCGCTCCGATGTCAAAATTGAATTTTGAGCCGGATATTGTGGTCATGTACGGCAATACCGCCCAGGTGATGCGGGTCATTCAGGGCTATCTGTATAAACGCGGCGGACGGGTGGAATTTTCCACCGGGGGCGAATGGAGCCTCTGTGCCGACAGCATCGCGCAAGCTTATGTCAGCGATGATATTGCCCTGGGTCTGCCCTGCTTTGGCGACCGCAAAACCGCCCTGGCCCAGGAGGATGAGGTCACCGTGGCATTTCCCTATCACCTGTACGATGAAATATTGGAGGGGATGAAGGCAACCGCCGAGGTAGCCGCTTACCCCATACCATTCGATATCGGTTTTCCACAGATGCCGGATTATACCCTGACATCCTGGGCAGCAGAATATCGAAAAAAGCACCTGACGGGTGTTAAATAAGCGTAAAGTAACGAGATGAGAAAATGAATAGAGCTAAAGAAATCCTGCAAATGAAAACCAGTTATGCCTTGTTGGGCGCCACCCGGGATATGCTGAAATACAGCTACGAGCTGCTGTTCACTATGTCGGATGCCGGATATACAGTTTACCCCATTAATCCTAAATATGAAAGCATCGAAGATCTCACCTGCTACCCGGGGCTCCATGCGCTGCCGGAAAAACCCCAGGTGGTTTTGATGGTGTTGGCGCCACAAAACACCGAGAAACTGCTGGATCAGGTCCTTGCTTACGACCCGGAGGTGATCTGGATGCCGCCCGGTTCCTGGTCTGAGGCCGCGGTGAAGACCTGTGAAGCCGCCGGCAAGCAGGTGCTCTACGATGTGTGTCCCATTGGCACCCTGCGAAAAATGGGAAAAATAAAATAGGTAAAGGAAAGTTATGCCCACGTATGAATTCAAATGTCTGGATTGCGGAGAGAAATTTGAAATTTTCACTTCCATCCGCCAGAAGGAAGATGGTCTGGATTTAAAGTGCCCCAAATGCGGCAGCGACAATGTGGGACAGCTATTTGGCGGAATGGTGTTAATTCATAAAACCGGGGATATTGTTCCCAGTGGCGGCAGTTGCTGCTCACGGCGCTCATAAATTTAAGCGCGGAAGTTGAAGATAGATCATGCAGGAAGAAAACGTCAAAACCGGAAGAGTCATTCGCGTGCAGGGCAATCAGACGGTGGTGCGGGTGGATCATGCCTTAACCTGTTCCGGCGCCGATCCGGGCTGCCCCTACAACGCCATGTATTTTGGCGTCACCACGCCGGAGACCTTGGAGGTGGAGGCAGAAAATGTGGTTCATGCCGCTGCAGGCGATTGGGTGAAGCTGGCATTGCCTGCCCGGCAGCTCACCCAGGCGGTATTTTGGATTTATGGAACGGCGCTTTTCCTGTTTTTCCTGGGACTGGGCATTGGGGCGCTGGTGGCAGAGTGGCTGGCGCTCTCTTCTGAACTGACCATGACCGTCGGCGGGTTTTTGTTTCTTCTGCTTGCGATTATCGCCATTCGCAAATTGGACCGGCGCTACCGCCCGCAATATCGTATCATTCAGATTCTTCGTCCCGGCGATCTGAAACGAAAAGAATTACATCCGGGTTTGCATAAACAATTATGAAATTTTAGAAATGGAGGATATGATGCCAAAAGATTTAAGTAAAACCGAATGGCACGGAATACAGCGCCGGGAAATTCCCTGGTCTCCCACCATCAATGAAGAGACCTGTATCGGATGCGGATTATGTTACATTTCCTGCGGACGGGAGGTCTTTGGCTTTGATGAGGCCGCCAGAAAGGCGACTGTGGAACGCAAATTCAACTGTATGGTGGGGTGCTCTACCTGCGCAACAGTGTGTCCGGTGGAAGCCATCACTTTCCCGGGAAAAGATTTAATCCAGAAGATCGAACGCGAACATAAAATTCTAAAAGTGGTTCGAGAAAAAGCCAAAGCCAAACTCAAAAAGGAAGAGCTCATCAAAGCCCGAACAGCGGTGGAGCAAGAGCTGAACGAAACCACCAGCCGGATGCGTCTGCAAATTGCCGGGGAATTCGGCGAAAAGCAATTCCTGGTGCAATTGTGGAATCTGCTGGATGGCAAGCCCTTCGATGTGGTCAACCTAAAACTGACCGTGCCTACGGTGCAGGGGGCGCGGGTGAAAACCCCCTCTTTCATGGAATTCGATGTGGTCTCCACCCGGCAGAAGAACGTGTTGGAGTTTATTAAGGAATTGCGCGAATTGATTGAGAGGAACAATCTGGTGGTGGTTTCTGAATATAAAATATGATCTGAAGCTTATGGAGGTGAATATCGTCTCCCTTGGCAAATAAAATATTGCGGATGAAGATGAATGAACCATCCCTGGCAGGGGATGGAAGATAAACAAAACCCAAAACAAAGGAGGAAAGGCTTA
>CAZSMC010000126.1:0-7956 GCA_964607755.1 uncultured Cytophagia bacterium | reverse complement strand
TCCCTGGCAGGGGATGGAAGATAAACAAAACCCAAAACAAAGGAGGAAAGGCTTATGTGGAAAGCGTGGATTAATTTCATTCTGGGCTTGTGGTTTATCCTTTCGGGTATAATTACCAGCCTGGGTGTCAACGTGAATTACATCATCGTTGGCATTGTGGTCGCTGTGCTGGGCTTCTGGACTTACAAACAGTGGCAGGGTATCGTTGTTGGTATTCTGGGATTGTGGATGATTCTTTCCGGAATTGTGACATCGCTGATGGCGCCGGTAAACTTGATTATTGTGGGCATTGTGATCGCGGTTTTAGCGATTTGGCAAGCACTCACAAAGCAGAAACCCGCAGCTCAGGCATGAAAAATGCGGTCCCGGCGACAAAAGTTGCCGGGACCGACTTATTTTGAGATCAAATGATTGAAAAATAGAGGTATCAAAAAATGCACAAAAATACTTTTGGATTCATCGGCAGCGGCAGGGTGAGTTATCTGCTTTTAAATGGTTTGCAGCGCCAATCTGCCCTGCCGCAAAAAGTATTGATCAGCGACCCGGATGAAAACGCACTGAAAAAAGTGACCGGCATAGCCCCGCAGCGTATTCAGGCGGTGAGCGAAAACCGGACAGCGGCAGCCGCCGATGTGGTTTTTCTGGCGGTGCATCCCCCGGTGTTGGAAACGGTGAGGCAGGAAATAAAAGGAACACTGAAAGCGGAGGCTATGCTCATTTCCTTTCTGCCCACGGTTCGTATTCAGCGCCTGTCGGAATTGCTGGGCGGTTTTGACCGTATCGTCCGTATGATTCCCAATGCACCGTCCATTATCGGAATGGGATACAATCCGATATGTTTTTCTTCAGAACTTGGTGAGGAAGAGCGGGCTATCTTGCAAGGGCTCTTTGGGCAGTGGGGCAAGGCGCCGGAAGTGCCGGAGGAGCAACTGGAGGCGTATGCCATCCTAACCGGCATGGGTCCGACCTATTTCTGGTTCCAGTGGCTGGAGCTCATGCGGCTGTCCACAGAATTTGGTCTGGAGGAGTCAGAGGCAAAAAAGGCGCTGTCCGGAATGCTGCACGGTGCGACGGATACCCTGTTTACGTCCGGATTATCCGAAGAAGAAGCGCTCGACCTGATCCCGTCCTATCCCCTGAAAAAAGACGAAGAGTCTTTACGGAAAGTCTTCAGGGGCAGGATAGGCGGTCTGTATCAAAAGTTAAAGACCGCGTCCTGTTGAATTTACGCTGGGTTTATTCTTCGTCTTTCCGGCAGGATTAAATGCAGACTAAATCAAGAAAGGATATGTTATGACAATCTCTAAAATGCAAACCCACGTGAACGCGGCTGTTCTCTTTTTCGCGCTGTTCGTTGTTTGCGTATTCGCCCAGTCTCTTCCGTCAGGTGATTTGAAGGCTTTCGATAAAGCCGTGCTCCAAAGCCGGCAGGAAATGCGGAAATACTGCGCCCTGGTGCAGGAATTGATAAAACAAACCGATGCCCAAAAACAGACGCAAGGGATAGAGCATATCCGCCAATCCATAGCGCTGTGGGAACAAGTTCAGCGGAAATTTCAGAGCCAGCCGCCAGCGGAATATCAACAGGACGAAAAATTTGGTTCCCGATTGGATGCGATTCATCAGGGCATGCAGAATATGGAAAACCATCTTGCGGATGGAAAATATCAAAAAGCCCTTAAAGTCTGCGGGACGACCTGCGCCTTGTTTGTAAAAATGCATGAGGAAAACAACCTTGTCTACGCGGCGGACCGGCTTTTTCATCTTCGCAAGATGGCGAAACAGATGATCAATAAAGAGCATGATTCCGGGTTGCCAGCGATTAAAGGTATGACAGGTGATCTGTTAAATCTGCGGAACAATGTTTTGTTAGCGCCCTGTCCCGCTCCCGATAATGAAAAACAGTGTAAAAAATACCAGGCTGCCCTGAAAAAGCTTTCGACTCAATTAGATGAGCTGGCAATCAATGTGGTGAATAATGACCGGGCTGCGGCAGAAACTATTCTCAAAAATCTCGTGTCAGCCATCAATCTGGCTTACGGTATTGCGCTATGATTGTAAGACGACAGGATGAACAGGATAATCAGAATTCTCGTTTGCAAGGTCTGATACCTTTGCAAGAGTCTTTATTGTTCAGAACAGGTTGACGAAAAAAGAAGATTTGAATTTTACCTGCTAAAATCCTCTGTCCTCCTGTCCATTGTCAAACAAGCAAATGTGTTATGTTAATAACAGGAAAAGGTGTTGCATGAAATGGATTCCGAAAAGCGCACTCCGACAAGGTATCGCAATAACTGCTATTGCCGCGGTCATCGGGCTGGCAGTTAATGCGTTTCACCCTCGAAAAGTGCAATTTTCTTTTACTCGACCGTCATTGGAATATGCACCTGATTCGCTGCTGACAGAAGACCTACCATCGGACAATATCGCCGGGCAAAGTGATTCTTTGACCATGGCGCCGAACCAAAGCGGCGAGCTGATTGTTGTCAGTACAAAACAAGTGCGGCAGCTTGTCTCCCGGGGGCAAGCCGTGCTGCTGGATGCGAGAACCCGGGCTGAATATACAGCCGGACATCTTCCCGGAGCAAGACATTTGCCGGTGGAGTTTGTTTACGAGTATGAAAACCAGATCACGGCGCTGCCCAAAGATAAATGGCTTGTCTGCTACTGCGACGGCCCTCCCTGTGACCTGGGCGAGCTGTTGGCGTACGAGCTGATGCTGCGTGAATTTAACCGGGTTGCCGTGTATCAGGACGGGTTGAACGATTGGAAAAAACGATATCCGGTCGTGAAAGGAAAGGAGGCGGGCGATTTTGAAAAGTGAAACGATGAAATGGGTCGTATTGGCATTACGCTGGATTGTGGCGCTGCTCTTTATTTATTCCGGTTTTATAAAGATTATGAACCCGGCCGCATTCGCTGAACAAGTCGATAACTATCGCCTGGTGCCTTATTTTTTGGTCACCCTGACCGCGGCAATCCTGCCCTGGCTGGAACTATTTTGCGGGCTTTTGTTGATTTTTGGCAGATGGCTGCATGGAGCCCTGCTCATATTAGTGGTGTTGAATCTGGTTTTTCTCTTTGCTGTTAGTTCGGCGCTGGCGCAGGGTCTGGATATCAGCTGCGGCTGTTTTTCCACCGGCAATGAGGGCACGCGCATCGGGATTAAAAAACTCATTGAAAATGTAATGCTGGTACTGGTTTCGATTGCGCTTTATTTACAAGTTGTATTCAAAAGTCAAGACCGTCTAATAAATAACCGATTTTAATTACTGCTCATTTATAACGTTGAAATACAGAGAACAAAGAGGAAAGGTGATAACATTTCCCTGTCTCTGGCTTTTTAATTATCAAATCAATCAATGGATATCATATGAAACGAAAAATCGTCATCTTTTTATTTGCTATATTTATACCGGCTATGCTTCTGGCGCAGCGGATGCCAACGGATACTGTCGCTATTTCTTTGAATGATGCTTTGCAAGAGGCGCTTTCCAATAATGAGCTGTTGAAAAAAACTGCGGCTCGTACTAAAGCCGGTCTGGCATCGCTGCAACAGGCAGAGGGAGAAATGCTTCCAAAGATCGATGCCAATTTCAGTTATGGTTATCTGGATATTGTGCCCGGTTTCAGAAAACAGGTGCTGGGTAATATTCAACATGATTTATTCCCCAGCCTTTCTATCAGTCAACCCATCTATACTGGCGGAAAATTAAAGCATGCCAAACAGGCGGCAGAGGCGGAGGTTGAAGCGCTGGAACAGGCATTTTTGTCTGAACAATTGAATCTTAAACTGGCGGTAACCGTCGATTATTTTCAATTGCAGTCTCTGATCAGTCAAAGGCAGATTCTGCTAGAAAATCGAAAACAACTAAAAGTCCAGCAGCGTTACACCCGCCTGTTAGTGGAAGCCGGACGCATGTCGCAACTGGAACTGGAACGCATTGGCGTTGCTATTGCCGAAAACGAGGGCAAGGTGCTTAAAACAGAAAATGATTACCAGACTGTATCGCACCAAATCAGTTTACTATTAGGGAGACAATCACCACAAATCCTGGTGCCACAGGATTCTCTGCAGGTAATGATTTTCGATGAAAATCCTGACAATTTGCTGACAACTACCCTCGAGCACAATCCGGTTTGGAAACAACTCGAGTACGATCTGCACCGGGCAGAACAGAATGTAAAAGCAGAGCGGGCTGCTCGCTTGCCGCAAGTGTCGGCGCAGGCGTATTATGGTTATGAATTTGGTCCGGAATCTTTTTCATTTGATAAAAACAAACGTTATTTCTGGGGGTTGAATATCAAGATGCCGCTTTATGCCGGCAACACGATTGGCGCCAAAATCGATAAAGCCCGCGCCGGTGCTGAACAAATTATGTGGCAGCGGGAATTTTTTAGAAAAAATCTGGCAACGCAGGTAAAAAACAGCTACAGTCGATTGCAGGAAAGAGAACAACAGATCGCTATTCAGCAAAAAGCGCTGGAACAGGCGCGGCAAAGTTACCGGCTGGCGTTGATTGAATACCACGCCGGCAGGCGCTCAAACACCGATCTGCTCGATATTCAGAGGACGCTGCTCGACAGCCGGTTGACTCTGAATCAGGCGATTTTGGATTACAACATCGCCCGCGCCCGATTGCTGGCAGTGATGGGAATTTTATAAAGGAATCCATTTATGAGTAACACCGTGATTTTTATTTATAGTTTCGCGTCGATTTGTTTTTTTGCTCTCATCGATTCGGGACAGAGCAAAAAACAGAAAAGCCCTGAAAACAGCAAGCGGGGTATTTCTAAGCTTTGGTGGCGTGGCAACACCCGGCAAAGTCACGATTTTGACGGCGCTGCTATATCTCGACACACATGTTTAAAAACGAGCCTTGAACCCTGTCAAACCTGCACAGGTGTAGTTTCACACCCCAGGTTTCAATCAGGAAATTGGAAATATTAAGAGGTAAATATGAAACGAATTTCAATAGTGTTTATTTTATTTCTGTCATTGCTGCTGAACAATGGCTGCGGCTCGAAACAGGAAAATCCTGCGGAAGTTAAAAAATCCGATGCAAAGCTGGTAAAAGTTCAGCCGGTTCAAACCCGGAAACTGACCGAAAAATTGCAGTTGCCGGGCACGCTGCGTGCCGAAAACGTCGCCAATATCCTGGCGACCGCAGAGGGAAAAATTTCCAAACTCCTGGTTCGGGAAGGTGATCAGGTGCAGCGCAACCAGGTGGTCGCCATGCTCAGCTCGCTGGTGCGGGAGGATATCATCAACTCGGCGCGGCTGCTGGTTCAGGCAAAGCAGGAGGCGCTGACAAAAAATCCCAATAATTCAGAATTGAAAAAACAACTGGAACAAGCGCAAGAGGACTATCAATTTGCTCTTCAGCAATACAAAGAAATTCCGGTTATGTCACCCATCGCAGGCGTGGTTTCCCGGCGCCGGGTGGATCTGGGCGACATGGTGCCGGCAAAAACCAAATTATTCGAGATTCAGAGCAGCGCCAGGCTTCTGGCGGATGTGCCGGTATCGGAGCTGAATATCCGAAAATTAAAGACAGGACAGACGGCAGAAATACTGGCGGATGCCTGCCCGGAAAAACGATTCCACGGAATCATCCAGCGCATCTATCCCCAGGTGAACAGCCAAACCCGCAATGGCATGGTGGAAATCAAGCTGAAAAACCCGTGTTCGAATCTGCGGGCAGGGATGTTTGTGCGGGTGTTGTTTGTTACGCGAACGATGGAAAATGCCCTGGCCATACCGGTGCAGGCGGTGATCGAGCGACCGCAGCATAAAACCTGCTTTATTGTCCGTAACGGCAAAGCCGAAGAAAAGATTCTGCAAACCGGATTGCAAACCGACGGCTGGCTTGAAATCCTTTCCGGTGTAGTTCCGGGAGATAAAATTGTAATTGAGGGACAACAGCAGTTGAAAACAGGGACGGTTGTGAAAATTCAGGTGAATAAATAGCCACAGAGGCACAGAGAAATAATTAAAAAAATCTCTGTGCACTCGGTGTCTCTGTGGCTGTTAAAAATGGAGTATTAAATGAAACTTACATCCATCGCCATCAAGCGCCCGGTAGCAACCATCGTATTGATTGCCACGGCGTTACTGCTCGGTTATTTTGGCTATTCCCGCATGCCCACCGACTTTTTGCCGGAAATCACTTATCCTATGATCAAGGTCTATGTCTACTGGCGCGGCGCCACTCCTGAGGAAATTAACGACAATATTGCCGATCCGCTGGAACGAACTTTGAGCACCGTGGATGATCTCGACTATCTGGAATCATCCAGCATTGAGGGTATGTACACCCTGCTGATTAATTTTGAATACGGCACGGATGTGGATGTGGCCTATCAGGATGTGGTGGCGAAAATGGGGCTGGCAACCCGCAAGCTGCCGCCGGATGTGGACCCGCCCATCATGTTCAAGGCTGATCCGTCGCAGTTGCCGGTGGTGCAGCTCATCGTACAGTCAGAAGGCAGGGATATGGTGAAACTGCGCACCTGGACGGAGAACGTGCTGCAAGATCAGTTTCTTGCCGTCAAGGGCGTGGCCGGCACCGAAATTGTGGGCGGATTGGAACGGGAAATCCGGGTGCTTTTGGACCCTGAAAGGCTCACTGCCTATGATTTAACCCTGAATCAGATTATCCGTCGGCTGCGGGAGGAAAATATTGAACGCCTGGCAGGACGAGTGACCGAAGGCAGCCGTGAATTCATTGTGCGCACCACAGCAGAATTTCATGGTATGGACGATGTGCGCAATGTGGTTATTGTCAATAACAATGGTTCGATGGTGCGTTTAAAAGACCTGGCCACCGTGAAAGATGGTCATGAGGACGAGCGCGTCGTTACCCGGTTTAACGGAAAACCCGCCATTAAATTAAACATTCTCAAGCAGGCTGACGCCAACACGGTGGATGTCGCCGAAGCCGTTAATGTGTTAACCCGGCAGCTAAAAAACACGGTCCCGCCGGATATTCGTTTCAATACAGTTGAAAATCAGGCGAACTATATTAAAGAGGCTATTTCCGGCGTTCGGGATTCGGCCATTATTGCGGTGCTGCTGGTCATACTGGTCATCTTTGTTTTTCTGGGACACTGGCGCCAGGTGCTGGTGATGCTCATCGCCCTGCCTGTTACTATTCTGTTTAATTTTTTCCTGATGAAGCTGGGTAATTTTTCCATCAACATATTTTCCCTGGGCGGATTGGTGGTTGCCATGGGCGTGGTGCTGGACAACTCCATCGTGGTGATCGAAAATATCACCCGGATGCATCTTGAAAAAGGAAGGCGGTTCAATACCATAGCTGAGGCTGCAACCGATGAAGTTGCTCTCGCCGTGTTGGCTTCCACATTGACTTTTTTGGCGCTGTTCCTGCCGTTTCTGCTCATTCCGGGTCTGACATCACTGTTGTTTAAAGAATTGATTCTTTCAATTGCCGGGATCGTGATTGTATCGTTACTGGTAGCGCTTACAGTAACGCCCATGTTGACCCACTATCTGGTCACCGCCAAGGGGCATCCCCGCGAACATCGCAGCCTTGCCGACCGTTTCATCGAAGTGATCGACCGCTTCTATCGCCGATTACTTAATGTTCTTCTGATGTTCCGCTGGATTGTCGCAGCGGTTTTTATCGCGTTGCTGGTTGTCGCTGTCTTTTACTTTGGCAAGATCGGCAGCGAATTCCTGCCCAAAATGGACGACGGCCGGGTCATGATAAAGGCGATTTTGCCGACCGGCACCTCCGTAGCCCGAACCGACAGCCTGATGGCAGGTCTGGAAAAGATAGTTCAAGACGATCCCTATGTGGACAAGTATTTTGTACTGTCCGGTGGAAAGGTTTGGGGACTCGTTACCTATGAAATCGCCAATGAAGGGCAGATCGATGTTGAACTGGTCCCCAAAGCAGAGCGCCCGTTTTCCACCAAAGAGTATATTGCGAA
>CAZSMC010000125.1:0-8046 GCA_964607755.1 uncultured Cytophagia bacterium | reverse complement strand
CCATAAAAAGGCAACACAAAGTAATGAGTGTACGAGTCATAGTTTTTCTCCTATATGTTTGGTTAGATTCCATGAAATATAATCATCCGGCCACCGCGCCCGCGGGTCGGGCTGGTTAACGTGAAGCGATCTGAGCGGCTTGCGCCACGTGCAGTGATATAATATACACACAGACGTGTAACAGGCACGGTAAAGAATATCTATTTTAAACAGAACCATCTTGTCCCCCTACAGGACAAAAATTTAAAGAATGAATGATTAAATTATCGAGGAAACCCGCTTCCGCCCCGGAGGTAGATAAACTGGAGGACACTTCTATAGGAGGTATATTTTTTCCTCGCACGTTCGCTTTTCCTTGAATGGCACATCTTATCACAGACCTGTGCCGATTCGTAGAATGATTGGAACGTGGTCACCTCTCAAAACCCGAAAAATTTTATAAAGAATAAATGATAAAGTCAAGGGTAAAATGTAAAGTAGGATATTTTTCTGGTTTTTATGCCGGAATCATGTTTCAATGAGCAATGAGCAATGATCAATGATGATTTGGGGCAAAACCTTGAAGGGGGCGCTGCAGGCAAGGTACCCTGAACGAGAGAAACCAGCAGGGCTCGAGCGCTGTGGCAGGGTGGCACGCTGGAGCGTCACGGAGGGCGTTCTGCCAGGGGACTGGCGGAACGAGGTTGAAAAACTTTGACTTCATGATAAATCTCCTTTACTTTAAAAGTAAAAGTTTCAAAGTTTTCGATCGCCCACCAATGGCGCTTATTCGACACAGATAAACACCGGAGGGAACCGGTTGATTGTTTTGATCCGTTCCGTCCCACATTACAGTATCAGATCCAGTCTGTGCATAATTAGTCTGAAATGTTTTCACCTCCTTTCCCAGTAGGTTATAGATTTGAAGTTCAACTATACCGTAATTCTCCTTGTTAAATATTATGTTTACTGAGGAATTGAACGGATTAGGGTAAGCACTGAATATGGATGCTTCAAGAGATTGTATTGCGTTTTGGTCTACCCTATCAGTTAATCTATAAGAAATCCAGATATTGTTACCTTCTCTATGCTCGCCAGTATTATATATCCGAGAAAAATAGAGCGTATTACCGTCCGGCGAGAGACATGGATTCATTTCCGCCTGCTCGGTATTCACTGGTGAGCCAATATTTTTAGGCAACATCCAATGCTCCTCATTCCAAAAAGAATAAAAAATATCCCGTTCCCAATCTACGTGATAAGCAGCTTAAAAAAATAGAATTTTCCCATTGGCAGATAACCAAGGCTCATATTCTCGGCTTTTATTGCCGTCATATTCGGTAAAAAATAGTTGTGGACAAGTCCACCCTGTATCGGTTTTTATCGAATACATCAAATCTGGCGGATACATGGTTTCCCAGTAATGTGGTCCGGTAAAGACCAAGGTGTCACCACCGGCAGATATACAAGCTGTTTGTTCGTTTGCCGGTACGCCCATCCCTGCTGGAGTATTAATGGGTGCACCAATATTTACAGGTTTACTCCATGTACTATCACACCATACGCTGTAATAGATATCCCATTTACCAGACGTTGTATATCTACAAAAATAGAGTGTTTGACCGTCAGCTGTAACGGATGGAGATATTTCCGCCGATCGAGTATTAATATTGCTATTTAAGCGCACAACTTTTCCCCACATATTTCCAATTTTATCGGAATAATAAATATCTTCAGTCCCTCCTGAACTTCTATCGCTGCAGAAATAAAGACGAGAGCCGTCTCGTGTAATAAATGGGTAGTTACTTTCGGTACCCACAAGGTTTATTGGCTCTGGTAATTTGACCGGCTCGCTCCATTCTTGGGCACCGAGAGATGCAACAAAAAACAGGAAAAGCTGGCAAGCAGCTTGAATTATTTTCATGCGATACCTTGATTTCTTAATTTTTTGCATTAACAATTTTGAATTCATCATAGCCCCCTTACTTTAAAAATGTTAATAGATGGACCAGAATAAACTATTTCATCACCATAAATCCAAAGGTTCCCATTTGACATTCGATAAAAATACGTGGTTATACTATTAGGTTTCGCTGCTGTATCAGTGGCTACAGTTGCGGCATTGTACAGAGTTGTAATGAGCAGCTCCCCCATCCAATTTGATTTAGTCGAATCCGGCGCCCATTGCATAACACGACAATGTGTCTCATCCGAATATATGCTTGTATCTAATGCATCAAAATTATCATCAGCCGCCTTAAAATAGAGTACAGAGACCTTAAAGTTTTTGCCAGTAGGATTAGGATTAATAGATGAAATTCCATGAGTTATTGACGCTTTGCTTAGCATCGTGCTGTCATCGTCAAGGTGCCCGCACACCATTTGATCTTCTAATTGGGCAAATATCTGTGTATTACATACGAATGAAATAATACAAATAGTTATTAATATGAATGAATACCTCATGATTTCCTCCTAACTATCTGAGATAAATAATTTTTTGGCTTTTAATTATCCCCCCTGTTCTCGCCGTAATAAAATAGATACCATTAGGCAAAGCATTGCCGTTGGTGTCATTGCCATCCCAATGTATTTGTAGGGGAGTTGCAAAGTGTGATTGAATATGAAAGAGTCGGACTGTTCGTCCCAGTACGTCAATTACTTTCAAGTCAATCACTTGTCGTAAATTACTGTTCAATGTTATCATACAATTGCTGGTAACTGGATTGGGGTAGACTTGTAAACTGAGATCATTTGGAACAGCCGGGTTGTCAATGTACCCACTGTGAATACCTGTTGGCGTACCATATTCATTATTATTGATTTTTGCATAAATAAGTGTGTCAAGACCTTCATTAAATGGCCCAATGTCGGCTATAAATCGGTATAGTTCCGTGCTAATTACCAACGAATCATAATCTGGATTGATAATATCGACGTCCAACCATTGCATGGATTGGTTAAAGAACTGGGCAGCTCCTGTATCCGTCACGGAAAAAGTGCAGAAACAGTCACCCACAAGGTATTGCCAGGTATGCCCAAGTCCATGTCCTGTGTCGATAATAGGTAGCCTCGCATAAGGTTCTTGGGGGAATTCAATAGCATCTCTGTAAATTATAGTAGAATCTTCATTATAATGATAATAATATGGAGCACCAGTGACCCATGGATCATCCCTAAACTTTGATTTACGATCGACTCTATACACTACAACAGAGTCTGCAAGTAGTGTGTCACGAACGACCTCTAATAGTTGGAATTGCTCCTGGTAGGGATGATCATATTCCCATATATTTCCAACCTGTAGCGGGAAGTAGTCTGATGCTTTTGGGAGCTGGGCCTGAATGCTTGTTGCCAATAAACAAAGAATCATAAGCACCCATAAAATTATTTTTTTCATGTTTCATTACCTCCTTTTTCTGGTTTCATTTCACCAGTAGTAATTTTAGTGTCTGTTGCTGACCACCCGCATCCAAACGACATAAATAGACCCCATTGGACACAGTCCGGCCTTGTTTGTCGGTTCCATTCCAAGTGACCTGATGAATGCCTTTCTTTTTTCTATTATTTATTAAGGTCTTCACCTCGCGGCCCAGAATGTCATAAATCGATACGCGCACCCAATCTGTCTTTTCTAGTTGATAGACAATGGCACAATTCATATTGAAAGGATTGGGATAGCCTTGCAGGGAATTGGTAAGGTTCTCCTCAAAGGAAACGCCCTCTGGGTTTGTTTCCTTGCGAATTGAAAGATACGTTTTATAGAAAGACAAGACATCATCCCGAATCTGAAGGGTCTCCTTATCAGGATACCTGGTCACCATCATATCCAGAATTTTAGTGGCTTCCTCCAATTCACCCCACTTATCCAGTAGCCCAATGGCCAAATCCAATAGGAGCTCTCGTCCATAAAAAGAAGTGTTTGGAATGGATAGTGCAAAATCACGGGCTTTCTGAATCCGTTTGCCAGCAATCTCATGTTTCATCTGCCAGCGGATGGCTTCGTATTTAGCGGTTTGATGTATACGCTTGTCCTGGTTGAAGCCAGCGAGCCGGTTTTGTTCATTCCCTAATTGACCCAATCGATAGGAACATTTCATACTGAGAAATAAGGCTTCACCCGCACAGTCCATTGCCATATTGGCTGATAATACATCCTCAGACATTTGTTTGGCTTTAATATAATCGCCTTCATAATAAGTTTGCCAGGCCAAGTGTAAATCATCGATATAATCTTTGGAGAGGGACCAATTGGGTCCTACAGGATTAGGTGGAGAGGATAAAGCGGGTTGCCATACCACAGGGCCAGTAATGCGTACCGTAGTACCATCCCAGTAATTGTAACGCGCATTGAGGGAATGTCCGGAACTGTTATTAAAATGGCCGCCATAGGAATTCTCGATTAAATTTTTTCCATTATCATAGGTTGGGTATCCTCCCAGTACATAGACACTCACGGCAAAATCTCTTCCGTCAATCAGGTTTCTGGCCTGGCCATAATAGTTAAAAAGCGGGGAAGCGCTACCAATATTTCTATGGCCAGAATTGGAAATCCCACACAAAGAATTACTGGCAATCAAGCCATCAGAGCTGCCGCTGCACAACAGATCGGCCAGTCCGTTCGCCCGGATGTAGCAATTACTGATATTCGGATTAGCATCTTCAATCACCGTTACCCCAACTTCATCCGCCTGAATGTCGTTTCCATACAGGCTAAGGGTAGAACTACCGCCGATAATCACGCCATAATCACAATCTTTGATGGTTGAATTTTTAATATAAGAGTAAGTAGCCCCATCCACATCGATACCATACCAGTCAGCTCCGCCATTCCCCTGAAATGTAACATCTTTGGCGATAATAGAGCCATGAACAGTAATCGCTTTGCCGGTATTAACATTGATTACCGCCTCATCTTCGACGACCAAATTGATGCCCGCATTAACAGTTAAATTATTTGTTATGCTCACTTCGCCGTGTAACAAAGTGTTTTCGCTGATGATCCCTGAAATTTCATCGTCTTCGATGTTTTCAATATCATATTTTGTGTATAAAACAGCTCTATTGCAATTTAATCGACCATATCCGTATTCGGAGGTCCAATATTGTCCTCCCATTCCCGGAACTTGTTCGGCGGTTTCCATTAAAATATTAACAACCTCATCCGGATACAAATCATCATTCAGAGACAAAATCATGGCAGCGGTAGCCGATACATGAGGCGTAGCCATTGAAGTTCCGGCCATATATCCATAGTCTGGAGAAATATAATGCGGAGACCTATTAAGATATACTTCATAGTCTGGCATCGTTGAATATATATCACCTGATTCTGTCGGATAATCATGATTATCGTCTGCTCCACCTGGAGCAACAATCAAAAGCTCTGGCCCATAATTTGAATAATGGGCTCGTACATCATCATATTGTGTGGCGCCAACGCTAATTACATTGTAATAATTTGAAGCATGAGCTGCTGGATAAAGTATATTATTCTGCGGAATAGAACTATTGCCGGAAGCTGCGACTATTGTACAATATGCCTCAGCATAAGCTACGGCATCTTCCACAGCTTGATGATCAGGACCACCACCACTATAATTTATTACTACGGGTTTATTGTTATTGATCGAATAATCTACCGCATACACAACACCATCCTGGAATGCTAAGGGGTCTCCAAATCCAAATTGATCGAATACTTGAATAATAAGCAATTTGCAGTTCCATGTAATTCCAGCAATACCTTCACTGTTATTTGATTTAGCACCAATAATTCCTGCAACATGGGTTCCGTGCCCATACCAATCCTTAACTGTTTGATCGTCTTCTCCGAATGGTGTTCTCCCATAAATATAATCAGGACCGATAGTTATTTTGTAGGGACTATTTAATTCCGGGTGGGAGAGAGATTCATTTTGCATGGGAATACCTGAATCCAGAATTGCTACAATGACTTGACTGCTGCCTTTGGTAACTCCCCACGCTTCGGGCATATCAACGTCGGCATCATCTATTCCGGAAGGAGGGTTTTGTCCATAATTATATAATGACCACTGTTTTCCAGCGCCATATTCAGGATCATTCGGATATGCGTAAGCTCGATAAACAGCATTTGGACTGATAGACTCAATCAGGGGATGCTTTTTCAACTGTTCTATCTTCTGAAAAATATCCACATTGGAAGGAACTTCCAGCAGGCCCCAACGAAGTTTATTAAAATCCTTTTTAAGTTCCACCTCATATTTAGACAAATCATTTATCAAGGCTTTATTTGATACACCCCGTTTAATTTTTACGAGCATTTGTCCTTCCCAGTATTCAATATTTTCCCCTTTCCATCGTCCTGTCTTTATGTCATTTCTATACATTTCTTGTGCATTTGATGTCTGAAATACGAAAAAAATAACTAAAATACAGGTTATTAAAGAGAGATCTTTATATTGAAGCATTTTATTGCGCATCTTCTTCCCCTTTCCTTGGTTTAGTATGATGTTGGTGGATTAAAATAAGTGAATATTGTATTGAATCAAACGTTCAAGGGGGGCTTCTGATATACTTAGATATTATAAATTGAAAGGTCATGGTTTATTTTAAATACATAAGTTTTAAGGTTCGAGTATAAGCGTCTACAGAAAATTTCAATATGTAGACACCACTTACTATATTTACATCCCTACCATCTCTGGCGTCCCATTTAATTTTATAGCTGCCTTTCACTTGATGTCTATCAACCAAAGTTTTGATTTTCTCTCCTCTTAAGTTATATATCTTTACTTTTACATCTCCAACAGATAGTAATTCGTAAGATATAGTAGTGATATGATTGAATGGATTGGGATAATTTTGAAATAGTTTAAATGAGTTGGCTGTTTTCGATCTATTAGCTTTAATACCGGTAATAAGGGATGTTTTGTAAAAACCTGAACCGCCTAATAATAAATGCGTGCCATCAGGGGTAATAGCCATTGCACGCATCTTGTCTTGAGCAAAGGTAGAGTCTAAATGCTTCCAGGTCTCTCCATCATCCATACTTTTAAAAATTCCCCCAATAGCACGGTCATATTGCCAAGATGAGAGGTAAAGCTCAGAGTCATTCATTGGATTAAATGTCATATCTAATACTCTAAACGGTTTTTCTAACTCATTATTTATATCAATCCAATTGATACCACCATCTTTTGTTTTAAAAAATCCATCGATGGAAGATGCATAAATCGTTTTATGATTCATTGGATTGATCAGTAAATTCCAAATAGATGTTTGTTCTGTCAAGCCAGTAAACTGCCAACTGCGTCCAAAATCCTTTGATTTTAATACATCCCCATACCAATGGGTGCCTAAATAGACAACATTAGTACTTTCAGGATCAATCACAATTTTATTGATACCGCCTTGAAATCGACCAATATCAAGTCCAATATTATCCAGATCTGCAATATCAGTCCAGCTTGCCCCTCCGTTATAACTCATATAAAAAGAACCCCCGAAAATACCACCTGTGGCAGCATATAGTGTGTCTGGATATTTCTTATTGATTGCAATTACATTCACAATTTTCTTCCCATCCAGCGTTATCCCGGAATCCGATTTAAACCAGGTTGCACCTCCATCTATTGATTTGACAATGCCAGGTTCAGTAAAATTGGCTGTTGCTAATGCAACATATAAGATATTAGAACTATCAGGATGCATCACAACATCCAAAGGATCAACGTGCGTTAATAATGTATCCCACGTGGTGCCTCCATCTTTGCTCCTCAGAAGTTTCCCGTAAGTACCTTCACTAAAATTACTGCCACTGCCTGTAAATATAATTCCATTGTCCCTGGGATCAATTAAAATGGTATTGATATATTCACTATCCAATCCACAGGATTCCCACTCAAAAGCAGTTATGGTATTTATTTGCAAAAGAAATAAACAAACCAACAGGAAAATCATGAAAGAGCGTTTCATGTCGTTGCAATTTACAAAATTGATAATTTTCTCCTTAAGATTATTCAGGACAATTTTTAATTATGGGCCCTACTTTGATCAAATTGGTGCCGTCATCCAGTCGAACTC
>CAZSMC010000124.1:0-8214 GCA_964607755.1 uncultured Cytophagia bacterium | reverse complement strand
AGTTTAGACTTTTTCCAATCTTCAGGAATCTCCCCAATCCACTCAATCCCCGAGTTTTTCATTTTTGTATCAGGATTTAATCCTTTGGTTACGGCATGGGTGATTAATGCAGATCGTTTTTCCTGTAATAATTCGATCTGCCGTTCTTTCTTATCAATAAGGGTGTCAATTCTGGAGGTTTCATGATCTAGGAAGGAATATATTTGGATTTGTTCATCCAACGCCGGAATAGGGATTATCAAATTGGCATATTTTTCTGCACTAATATTTTGAATTGTTGATTGTATGAAAATATTTTTTAGCCAATTCTTATAACTAAATGATTTTGTAAATTTGTAAATATAATCAGGTAAGTATTGATTTTTTAGAGATGCTTTGATTAAATAACCAGCGAATGCAGCTTTTCCCAAAGAGTTTTTATAAATAAAAGTTTTTCCAACAGTTGCTCCACTTCTAGCAAAAAGAATATCCCCATCATCTAAAAGATACGTTTTAGCAAGTTCATTTGGTATTGATTTAAATGTATCATCTCTTAAATTTCCATTATCATCAATGTCTGTAATCCTAATATATCTTGGTAAATATTTATCTTCTGATTCAGAAGATTCATTTGCTCCATATTTTAGAACTGTCTTTACTAAATGTTTGAGTCTTTTTAATTTCCAATTTTCTGGAATTTCACCAATCCACTCAATTCCAGAATCCTTATATTTTGGATAGGGTTTGTATTTTGCAGAGATATTCATCCCTATGCAACCTCGTCAAGCATATCGGCTATTTCTTTTTCAATTGTTTTCAGGTCGTTTTCAATTTCCTCGAGAGGTCTTGGCGGGACGTATTTATAAAAATAACGATTCACGTTCATTTCATAGCCGATTTTGGTTTTGCTGTTATCGACCCAGGCATCCGGCACATGCGGCAGGACCTCGCGTTGCATATATTCATCGATGTTTTCTTTGAGGGGAACGTTTTCATAATCGCGCAGCTCACTGTCCGGCTCGG
This sequence comes from uncultured Cytophagia bacterium, assembly GCA_964607755.1. GTDB lineage: Bacteria > Zhuqueibacterota > Zhuqueibacteria > Residuimicrobiales > Krinioviventaceae > CAZSMC01. The sequence goes on along the minus strand of CAZSMC010000124.1, from coordinate 7,212 downwards.
GATTGCCTTTGGCATCAACACAGATATCAGCGGTTTCATCGCGTTCAGACAGAGAAAAAAGGATGTCGTTGAATAATGCGGCCGGTACTTTAATACCGTTGTGACTGAAGGCATTTTTCATCAGATCGGGAAATTCATCCCTGTTTTTCAGCATACCATGCGGTATAAGACTTTGTAATGCCTCAATAATAGCATGCTGAAGTTGTTCCCCTTTAGCTATTTCGATCAATGCTGCTTGTTTGTCTTTTTTCTTTTTACTTTTCGCCAACGCCTGAAATTTTTTGGATTGCTTTACTTTTTCGAGACGCTGTTTATCTACTTTGAAATTCAACTTTTGCGGTCGTTCAACGGTGATTCGTTGATAGCCAAAATCCTCATTGTCAAATATTTTTGATTGTTCATTTTCTGTAAATTTTTCAAAGAAATGTAAAATTTCTTTTCTCTGGTCTTTACATATTTCATGGCGCTTATTGCCCAGGCTTTTTCGCATTTTTTTGAAATGGCTTGTCCCATCTATGAGTTGTATTTTTCCCTTTCGGTGTTTTTCTTTTTTGTTGGTCACAATCCAGAGATAGGTAAAGATTCCAGTATTGTAAAAAAGCTGATCTGGCAGGGCCACAATCGCTTCGAGCCAGTCGTGTTCAATGATCCACCGCCTTATTTCGCTTTCACCAGAGCCTGCGCCTCCGGTAAAAAGGGGGGACCCATTAAAAACAATGGCCAGTCTGGTGCCGCCCTCGTTGGGCGATTTCATTTTGCTTATCATATGCTGCAGAAACAATAGCGAACCATCACTTATACGCGGCAGTCCGGCGCCGAAACGTCCGGCGAACCCCTTTTCATTGTGTTCACGTTTGATTGCATTTTGCTGTGGTTTCCATTCCACACCAAAAGGCGGATTTGCCAGCATATAATCAAATGATTTATCTGAAAACTGATCATTTGTAAAACTGTCACCGAATTTAATATTTTCGAGGTCTTCTCCTTTGATCATCATATCTGAGCCGCAAATCGCGTAGGACTGTGGATTGTAATCCTGGCCAAACAATTCCAGTTGGGCTTCGGGATTGAGCTCACGAATATATTTATCCGATACGGACAGCATACCGCCGGTGCCGGCAGCGGGATCGTACAATGTTTTCACAATACCTTTTGTTGAAAGAATGTCTTTATCAGGACTGAATATGAGATCGACCATGAGTTGGATGACTTCACGAGGTGTAAAGTGGTCGCCTGCTTCTTCGTTGCTTGCTTCGTTAAAGCGTCTGACAAGCTCTTCAAAGATATATCCCATTTCAATATTATCGACTGTGTCCGGGTGAAGATCAATGTCTGCGAAACGAGATACCAGGAGAAAAAGCCTGTCTGCTTTATCGAGATTGGAAATATGGTCTTCAAAGCCGAATTGTTCAATGATTTCCCTGGCTTTGCTTGAAAACCCTTTTATATAGTTTATAAAATTGGGTGCAATGTTATCGGGGTCATTTTTGAGTTTTTGAAAGGTAAATTTGCTAACGTTATGAAAATTGTAACCTGCAACCCGGTTAAGGAAGGGCTCGATATTTTTCAGTTTGCTATTTAAAAGTTCTTGCTTTTTTGATAGCACTTTATCTTTTGTTCTTTCAAGGACGCAATCGAGCCGTCGCAGCACTGTCATAGGAAGCATAATGTCTTTGTACTGGTTTGGTCTGTAAGGACCTCTGAGGAGTTCGGCAATGGTCCAGATAAAATTAACTTTATCGTTCCAGTTGGTCATAGTGGTTGTCTCACGGGTTTTGGTGGTTGAATCTAATATTTTGCATTACATACTGCCCCTGTTATGAAAAAGAGCGTTACGATGATCTTTTTAGCAATTTAACTGATTTGGTAAAAGAATACAAGGTTAAAACATGGAAAAGTAGAAACATGATGTGGTTACAGCCGTTTTTCCCGAATTATTTAAAGTCTAATAAAACGAAATTCAAGCGACCTGGCCGAATTAACAGCACACCATATTATTTTATTTTTACCATAGAATGATATGGACAGGATAAGAGATATCACGATAAGGATTAAGCATATATTTTCAATTGAAACATTATGATTTGTTGGTTGCAGAATATACTTTACGAAGAAGAGGATTCGCCGAGTGGGACTTTGGCTCTTTTCAACAATTCATCTATATCTATTAAAGGAATATTGATATTTTTGTAAACAGGACTGGTGCTGACAGCGAGTATCCCTCTCATATGCGACAATGCCTGCCCTGAAATATCTTTGATAAAAGCATAAGGTAAATCAAATTTAGTGCGATCTGCCGATCGCCTGAAATTATCCAAATCTTTAATCTGAAACTGTGACGATGTTCTAATGCCAAAAAGATTGTCTTTATCATTGGGATTTTCTTTAAACGTGCACTCTAGAATAATGCTTACCAGGTTCTTTTCATCCTCGACTTTAAAATTAATACCCAAAGCAAAACTAGATTCTTTTAACTCTTTTGAAGTATCGATTGATTTAGATTCGTTCTCAAAATATTTGACAAGTTTAATTCCAGCAATCCTGTAATTAATAACCGTTGTTTTGTTATTTTCTGACATAAGAATTCTTTAAATTGTTCCTCCGGTTTTTGCAGAAATGCTCTCTGAAGAAATCGGAAAAAGGTCTTTTTCTCGATTATTTACATTTTTGGCGTGGTATTCGTTTATACAAAAGATCTCTAAATTAACTTGAATTGGGTTTTCCTTTTCATCATCTTTTGACTGATCTATCGCTTCAAGTTTCAAATCCACTCCAACGGCATCAGCAAGCTGAACCATTTTTTTGACGGTAATATTGGGCGTCTTGTTAAGCATCTTGGATATAGCAGCTCGCGATTTTCCCAACTTTTTCGATAAATCTGATCTTGATATGTTTTTATTCTCCATGCAGGTAAGGATGATATGATAAAAATCATATATTAAATCCCAGGCTTTCTGATCAGCATTAGCAGGCTTTGCGAATAAATCATTGAGTTCTTGCAAGGAATGATTTGAATTCATCTTCTATCTCTTTCTTGTTTTTTTCAATGTTTTTATATTCTGACTGGCGCAGTTTGTCCGCCTTTTTTTTCCTGTACTCAAATAGAAGCAAGTTTGTTTCATATTTTATAAAAAAGATTTCCTAATTAATAGAATTTTCATGTTAAGAAAGCAGAGCTAGTGAAGAGAAATAGCATTGATTAATGATCAGCCTTAAGATATAATTGGTTAACCGGACTGGCGGAAAGAGAGACCAGTCCGATTGTTTGATCAGACTTTGTCGGTGTAATGGGATCAATTATCAATGAATAATGATCAACGCTTTGCCTCGCGGATGGAATCACAACTAATAGCTCATATCGATCCTGCAGTCTGCAAGCATGAGAATTATGAAAAAACGCACAATGCTTTGTGATATGTTGTGGCGCGGAGCGTCACTCTATATGAACATAATATTATATTGTCAGATGTTGCATTCCCAGCCAGAGGCTGGGAACGAGAGGATAGTGACAGAAAAGCCATTACACAGCATGAGTGGCGCATCATCGCCCCGGCCGACCGGCTATTTCACAAGCAGCATGCGATGAGATGCCGCTGGTCCCGACCTGTCAATTCGGCACATATAGGTTCCGGCGGGCAGATCTCCCGGCTTCCAGAAAAACCGGTGCACGCCCGGTGACAAGTGTCCGTCGAACAGATGCCCTACACATTGTCCGCGAATATTCCAAATCGTTATGCTCATCTGTCCCGGGACTCCGGACGACACCCGGATCACGGTGGAGAGATTGAACGGATTCGGATAATTATCGACCAGTGTGAACGCCTTGTCGGTCCCGGATTCTGTCATCGTTACGGCGTTGACCGGCTCGGTCACCAGCACCGGCCGCAGTGGTTGGTCAAGGTTGACCTGCCAGTTATCGCTGTATACCCGGTCTGCCATTTCAGCAACCGACGCCAGCCAGATGTCTTTGCGCACCGCATTGTCCGTCGGGAATCCCCAGTCCTCGATCTTGAACCAGTCGTTCGGCTCGCTATTGGCCGGATTATCCGGAAACGCGGACTGGTAATCCGGATTCACAGAGGTGGCATAACATCGATCCGGATTCATGCGCACCCAGAGTCCCGCTGTATGCCGGAATCCATTCCAGGCCTGATGAATATGCGGTTTGCTGTCCGCTGCCTGCACGTGGTCATAGCGTGCAAACACCAGCATCACTTTTAGTCTGGACTGATGTTCGCCGATCAACGGATAATTGTCCACCGTGGTTCGGTATTCCCACCACGCATCCGCTTCCTGCGGTGTGGCCATATCTGCGGGCCAGGTCTGTAGAGTAAACACGTGGTTGTCCAGCAGCGCACGCGTGAGGGCGCGCGAATAACAGCGTTTGCCCCACATGCTCGGATTCTTGTCCGGCGCCATGATATAAGCGGGCGTGGAATCTGTTGCCGCGAAACACGGCCTCCCCTGTTCACCGTTCGGTTCGCACCAGTCCAGGGTTGAATAATCCACCTGCACCGTATCCGGACTGTAACGTGCCTCATCGAAAAACGGGTTCTGCACCTTATTGGACTGTCGGGGCGCGCCCTCGAAATGACCGAGTTCCAGGGGATACATCTCGTCGCGGGTGGGATTTTCACGTCCGATAAAATAATCCACAGCCGGCAGCTCGTGCCCGAAATATGCCAGCACATTCGTGCCCACCACCCCGGCATGCGACGAGGCAAACAGTCCCAGATTCCCTGTGAGTACCTTCATCCCGGTGAAATCATCAATATAACGCCCGGTCGTATCCGGAATTGCACCTGCGGCAAAACGAATGACATCGCGCAGGCCAGCCAGACAGTCGGGTCCGCCATAATCGTATTCTCCTTCACTGGCCAGACCGGTTTGTGCATCGCGACGCCCGGGCCACAAATAGGACACCGTAACCGCACCGATACGCCGCGTGTCATTCACCCGGTGAAATTCGTTATACATGACAAACCAGGTGGACACCTCAACGACCACCGGTGCGCCCTGGGGATAGCGCGGTGTCTCCGGTATCTCCATACGAACCGCAATATTGCCGATTCCCTCTGAATGCACAAACGTGTAATGTGTTTCCCCCTCTGCCAGCGCCCCGATTGTAAAACCGCATAAAACAATCACTCCAATGCATCCTATCCAGTGAATGATTCGCATAATAAACTCCTCATTTCAATCAATCTGTTATATCAACAATATAAACGTATAAAATCGGGATTTATTGTATTCCGATTCGAGCCGAATACAGGTTCTCGCGTTCATTCGAAATTTTACCCTACTTTGGGTCGTCTTGTCAGGTCTTGACATCGTGTATGCATCTCGTTACGAGGCTCTGTCTCGTAACCTCACTGCATCTCCGTGTATTATTGATTCGCTTCTCGGCACATTCTATCGTATGTCGACGAGTTCGTCGACATGTAAAATCCATGCACTATGATGAGTTTGTCGACATGTAGAATTTAATGATATTATGTTATGAGTAAAAACAGATCGGATTTTTGCACCCGCTGTTATGATTTTTATTCTTTCGTCCTGACGCTACGAACTCGTCGCGCCACAACTGGCTGGGAACGAGAAATATTAAGTATAGCAGACACGCGAACAACCGCCTCAGGCTGTGGTAATTGACTATATTTTGAATAAAAGTCCACATTGCAAACCGGGAGATGTATCTGCATCTTTTTTTGAAATCATTTCAAAATAATTTGCTTGCATAGAAAGTCTGCCAAATAGATGGACCACCGATTTTGATATTCTGTATCGATATTCTAAACCACCTCCAATAATATGAAACGGATCAAGTATTCCAATACCGCCAAACAACCCATAATTGGTTGATAAAGATAAAGAATGTTTTCCTCTGGAAAAAAATTCACATTGACCGCAAAAGCCGACATAAGCGCCAAAGACCATATAACATATTTCCCCTGTTACATAGATCATTTTATAATTAAAACCTATTTCTGCATAGGGCATAATTACGTGGCATACACCAAAACCAAACAGCAAGTTAAAATCGTCATGCATTAAAGAATCGGCATCAGTATTTGAATCCGAGTTTGGAATTTTCTCATCAGAGAACGAACCATGCTGCGTGAAAGGTGAATAATTCTTAAAAGAATTGATTTGGCTAAATCCTATGTTTGAGAAAAGTACACTAAAGCATAGAACGACAAATACAATAAATCTGAGAAACAATTTATCCTCCTAACATCCTATACAAAAGGCATAACAAATCTATTGAGTCAATAAATCTATTGTGCCTGTAATAATTGTCTTTTTTGATACCTCGTTTTAGTTTTATTCCGCTTGAGGTTTTTCAGCTAAAGAATAGGTTTTACAAGCAATGGTTTTTTAGCACGAAAAAGGCTGATTATGGTATATCGTAACTGAATGAAGGTACAGTGGACGCGAAAGGAGGTTGTGAACTCGATTGGTGATCGTTAATCTGTCTGTAGAGATAGAATCGGCTTTGTGTCAAAGGCCATCTTATTCCAGAAACCGTGGCTCCAATAAAAAGCAACTATTCATTTCCAGTCTGGAGGCATAACTTTTAACGCTAAATATCTTGTAACTTGATAAACAATAGATAATACAGACTGTAAAATCAAGGTTTTTTTTAAAATGATGAAAAATAAGAGAAAAAACATTTGCTCGTGAAGGTAATTTCTGTTAACTCAAAATAGAGATTGCTGGGAAATGGATTCAATGATCAATAATCAATGAACAATGGTCGATGAACAATGACCAATGGTTCATGTGAAAGAGTGTATGTAAATAGATGATGGCGGTTTTTGGTGGGTATCGATAGTGTGTTACCGAAATCGAGCTCGTTAAGATTTTTGAAGTGCTTGAATTTACTTGCCGTTTAACAAGAACAGAGTTGGATTTGTGATGGCGTATTGGAATTAATTCTCGGGTAGAATTCGGGTTTTGTCAGAATCGAGCGCGATGGTTTCGATGAGCAATGAGCAGTGAACAATAATTATTGAAAGAATGGACTTGTGGTGTGAGGTATAGGATTTATGGTGCGAGGTTCGGGGTATGGGGTGCGGGTTAATGTGGGGAGTTAAGAAAATTTTAGACAGAGTGATTTGAGGAAAGATGATTGATTATGACTAGTATTGAAAATGCAAGGATTTGGTTTAAAGGTATTCAGGATAATTTATTGCAAGCCAGTTCTTAACA
>CAZSMC010000123.1:0-8273 GCA_964607755.1 uncultured Cytophagia bacterium | reverse complement strand
GAGTATCTGATCAAATCAGGACTTGTGGTGTTGTAACGTTGTTGCTCCCTGTGAATCCCGCCGGTTGGCGGGGAAGAATACCAGCCCGCCAGATGGCGGGTGAAAACCTACGGAAGGGATTAGGGAGGTCTGATAGCGTCTCGAGAATAGCTAAAAAGAAGGATGACGGAATAAAATGAATGAATTATCACCTCAAAAAAAGAAAGATTTATTGGAAAAAGTTATTTGGGATTATAACATTTCCCATGATGATTTATTAGATATACTTGAGGGAAAACAAACAAATTATTCGCACATAGACAGAAAATATCTTATCAACCGTTGTTTTAATTACCTCAATTGGTATCAATTTATATCATTATTTGATGAAAATGAGCTGTTGGAAGTTTTGCAATTATTAGACGATCATTTGAATAATTTTAATAAAAAAGGGGAAAATAATACATCAGGACTCAAATTTGCAAAAAGATTTTTACAAAAAGAAACTATATCCGCTTCAGGATAACATACTAGAAAAAATTAGTCATCTAAAAACAAACTTTTATCTTTCCGGAGGGACGGCTTTAAGCCGTTTTTACTTGAATCACAGATACTCCGATGATCTAGATTTCTTTGTAAATGATGACAAAAATTTTTTATTACAACTTGATATTATACAAAATGAGCTTTCCGGATTTGTTAAATTATCAGTCGTTAGAAAAGAAGAACGATTTGCCAGGTTTAGCGCGAAAAATAATAATATTAACTTAAAGTTGGAATTTATTAACGATGTTCCGTTCTATCTGGGAAACACAAAGTCATTTAAATTGTTTGCAAAAGTCGATAATCCGTTAAACATTCTCGCTAATAAAATTACGGCTATAAAAGATAGAGACGAACCTAAAGACTTTGCAGATATTTTGTTCATCAATAATTCTTTCAAAGTTGACTGGGAAATGATTTTTACGGCATCACAATCTAAAGCAGCCGGGATTTTCCCGCCCGAGATCGCTGAGAGAATCGATACTTTCGACCTGAAGAAATTATCGATTCTTAATTGGGTTAGCACTCCCGATTTGATCGAGTTAGAAAAAATTAAAAATCAACTTGTGAGAGATCTGCTTGGTATTTAATTCATCTCGTCCCCAGCCTCCAGGATGGGGACACCCAAAGTCAGATGAGCTCATAGTAGTGATGATCCATAGGAGAGAATAACCTGTGAGTAGCGAAGGAGCTCTACCTTATTCACCCTATTGGATAATTTTATCCAACAGGGTACATGCTTTCAAAGAACAGGAGCCCGATTCCATTGTCCAGAGGACTAGAAAGGATCGAAGCGAAGGCACGCCAGTTTCAGCGGAAGCTTTACCTTAAGGCAAAGCAGGAACGGTAACGCATAAAGAGTCAACGACGAAGCAAGCTCTATGGTCGCAGAGCCTACGAGTATCTGATCAAATCAGGACTTGTGGTGTTGTAACGTTGTTGCTCCCTGTGAACACTTTAAGGTGAATAATACCAGCCGTATGCGGGAAAATCTACGGATGGGGAGAGGGGGCTCAGGCGATGCCTAATAAATAGACTGGATTAATCCCCGAAAGGAATGGAAGAAACAGTCGGTTTAACCTGAGCCCTGCTCGATTGGACTCTTTCGTGAACCTGGTACAAAACTTGCAAAAAGACAATAATCACATTGTGACGACTATCGAGCACGGATGAAGTGAGATGGCGGAGCTGTGACGAATTGTTTATGTAAAATACAAAATTACGAATCCTTTACACACTGCATGCGTTAAAAAGGATGAATGAAGCGGATCGCATGATTAAAACATATGAAGTGGAAAAAGTTATTTTTTCCGGGAAAATAATTGAGGACTATCCAGAGGATAAACGAAGGCATAGTTGTTTAATACAAGCAAAAGTATCAAATAGAACTATTCATGTTGTTTGTACGCCTAGAGACGAATATTTAGCCATTATCACAGCTTATATTCCAGATAAAAGAAGATGGAATAAAGATTTTACAAAAAGGAAGAACAAATGAAATGTCTCTATTGCAATGGGGATTTGACTTTAACAAAAGATATCTATCATGCAGATAGGTTTGGTATCCATTTGACAATTGACGAACTGCCAGTTTATAAATGCGACACATGTGGAGAGATCTTGATCGAAAGCAAAGAGGGTGAATTCATTCAAAAAACTCTTGAAGAATTGTCAGATAAATTAGGGCAACAAGCGGCATAACACATTTCGTCGGATCAAATTGTATTCTCTGCGGTGATATACGCGGTGGGATATGAGATTCGGGGTATGGGGTGCGTGGCAAGTTTCAAGTGTACTACAAAAACCTCTGCGCAGCTCTGTGTTCTTTGTTCCTCTGCGTTAAAAAAGCTCCTGCACTTGATCCGTAAAGCCACTCTTTTTCAACATTAAAAATATGAACCAGGTGTAAAGATAAAGAATGTAATGACTGAAAAAATGCCAAAATTTGATTTTTACCGTTTATTTTATTATTTTACATTTTTATGACAGGGTTATACAAACCTTTACTCATTTTCTTAAATTTACATTATATAAATATTTGTTTCCAAAACGCCCCACTTTTTTTTCGACGAGCAGCGGTGTGGAGCGACATGACGGTAGTGTGTTGAATCGTTTCTCATCGTTTCTTTTTGGGGGAACATAATGTTCCCATTTGTAGCACACCTGAAAGGTGTACTACAAATACAAGGACCGCTGAGGCCGCAAAGGAAAATAATTATGAACTTATTTTCATGACAGTGCATGTTTAAATTTGTAGCACACATGAAACGTGTACCACAAATACAATGAACAAATTTTAGTATTTTAAATGATTGAACTCAACAATGTGACCGATAATAAGTGCTTTGGAACCAAGAACTCATGTTGAAAAAAATCGAGCATCACGTATGCAAAAGTCAATAAAAATTTTTAGTTCTTTTGAGGAACAAGAGTTAGCTGAAATAGAATATTGGAAAAAATTATCAGGTGAAAAAAAATTACAAATTCTAGAAGCGATTCGTGCACAATATTGGGCTTTTAATAATGAATCTCTCCCAAGACTTCAAAGAGTTTATCGAGTTATTAAACGGACAAGAGGTTAAATATCTAATCATTGGGGGCTATGCAGTTGGATTTCATAGTCGGCCAAAATTTACTAACGATATTGATATTTGGATAGAAAATAGCCTAATAAACGCCAAAAAAGTGCTGAGAGTTCTTGAAGATTTTGGCTTCTCTAGCCTGGATATTCAGATAGAGGATTTGATAGATCCAGACAAAGTCATTCAACTAGGTTATGCGCCTGTTCGTATCGACATAATAACCGGCCTTTCCGGACTCGATTTTGCAAAAGCGTATGATGAAAAAATTGCTGGCAATTATCTTGGTGTTAATACCTATTTTATATCGAAAAAACATTTAATAAAGAGCAAAAAAAAAGCAGGTAGAAAAAAGGATATTGATGATATAGACTGGATTAACAGATATTTGACAAGGAATGATCCATAAAAAAAAGACGGGCCTGGCAGGAACACGGGCCTTTATTTTTTAATATAAAAAACCGCGCAGCAGTTACATATTTATAGCCCATGTTCATCTCACCATTTCAAAGCCACGTAGTGGCAAAATATTCTTAAGAACGTAAGCGAGCCCGGCAGCAAGACAGATTGAAAATGCACACCCTGCCGCGATAACCCTGGGATGGAAAGAGACCAGGCTGATGGCGCCTGAATGAAATACAGTGAAAAGAAAAAGCAGGATTTTATATTGATGATACTCTATTTAGAAATAGTGCTGATTCTGCAAAACCTTCTTAACGCTGAAAGAGACTATAACAAAGCATGCTCTATGGTAACTGGAGAGAGGCGACATGTTGGGACGCAGGAGCATTCTGATGGGCGTTCCCCCAGAGGACTAGGGGAACGAGGTGATGGTAAATGGAGAATGGAAAAAAGGCAATGCAGAGCATTGCTGTGAGGACGGTGTTTTTACGCTTTAAATTGGTATGTGTACCAGGCCAGAGGCTTGGTACAAGATGAAAAATAAAAATATCAATCGAGGCTATCGAAATCCTATAAAAAGTTCTTAATTTTTCATGAAATTAATTGTAAATTGCTGGAAGAATGGAATGCTGAAAAATCAGTGAATAACGATTTATAAATATAAATGAGAAAATTATGGAAACCGATTATATTATAAAAAAAATTCAATTAGCTTTAGCGAAAGTACTTTCAATTAAAACTTAAACAAGGTAAGTGCCCAGTCCGCCAAAGGCGGAGAAAACTTCACCTACGGATGGGGAGAGGGGGCTCAGGCGATGCCTAATAAATAGACTGGATTAATCCCCGAAAGGACTGGAAGAAACAGCCGGTTTAACCTGTGCCCTACTCGTGTTTTTTTTGTGTTCATTCGTGCAATTCGTGGACCCATTTGTAGCACACCTGGAAGGTGTACTACAAAAACCTCTGCGCAACTGCGTTCTTTTCATCTCGTCCCCAGCCTCGGGCCGGGGACGCCCAAGCCCTTGAAATACGGCAGGATTCATCCGGTGATGCTCTGCATCACTCGCGCGTTTGGCGCTATGATCTGCGAGATAGAGACAACGAAACACCCGAAAGGATACAAGATGGAACCCCGATAGGGGTGATATATTTTTAGTATGTTAGCTAATAACAGCCCCAAAACCCCTTTAGGGGTGACATATTTGCTTTACGACATTACTAATTTAAAAAGTGTCCGGTAATGAAAAAAGGAAAAAAGCAATATTCAAAAATTAAAGCAAGTACCAGATGTCTGAAATAAATATAAAATATCCATCTGAATTCGAGCATTCTGTCCATCTGACCAAAGATGAGTTTGAGGCACATATAAAGTTGATGGCAGCCCTAAAAATGTTTGAACTTGGAAAAATATCTTCTGGAAAAGCTGCAGAATTTGCCGGCATGTCACGTGTTGAATTTTTTGATGCTTGTAAACTTTACAAAGTAAGTATATTTAACTATCCGCCTGAAGAAATTGAGAATGAATTGAAGAGTGATCTTGATGTGCTTAACAGAGATAATGATTAGTGAAAATAGTTTCTGATACAGGACCGATAATCGCCCTGGCTAAAGTAAAGATGCTTAGTTTATTGAAAACATTGTTCACTGATATATATTACACCATTCGTTTATAAATCGCAAACTGATTGTCGGGAAAAGCAAGAATGAGTCTGGTTCAAGTGGACTCAATAATTAAAGGGAATGTTATGAAAGTTCATTATGATGAAAAATCTGATGCGATATACATGAGGCTGGATGATTCAAAAATAATTGATTCGCAGGAAGTAGAGCCAGGAATTATTCTGGATTTTAATGATAAAAATAAAGTTGTAGGCATAGAAATACTTGACGTTAGACAACATGCGCCAATGGCAAATTTGAAACAAATGCAGTTTGAGGTTGCTTGAATGCAAAGTTAAGAAATAAACAACTCGAGAAAAAAAGAATGATAATAATTTAATGCGAGGTTTTTAAATGCTGGCTATACACAAAAAAATTGTTATAAATGAAGAAGGAAATCCCTCTGAAGTTATAATCCCATGGGATGAGTATTGTGAAATTGAAGAAAAATTTGGTCTTGATCTGAATGAAAAAGCAAGAGAACAACTCCGAAAAGCTCGCAAAGATAGAGAGTCTGGACATAGAAATGCATATATAGATCTGGATAAAATTTAATGTTTAAAATTGTCGTTCATCATAGGGTTGAAAATTATTTGAAAAAGCTTCCTGAAAAAAAGAAAATTAAATTTTACAACAGGGTTATACAAACCTTTACTCATTTTCTTAGATTTACATTATATAAATATTTGTTTCCAAAACGCCCCGCTTTTTCGCCGAGTTGCGGTGTGGAGTGACATGACGGTAGTGTGTTGAATCGTTTCTCATCGTATCTTTTTAGGGGAACATAATAATTTTTATGCTAATTTATATTGATAATTGCGTTCTAAATCGACCTTTTGATGACCAGTCGCAAGAAAGAATTTATTTTGAAACACAAGCATTTTTGATTTTATTAAAGCAAATTGATAACGAGAAAATAGATTTTCTAAATTCTTTTGCGATAGAATATGAAATATCAGCTATTTCAGATACCGAAAGAGAATTGAAGATTAGAGAATATTTAAAAGCTGCTTCTGATTACGTTAATTATAACAAAAACATTGAGAATAGAGCTATTGAATTGGAGAGTTTTGGTTTTTCCACTATGGATTCGGTTCATATTGCTGTTGCAGAATTTGCTAAAGTAGATTATTTTGTTACTTGTGATGACGATATTCTTAAATTATCTGAAAAATATAGAAAAAGTCTAAAAGTAAAAGTTACTTCTGTTTCGAAATTAGTAACGGAGATCATTACTTATGCTCAAAACAATTGAAGAATTAAAAATAGACGGCTGGAAAGTATTAATAGATTCTCTCGGACTGGCTGAAGCAACCAGGTTTTTACTCCAATACCAAAAGGGAAGTGGGAATTATACCATGGAGCGAAAAAAATTATTACAAAGCATTACAGTTAGTGATATCGTTGAACCATATAAGACAACGAAATAAACCTGCTCATTCCTACAATAAGATTCAAAAAGCTGATGTGTTAACCTTTGATAAAAAGATGAACAAAATAATTGGGAAAATATAACATCCAGACCAAGTGAGTGATTAAATTTGTAGCACACCTGAAAGGTGTACTAGAAAAACCTCTGCATATAAAAAAACCGCGTAGCGGTTACATATTTATAGACCATGGTCATCTCACCATTTCAAAGCTACGTAGTGGCGAAATATTCGTCTTTTTGGTCAAGCCCGATGTAAAAAAAAGTTATCAGTGTTAACTTGCAAAAATGAAAATCATCGTTATCGTTAATGTTATATAATGGTTATATCTATGTGGTGATAAAATGAGAGTAGAAGAAATAATTAAAAAAGTAACACATGACTACGAGTTGTCAAAAGAAGAATTCCTGAAAAAATCAACTTTGGAGTTTCTTTTAAAAAGAAAAAGCGAGATTGAAACAGATATATTAACTCTGTTAGATAAAAATAAAGTATCAACAATGGATGAATTGCAAATCGTTATTAAGAATAAAAGAGAACATCCTGAATGGGAAGATTTGATTGCTCTGGAAAATTTACATGCAAGGCTAGCTGAAATAGAAAATGATATCGCGTCTTTATCGTAAGCTTTCCACAATTGCGGAAAAATATCTTATAGTTACCAGTACACAAATCGTTTATTTTTCTTCAGGTGAACCTCATAAGTTACGGGTGTTTATTGTAGATGGTTCAATGCTTGATATTTGGATATCGGCAAGTGGCAAGTACTCGTTTCATTGGGAAAGAAGAAATATAGATAAAGGAATATATCGATTCGATAATGCACCACATAAAAAATGGAAAAAGCTCAAGACTTTTCCTAATCATTTTCATAACGGCAAAGAGACAAATGTCTTGGAAAGCAACCTTTCTCATAACCCCGAAGATGCTATTGGAGAGGTGCTCGACTTTATTCATTCGTCTATTGGCAGGAAGAGTGATTAAACAAATAGATGTCATTCACAAAATGACAACATGCGCCAATGGAAAATTGAAACAAATGCAGTTTGAGATTGCTTGAATGCAAAGATAAGAAACAGATAACTCAAGAAAAAAGATAACGGACCATCAAGTTAAGAGTGGATGTGGTTTCAATTTGTAGCACACTTGAAAGGTGTACTAGAAAAACCTCTGCATATCAAAAACCGCATAGCGGTTACATATTTATAGCCTATGAGCATTTCACCATTTCAAAGCCACGTAGTGGCGATATATTCTCAAGAACGTAAAAACGTCCGGCAGCAAGACAGATTGAAAATGCACACCCTGGCGCGATAACCCTGAGATGGAAAGAGGCCAGGCTGATGGCGCCTGAATGAAACACAGTGAAAAGAAAAAGCAGGATTTTATATTGATGATACTCTATTTAGAAATATTGCTGATTCTGCAAAACCTTGTTGACGCTGAAAGAGACTGTAACAAAGCATGCTCTATGGTAACAGAGCCTGCGAGTATCTGATCAAATCAGGACTTGTGGTGTTGGTGTTGTAACGTTGTTGCTCCCTGTGAATCCCGCCGGTTGGCGGGGAAGAATACCAGCCGTATGAGGGAAAACTTACGGATGGGACGAATATTTATCGAATTGATGATTGACGAACGATAAAATAAAAATTAGAATGGTTCGAGGTACGGGGTGTGTGGT
>CAZSMC010000122.1:4535-8448 GCA_964607755.1 uncultured Cytophagia bacterium | reverse complement strand
TACCCGGATACGCTGCATCATATTGATCATGAAATTTATGGCCATTTTCTGGAACGCCCAAGCTGGGGCGGCGAATTCGGTATCGAGGACGCGGTTGATAAACGCACCGGCGAGCTGGACCCGCGCGTGCTTGAAAAGCTAAAGGGACTTGATATTCCGGTGCTGCGGTTCCCCGGCGGTACGGATATCGATTATATGGATTGGACCGATATGATCGATCTGCCCGGCCGGGACGAACGGCCGCTGTCTTATGGCCATAGCGGCGATTGGGTGACCAATCGATTCGGCATTGACGAATTTGGGAAATTGCTTCAGGAGCTGGACAACACGGAAGCGATTATCCCGTTGAATTTTTTCGATGCATTCCTCAAGCGAATTCCTCTGGATTCCGCGGCTTTGCACATGGCCGGATTGGCGGCGTACGCCAACGCCGATACCGGTCAAGTATTGCCGGAGGGCATGCGCGACTGGCCGGCAATCCGCGCCGCTAACGGCCATCCCGAGCCGTTCAACTTTAAATATTTCCAAATCGGCAATGAGACCTGGGCCTTATGGAGCTGGAAAAAACACGTGCGCGAAGAGGCTGATATCGATGATCCATACGCCTGGTACGTTGAATGCGCTACTCGTTATATCGACCTGATCGAGGCCATTGATCCCGAGATCGAAATCATTGTCGATTATGTCGACGGCGCCATGCTGGATATGCTTCATGATGCGCTCGGCGACCGAATCGACTATTATGTGTTTCATAAATACATGCCCTGGGCAATGAAACCCAATAATATTCGTAAAGACGGTCAGAAAATTGATCCGAGCGAGTTGAGCCAAGAAGAGGCGTGGAATGCGTTTGTCGGCGTTCCCAATACATTGAACAGCGACGGCATGTCTTCCATCGGCAGCGCGCTTATTCCCAAAGCCAGACAAAAGAACTTGAAAATTGCCGTCACCGAATGGAACTGGAACGGCTGGTGGGAATCGGTGCCGAACCCGCCGCTTAAATCGCTTTTTGCCCAGTCGGTTGGCGTAGCGGGATTTCTGCACGGCATGACCCGGCAGGCGGATGTCATCAAAATCGGCTGTCAGTCCATGCTGGTAGGCAGCAGTTGGGGCATTACCGGTATACGCGTTTACAAGTGGGGCACCTGGGATCCGTACTATTTACCGACCAGTCAAATGACGTCGTTTTACGCTGAAAATCACGGTAATTTTTTGCTGCGGCAGGATATTGAAAATTTGCCGACGTTCAATCAACCGTTAAAACTGGCCGGCATTGGAGCCAAATCAAAGGTGGCTACGGTGGATATCCTGTCGACAGGTTCGCGGGATAGTGTTTCGATTTTTTTTATCAACCGTGATTTTAATAACGACCAACTAATAAATATCGACCTTTCTGAATTTGCGGATCTTGGCGAAACGGCTCGTCACTTTATCCTTACCGGCGAGCTTGACAATGAAAATGTCAATCCGCCGCGCGATGCCTATCTTTATGATCAGGAAGAACTCGTGACTCTGGAAAATAATCAGGTCTCGTTGACTCTGCCGCCGAGATCCGTATCGGTTTTGCATGCGCCGGGCGTGCTCACCAGCGTAAAGAATCCGCAAAACCTCCCGAGTTCAATCGAGCTATTGCGAAATTATCCCAATCCCTTTAACCCGTCAACGATGATCGAGTACAGCTTGAGCCAACCGGGAAAAACAAAACTGGACATTTTTGATATTACCGGCCGGCATGTGAAAACCCTGGTTGATCAAGTTCTAAGGGCCGGACAGCACCAGGTGCAATGGAACGGGGTGAATCAGACTGGAAATGCCGTATCAAGCGGAATGTACCTAATTCGGTTGTCCCGCTTGGATCATATTAATACTCAAAAAATCATAAAGTTGGAATAGATAATAATAAGGAGAATCAGATTGTGGTTTTAAAAAAATATTTTTTCGTTTTGATAATCGGATTCGTTGTTCAAGCTGCGGCACAGATGGAGCCGTGGCCCTGGCAGCCTAATGATGCGGATGTCTCTATGCTCATTTGGGGTGATACCAATATTCAGAATCGTGACAACCCGGTGGAAGGTTTTAAATATTTACTGCCGACGTTTGAGCAGGCTGACCTGCGAATCTGTAATTTGGAAGGCGCCCTGGCCGGAACATCCAAAGATTCGATGATTTTGGATATTCCGCACAAATCCAATTGGCGGCATTCTGAGCCGGAAATGGTGCGGGGTTTGGTCGACGCCAATATTGATGCCGTCAGTGTTGCCAATAACGTCACCTGGCCGTGGATGGCGCTGATGAAAAGTCTCGAGGTATTGGAAGAACACAATATCCCGTACGCCGGCGGCGGTGAAAATCTGGATGCCGCGCACGAGCCGGTGATTCTGGAAAAGAACGGCACCACGGTAGGCTTTTTGGCGTATGCCTGTACCGTATTCCCATTTCAGCACGCTGCTACGGAAAAATACCCCGGCATTGCTACTGTGCGTATCAACACCTCGTATCAGCCGCCGCCCAAATACGACAAGCCCGGCACGCCGCCGATCATTGTCACCATCCCTGTGGAAGAAGAGTTGAAACGCATGGAGCAGGACATTGCCGAATTAAAGAAAAAGGTGGATATCGTCATTGCCTCATATCACTGGGGCCGCTCGCATCATCCGGAATTGATCGATTATCAGGTCACCGTGGCGCATGCCGCGATTGATGCCGGCGCCGATGTCATCATGGGACACGGCAATCACGAGATTGCCGCGATCGAGGTGTATAACCAAAAGCCGGTGTTTTACGGACTCGGAAATATGGTTTTTGACTGGTGGCAGGTTAAAGACCGTCCCCACGGGTTGCTGGCAAAGATTGATGTGGCTGCCGGGAAAATGAATCGTGTGTCCGTGCTTCCGGTTCAACGTGATGACAATAATGATCCGCATTTGCTGGATCCGAATGCAGGCGCAGGTGCAGCGTTATTTGAACGCCTCAAATCTCGATCTGGAAACCCGGCTTTTCTGACAATCCAGGGTAAAGAGATCAAAGTGGATATCGAGTAAAACGGCAGTTAACGCATATTCACAGAATTGTTGATCTTTAACATAAAAGACAGGATGCAATTTTTATGACTTTTAAAGTAAAACATGTTATGCTTGTGTGCATTCTTTTCATTGCACTTTTGCCTGATGCCGGACTAACTGATCCTTTGAATTGCGATATGTCACAATTCCAGCCACAGGATGGTCTTGCGGCAATGATCGAAAATGAAACCTTGATTTTACAATGGCAGGGTGATCCGGGTAACACGCTTGTATTAAAATTGGCAATTGACGAGAAAACACCCGTGATTCGGGAATTATCAATTCAGCCAGCACAGGGTGATCGGCGTTCAATCATCCGTAACGCTGTTCCAGAAGTACGCGTGGTTTCCGGACTACGCCGCGTAACCCAGCAGCAGACTGAACCTCTTGAGAACCTTGGTGTTCCACTGACAGTTGAAAAGCTGAATGAAATAAAATGGGATGCCTTTTGGGATGCGCCGTTGTATATTTCAGACGAACTACCGATTTCGCACACCAGTTCCATTCCTGATTCTGAAGCATTTGCCAATCATCCCGGTATGCCCCGCAAACCGGATGAAATTGTTCGTGCGACCGCGCAGTACAATGTGACCCATTGTGAGGTAAAAACAAACGGTGCACGAATTGAGGTTTTTTTCCCCGGTGTTACTGCCGGCATTTTTACCGGGTATTTACAATTTGATGTTTTTAAAGGCAGCAACCTTATTCGTCAAACCCTGGTTGCCAAAACCGATCACCCCTCTGCCGCTTTTAAATATGATGCCGGTTTACGGGGAATGCCGATTCAGGATACATCGCGGGTGGTATGGCGGGATTTGGCGCAACATCCACAAGAGTATAAATTGGGCGGT
>CAZSMC010000122.1:1317-4435 GCA_964607755.1 uncultured Cytophagia bacterium | reverse complement strand
GTCGATGCCCGCCTGAATGATATTGAAACCATGAAAAGCATTGGGGTTGATATATTCAGCATTATTGACGGCGCCCGGGGACCCGGTCGCAAGGATACCGGTGACTTGTATTTAAAGGATTTGGCAGACTATGCACATGCTGCAACTCGTTTGTCTGATAAAGATTTTCTCGTCATGCCGAATGATGAAAACAGTACTGGCGGCCGGCGACCGTTTCTTGGCGGCCATTATGATATTCTGTTTTCCAAACCCGTATTCTGGCGGCCACAGCGATTGCCAGGCCAGCCGCTTGTACAACAGCATCCGACATATGGCACCATTTATAATTTGGGGACGCCGTCGGATATGATGAAAATGACTGAAAAGGAAAATGCGCTTATCTCTATGCCGCACCCCAATACAAAGCGGTCAACCGGTTACCCCGAGGCGATTAAAGATGAACCCCATTTTCTGCATGAAAATTATTTCAGCCTTGGATATCGCTGGGGAATGGGAATTGATGCGTCTGAAAAACGCCTTGGTGAATACCGGTTTCAAAGCCTGTGGGACAAGACTAATAATTGGATGGCTCAAAAAAATCGGCCGCCCAAATATGCGCTTGCCATTTCAGAAATCCGCTCCGACTATGGGCGGCGCGGACGTCCGCCCTATGATGATGCCTATGGCATGTCGCCAATCAATTACGTCAAGCTCGATCGTGTACCCGATGCATCAGATATGAGCAGTGTCATTGATGCGTTGAAAAATGGTGATTTTTTTGTCACTTCCGGCGAAGTTTTGATTCCTGAGTATAAAGTTAAAGGCGAGGGCGCCCGGCGCACACTCATCGCGGATGTAGAATGGACATTTCCACTTGAATTTGTCGAAGTGGTTTGGGGGGATGGTGAAAAAACAGATAGAAAAGTGATTTCAACCACCAGCCTGCCGCCTTTTGGCAAAAAGCGGTTTTCAATTCCATTTGATGCCACCGGTAAAAAATGGGTGCGTTTTGCGGCATGGGATATTGCGACAAATGGTGCAATGGTGCAGCCCGTACCATTAGACTGAGCTTTAGTATGGTATTTTGGATAATTTATCAAAATTTTGGAGCAGAATGATGAACCGACGTGATTTTTCAAAAAGTGCCCTTGTGGGGCTTGGGACGATGGCCTTACCGGGAAGCGGATTTACAAAGTCATCGTCATCGTCAAAATATATAGAATCGGCTAAAGAGGTTCCGGTACGCCATGCAGATGTTGTGGTTGCCGGCGGCGGCAGTGCCGGCGTTATTGCGGCTATTGCTGCAGCGCGCACCGGCGCCAAAACCATGCTCATCGAGCGCAAAGGCTATACCGGCGGCACTGTGGTAGAGGGCGGCACCGCCATTCACAGCTATTACAACATCTGGAAAGCGTTTCCCGGCGTTGAGAAACGTCAGGTGGTGCAGGGCATTGCTACGGAGATTATCGATGAACTGATGAAAATCGGCGGTACCACCGGCTATCCTGAAATGGAAGAGGGGTCGGATTACGATAGCGTCTGTACGGCTATTGATACGGAGCTGTTTAAACTGGTGTCTATGAAA
Organism: uncultured Cytophagia bacterium; assembly: GCA_964607755.1. Lineage (GTDB taxonomy): Bacteria > Zhuqueibacterota > Zhuqueibacteria > Residuimicrobiales > Krinioviventaceae > CAZSMC01. The sequence goes on along the minus strand of CAZSMC010000122.1, from coordinate 2,871 downwards.
ATGCTGGCCGGGGCCGGAGTACATCTGGCGCTCAATACCTGGGTGGCGGATGCAATCGTCGACAATGGACGGTTGGTTGGGGTGCTCACCGAGAGTCATGCCGGCCGTGAGGCGGTTATGGCCAGGTCTTTTGTGGATTGCACGGCCTATGGCGATTTGGCGGTTCGCGCCGGCGCCAAATATACGGTGCCAAATGATTACGCTGTTTGTAACTCGATGGGAGTTGCTAATATCAGCATTGATGAATATTATAAATTTCTAAAAGAGCATGACGCTGTGTCGCAGTACTGTGAAGGACAGCGCAGCGGCAAAGACGGTGAGATTATTCGTCTTAGCGGTAAAGAAGTGAATCTGCCGTTCGAATTCGAAAAACGCCGCAAGGAAATCGGCATGTCAACCACAACCACGACGGTGCACGACAATTATTTCATGTTTATCAAATGCGATTATTACATGAAAGAATTGCCGACTGATCCGGCAGCCGTGTCTCGCGTTGAAGTGCAGATTCGCCAAAATCAATATGACGCTTTACAATTGTTCAAGGATTTCATCCCGGGTTGTGAGAAAGCATTTATTGCCCGAACCAGTCCGTCGCTTAATACCCGCAGGGCACGTTTCATCGAATGCGAGTACGACATCACACTGGACGATATCGTCAATGCGCGTCATTTTAACGATGATGTCGGCGTTTACGGCTATCATTCCAAAGCGCCGCGGATTCAAATCAAGATCGGCGGTACGTATGGCATTCCATACCGCGCCTTGATTGTCAAGGGATTGGAGAATTTGTTTGTGGCCGGTCAGATGATCACGTCGGACCAACAAGCACATTTTTCAACGTTCAGCATCTCCTGCTGTCAGGTACAGGGGCAGGCCGCCGGAACTGCCGCGGCATTGTGCTCACAGAAAAATGTCGGCAGTCGTGACTTGAAATACGGGCTGTTGCGCGATACATTGGAAAAAGACGGAGTCTATTTTGAAAGCTAAAAATACACTGTTTATTGATTTGATACCAATATTCGTTTTTATTTTTGCAAGTTTGGTGGTCGCCCAAAACAGCCTGGATTTTATCCCGGTTTGGGTGCGTGTCGGCGACCGCACGGCTGCGGTGGATAAAGAGCGGGATACCGCCTCGATCGAGTCGGCGGAATTTTCGCCGGACGGCACCATGATCGCCTCTGGCGCCAAACGCGGCGGCGATGTGCGGTTGTGGAATCTCGACGGTGAAGAGCTGTGGCAGCGCTTCCACGAAAACGAACCCGACGATGAGGTGGAAGTGATCGCCTGGACCCGCGACAGCGAATACGTCCTTTCCGGCGGCGAAGATTTCCGCGTCCGCGTCTGGCGGGTTGCTGACGGTCAATTGGTGCGCACCCTCGATCACATCGCCAGCGTCGATGGTATGCGAGTGGATGTTCTGGTCGACCAGGCGCAAGATGCCGGCACGCAGCAGATCCAGGTTTCCGGCCGAAATTGGCCCAGCGGCATCTATTTTTATCAGCTTGATGTATTGAATGATCAGCAGTCGGTTTCCCAAACCCGGAAAATGATGTT
>CAZSMC010000122.1:0-1217 GCA_964607755.1 uncultured Cytophagia bacterium | reverse complement strand
TCCGCCGCCCCGCTGGACAGCCTGCGAACCGGTCATCCGCGGATTATTTTTACCGATGAGGTGCGCGATCGCGTTTTATCACAGTTGGAAACCGATCCATTATTGCAGGAACTGTTCGAGGTGGCGGAGCAATACGCTGCCGAGCAACTCGACGAACCGCCCATCGCCTATCAATTCGACGGCCCGGGCAATCCGCGCCTCAAAGCCCAGCGCCGCGCGTCGATGTTCCGGATTTTTAATCTTGGTGTTTTGTATCGGCTCACCGGTAATGCCGAATATGCCGAACGCGTCAAAGCCGATTTGCTGGCCGCAGCGCAATTCAAGGATTGGGGACCGTCTCATTTCCTCAACATCGGCGAAATCGGCATGCTCATGGGCTGCGGTTACGACTGGATACAAGACACCCTGACAGAGGATGAAAAAAATATTATCGTCAATGGGATCATCGAAAACGGTCTTAAAGAAGGCATCAAAGCTTATAACGGCAGCCATCAGGATGGCTGGTGGATCGAGCGCAAAATGAACTGGAACCAGGTGTGCAATGGCGGATTACTGGTGTCGGCGTTGGCAATTGCCGACCAGGATTCAGCTATTGCGGCAAAAATTTTGGATGGCGCCCTGAAATCCATCCCTTATGCCATGCAGGGCTATAAACCGGACGGCGCCTGGTACGAAGGCCCGACCTATTTCGCTTACGGTACGACCTACAATGCGTTGCTTATTGAAGCCACCCGCACCGCTTTGGGCGAGGCAGTCGATTGGGAATCCATTGAAGGCTACGACTGGCTCGGCCTGTCCGGGAATTTCCATATTCACACCGTAGGCCCGTCCAATTATTATTTTAATTTTGGCGATTCCAAAGATATTCTCTATTTTTCGCCGGTCATGTTCTGGTTCTCGCACACCTACGATCAGCCGGTTTATGCCGCATTTGAACGCTTGCTAGTGGAACGCGATCTGCCGCGCATGCGCCAGGGCGTGATGATGGACGACGACACGTTGGACCGGTTTTTCGGCTTGTTGATGGCATGGTACGATGACCGCGGCCAGAATTTGAGTTACGATGATTTGCCTCTGGATATGAGCTTTTCCGGCGAAACCGCTGTCGCTGCCATGCGCAGCGGCTGGGACCGGGATGACATCTATCTTGGTTTCAAAGGCGGTTATAACAAGGCTGATCATGGTCACATGGATATCGGCTCGTTTGTGCTGGATGC
>CAZSMC010000121.1:0-8505 GCA_964607755.1 uncultured Cytophagia bacterium | reverse complement strand
AAACAATTTGCCTCCAACATGAGCCAGCTTCCCGAGCAGCGGGTCCAGCAATTTATTACCCAGAATGCACAACAAGTTGCTCAAAGAGAACTTTTTGTTGTTGCAGCCAAAGACCAGGGCATTACGGTTGACGACAGCGCTGTGGACCAGCAAATGGAGCAGATTTATCAATCCCGTGGCGGAAAAGAAAATTTTATGCAGTTTTTAGAACAGCAAGGCTTTACTGTGGATTACGTGATCGAGGACGTCCGGAAAAGTATATACATGCAGAAATATAGAGATCAGGTGATTACTCCTGATATTGAAGTGACAGAAGACGAAATGAAAAAAATATACGGTGAAGACAAAACTGCCACCGTTCGACACATTTTGTTTATGACTCGCGGCGAAAGCGAAGAAGAAAAAGCAGAGGTTCGTGAAAAAGCTGAAAAAGTTTTGGAAATGGCCAAATCAGGACAGGATTTTGCCGAACTGGCAAAGGAATACTCTGAAGACCCGGGTTCCAAAGATGAAGGTGGGTTGTATGAAAGTTTTCCCAAAGGACGTATGGTCAAGTCTTTTGAAGAAGCTGCGTTTAACTTGCCGATTGGCAGCATAAGCGATCTTGTCGAAACCGAGTATGGTTACCATATTATTAAAGTGGTTGATCGTCAAAGGGAAGAAGAACCATACGAAGAAGTTAAAGACCAATTACGTCAACAGATCCAAGATGATCGGCAAAGAGATGCTTATCAGCAAGCGCTGGATGATCTGAAAGAAAAATACAATTACCAGGAACATTTTGACTTTGTAACCTAATCCAATTTACCTTCTCAAAAGCTATTGTCTCTGGCTTTTGAGAAGGCTTTTTCTATCCTGTCACTCTGAAAAATCTGTTCAGCATGAATCACTACCTTGAGGCCTTACTCATCTATCCTCTAGTGACAACACCTGTTTCACCGGCGGCTGGAGCGTTCTATCTCAAAAGTACACTTCAAAACAAGGGATTTTCGTGCCATATCATTGATGCCAATACCGAAGAACTTGACTGGATTTTGGGCTTTCCTGCTTTTCAATTAAAAAAGCAAACATCCGCGCTGCATAATCTCCAATCCATTACACATTCGGCAATCTTAAATCGTAAATTGTCAAAACAGTGAATAACCAGGCTGAACCGGTCTTTAATAAGGATGAACATTCACTAATTTGACGCCAGCAAAAAGGAATTCGAACGTGGCATTTCATAGTCAACGCGGAGCATAAATGACACGAATTGGCATTACAAACAAACGCACAGAGACCGGAATCGATTACTCAATATGTCTGAATGAAAAGTCCATTGGCAGAGCCAGAGTTATTTTTCACAATGAACATGAATATGAACTTTCCGAGGTTGAAATCCATCAAAAGCACCGCAAGAGAGGCCTTGGAAAAAAGCTGGTTCAATTTGTTGCCTATCATGTGCCGCACCATCAGCTTTTTCTGGCTACGGTCATCCCGGAGTTTTATGACGGCATTAGTCCGTTTATGAACAATCAGTTGGGCAAAAGGGTCGTCGATCACTATCCATTTATCAACCGGGAGCAGGATTGGGGCATACCCGGTTTAAGGACCTCGAAATGTTCTTACCGGCCGGTTGGTCAGATCCGAAAATACGCCGTAAAGCTCTAACTTGAATCCAATGTGGAACATGCACTTTATTATAACGTTAATTTTAAGATAAACATGTGAAAGATTTTGACGTCAAAAATTTGTGAAAAGCTTGATTTTACGGCTGTTATTTCTCATATTATGAATGATGTCGTTTAAAAAGAGAGAAATCAAATGATTAAAAAAATAACAATTATATTGATTAACGCAATTTTTATAGCCTTTATATCAGGGCTGATCCTCCCCGGGATCGGGCAGTGCCAATATTTCGGCAAAAACAAGGTTCAATATACTGACTTTGAGTGGCTATATATTCAGTCGGAACATTTTGATGTTTATTATACCCAGGGCGGGAAAAATATTGCGGAATTTGTCATCCGTGTAGCTGAAAAAAGCTACCAGCAACTTTCCATGGATTTGAATTATGAATTGCAGGACCGCATTAAAATCATTGCTTATAATAGCCACAACGATTTTGGCCAGACTAATGTCGATCTTAATCCGCCGGAAGAGTCTGTAGGCGGATTCACAGAGTTTTTTAAAAATCGAGTTGTTATTCCGTATGAAGGCGAATGGGAAAAATTCCGTCATGTCATTCATCACGAATTAACCCACGCTGTTATGTTGCAGCAGGTGTACGGAGCTGGTGCCCAGTCTATTATCACAGGCTTGACCCAGTTCCAGATGCCGTTATGGTTTATTGAGGGGCTGGCAGAATGGGAAAGCCGCGGCTGGGATATCGAGAGCGATATGTTTATGAGAGACGCAACTGTCAGCGGTTATTTGCCAGACATTCCGCAACTCAGCGCGTTTTTGGCTTACAAAGGCGGTCAATCTGTGCTGCGCTATATTGCCGATACCTATGGTCAAGAAAAGATCGGCGAACTGGTCAACAAGATCAAAGCGACCAAAAGCAGCAAACGAGGCTTTAAACAGTCTATCGGCATTGACGTTGAAGAACTGAGTAAACGCTGGCAGCTCTATTTAAAGCGCCAATACTGGCCGGACATCGCTGACCGAAAAGAACCAGAAGAATTTTCTCAACGCATTACCAATCATAAAGAATGGCGCAACTTTGTCAATACCAGTCCGGTGATGAGCAACCGGGGCGACAAGATTGCCTTTCTCTCCGACAAGGAAGACTATTTTGATATTTATATTGCCAGCGCTATTGACGGTCGATTATTGAAAAAAGTTGTTCGCGGCCAACGGGCCGGAGATCTCGAAGAGCTTCACTGGTTGAGGGGCCGCGGTATAAGCTGGAGCCCTGACGATGAAAAACTGGTATTTTCCGCCAAAGCCGGTGCTGAAGATCAATTGCATATTGTCAATGTTAAAAAAGAAAAAATTGAACAAAGCATTAACGTCGGTTTGGACGGGATTTACAACTCTGCCTGGAGTCCTGATGGCGATGAGATTGCTTTTATGGGACTCAAGGACGGCCAGGCTGATCTTTATATTTACAACCTGAAAACAAAATCCCTGCGAAAGTTAACCAACGACATTTTCAGCAATGTTGAACCGTCATGGTCTCCTGACGGCAAAAAACTGCTGTTTGCCAGCGACCGTGGCAGTTATCTTGATGAGTACCCCGACTATTTGCTGCCGGAAAACCTGAACATGAAAAATTATGATATTTACGAAATCAATGTGGACGGTTCCGGCATAAAACGGGTGGTTAATACAGACTATCTGGAACGAGCGCCAATTTATTCACCGGATCAGAAATACATCGCTTTCACTAGTGACCGTTCCGGTGTATCCAATATTTATCTAAAGGATGTGGAAACCGGTGATGAATGGCCTATCACGAATGTGCTTACCGGCGCGTATTTGCCCACATGGGGCGGCGACGCAAACCGTCTTACTTTTACCTCATTTTATAACGCTGGTTACGATGTGTACATGATGAAAAATCCACTAAAGATTAAACCTGGCGATATAACGGTGCAAAAAACGCAGTTTGTAAAAAAACTGGAAAAAGAAGAGCAAATGGCTCTGCAAAATGAGCCGGAGGATGGGATTCCTACAGATCCGTATCTCCACAGCGAAGAAACGCAAAAGTACCGCCACTATGTATTCGATGAAGATTTTGCCAATGCAGATATCCATTTTGACAACGAAGAGGTGTTCCTCGATTCTACCGATTATATGTCAATGACCGGCGGATATAAGGTGCATGATTACGAAGTTGAATTCACGACAGACCTGGTTTACGGCAATGTGGGGTATGATCAATTTTTCGGAACTCAGGGCTACACTAACATCATGCTGTCCGATGTCCTGGGTGATCATCGTTTGAATCTGGCTCTGAATGTTTATGGTGATCTCAAAAACGCCGACTATGCTGTTCAGTATTATTATCTCAAAAACCGTTTGGATATTGGCGGCGGTATTTATCACAATGCGTATTTCTTTTATTCTTACAACACTGGCTGGGTCCGTGACCGTAATTACGGATTGAGCTTGTACATGAGTAATCCTTTCGATCGTTATACCCGAATCAGTGGCGGTATCTCTCTTATGGGAATTAATCGTGCCTATATGGATATTCCGGATGAAATTGTTGACGAGCTTGTCAAACGCGGATATCTTTCACCGCAGGACAGGTACTTCTGGCTTAATAATCTCAGCTATACCAAAGATACAACAGTGTGGGGTTATACTGGCCCAACGAACGGTACACGCTGGAAAGCTGGCATTACCTATAGCCCGTATATTGCCGACATGGGACTTGATTTCACCACTGTGCGTTTGGACTGGCGACGCTATATGCGGATCAAGAATGATTATACCTTTGGTTTGCGTCTTGCCACCGGTGCCAGTTTTGGCAAACACGCGCAAAAGTTTTTCCTTGGCGGTACACCAAACTGGATTAACTATCGTTATAGCGGCGGAATCCGTGTCAGCAATATCGAAGAAATTTACTTTTCTTCCTTTGAGATGCCCTTGCGGGGCGCTTATTATTACGCTTTGGAAGGCACCCGGTTCGCACTAACCAACCTGGAATTCCGGTTCCCGTTTGTGCGTTACCTGCAAGCCGGATTCCCGCTGCCCATTCTGCTGAGACACATCAAAGGCGCTGCCTTTATGGATATGGGTTTAGCATGGGATGAGGGAGACCGTCCAAAACTTTTCCAAAAAGCACCCAACGGACTGTTCAAAACTGACGATCTGTTCGCCAGCATCGGTTTTGGCATGCGTATCAACCTCGGCATGTTCTTGCTGCGCGTTGACTTTGCCTGGCCAACGAATTTTTACAATACCTCGGACAAGGTGGAAGTTCTGTGGTCGCTTGGCGCTGATTTTTAACTCTGATAACCACCTTTGTATGTATTGCGTACCGGATATGCACATATCCGGCACCTTTTAAAATTGAACCGGAAAATTGACTGGTAATTGTTTCTGACAGGACAGTGAGCATGAAAAAAATAATATTGATCATATACCTTGTTTTTATATTCGTCCAAAATGTTGATGCGCAGTTTATCACCAACAGAGCTGATTCCCGGCGGCAGAATATGTTCGGGCGGGATCTTTTTGCCTATCGGATATATAATATGGCAGACTCGACAGACATGTCAAAGAGCCGCATTGATTTCTATTTTGCTGTGGTGAACGATATTCTTACCTTCTATAAAAAAGACGGTGGTTATAAAGCTCGTTACGAAATATCCGCTATTGTGTATGATGGCAAAGAAGCCATTGCCGAACGCGCTGTGACCGGACGGGCCAACGTTCAGGATTATAAGGCGACAAACCTGAGGACGAATCCGTCCATGCATTCTTTTTCGATGTCTATAAAGCCAGGCAATTATAAAGTTGTAATCAAAATAACGGATGTGGAATCTGGTAAAGCGGTCGAAAAGGAAGAAAAGATCAATCTGAAAGATTTTTCTGGTAATAAACTGCGTATTGGCGATCCGGTTTTCGTTGACAGCATCGATTGTTCAATGAAAAAACCAAAGTATCTGCCGAATCTGAAAAACAGCTTTAATGACATCAATTCTGACTTTGCCGTTTATGTGGAAATCTATCCGCCGCGAAAGAGTAAAGTCAAGGCTGATTTTGTCGTTCATAATTCAGCGGGTAAAAAACTTTTCCTCTCACCAAAAGAATATAGCATAGAGAACAGTGCCTCAGTTATTCGTGAATGTATTCATTTGCGCGATTATCTCACCAAACCCGGAGAGTATTATTTGGACATCAAAGCCCGGGCAGGAGATCAAACCGCATCTGTGCGGGACGCTTTTCATGTGTTCTGGGGAAACCTGGAAATGCTTGATAATAATATAGATATTGCCATCGAACAGCTCGCCCTGGTGGGCAATAAAAAGACCGTTGATTCTATGCGCAACGCACCTGCAGACCAGAAAAAAATTCTTTTCGATCAATTCTGGGAACAGCGAGATCCGACACCTGACACCCGCAAGAATGAACTGAAACTCGAGTTTTATCGGCGTGTCGATTTTAGCAACAAAAATTTTACGGAAATATCTTCACGCCGGCCGGGATGGCAGACAGACAGGGGGCGGATTTACATAAAGTACGGACCGCCAAGCAATGTGGCGCGTCACGATATGGAAATGAACATGCCAGCGACCGAAATCTGGACCTATGACCGGCTGGGCCGCAAATATATCTTTGTCGATCATGAAAGGAACGGCATTTTTCGTCTGGTTAAAATAGAATGATTCTTTGCTTTTTTAAAAAATAATCCTATTTTTTATCCCAATATAAATGATTGTATCTGCTCCTGAAAGATATAGATGATTTTCAAAATCAGGACGCAGGTTTGACAAAAATTAAAGCCGGCGAAAATTGTTACTAAACTTTTATTATTTGAAGCAATATCCGGTATACATTTTTCAGTTAATGTTCCACGCCCTGAGTCTTGAACGTGGTGATCTTTTAAAAGAGGAGAATTGACCGATATGAAGATGTGGGAGAAAAGCAAAAGAAAAGAAGACTTTGGTAGCATACTGGTAAGCTGGCGTCACCGTTCAACAAGCCGGTTTTTTTCAAAAATATTTTCCTGGCTGTTGGGCGCTTTTGTGTTTGCATTATTGACCTCGATATTCTTCCTTGCTATTGGCATGTCTCACCTGTCCCAACCTGCAGCACGCATTGTCTTTTTTGTTTTTTTTATACCCGGTATTGTCAGCAGTTATTTCCGTACCATTATAAATGGCGTAGAATACTGGCTAACTGAAAATGCTGTTGTCCAGTTGCGGCCCTTTAGCGGTTTTGAGAACCTGGACAAGAGACTTGGTTCGAAAGAGCATCCTTTTCGCATGCGATACTTTTCTATTCCCTGGACCAGAGTCAAAGACCTCAAAACGGCTATTTCTTCCAAAGATCAATTTTATGCCTGGCTGGGTCTCAAGCAAACCAGGGACATGAAAGAGAGCGACGGGGCCAAAATGTCACTCGAGTTAACGTCCGGAGTGTCGGTTGAAGTGCCAGTCAAACCGGTGGTTAAGCTTTCATATTACCTGGACAGGCAGACCAAAGAAAAACGGAAACAACCCGATAGCAAGCCATCCGATCTGGACAGTGAAGCCATGCAGACCATTTTGCAAAACGCCCGCAAAGCCAATAAAAATAGCGTTTAACAAGGATTATCGATAATTTTCTATGATCAGCACATCCCATTCATTTTTTTGCTTTGAACAAAACAAACAAACCTGTAATACCAAAAATGACATTGGCTAACCACGCTGCCAGCAACGGATGCAGCCGTCCGTTATGCCCCATAGCCTGGGTTGTTTTCAAGATGCCAAAATAAATAAAAGTCACGGCAAGACTGACACCGAAACCGCGTCCTGCACCGCTGCGCTGGGTGTGAGATGATGACAAAGGTGCGCCGAAAAGGATGATGATAAAATTAGCAAACGGCAGGGCAAGTTTCAAATACAGATCGACAAGCCAGCGGTTAGGATCGCCGCCATTCCGTTTTACTTCTTTGATAAAATCTTGAAGCTGATTGTAAGACATTTCCTCTGGATTTTTCACCATGCGTGACAAATTTTGCGGACGCATACTTGTCTCTTTAAAAATGCGACGCTCGAAATTATAAGCGGTTTCATGATCATTTTGAAAAATGCGCTCGTAACCGTTATGAAGCACCCACAGGCTATCCTGCCACACCATTTTTCGCACATCAATCCGGCTGATGAGTTGATTGTCTCTGAACTCCCGGATACTCACCACATTGCCAATTTTTGTTGCCACATTGTAATATCTCATGCTAATTCGTAAGCCCTGGTTGTCCTGAAGGTAGAGATTGCTCAAGCGTTCAGGTGATTTCCCACCTTTCATGTATTCTCTGTTGATGGCTTCCTTTTTTTCAGCCGAAAGCGGTACCAGATAATTTGCCACCCCAAGTGACACACCGCTTATTAAAATTCCGACAATAAAAAGTGGCAGAAAAATCCGGTACAGCGACATGCCAGCGCTTTTCATAGACACAATTTCGTTGTGCCTGGCAAGATCTCCCACGCTGAACAAACTTGAAATCAGCGATGTGACCGGCAGGATAAGAACGATGATAAAAGGCAGGTAATAGAGATAATAGTCAACGACTATACGAACCGGCACTTTATGATCAATAAAATCATCAAGATTTTCGATAAGATCAACAATAATAAAAATACTGAGAAAAGCAATGATAGCAAATATAAAAACCTGCAGGAATTTCCGGGCAATGTAACGGTCAAGTATGCGCATCGATCAAACAAGTTTATTACATGATATTTTGATTTTTAAGTGTCAAAGTTAAACTATTTCTGTCGCAAGGACAAGGAAAACATCAAATATAGCGTAAAAGCTCAGTCTTGGGTGGAAGTTTTAATATTTGGGCACTAAAGTGCCTAT
>CAZSMC010000120.1:0-8619 GCA_964607755.1 uncultured Cytophagia bacterium | reverse complement strand
TTACTTTTTTTTGCAGGAAATGCTTGCAAAATCAAGAATAATTCATAAATTGTAGAATTAATTCAATTGGTAAACTAACATGCTTTTCAAAAAATGTCAATTTTTAATGATTCACAACCAAAAGGTGAACTTGTGGAGAATTCAAACAAAATGTCCAGACGTGATTTTATGAAAACATCTTCCGTTGCCGGAGCGACGTTACTTGCCGGAACAGGTGGTGTTTTTGCGGCCGGTTCCGACACGATTCGCGTCGGCTTGATCGGCTGTGGCGGCCGCGGTACCGGCGCCGGTATTATCGACTGTGCAGAATCGTCCAAAGGTATCGAGCTGGTGGCAATGGGCGATCTGTTCCAGGATCATATGAACGAAGCTCCTGAACGGATAAAAGAGAATTTGCAGAAACGTGAGCTGCCGGTCAACGACATTTACAGAGTCAAGCCGGAAAACATGTTTGTTGGTTTTGATGCGTACAAAAAAGTGATCGACAGCGATGTGGACATGATTATCCTGACCACGCCGCCCGCATTTCGTCCGCTGCATTTCCGCGCTGCTGTTAAAGCAGGCAAGCATGTGTTTGTCGAAAAGCCGGTGGCTGTCGATCCTGTTGGCATCCGCTCGTTTCTCGAAACCGGAAAAATGGCGCAGGATAAAGGATTAACCATCGTTGCCGGTACACAGATGCGGCGCTTTGAACCGATGCAGGAAGCAATCAAGCGCTTGCACGACGGCGCTATCGGTGATATCACCTCCGGCCAGGTTGTGCGAACCGGCGGGGCGATGCGAAATTGGCGGGAAGACGAAAAAGAGCGGCAATCTGACTGGTCGGACATGGAATACCAGATTCGCCGCTGGCTGTTCTGGACCTGGCTGTCAGGTGATTTTATCGTCGAGATGCACGTGCATAATCTCGATATTATGAACTGGATTCTTGGTTCACACCCGGTATCGTGCATGGCAATAGGCGGCAGACAAGCCCGAACCGCACCGGAATTTGGCAATGTTTACGATCACTTTACCGCCGAATTTGTCTATCCTAACGACGTCCGAATCGAATACATGGGCACACAAATCGATGAATTCACCTATCGGAACGATCAGCGTGTACAAGGCACCAAAGGATCGTCCTATCTTGATTTTGGCAATGCTGTTATTGAAGGGGAAAAATCCTGGAAATACCAGGGTTCGCCGGCAAATCCGGCTGTGCAGGAATATGCGGATATGGTGGAAAGCATTCGCAAAAGTAAAGCGATCAACGAAGCCCGGCAAGTTGCTGAAAGCACCCTGACTGCGATTATGGGCCGAATGAGCGCTTATTCCGGTCGGCAGTTAAAATGGGACTGGGCCATGAACGCCTCAGAGCTCGACCTTTTGCCGGAAAAATGGGAGTTCGGTCCGCTGCAGGAAAGACCGGTGGCGATTCCCGGTGTCACCGAATTGGAATAACCTAACTGCGAACAGGTTCCGCCATGTTCGAGGGATGGAATCTGTACAATCTGAAAAACAAATTCGAGGATGTGGCTTATGCGATTCAACAAAACTGTTTTGCTTGTTGCACTTTTTACGCTGTGCATCGGTTTTCACGTCAATGCCCAGAATGATTTTCAAGCTTTGTTCAATGGAACCGATTTATCGAATTGGGTGAATGTGAATTGTGCCCCGGAAACGTGGTCGGTAAAGGACGGCATGATTCACTGCACAGGCGTACCGACTGGTGTGTTGCGGACGGAAAAAATGTACGAAAATTTCATTCTGGAGCTGGAATGGCGGCATCTGGACAAAGAAGGCAATTCAGGTTTGTTTATTCATTCCGATGCGCTTCCTGCCATTGGCAAGCCGTTTACGCGTGCTATCGAAATCCAAATTCTCACTGATCGCAACACAAAAAATTACACCAGTCACGGGGATATTTTTGGCATTCAGGGCGCAACAATGACGCCATGGAAACTCCACCCTGAAGGGTGGATGAGATCGCTGCCCAAAGAGCGCCGCTGCAATCCAACGGGTGAATGGAACACATACCGGGTGGAAAGTCGCGACGGCACTATCACGCTTGCTGTGAACGGCGAGGTTGTCAACCGGGCTTACCACGCGCAACCCAGAAAAGGCTACATTTGCCTGGAATCCGAGGGCGGCGCGATTGATTTTCGCAATATCCGGATCAAGGAATTGCCCGGCAGCAATCCACCTGAAGAAGTGACAGCTCGGGGAGCACGTGGTTTCCGGGCACTTTACAACGGCGTTGATCTGCGCGGCTGGCGACAGGTCGAAGGCAATATCGGACACTGGCAGCCCAAAAACTGGACCCTGGAATACGACGGCAAAAGCGAAGCAGAAGGAGAGAACAGACATTTGTGGACTGCGGAGGATTATGAAAATTTCACGCTGATCGTGGACTGGCGACTGCCATCCAAACCCAAAATCGACCGTGTTCCTGTGGTATTGCCGGACGGCTCGACAGTCAAAGATGTAAATGGCGAAGAAATTCGCGTACCCGTTATGGATGCCGGAGACAGTGGTATTTATGTGCGTGGCACATCAAAAAGTCAGATAAATATTTGGAACTGGCCGGTTGGCTCAGGCGAGATATGGGGGTACCGCACCGACGACTCGATGCCGCCAAAAGTCCGGCGTGCGGCAACACCGATTCAAAATGCAGATAATCCGGTGAATGAATGGAACCGGTTCGAGATTACTGTCATCGATAATGAGGTGATAGTGCTGGTCAATGGCAAACTTGTTATCGATAAAGCTCGCTTGCCGGACATGCCGGCCAAAGGCCCGATTGCGTTGCAGCACCATGGCGACCGGGTGCAGTTTGCGAATATTTACATTAAAAAGCTAAATTAAAAAAACAGCAGATTTCAGAGATGCGTTAAATTGAACACGGATGCGGCGGATTTAACAGATGTCCACGGATAATATATTTTTAAAAATCCGTGCCAATCATTCAAATCCGCCAGATCCGTGTTCGTTTTCCCAAATGCATTTCACCTATTTCATTTCAAAAACAATGTGCGGATCAAAAGGATAGCGGCCAAAATCTTTGCCGTAGATCGCCAGTCCGTGAGGCAATGCATCATCCACCTCGAACCGGATAACAAATTCCCCCTCATTGGCGCACTGTTGCACCATTTCCGGTGTTAACGAGGCAGCAACTTCATATCCATAAGAACCGGCTTCGTGCAGGGTGCGGTCTTGTTTTTGTGAGTGCCAGGACAAAATGCCGCGGTGGTCAGCCGGATCGTCTTTTAAATCAAATATTCCAACAGATTCACCATTCACACGTACAACTACGGCGCTGTTAAATTGATCGTCATCTGTCATGGGGTAAGCATTCGGATTGCGGCTGCGGTCGTGAGCGCCGCCGCCGCGCATGTAATCACCACTCATCTCGCCTTCTGCTCGATCCTTGCCAAACAGTTGTTTTGCCGAACACTCGGCTCGAACCGTTGCGGTTGAAATGTTCTCAGGATCAAGATCCTCAGGCCAGGCCATACGGTACTCGAAAAAACCGGCCCCCGCCCCGTTCACTTTGAGACCGTCCATTATATTCCATTGCTTTAACGACCAGTTGGATTTTTGAAAACTCTTTGGCTCAAAGGATAATAACCATAATGTCTTGTCGCTCTGTTTAATGGTAGAAGGTGTCTCGCCTGTTACGCGGAAACTGGCAAAATTACGCTGTAAGATCCTGCCACTGGCATCTTTTAGAAAGAGCTGCAGCACAGCCAGTCCTGGTTCATCCGGCATGTCGAGCGAAAGCGGCTCGAGTTGCCGGTTCATCCAGGGCTCGAATGGAATCATTACAGTTGACTTTTGAATAATCGATTGCTCGCCCAGCACATTGTGCCATATCAGCTTTGCATTTAATGTCAGTGAATCCGAGACGCAGCAATCTGTCATAAAGGATGCGTAAAGCGGCACCTCCACCCTTTCACCGGGCTGTGCATCGCGACAAATGTTTTGTCCTGTAGAGATGTAAAACCGACTGTGCCAATCCTGCAGCGACATGCCCGGGACCAGCTCATTTAAACCGGTAATTTTCCCGGAACGATCGTACTGATAATAGCCGTTCCATTCGTTAATTACATCGTGATGCTCGGTGTACAGCCAGCCGGCAATTTCAGGATGTCGCCGGAATTCATTGATCATGCGGTGATAATCGTAACTCCAGTCCACATCGCCGGTGCTGCCTTTGTAGCCCCATACGTTGCCGCATTCGCTATTCAGCATGGGCTCTGCGTCCTGTGCGCGGCCCTCGACGTAATTCCATTCCGAACCGGGATATGTTTGTTCGCAAATCTGGTCCAGATGATCTTTCCACGCATAACCGGGTAGATACGCATGCCAGGTATTCAGATCAGTGATGACATGATCTTTCCTATTTGGCGAGTTGTCTTCAACCAACCGCGTGGGATCGAGTTCTTTTGCCAGGTGATACATGTCAGCCACCCATTCCTGTGTTTCTTTGGTGTAGACACGTTCATTTCCATTTTCTTTTTGCGTAACCAATCCCCAGGTTTCGTTGAACAACACCCATGAAAAAATGGACGGATGATTAAAATCACGTTTTAGCATGCCGCGCATTGCGGTAAGAAATTCCTGCTTCATTTTTTCAGTGGGTTCTCCCCAGCTATTCGGCACATCCGCCATGATGAGCACACCCAGACGGTCTGCCCAGTACAATTTGCGCGGCGAATCGATTTTGACGTGAATTCGCTGTCCGTTCAAGCCGAGTCGACGGGTGCGAAGAATATCGTTGCGGATAAACTCATCACTCGGATAAGTATAATAACCTTCGGGGTGATAAGCCTGGTCCAAAGCCATTTGCAAATAGACTGGTTTATTGTTCAGGGCAACATACGGAAAGTCTGTTCCGGGCAGCATTTCCACACTGATTTTTCGCATGCCAAAATAAGTGGATACGCGATCCGTTGCCTCGTCAGTGACGAGTTCAGCATCCACCTGGTAAAGGAATGGATCATTCAACGACCACAGACGTGGATTTTTCAGATCCATAGTAAATTCAAATTCTTTTCTGCCCGCCGGGAAAGCCTGTTTGATGACAAGCGCCTCGCCAGTTTTGAACAGCAGTTTCATCTCTGCTTTGTTGCTCAATTCCTTGTTCAACCGGACATCGACAGTCACTTGTTCATTATCGATGTCAGGTAAAAAGTGAATGCTCTCAAAATGCGTTTCCGGCCGGACTTCGAGGTAAACCGTTTGCCAGATTCCGCGGGCGTTGCCATAGCCTTGCTTGCCGTACAACTTGAAATCGTGCTCTGTATCATCAACCCGGATAACCAGAGTTTGCTTTTTCCCGGGATGAATAAAAGGGGTCAAATCAAACTCGAACGGCGTATAACCGCCCTTGTGCTCGCCCAGTTTGTGGCCATCCAGCCAGGCTGTGGTGTGCCAGTCTGCCGCACCAACGATAAGATAGACTTTTTTGTCTTGCCAATCCTCCGGGACAGTGATCAATTGTTTATACCAGCCGATAGTGGCCTGATCTTCAACACCGGACAGCGGTGCACCCCATGGAAAAGGAACAGTGATTTTATGAGGAAAATCAACCGGTTTCCAGGACCATTCTTCATCGATGCCTTTATTTTGAGAATCAAACTTGAAATCCCAGGTGCCGTTCAGATTGATCCAGTCAGACCGCTGGAAATCCGGGCGGGGGTGTTCCGGGAGGGGAATGTTTTGTGCGTTTGTAGATAATGTGAGCAAAATGAAAAGCGAGCAAAAAAGGAATAATAACTTCATCTTGAAGGCTCCTGTGGTTTTGTGAATTGAAAGCAGAAATCAGATAATTTACCGGTGCATAGCTGCAAAATATAATAATAGTTTTTTACCATTCAAAAGATATTATTTGAGAAACAGCATCCGGCCGGTTTTCGAAAAATCTCCGGCCGACAACCGGTAAATATAGGAGCCAGAT
This sequence comes from uncultured Cytophagia bacterium, assembly GCA_964607755.1. Classification (GTDB taxonomy): domain Bacteria; phylum Zhuqueibacterota; class Zhuqueibacteria; order Residuimicrobiales; family Krinioviventaceae; genus CAZSMC01. The sequence continues at coordinate 2,678 of CAZSMC010000120.1, read as the reverse complement.
GAGACTGGTTGATTGTGATCATCTACCGCATTCCAGGGAATGCGATAGCGGCCAGCGGACTGCTCTGTAGACACCAGCATTGCCACGCGCTGCCCGGTCATGCTGTAAACAGTCAGTTCGACATAAACGCTGTTGGCAATGGTGTATTCGATTGTCGTACTCGGATTGAACGGGTTCGGGTAATTACCAACGAGTTTGTATTCATTCACCGTTTCTGTTTGTCCCGCCACGTCTAAAGCCATGGATACGTAAACCGGGCCGTGCCAGGTGCTTTTGCCGTTCAAGCTAATGTCTTCCAACTTGTAATAATAGTCCTGCTGTGCTATCGCTGTATCATCGATGTATTCATAAGTTTTGACTGATGCCATGTCAGTTAGCACATCACTGGTAATAAGTGATGTGTTGAGCTGCTCGTACTCGCCGTCTCTGGAGGTGCTGCGATGGACGTTGTAACCGGCGTGGTTGATTTCGGACTGCACTTCCCAGCATAGTTCGACTCTATCACTTCCCCGGGTGGCTTTGAAAAAAGTGAGTGTAATAGCCACTGGCGGCGTATCGCTAAAGCTGACAGCATAGTCTTCCACTTCACCATATCCGCTTCCCAGTCCGGAAGGTGACAAGTCGCCGTAAGATATGTCGCTGTCCAGCCGGAACCGGGCAAAGCTGATCCCCGCATCCGGTGTCCCTGTAGGCGCGGTGAAGTAAAAAGTGTGAACTGTGGTTTGCGTTTGCGTGGTGTTATTGGTAAGGACAACATTGTCAATAATAAGCTCGCCATCATGATCGCCAAACACCCGGTTATCTGTAATAAAATCGACCCATCCTGCCAGCCTGGCAGATATGCCGGGGCCCAGTGTAACAGTCACGTCGACGCGATAGTCCTGGTCCCTGACAAATACAATGTTGTTTTGCATGGCCTCCCAGGTGTCTTGCTGGGTTTTTCTATAAAAGACAATACCGTCTTCATCATTATTTGCATTATCATCATCATCACTCACCGCGGCGTGATCACCAATATGACTTTCTTCTGTATCTACCACTGTTCCGAGACGGACTATCATTGTGCTGGACACAGCCTGTCCCGCTGTAGCATAAGGAAAAAACGGATCATCCTCGCCAGGTGCGTCACCATAATCATACTGTACCTGACATTCGATAAGAATGTCTTTGCCGCTCAATCCGGACGTTTCGACCTCGGCTTCGATTTCGCCGTCCTTTTCCTTGACGTAATACACATTGCTGTGCGCGCTCACGGTATAAGTGCCGGGACTCAGCGGGAAAGACGCTTCCCAGCCGTCAGCCCAGTCGCCGGACAAGCCGATATAGGCAAAACTGGTATAGGTATCGTCCACAGCCTTGTTGCCGTCGATTTTTATCCAGGACTCTTCCGCCTCTGACGCATCGAGCGTTCCCGCTTCCTCTGCCAGAACCAGGACATACATGGTTTCCGTCAAGCAATCGTAGCGCATGTATAAAGTTGACAGGACCGTTGGCTTGTTCCAGGCGTGGTGCATATCTGCAAAATAATCTAAAACCGGATTCCACTCTGCATCCGAGCCGTCAATTATTGCAGTGCCGTAAGCGGGCTGGTCCTGGGCATGAACCAGAGTGCCAGTGAGCATGAAAAAGGAAATGAGATATATTAACGGTAAAATTGACCTTTTGATCGATTGATTCTTTTGTTGAAAAAACTGCATTATTACACCTCCGTAAACCTCTCTAAAAACAAATGAACTCGATGTTCTGATCACCTCTCAGAACATTGCATATCATTTGCATGAACTCTCAAATAAAACAACCGGGACACAGAGGAAAGAATGACACAGGGACAAAGGAGAAAGGCTGTGGCTCTCCCCCTCGGTCATTGTGAAATTGAATGGACCCTCTAAATCCCTCTTGATACGCAGCCGATGTCATACCGTCTTGCATCCGCTTTGATTATTTTCGCAATCCGGTATCCAATCGGTTGAATCTGCTTTTTCAATACACTTTATAAAATGCAAGAACTATGCCTGTCGGTGATAATGCGTACCGTTTAGACTATCCGTAATATTATCAATATTTTAGCGTTAAAGATAGTTTTAAATACAGATAGCTTTAAAAAGTAAAATAGCGATGAATTTTTCCCCACCGGGGTATTTTCTCCCGCTTTTTTCCACATCATTCCAGGACAAAAATAACAACGTCCCGGTGTGGCGAACACCGGGACGTTGCAGGTCAAGAAGGGGTAAAAATTATTTGAGCAGCAGCATTTTGCCAGTCCGGGTAAAATCACCAGCGGTCAGGCGGTAAAAATACGTGCCTGACGGCACCGCTCGGTTATTCTCATCGACGGCATTCCAGGTGATGCGATAGCGTCCAGCAGGTTGTTGCGTGGAAACCAGTTTTGCCACGCGCTGCCCGGTCATGCTGTAAACAGTCAATTCGACATACTCGCTGCTGGCAATGGTGTATTCTATTGTGGTACTCGGATTGAACGGATTCGGATAATTGCCAACCAGTTTGTACTCGTTCACCGTTTCAGCCTGTCCACCCACATCCGACGCCATGGACACCGAAACCGGACCATGCCAGGTGCTCTCGCCGTTCAAGCTGATGTCTTCCAGCTTGTAGTAGTAATCCTGATGTGCACGCGCCGTCTCATCCAGGTATTCATAAGTTTTGGCGGTCGCCACATC
>CAZSMC010000119.1:0-8697 GCA_964607755.1 uncultured Cytophagia bacterium | reverse complement strand
AAACATTCCGTTTCTTTCGCGTCTTTCAGCGTGTTTAGCGGTCGTCTTTTGACCGTGGAACACGCGAAATACACGAAAAAATCAAAAAATGATGAGTTTTTAAATCGACCAAACTTATTTATCCAGATGAAAGCTATAAAATTATCGGCGCCTGTTTTCATGTGTACAAGACAATGGGATGTGGATTCTTGGAGGCGGTTTATCAGGAATGTCTGGAAATCGAGTTTGAGAATAGAAACATTCCGTTTCTTTCGCGTCTTTCAGCGTGTTTAGCGGTCGTCTTTTGACCGTGGAACACGCGAAATACACGAACAAATACAAAACCTGTTACAAATCCGCACTATTCGTCAAATCAGTGTCCCATTTCAAAATGCCGGCTCTTTTTGACGACTCTGATTTCATCTCGCACGAATCGGAAGAGCCATAAATATTCACATAAAAAAATGAAAATTCTTTGCTTGTTTTACATGTAAATGCCTATATTTCTTTATTAACCATCCTTTTCCGTTGACCAACAGAAAGGTAAATCAAAATGCGACTCAAAACAATGCCCATCTTTTTTGCATTTTTTGTCATGGGATTCGAAGATGCTGTCGGCACCTTTGTCGGTTTTGCCAAGGAGCAATATGACCTGACACCGTTCGTCGCCGGATTCTTGCCATTCTTTACATTTTTAGCGTACGGCTTATTTTCAGTGCCCATCGGTGTGCTGGCGGACCGCAAAGGCAAAAAATTTGTTATGGTACTGTTTTTGTTTTTAACTGCGCTCGGCTCGCTCATTCCCACTCTCAGCGTGGATAAATACTGGTACCTGCTGCTCGGCATTTTCTTTTTAGGCAGCGGCAATGCCGGTTTGCAGGTTGCCGGTAATCCGATTATGCGCGACGTGTCAGCGCCCGGCCGCTACTCGCGAAATTTGACGTTCGCACAATTCATTAAAAGCATCGGCTCAAACACCGGGCCGTACGTCACACCGTTACTGGTGGTGGCATTCGGTTTGGCCTGGTATCAGATTTTCCCCATTTATTTCATCGTCGCAATTCTCACACTGATCATGCTGCTGTTTTTAAAAGTGGAAGAAAAACCTGACGAGCAAAAATCAGAGCGAGCCACGATTAAAAGCAGTCTGAGTCTGCTGTTCACAGAAAAATACGTGTTCATGATGGTGCTGGGTATCTTTTTGTACGTTGGCGCCGAAATCGGTATGAATTCGTGGATTTCCACGCATTTGCAAACCGAGTTTGGTTTGGACATCGAAACAATGGCCACCCTCGGCATTGGTTTCTTTTTGACCGCCCTGGCTATTGGCCGGTTCCTGGGTACGTTCCTGCACCATTTCATTTCGCCCAAAAAGCATTTCATCATTACATCAATTATGGGACTCGTCGGTGTGCTGGGCATGTTTATCAATTCAGCCACAGTGGTCATCATTTCGCTGGTCGTTGCCGGACTGGCGTTTGGCAACATCTTTCCCACTATTTTTTCTGTGCTGATCGAGCACATGCCGCACCGCAGCAGCGAACTGTCCGGATTAATGGTCATGGCTATTTTCGGCGGGGCGATCATTCCGGCTATCATGGGGGCGGTCGCAGAATTGTCGATACAGGCCGCTTTTGTCATTCCGGCGGTCATCCTGGTTTACATTGTGACGCTGGCATTTATTACCAGAAAAAAAGAATTACACTCGGAGATCGGTACGAGCAGTTAATTAAAAGATTTCACACCCCTCGTTCCCCCGGCCTTCCGGGGGAACGCCTTTGGGACGCTCCCAGCATCCTGATGTGCGTTAATTCATTATTCAGCCTTTTTACATCCATAGAAATCTTTTCAGTCCAGCACATTCATTTTTTTTTCTGCAAACATGAGGCACCATTTTGCGTCAAAAAAAATCAGTAAACATCCGTGTGAATCCGTGGCCAATTATTTTTTTAAAGATAATCCACAAAATCTTTTCTACAAAGTAAACCTGCCCGCTTTTTCCGTGTTGAATCAATAAATCTGAAACGAAAACCTTGTCCCGGCTTGCAGGCCAATGATGTTCGCTTTGTGATTCACGTGTCCCAGGCGGACTTGAAAAAAAGGTGAGACCGGATAATTCATCAACATAAACTGCTCGACTGAAAAGCCCAGCAGCCATAAATCAGCTTTGCTCACTTGTGTGCCCTCACTGACGAGTTCATATCCGAGGTATGGTACAAACGGTCCGCCGCTAATCATATAACCCAGAGTGATCTGTGATACTGAAGGCGCCTGAAACACACCGCCATAAGCCAGTTCGCTTTTGGCTCGCTGCAAATAAAGCGCGGTCAGTTTAACGGGATTGAGATAGAAATCGCCGCTAAACGCCACGCCCTGCCCGGATTCATTGATCTGCTCGCCGGCCATTTCTTCAGGCGAATAAACTGACAATTGTGCGTCGCCGAAAAATCCAAGGCGGTCACGGCTGCCGCTGTCCAGTCCCAGACTTAGCATAAAAACGTCACCTGGCTTGTAAGTCACCCCACTTTGAATGGGCACATAGTCTCCCTTTGCAAAATAAGCTGCACCGAATGCAACAACCGTATTTTCGGTAATTTGATCGCCGACTGAAAAACCAGCCTGGTAACCGAATCCCGAATGTGCGGATAAATGCGGCGCGTTGATGTACGGTATTTTGCCAACCGAAGAGATAGTGAATTGTTCATGGTTCAATTCGGTCGTGCCTGTCGGGACCGTCAAGCCAGCCATCACAGTGACGCGTCGGCCAATGAGATAACGCGCCCGGATGTCCAGGTTGCTCAAGCTGTACAAGCCGTTTTCATTCAGAGACTGATATCCCTGATTCAGACGCACTGCCAGGGTAAAGTACCGGCCGGGCGCATAATTGACCTGCAGCGGCAGCGCTACAGCGCTGTAGGTGTTTGGATTGTCCGAGCCGGGTCCGATGCTGAAAAACCGAACGTTAATGCCAAGGTTTTCCTCAATGCGTCGCAGTGACAGTAAAGAAACCTGTTGCTCTTCCTGGGCCAAGATAGTTGAGCTTGTCACCAGGAAAAGTGTTATTATCGTAACAAAAACAGTATTTTTGCTCATGTCAAGCTTTCTTCATTTCGTTATATTTTTATTTCGTGTGTTCTGCGTGTTTCGTGGTTATTTGACCGCGAAATACGCGAATTAATATGTACGAGCACAACGGAAACCTATACTCTCATTCCGGTGATCAGGAACATTCATATTTCGATCGGCACATCTAACAGCACGAGCTTCGTCACTATGACTTCCTCCACGCAAAACGTGATAATATCCTGCCTCTGGTCCTTGAGGATCATTCTGCGGACTGTTGTAATAGTAATATTCATCGTAGAAATCCCTGCACCACTCATCAACATTGCCGCTCATATCGTACAGTCCAAGTTCGTTCGGCTGTTTTTGTCCAATGGGATGTGTTTGATTATTAGAATTACCAACATACCAGGCGACATCCTCTACATTATTGCTGCCGGCATAAATGTATTCACCACTCTGTTGTCCACCGCGCGCTGCATACTCCCATTCTGCTTCGGTTGGCAAACGCCCGCCAGCCCACTCGCAAAACGCATCTGCACCGTACCAGGTTACGAGAATTACAGGATAGTTTTCCATTCCATTTTCAACGACAAACATCCCGCCTGCGGTATCGATCTGGCAGAATCCATTTTGAACATCAATGTAAAGAATATCGTCAAAAGTTCCATCAGGCGACACATCGGTTTCATTTAAAAACTGACAATACTGCGCATTTGTCACTTCATATTTACTTATTTCAAAATCACTTACAGTTACTGAATGAATAGGCTGTTCATCAAAATTCGCATCATTTGAAGTACTACCCATTTCAAACAGGCCGCCCTGGACGTATACCCATTCTATTTCTGTTTGATAAGCGGGGTAAATATCCATCGTAAATGACCAGACTTCCGACCAATCCCCCCAATTGCCCGCCATGTCTTGGCCCCGAACCCGCCAATAATACGTGCCATTCTCAACATTCAGCGGAAAACTATATGCATTATCGGTTAAAGAGCTGTCTCTGAAAACCGGGGAAATAAAATCCGGATTATCTGCCACCACGAGCTCATACGCCCAGGCCTCTGTAATCAGCTCCCAGTTAAAGTACACCGTCGTATCAGTGAGGGTTGAGCCTTGTTTTGGCTCGATCAAATTGGGTGCGACGGGGCCCTGGGTGTCTACCATAAATGTCCATGCCGGAGACCAGAGGCCCCAGTTGCCGGCTCTGTCTTTGGCGCGAACGCGCCAGTAATAAACGCCGTCGTCAAAATCGATGGACAGCGGATACGTCGTTTCTGTCAGAGCAGTGTCTCTGAATACTGGTGACAAAAAATTGGCATTATTGGCTATCACAAGTTCATACGCCTGTGCATCGGAGATGGCCTGCCAGCTAAAATTCTGGGATTGGCTGGACAATGTCGCTTCCCATTCCGGTTCAATCAAATCCGGTGCGTTTGGACCCCGAGTGTCCACAGTAAACATCCATATTCCGGACCAACTGCCCCAGTTGCCAAGATCATCTTTGGCTCGGACTCGCCAGGTCCATGTGCCGTCCGGCAGCTCTTGTTGCGGTATAAAAGACGTGCCAGTCAGAGTGGAATCGTGAATAACCGGTACATCGAAACGTTCGTTCTCGGCAACCTGCAATTCAAAAGCCACAGCCTCCGGGACATCATCCCAGGCAAATTCGGGTGTCTTTTGGGTGGTCACTGATTGATTTTCCGGTCGAACCAGAACCGGACTTTCAGGACCGCTGGTATCAACTGTGAAAAACCATACCGCAGACCACCCGCCCCAGTTGCCGTAACTGTCCCTGGCCCGCACCCGCCAGTAATAACGATTATCAGTCAACTCGACATTGACAGCCAGGTCTGTTGAATAAATCAACGAATCATTGATAATAGGTGAGGTAAAATCCCGGTTATCGGCAAGTTGAACATGATAGGTTTCAGCATCGCTTACCAGAGACCATTCCAGAACAGGATTGGATGGGGCAATCCGGGAATCGTTTGCCGGTTCAACAAGAGACGGCGCCATCGGCCCGGTGGTGTGAATGGTAAACGACCGAGCTTCTGACCAGTCACTTTTATTGCCATGCTCGTCTCTGGCGCGCACCCGCCACAGATAAGTGTTATCCGGCAAATCTTCTGTGACCTGATACCGGTTTTCAGTGACAGAATCCTGAATAACCGGCGAATAAAAATCCGCATTGTCATCGATCTGCACAATATAAAGTACAGCTCCTTCAACGGCTTGCCAGCTTAAGGAGGGTCTTGATGTGTTGAAAACTTGTTCATCTTCCGGGCCGGTTATTACAGGCCGGGGAAAGCCCACAGAAACGGTTTTAAGCGCTGTGCTGGTCAAACCGCCGGTATCCTGGACCTCCAATTTGACCGTAAACTCACCGGCTGAGGCAAAGCGATGTTGAGCTGTTTTTTCAGTAGAAAATTCTGTATCCCAGTTGCCATCATTCGTCCAGTCCCAGCGCACCCTTAACTGGTCAGGGCGGTCTTGCAGGTCAAAGCATGAAGAAGCGTCAAACGTAAACAGGGTATCCACGCTGCCGGATGTAGGCGTCACTGTAAACGATGCCACCGGGGGTGTATTCCGGGTCGCCAGAATGGGAGTTATATCGATGTCAATTTCTTTGGTTTGATTTTTTTCAAGTGTAAAAAAACAGGATTCTCGCCAACCACGAGACTTGCCCACGGCAATTAAACTATCTTGCTTGAAACAACCAATTCGGCAGCACTTCACACCAGTCGATAGTTTGAATTCACCTCGAAAAGCACCATTTTTTTCAAGCAACGTGGTTCGATATTCGATTGCAAACTTTCCGTCAGTTAAATACTTGAGCTCGCCTTTATCACGCTTGACCCAGTATGATTCAAAATCCGATGGATCGCCTCTGAATGTTTCATAAAAGGATTCTAATTCACTGGTATAACGAGCTTCATAAAGCTGTTCCAAATCGGGTTTCAAATCATAAAAAATGACTTGAAGTTTATTGAACATCAGCGGCGAGGTACCGGATTTGTGCAAAGAGTCGGGAATGTGCAGACTATCAGTTTGCTGGAGCAGTGTGTCGGAGCAGATCATTTTCTGATCTGATTGAACGACATGAAAATTGAGCCGAACGACCGGCTCGGCAAGTTTACGTTCCGGCTCAAACAGCTCACAAGCCAGAATCAATGTCACGAGCAATACAGGTACAGCTATAAAAAAGCGATTCATGAAATGTCCTTTTGTTAATCAAACATCACGGTCCTTCGGGCAAGGGAAAATCAATAGTCACCTGCCCGGTTTCATCAGTGGGTGAAAAATCAATGATCACTGTGCCACTTTCGGTCACTGGCGGCACATATTTTTCTTCAATATTTGGCGAATGCCGGTTCGCCTGTTGATGCATGCGTACCAGTTTTTGCCGAAGCATATGCGGTGGCATGGCAGCGATCCGGGCTTGTAAATTTCGTGAAGATTGTTCTGCTTTTTGAAATCTTGGATCGAGCTTTTGAGCCCGTTTATAGGCATTCATAGCCGCCCGAAAATTCCCCAAATATTCCTGATGCCTGCCTTTGGCGTAGAGGATGTACGCTTCAATATTTTCAGTCGGAATCTGATACAAACGTCTTGCCATTCGCCTGGTTATGATGACGCCATTCTGCTGCAAAAAGTAGATATTGAGGTCCGCAACCAGTCTGAAAAACTCGTAACCATTGCCTTTGCGAACGGCGATTTTTTTATAACTGCGATCACCCTGTTCCATCCGGACGCCAACCATGGTGAGTTTGCCATTTTCGAGCTGAACAATTCCGGTCACAAGTTGTTCTGCCTTTAGAGCCTGGCGTTTTTTCTGCGGCGAAAAAGCAGCAAACTCCTGGTTCAGTATGCTGGAATAGGACATGTCTAGCAGGTCAAATGATTTGAACAAACTCAGATTGGCGGTAAAAAATTCTGTAGCTGCGAGTCCAAGACCGTAATCTGTGCCAGTTTCCATAAACGGTATCACGCCAACGCTGTTGGGCAGCGCTGGCGGAGCTGTTTTAATGTTTTCTTGCAGCTCAGTTTTGATTTGACGGGCTTCGATTGCGGCATCTTCCTGTTCTATTGACAGCGGGGGATGAACAATGCCGCACCGGCTGCAGAACAGTAAACAAAGTAATCCGGGTATGAGCAAAATATATTTTAATTTATTCATTATCCTTACCTGTTACTCGTTTAATATAAACAGACACTGCAGATTTAAACTCAGGATGTTCTGCAATCAATGTTTTCATCGTGTTTAGAGCTTTGTTTTGCAATTTTTGTGCTTTTTTGCTATTCTCTTGCAGGCGTGCAAGTTTTGCCTGTTGCAACAGATCGCGGGCTTTTAAAAACTGTTCAATGCCTTTTTGTGAAGACTGATCGAGCTCACCGGCGCCAACGCCGTAACGTTCATGTAACAGACCGCTCAATCCGTTCATAAAAGTGTATCCCGCTTCAGTTGCCAGTTCGTCCGGCCGTTTCAATGATCCCTTTGCTTTTATAGCTTTGAGAATCACACTGCTTTCGATATCAATGATTTTAAACGTAAGAAAGCACTGGCCGTACACTTTGGTCACTGTGCCAAAAAGCGCCAGCTCCGCACCTCTGGTTTTGCCCATTGTCACCACTTGATTGGCTGTGAGACCGCTTTGTTGCAACGATGCTTCCTGCATCAACGCATCGATGTGCTGGCGGTCTACCAATTCAAAATATCCGGTGGCGGCAAATTGTCCGGCAAATAAATCGTAAAACAAGCCATTCAATTCCGAGATCGCTTCCTTTTCTTCCAAATCGGTAGATGCAAAATGGAATGGAAAAATGGCAGCGACTTTTGCTTTATCTTGCGAATATACGTTTGTGAAACCCGAAATAGTGAGAGCGGAAAAAAAAATGATAAGAGCTTTTTTAAGAAATATTTGCATAGTTGGAACTCCTATAGACGTTGGGTTCTTTCGTGTATTTCGCGTGTTCCGCGGTAAAAAGATGACCGCTGAACACGCGAAAAGAAACTATAAATTCTTTTTATTTTGTTAAAACAAGTCTTTCGTATTCTACTTTCGGATAATGACCAAAATTGACCAGTAAGCCCAATTTCATTTTCGTAGCGTTCAAATAATTAATGATCTGGGCACGATGCTTGTCGGTTAATTCTGATACTGCTTTTAGCTCTACGATTATTTTATCATAACAAACAAAATCTGCTGTATATCGTTGTTTTAAGTCGTGATTACAATATGTCAGTCTTAGATTTTGTTGAGAAATAAACGGAATGTTTCTATTCTCAAACTCGATTTCCAGACATTCCTGATAAACCGCCTCCAAGAATCCACATCCCATTGTTTTATAAACAGCAAAACAAGCGCCGATAATGGCATAGCTTTTATCTGGATAAATAATCTGGGTCATTTAATAACTCGTTTAATAATTTTTCGTGTATTTCGCGTGTTCCGCGGTGAAAAGACGACCGCGAAATACGCTAAAAGACGCGAAAAGAAACTATAGCTTTTATCAGGGTAAACAATCTGGGTCATTTAATAACTCTGCATATTTTTCGCTTATTTCGCGTGTTCCGCGGTGAAAAGACGACCGCGAAATACGCTAAAAGACGCGAAAAGAAACTATAGCTTTTATCAGGGTAAACAATCT
>CAZSMC010000118.1:0-8756 GCA_964607755.1 uncultured Cytophagia bacterium | reverse complement strand
ATCTTTATCCATAGAATCTTCGTCGAGATAAAGGCGAATCATTTATGAAAGGTTCTACTTGAAAGGTAATGCTCTTTTTCCAGGCGATCCCCTTCAGCTTCGTCGGTAGCGATTGAAGATTCTACTTTATCCTTATTTGCATGGTAATATGCAAGTGCAGCATGTACTTGCGCAAGGGAGAGATGCCCAATCCGGTCTGCTATCTCCTCAGGATTCAATCCTAATTTGTACCACTCGACAATTCTCTGCACACTTACACCCGTGCCTGCAACACACGGTCGCCCTCCCCTGACCTGGGTGCGACGTTCAATCAATTTTCCAATATCAACGGTTGAAATAGACATAATGGTTCTCCAATCTCTTTTTTCATCTTGTACCAGGCCTCTGGCCTGGTACACACAAAACAATGTAAGCCGTAAAAACACCATCAGCACAGCAATGCTCTGCTTAGCTATATTTGTAGTACACCTTTCAGGTGTGCTACAAATAAATTCAATGATCTTGTCATAACAAATGAAATTTGTCAGCTCGAAATCAATTTTATATCAATAATTGTTTCTTAATTATATTCGTTAAATTTAATAATATTCTATCTTCTTCCTGCTTGATGAATTATAGCAAACAAGATGAACGACACAATTGCTATTACTGCAGATAACATATCTCGATGCACGATAATCTTTGCCACATGGAACGCAATAAGGACAGTGAATTATAAATTCTGTAATTTTTATTCTTTAATTTTTATTTTTGCAAGTATTAATTAATTGCTTTTTAAATAGTAATTCACGTCCCAGGTAACCAGCAGAATACCAAGCAATGCGTTCCGTAATAACGGGCTTTTTCTAATTTTTCTATTTATTCGGCGAAGGGACATAAAAATAAGTTAAAAGTAAAAAGGTAAAAGGTAAAAATGGATAACAATACATTACGTCCAACAAAGAGATGTCCTTTAAAGATCAGCGCCGCAAACACCAGTAAATTCTTACACCACTGATACGGCCGCAGAGAAAGGATGAGGTATTTTGTTTGCATGTATATTGGTTCCTAAAGATGAAATTGGAAATTCGAAATTGGAAATTGGTTTATTTAGCCGCCCCGCCAAAAAGACGGCCATGCCAGAGGCAGGCAAGCCTGCAGGCCCGCCAAAAGAACCTACCTAAAAGATGGTAGGCAGGCGGCGGGCAGGCGGGGTGGCTATTCTATAGGTTTTAAGCTGCAATAATCTCTATGTTTGTAATTTCTGCTTTAGTTATCTTCATTGTTACAGCAAAAACAGGTATTCCGTTTTTTCGATTTTTATTCAATACCTTGTAGTTTTCATCATATAAGTTTTCAAAATCCACTCTGTTATGAGTAACTATAACTGCATCTGTTTTACAAGCATACTCTAACTGCTCTATATCCGTCCTCCCAAGCATCTCATTTTCTTGAGTGGTTTCAACGGGGATATTTCTTGCTCGAAGTAATGGTAGCTAATAGCCCATGAATATCTTCATCCAGATAAAGCTTTACCACTGAGGTTTTCCGGTATTTTGTTTATTTTTATAAAGTGTTCTATTTCGTCCATATTATCCTGGTAATAAGCTAATGCTTCAAAAACCTGGGATAAGGTTAAATGTGTATAAATCGAGGCAATCTCTTCCGGCGCTGATCCAAGTTTCCATTGTTCCACAATATCCCTAATACTAATCCTCGTACCTTTAATAATAGGCTCATTAGTATCAGTTTTCTTTATAATATGCTTATATGCAGTTTTCGTTTCCATGTTACACTCAATGTTTAATTAATCATTCTTTAATGTCTTTTTGACATAATATTTTATCCATTTGTTCCAATTTTCAAAACTACCAGGAACTTTTTTACTTTTTATTTGAATTTTCTATTATTGATGATAATATTTTTAGCCCATAATCGCACGTTTTTAGCAAATTGAAATGTCCTCTCTTCCAGATCATATATTTTTTTCTTTTGTTTTGGTCATTGGTGCTTGGAAATTCGAAATTACGTCCACGAATTGGCGCGAATTGAGTCCACGAATGTCACGAATGGGGGGTCCACGAATTTACAATCGAGTAGGGCTCAGGTTAAGCCGACTGTTTCTTCCAGTCCTTTCGGGGATTAATCCAGTCTATTTACCAGGCATCGCCTGTGCTCCCTCTCCCCATCCGTAGGTTTCACACCAGGGGGCGCATCTAAGTCGCATATATGACTCGTATTCTCACTGCCGACTGGCGGGATTCGCTTTATTCGACTTTATTCATATCGATGTTTCAGTTCACAAATCAAATCATCCACGGCAGATTGGTAATTCTGAATGCGTTGGGATATTTCAAATGCTATATTCTCATCGTAAATATGCGCGGTTAAATTACGATCTTCCAGCATACTGAGCCAGGGCCCTTCATCGTTCAACAGTCCGATACGAAAGGCATTCTTTAAACATTCTTTCGGGGTTTTGCATATCTCACCTTCATACAAAAGAGCGCGCTTTAGTGTTTTCCATACCAGTTCAAATGTAAATTCAAACCGCTGAATGACCGCATCAGTTTTAAGATCGGAATCATCTGCTTTTAATGCATAATTCATACGATTGCTGGCATTGACGAGCTTGCTCAACGAGTATTTTACATCCTTGAGACGTTTATCCATATACCTTGGCGCTCTCTTCAAGTACATTCTGCCGAAACTCAGGATCAATCCGCTGTAAATGGATCAAATCAATGCTATAGAGTGTTCTGATATTTCGGATGGATTGTCTGATTTTATGAAAGGTTCTATCATCAAGCTGTTGACATGATATAGCTAGATCAATATCACTGTGACGGTTTGCGGTATTGTGTGCACGCGATCCGAATAAATACAATTGGAAAGAAATATCCCCGATGTATGACTGGACGATGTTTATCACCTGATCAACAAGTTGTTGGACTCTATTTTCAGATATCACAGAGTAAGACATAATAATAATCAGAATATCTTAAAGTTCCTATAGGTAATTGGTCAGTTACAATGAGTCCAGCATGGGGAATATCATTTTCAATAAATTTTTTATATATGTTGATGAAAGCTTTTTTATTGTGTGTAAACATAACTCTTTCTTCTTTATTTCAACAGGTTTAAGCATACTTTAGTTAATGAATAATTCTATAATCCCAAAACTTGGTTGGATTATCAAAAAATCAAGCTGCCACATTTGCAAAGGCAGTTATTAACTGGTTTTTAAAATCAGGTTTTCGAATAATATTTTTAATTTTTCGTGAACAGCCAACTTGTTTTTTGCTATAATGTTCGACTGCCATCTTTCTGATTATTTTAACTTGATCTTATAACGAGCAACTGCTTTTTTAAGTGCAGCATTGCTCACGATGTGATCAATCAAATGATAGGGTTTCCAGATGATGACATCATTATTTGTTTTTGCCGGATAATAACTTGTCACCTCTTTGATCAGAGTGTGCGAAGCTTCAAGTAGGTTATAAAAACTCAAGATGAATAAAGCACGAACCCAGAGATCGAGTCAAAACTGGAGGTCAATTTGGGACTGTCGCCTTCGCAGGTTGAATCAAGGTGAAGAAGATAACCGCCCTGTGATTTGATCTGTTCGTTAATGAGTTTATGACTTTGCTGGTGTACAACAGCCAGATAAAAAATAAATTTATCAATTAAAAGCTCTATTTCGCTGAGTGACAGCTTAATGGAATGCTGTTCGAACAATATTGATTGGATTTCCCTGACCTGACGGTTTTCCATAAAGCGTAACTTGCCAATTTCAACAATAACGTTATAGGCAACATTGCTGTTCGCTGCCACCAGTGCATCCAATTCATGTGGATGCCAGACGCCGAACTGCGGATGCCTTTTGCAATACAATACCGAAAAGCGCGCGATGAACGTACCAATACCAATGGCCTTGAGCTTCCGTTCACAGGTTTTTTGCACATGCAGCCTCTGTCCATCAAAGGGGCACGTTTTTTGTTCCGTTTGCCAATAAAGCACTGGCGGATTGTCGAAAAGCATGCGAGGCACATTCTGACTTTGCGCCTGTTTCTGGTAAAAGAGCAAAGTGTGGATCAGTTCAGAGTTTTTTTTAAATCATGCTTTTCAAACAGAAGAGCAATGGCCTCCGGTTTAGCAATGACATGCTGTTTGGCCGCAGCCCTGGCAAGATCGTCATAGGAGGCTTTCGGGTTCTTGATAAACTCAACCAAGACATACACCGCTGCCTGTGCACTCAGAGACTCTTGCGGCTCCCTGCTTTGTTGTAACATGGACATTTGCTGTTTATTTTTCACGGCATCGGCTGAAAGATAGATGAATCGCTTTTTCTCTTGGAAACGGCATATCTTTTCTCCATTGTACAAGTGATTCAGTACCGCATGACACGGTACGCCAATTCTCTCTTCGAGTTCTTTGGCAGTCAGACCGTGTGAACTATGGTCGATGAAATAAAGCAGCGTATGTTTTAAATTGCCATGTTTGGAAAATCCTATGTTATCGCAGAACCAGAGGCCGAATTTATTAAAAGTTGGCACATGAGAAAGTGTGTAGAATGTGCTGTTATGGGTAAAGCTGGAAAAATATCCCATCTGTTTGAGAAATCTTCTGATAGAGATAGCAGCATACCCAAGTTTTTGGCAAAGGTCATCGATTGTCCAGCATGGCTGTTGTGCAAACAACTTTTTGATCTGTGTGGTAATGGCGAGTTGTTTTGGCATAGACGTCCTCATTAATAAAGTATAAATCATTAATTAAAAAGAATGTTTATACTTTATACGTTATCATTATTTAATGAGGACGAATCTCAACTTTTGATAATATCTTTGAAACCGTCCCCTTTTGCACTCGGGATAATGCGGGATACCCTGCTTCTTGACAATGATTACGAATATGCTGTGCCAAACTGTTCATGGTCCAGACTTCTGATGCATATCCGAGGTTTTTTGGTTTTTGACATGCCATAGAAACAACCCAGGCTTTGGCATCATCAGATATGGCAGCAGGCTTTCCACTACGAGGCATATCGTCCAACGCTGGAATTGCTCCTAATTCTATTGCTTTATTTAGTACACGTTCAACTTTGGGACGATTTGTATTTAGCTGTCTGGCGATGCTTGAAACGGTTTCATCCTCATAATATAACAATATAATTTTTGACCTTTCAACTCGAGCAAGACTTTCGGTTCGGGAATTACTAATGCTTTTCAGTTGTTCAATCTCCTGAGTTGAAAGCTTTAGTTTCGGTCTTGTGCTAATAAAAGGCATATTAGTTCCTCCTTCATGTGTTGTTTTGAAGTTAGAACTAATATACAAAAAATAAAATCATATTGCAACGTTAAATTGGAATCGATCTACTAGTGCCTGAAAGCCTAAAAGTCAAAAGTAGTTTATATCATTCACTCTTTGGTAATATCTTTTAAAATTTTCTCAATTATCTCAGAAAACGTCATTTCCTCACTTTCCAGAATTCCATTTTCTATATGCTTATGATGCGGAAAAGAGTTCATCTCTGGGTAATGTGGTAAATTGTCCCATCTCGTTAAAAGATTCCCTCCTTTGTCCTGCCAATGGTATGAATAATTTCTTTCATATTCACTCTGGTATTCCCGGGCAAACAATACAGACCCATCTGTAAAGCCAACACGTAATTTTATAAATCGTCCGCCTTCCCATTGTCGCAAATCGATAATATCAAATTTTTCGACGTAGGGGCATTCTCAAGATATTCTAAAATTTCCATTTTTTATATCAGATATTCTCTCTTCGATCCGGGACAGTAATTGTTGATATGCTTTCCATTCAATATAATCATCATACTCTATAAAATTTTCTGTATTCTGTTTTATTCTTTTTTCAAACTCTGAAAAATTGCTGTTATATTTCCGCTGAAAAAATGTCGTTTTGTCAATTGCTGTATGTTTTTCATAATACGAATCCAGCAATAACCATTCGGAAACATTGTTTTTTGATATGGTTACCATTTTCAATCCTTTTTTTACATATATTTTTAATAAAGATATGAATCTTTACACTTTAACAAATTGTACGTCAATTTTGTTTCAAAGTCATAAAGTCGAAATGTCCAAAAGTCAAAAGACCAGACAATTCAAGTCAAGACTTGCAAAATCCCGAACCTCGAATCTCATACCTCGAACCTTATACCTCGTACCCCATACATCATTCCTCGTACCTCGTACCTCGAACCATATATAACCCACTACATATCATGAAGCACATATCTTGATCCGTATGGTTCATCTTTTAATCTCATCAATAGCCAATTCCAATAAAAGGATTTCCAAAGGTGTCCTTAAAACTTTCTATTCACTTAAAACTCTGAACTTTTTTCCACTTAAAATTTTGGCCTGCTTTTCGACTTTAGACTTCACTTTAATCGTTTTACATGCACACGGATCTCGGCGCCCATTTCTGCGAGCCGACGGATGAGAATCTCGGAACCGCTGTAACGGGTGTCGCCCACATCCTCGCGGTAGGCGGCGCCCAGCACCAGCACATCGGACGCGGCAATGGGGATATTCATATTACGCATAGCATCGCCGGTAACCGCTGCGGCATGCAGTCCGCGCCTGTCATTGATATTGATGGCCTGGGGTGTGATCTTGAAAATATCATCTTTAAATCCGAGAATGTGTTGACAGGCTCACATGCCCAATCCGCCGTGCTTGGGCAGGCAATAACCGCCGATAGTTGTGATGTCAAAGGTCATAAAGTCAAGTCTGAATTTGAAAATGTAAAAAGTTGGACTGTATATTCATTGAATAATTGATTATGGTCTTTTAACTATCCGATGCCGGACTGGTTGACGATAAGACTTCACCATTGACGTTTGGGCACGCTTTCGCAATCTCGCTCCATGGTCAACCGGTTTCGGATGATGAGTGAATGGGGGAGCGGCGGATTTTCAGTACATGTACGGCTTTTGGGTGTTGCAAGATGTTTTCCATTAGAGTCAAAAGTCGGAAAGTATGAAGGTCATAAAGTCTGAAAGTCGAAAAGTCTGAAGGTCTGAAAGTCATAAAGTCAAAATGTCGAAAAGTCTGAAAGTCCGAAAGTCACAAGGTCACAACTTCGAAACGTCAAAAAGTCTAAAGATCGGGCATTCAGTGTGAGTCGTTTATTTTAAAGACGTTGAAAGCTTTAAATTTTAAAGTTGTAAAAATTCATCAGAGGCTATGCCGGCCTGTTTCAAAATAGCCCGCAACGTCCCTTCGGGTACGTCACCAGGGTGATTGGGTATTGTGGTATACAATTCTGTTTTTTTGATTACACCAAATTTCATGGCTTCCGGCTGCCTGACGATAAAATTCAAATTTAGCTTTTTTCAATTTTTTAACGACACCTCTATATTTAAAACCGGCTAATCTGCCCATTTCACATCCCGATTACCAGGGGATAATCAAATTGCTTATCTTGAAGTAAGCAAAATTGACTCATATCTTCATTTTGAGCCTCTAAGAGTTTTTTAGCCACATCCCTTGCAATTTCAATTGTTTCCGAAACTGTTCTTCCCTGAGCGATCAATCCTTGAATATCATCAGACGTTGCCAGATACAACCCTTCGGGCAGTTTTTCTATATGTAACGTAATCATAGTTTCCATAACAACATACCTCAATAAAGTCAAAAGTCTTAAAGGCGTAATGTCCTACCGTCTGAAAGTCAATAGTTAAATAGCCTTCTAAATAATCATATAACCTGGTTTTGTTCTTTAGATCATGATGCAACAGGCTGGAGATAATATACTTTGGCTATTGTAGAGGCTTTCTGAATATCCCTATTACGAAGTGCCTCTCTAACCTCATCTAATTTATAGGCATCATCCAATGAAAGGTAAGGGGACCAACCTTCTCCTGTCTCCGAAACCTCAACTTCTACTTCTGCTAAATAATTACCCTCACGAATGCTTTTGGTTCTTTTCTTTTTCATAATATCCTCTTTTTAAAATCATCTGACCAGCAATCCTTGTCAGGTCGATAGGCAGTGACCAAAACAGCACATGAATACGATTCTTCACATAATAAAACAAATTTGTATTATATTATGTTTCATCAGAGTCGGATTTTCCTAGTCGGAAAATCAAAGGTCGAAAAGTCTGAAGCAACTTCGATTGATCTGTCATTCAAGGCAAGCTGGACTGCTTCTCTCTTGAATTCAGCATCATATCTTCTACGTTGTTTTTTAGCCATGACACACCTCCATTGTTTAGTGAATATACGAACTTTTTGGTGTGTCTACAAGAATGGGGACAGTCTAGTAAGCCCGGGTTCTCGAATTATGGCTCTTAAAGTCCCTTTAGATATTTCCTTATGATTAGGTACAACAATACGACGAAAAGGATGGCTATTTTGTCTTAAAATAATATGGCTGCCACGTTGTCTATCTTTTTCATATCCAATTTTTACCAAAGCTTTAACAACCAAAGCACCCGAAACTATTGGCAATACCGTCAAACATGAACCTCAATTATTTCTTCTTGTATGGAAGGGGGTATTGCTTCTTTATGTGCTTTGAGGCTTTCTAAATATAATTCAATTGCTTCTTGAATATTATCTTTTGCCTCTTGTCTCGTTGTCCCTTGCGAAATACAGCCTGGCAGGGAAGGAACATTCGCTGTAAAAATGCCATCTTCATCCTGTTCAATTAATACTCTATATCTCATATTGTTTATCCTCTTTTCTATAACCTAAATTGAGCGATTTTAAAACCAACAAAAATAAACTGGCTTAATATCAAGCC
>CAZSMC010000117.1:7581-8758 GCA_964607755.1 uncultured Cytophagia bacterium | reverse complement strand
AAAGCGATCATCTTTGACATGGACGGTGTTTTCGTGGATACCGAACCGGTTGTGTTTACGGTGTTTCGTCGCGTTTTCGACCCGATGGGTGTGCATTTGACGGATAATTATCAGTTCAAATTTATTGGCAAACCCACACCCAAAAACCTGCTGGATATTGAACACGACTTTGGCATCACCCTTGACAAAGAGCATATTATGAAACAATTAAAAGAGACGTATCAAAAGGTGCTGGATGAAACAGAAATGCATCCGCAGCCGGGCATTAATGCCTACATCCAATGGGCGCAGAATAATGGCCGGCGACTCGGGTTATGCACGACTTCACCCCGCCGCGACGTGGATGCTGTTTTTAGAAAACTGAACAGAAACCATTCGTTGTACAATCCGGACAAATTATTTGACGCGGTTGTCACTGGCAACGATGTGACGCACAAAAAGCCGCACCCGGAACCTTATCAAAAAGTGATTGCACGAATTAATGTTCCGGCGGATTTCTGTATAGTGTTCGAGGATTCGCTTTACGGAATCTGCTCGGCTAAAGCAGCCGGATGCACATGCATCGGCATCCGGCGGTTTTATAACCGGCATATTGATTTTTCCGAGGCAGATGAGATCATGACAGTTGATGCCTTTTCGGAACTGGGTCACAAGCTGTCCGGTTAGCGGCATTCACACATCCGAGCTGACATTCGCCAACAACAATTTCTCACTTGATGAGAAGCATTTCTCTCGTGATGGTGCTGCGTTCGGTTTCAAGCTGATAAAAATAAATACCCGAACTTTTTCCCTCAAAATAAGCCGTGTGAGAACCTCGACGGAGATGCTGGTTCACAAGCGTTGCGACATGACGGCCAAGAGCATCGTAAACAATCAATTTTGCAGCCCCGGCAGTTTCAATGTCAAACTGTATTTTCGTGGTGGCATTAAATGGATTGGGAACGTTCTGATTCAATTTTGCTGAAAAAGAATCTGTTTTTTGTTTCACACCAATGGGCGTTTCCACAGACCAAGCATGAACCAGCGGCTTGTCGCCGTCGCCACGACGTTCCATGATGTACAGATGATTATTTTCGCGATCGTAACTGACCGATGCAAGACGGGATTGCTGCTGACTCGAATCGATACTGAACAGATACGGATCGATATGAAGAGACGCAAAAGGCTGAGGTTCCCA
>CAZSMC010000117.1:0-7481 GCA_964607755.1 uncultured Cytophagia bacterium | reverse complement strand
AAATGCAGCTTGTCCGTGCTTTGTTCTACCTGCGCCGGAAGAAAAGCCATACCCACCCGGATCATTTCATAAAAAATCAGATTGCCTTCTTCATCCAGAAAAAGATCGCCCCGGACATTATGAAAATCCTGTAAAAGCCTGGCCGTTGGCAGTTCATCAAGATTTTTGCTTACAGAAATAACCGGCTGCGGAATGCTGATTTCAGCCACATACATATTCCAGTCATGTCCCACGCCAAAAATCGATCCGGGGAAACCGTCCGCTTCGCCGCCGGGATCGCCATGTGGGTAAAATGTCATGGCACTGCCGCCCCAGTACCAGCCGTACTCGAACGGCGACGTATCCGGCAGCCGAAACGCTCCCTGATAAGTCAGATTTGACGGGTGCAGGCGCTGGCCAGAACACATCGAGCAAACACCTGACATTAATATGATCAATAAAAAATATTTCAACATAACTCTTAAAAAATAAATCCCAGTCTATGAAATCTAAAAAACAAAAGTTGATTTCTACAGATTGACTTTTTACTCATTGTGTACATCGGGCTATTCCTGCCTTTTGTGCCGGATAATAAGCAGCCAATCGTTTGCACCATCGCCATTATCGCCGGGCGTGGTAACAACATAGCGAACACCCTTTGACAGCGTTTGATCTACAGCCAGTTGAGTTTCACCAGTGGCAGGGTTAACCCACTCTAACTCTACCGGATCAACAAACCACGATAAATCAACAGTCAAGTTACAGGGCTCTCGACCAGTAGGAGGAATGTAAGAAACGCTCAGCATCCCATTGGACAGCGCAGCAGTGGTAACGTAATCCATTTGTCCATAGGTGCCATAGCCATCGATAATGACAGAATTGCTATTATCCGGTACCAGGCGGTGCCAGTGAAGCCCTTCGAACACTTTTCGCAGGATGCCCATATCACTGGCACCTTTATCTGAATGAATATGACGCCAGTTCTTCTCCATTCTCCAGTTCCAGCTTCCGTAAGCGTGTCCACACGCACCGCTGAGCATGGCCCAATACGCCTGCCGTCGAATAATGTCAGCACCGGCAAGCGAATCGTCATCGCTTTCGCAGGACAGACCTTCGTACTGCGCTTCGCCCAGAACAAACGGCCGGACCGGACGTTCCCAATATTCCCAGCGGTTGGATTTGTAAATGTGCGGTACCTCGCCAAAACCAAGGATAGTTACCCAATTTCTCTTGCCAGGGAAATAGGTATATGTGAATGAAAAATCCAGCCAGATATTAGTCATGTGCGGTATCACATCCGAACTGGAATGTGTTGAAGCGGCATGATAGGTAATGAGCTGATCTGGATTCCCTTCTTTTATACCAAGGGCAATCTGCCGGTAATGGTCGATATGCTGGCGCGGATCATTATCGCCGCCCATAATCCAGAACAGATTGTCAAACTCTTTGAATTGCTCTCCGAGATAACGTCCATATTCCCTGCATTTTTCTATACCGTTTTCCGACAACAGATCGGCATAGCCTTCGCCGCAACATCCCTTCCAGATTGCCGCGGCCACAATTAGCAAATCGAACTCCCTTGCCTGTTCAACAACACGGGCAGCGTGATCGAAAAAGTCGTCATTCGGTTGAGTCAAATCAAAGTCCTTAAAGGGCAGGTCGCCGTAAACGTTAGCCGAATCGATAGGAGCAAAAGGCAGCATAGACACCTGAATCACATTGAATCCCTGGTTCTTGCGCACCTTAAAAAATTCCAGGGCTTCTTCCTCTGTTGCCCTGTGAAACAGTAACCAGCAGGTATCCGCGTTGTACAGAAACGGTTTTCCCTCGCTGTCAATAAAATGGCGATTGTTCGGGCCAATTTTCAGCGGAAACTGCGGTGCTGCTGTAGTTATGGAAGCAATCAAAATTAATGTCATCAACTTTTTCATAAAACTGTCCTCCAAAAAGTATCCCCTGTTTTCTAAATTTAAACAAAATAACGTTATATATTTATTCTGTCAATCAAAAAAATTATCTAAAACTTGATTATTTTAGGAATAGTTTTCATTTTTCATTGTCAAATAGATAAACGAATAACAAAGGCAACTCTATCAAATCGGATCAAGAGATTATTGATGCAGTAATTGGCGGCGACGTCAGAGCATTTCAGGAATTAGTTAAACGCTACGAACCTCGCGTTGCCGCTATAGTCATCGGTATGCTGGGACAATGCCCGGAAGCGGAAGATGTTGGCCAGGAAACGTTTATCCGCTTTTATCAAAACCTGTCGGATTTTCGCGGCGAGTCCAGCGTGGTGACTTTTTTGACGCGAATTGCTATCAATCTGTCACTTAATGAACTGAAACGTCGCAAACGCCAATTTCAACGCGATATGCCACTTGAAGCTGCCCGCTCAATTGCAGGCGAAGACGCGCGCGATTATGACCCGGATCAAAAAGAAATCGTTCAAAGAGCTATTCAACAGTTATCGCCAAAACACCGGGCCGTGATTGTTTTGCGATTGGTAGAGGGCTATTCGACAAAAGAAACAGCACATATTCTCAAACTGGCGCACGGCACGGTTTTGTCGCGCCTGTCTCGCGCACTGGAAAAATTAAAAGAACTTCTTGAACCATATTTGGGGAAAGATTATGAGATTTAAATACCGTAAATTGTTACATCGGTCTTTTGAGGGCACACTCCACAAGAGACAACAAAGGGTGTTAAACCAGGAGTTGGCACAAAACGCTGATCTGAGGAATGAGCAAACAAAACTCGAGTACATCCGTAACACACTTGCCAATACTCCTGAACCGTCATTCCGGACATTCTTTGCCGAACGGGTAACACACAGAATTATGGATTTGTATCAGCAGGGGCAAAATGATTTCGCCGCGTCTCTGGTTTATGCTTTTCGGCGCATTGCTATTGCCGGTGTGATAACGGCAATTATTTTATTGTCTGTTAACCTTTTTACACCGGCTGCAACAACCACTTCATCTTCCCCTGGCGTAACAACTACATTGGATGACATGCTGGATCCCGGCAAGACGACATCACTGGAGGATGTTTTATGAAAAAACGCGCACAGTCCGTACTCATATTATTAGTTACACTTATGTTAGGTATTGTCATTGGCATTTTAGGATCACGGTTTTACCTGCTGACATGCTTCCGGCAGATGCAACCAGTCTCGCCGCCGCGGGTATT
The DNA here is from genome assembly GCA_964607755.1 of uncultured Cytophagia bacterium. Lineage (GTDB taxonomy): Bacteria > Zhuqueibacterota > Zhuqueibacteria > Residuimicrobiales > Krinioviventaceae > CAZSMC01. Next base: position 4,310 of record CAZSMC010000117.1, on the reverse strand, counting down.
AAACCGGTTCCAGGAAGAAGTTTTGCGTCCAACGCCGCAACAGGCCGATACTTTGCGCGCTATTTTTAAAAAATACCGGCCAAAACTCGTGGAACTTCACCAGCAATTCCGGCAAGAAACGCGAACTCTGCTCGATTCATTACAGTTGGAACTTGAACCTGTTTTAACAGAAGAACAAATTCGACGGTTAAAAGCACGGCGCAGTCACCACGGAGGGCCGGGCCGCTTTTCGCCCCGGTCTCGCGATCAGGGAGCGACAGGAAAAGAATGGCCCGGTCCTCCGCATCCACCGCCGGAATAATGTCTGCCACATTATGCGGACTTGTTTGTTAGGCTTTTGATGGAAAAATAGCACGTTTGTTTCTTTATTTTTTTATTGTTTGAAAAAAAAGACAGCCACTAAAGCTCTAAAACACCAAAAGACACAAAAAACAATTTTGTGGAATTTAGTGTTTTGGTGTTTTTGTGGCAAAAAAAAGAGCCAGCCACTATAGCACGTAAACACTAACTTATCTATCGCGATCAGATTTTACTAAATTTATGAATTTGTCCTGCGAAAAATAAATTGGAATGAGACGCGGGTTTGGGTTGTCAAACTGGTGAAATTAAAAGCAGTAAAAAGTAAAATCTAACAAAAACCACTGGAGGTTTAACATGAATGCAAAGAATCTCAAAATCATTGTTTCAATCATTTTTGCCACAGCACTATTCATCACTCCATTACTCACTATGGCACAGTCAATGGGCCACGGCGGTGCACACCGCGGAAATGGTCCGGGACGGTTGAATGGCCCGCAAGGTCCGGGACATGGTCCAATATGCGTTGAATTGACCGAAGAGCAACGGGACATTCTGCTCGAAACAATTTCATCCATGCGGCAAGAAGGCGCCTCTCGCGAGGAGATTCACCAGGCAGTACAACAACTGTTCGAAGAATGGGGCATCGAAGTGCCAGAACGACCGGAAAAACCTAACCGGCCGTTTAGCGGCTGGATGAATACAAACCTTACTGACGAACAGAAAGCAGAGCTCAAAGAACTGGTCGAATCGCTTAAAGAACAAGACGCCACCCGGGAGGAAATCCACCAGGCGGTGATTGATCAACTCAAAGAATGGGGATTCGAGCCGCCCGAACGTTTCGGACGTTGCGGTCAAGGTCGCTTTGGCGCGAATCTTACACCAGATCAACGCGATGAGATTCACGAGCTGGTGCAAACGTTGAAAAATCAGGGTGCCACCTGGCAGGAAATACACCAGGCAGTGCAGGAAAAGCTTGCTGAATGGGGCATTCAGTCCGATGACAAACCACGACCCTATATGAAAAGTGAATCCGCGATAAAAGCCAGCAATGCCCCGAACCCATTCAATCCGTCTACCACCATCCGGTACACTCTTGAGGAGGCGGGTCATGTTTCAGTTAAAATCTTCAATACCCAGGGCCAGCTTATTCGAACGTTGTACAACGGTCAACAGACAACTGGCACGCACAACATTTTGTGGGACGGCCTGGATGACAATAACGAAAAAGTGACTTCCGGACTGTATTTTTATCGCATCGAGTCAGGGAACAACGTTGTAACAAAACGCATGATACTAACGAAATAATCCTACCCCTCCTCATCTTCAGGGCCTGGCTCATAAGAGTCAGGCCCTATTTTTTTTCTATTCCAAAATTCACTTGAATATTTTCAAATTTTATAATACTTTTGATGTTAAATATGGAACCAATCTATATATCGACATACAAATGGACTCTGACGCAGTTGTGGTTGGCAGCAACGGATAACGGAATTTCATATATTGCGTTTGCCCGGCACCGTTCGCTTGACGATTTCATCCATCAATTGAAACGCCCGGTCATCAAAAAACCGAACGCTGTTTTAAATGACCTGCACGAACAACTGGATAACTATTTCTCTGGCGCACTCACATCTTTTCAACTGCCTGTCGATTTTTTACATGGCACTCCTTTTCAGCGTCGTGTATGGCAAGCCATAGAGAACATTGCCTTTGGCGATACCAAAACCTACAGCGACATCGCCCACAGTATTGATCACCCTCTGGCTGTCCGGGCGGTTGGCAGCGCTTGCGGTGCCAACCCGGTTCCGGTTGTCATTCCCTGTCACCGGGTTCTGGCAAAAGGAGGAGCACCTGGCGGATATGGCGGCGGACTCGACATCAAGCGAGCTCTGCTGCAACTCGAGGGGGTGCCCGTTTGAAGCAGAGCAACAGCCGTGTCTTCCGTACCTTGTTCAACCGGCAATTTTCCAGAGAAAATGTCATCCTAAAGTGGAGCTCTGCACCGCTGCATCTTCCCCAATGGTTACAAAACAACATCGAATCGTATTGGTCACGCCTTTCAAAAGAGCATATTTTTAACGGCAAATTGGCGCGGTTAAAAAACTTTAAAGTTTACGAGAATCAGGTTCACCTTGAGTTGCAGCCTACGGATTATCAAACGCTTCTCTACTCCAATGCTTTTACAGATGAAATATGCAGGCAAGGGGGAAAAGACATACTCTCACGAGCACTTGGCATCAGTGCAATCGTGGTGAGCAGAGAAAATTTTTTGCTCACTATAAAACGAAGTGCCCGGGTTGGCGAATATCCCAACCTGTTCGATGTCGTTGGCGGTCACATTGACGTTCCGCCAGACAATTCGGCGCCGGACATATTCAATTCCATGGAACAGGAAATCGAAGAAGAGCTTGGCCTTGCGCCGCACGAGGTTGAACTTGCGCTCATCGGCATGATAGAAACTACAGCAGATTTTAAGCCGGAACTGGTTTTTACCGGCCGAACAGATTGCTCAAAAGATGATATTCTGCGCAAATCTCAAACAGCATCTCACAAGCACGAATATTATCTCATTAAATCTCAACCCAACACCATCGACTCGGTTCAGGAATCACTATATCAGCCGGACAAGTTCAGTCCCTCTGCTTATGGTTGTTTGTCTCTTTACCTCAACCAGTGTCTACGCAAACATCATATTTACGAAAGGAATGAGTGATATTTTTGAAAAAAGGCAAAACGAAAAAGAAAAATGCTGATATTGAAGCCCTATGTCAGCATCCGGATATCAATCGCATATATATAGCAGGTACTTTGCTGCATGATCCGCCGTTGCGTCATACCCGCAAAGGCGTTCCGGTAACCAATTTTATTGTCGTGACCAAACCAGAAATCAATAACCCAACGGCTGAGGGTATGGAGCGGAATCCGTGTTACATTAGCATCGTAGTATGGGCTAAACAGGCTGTGCAGTGCCACAAGCATCTGAAAAAGGGCAGTTCAGTCATTATACTCGGAGAACTGCAATCCATGCCAAATTTTGATCCGGATGAAGAATATTTCCCGGTACAAATCAGCGCACAGTGGATCCAATATCTGGAAAAAGGCAAATACAGTAAAATCAGTATTGATGATGACGGCAATGATTGATGTTAATAAAATGATGTGGCAAAAAGGTAATATTCACATCATGGGTCGAAAAAACATTGAATCGGATAAACCCGAGCTTGCGCAGTTCCTGAAAAACATGTTTTTCACAGATGCACAACTCGGTGATCTCATGCTGCAGTTCGAACAATCTGAAGAAGATGTTTCCGTCATAGCCACTGAGTGGATGAATAATCATCCGGAACTGATTAATTCCTGGATTCCCGAATAAATACAGGTTAAACATAAAAAGCGAGGTCAAACAAGGCCTCGCTTTTACTCTTTCCCCCTCTCTGACATTCTCGTAGCAGTAGTCATGTTAACTTTTTATCTGCTGATAATATCGACATGCAAAGAATCAGACCACACATATAGCTCTATTTTGTTCTTCGTTCCATTTCCATTGCTGTCTGAAAGACCTTCTGCTGAGATGGTAACACTTTTTTCGCTTTTTTCCTTGATGGTATAATGCCCGTTATCATTGGTAAAAACAGTTGCATCTGAAGATACACCAAATGCGATATCACTCAAGCGAATGTGCTTAAAACTTTGACCGCCACCATTCATAGATTGCGGTTTGTTATAAAAAGCCTGAGCCCGGGCAGCCATTGAGAATGAATCGTTTATAATCAAATCCAAATTTGCTGCCGACATTGATTGGCCCATTGTCGAAATGGCAACAATGATTGCAATACCAACTATGAAAATTAAAAGTGTCAAAAGTAATAATTGCCCTTGAGCCATAAATCATCCTGATTTATGTGTCAGTTTTTCTACGTGTATGCAATAACCATACCAGGTAATTTTTAGCCTGGCAGTTCCCGGCGCGCACTGCGGATGAATACGGTGTCCATTTTGCGTGAACTAGT
>CAZSMC010000116.1:0-8846 GCA_964607755.1 uncultured Cytophagia bacterium | reverse complement strand
GCAAAAAGACGCGGGATGTTCCACCCCCGCAAAAAGACGCGGGATGTTCCACCCCGCAAAAGACGCGGGGTGTTCCACCTCGCAAAAAGACGCGGGATGTTCCACATATCAGAAGCGACGTTTGCGGATCAGTCCGCCAGTTGGCGGAAGTCTGAATCCGAACGGAGCGAGAGTGAAACGCCAGTTGCGAGGTGTTTTGAGCCCCGATAAAGTTCGATGTGAAAACCTGCAAAAGTGTTCTTGAACATAAAAGGTTTTGCCCGGATCAATGCCGATTATATTTTTGTGCCTAACCAATTGCCTTTTTTGTTGTAATGCATTAAATTTCATTTTCACTCCCTTTATTTTTTATTAACGACTGTTTTGATAATATGCAGGTGAAAGGGGTTAATTTCATTCCTTCCCAAGGAAGAAAAGGACGAATTACTGCTGAATAGGAAGAGACCAAGGAGAAAAGATAAACGAACTTCAATTTGAAACCGGATCATTAAGTCTTTTATCTCCTACGGATTGTGTCAAGGACAGATTAGCAGCCTATTATCACTGGGATGATCTTCAGGCACTCGAACAGGCAAAGATGGTTGCGAAAAAACATCAAATTGATTTAGGAGAGATACGCAGATGGTCTGCTGTAGAAAATTAATTGGAAAAATTTGAACGGACCAAATATCATTTAGAAAGATCAAAATGATTGATTGACAAAATCCGCAAAATTAAATATAAATGGATCCTGTGGCAATTTCAAAATAGCCATCTTTGCCGTTTGAAAAGACTAACAAGACATCTTTTGGATCGATTCGGGAAAAATCATGATTGATCATCGATAAAATAGTCGGATAACCATCGTTTCTAGTGGATTGAAACCGCCGAGGCTTTTAGACAGTTTCGTAGTTAGTTTCGAGCATTTTGCTTTTATCAAGTTTATCTTAGATTTCAACCACTGAAAGATGCGTTAGCAGTAAAAAAAATCGCACACTACATTTAATCATACTTTAATTATGAGAAATAATTTGCGATCCCTCAAACTTTTCATTTTCTTTCTATCATTTGTATCAGTGTATCCGGCGGAACGAACACAGCATATTCGATATGGAAATACTTTTGCATCATTTCGTAATGAGAATGGAAAGAGTCTAAAGGCAGTTCATTTTTCCTATAGTAAGGATATTCGTCCCAAAGAGGATACGGGTTTTTGGGGTTATGAATTGAATTTTTCAAAAGAGAATATTGCTATTGAAAACATTACATGGCCAACGAATATGTATCCACCTTATGAAGGAGTTACTCAAGGTGGATTTAAAATATCGATCTCGTACATTGAATTTTTATTTAAAATTGGAAAGAGTTTGCAGCTTGCTCAAAAATCACGTTTTAAAATTTATTTAGGCTCAACCGTTTCAATCCCAGTTTCTAAAAAAATTAACCAGGCGAGCAGGAGTTCACGAGATCTGAGGCCAAATGAACACTTTGATTTCGATTACGTTCGGTACGATGCCGATCCAGGATATTCGCCGATTCCTTTCATGCAAAGAGGCATGAATGTAAAGTTTTGTGCAGCAGCGGGTACCTCCTTTTATTGGCGATTCATTCATTTTGACATCTGTTATTGGCGAGCTCTTAATGAATCAGGAGACTTGTTGGGTTTGACATTATTCGATAAAATAGATCGATTTATATTTCGCGCAGGAATCAATATCAGCTCATCTAAATGATTGCTCTAATTTAAATTGCAAAATATATATTCAAGTAACGCGATTCGTGTACTCGTTTATCATTACAATTGTAATACTAAGCGTTCTGTTTAACGCTCAGATGAATGTGGGAAATAGATTTTAAGAGCAATGATTTTTATTGATTTTATAACGAATTTTGAATAGTTTCATTTAAATGCTCAGAAGAAAATGTATACTTGTTAAAGCTACTGTTAGTGTAGATGGATACATCAAATTGAATATTGCTTTTGCCGGGCTTGGGGATTGGATCAGTGTTAACCACTTTAATTTATTTGGGTACAAAAAAGGATGAAAAAAGACAATTAAACTTGAGGTAACCCATGGGTCAAGGATGTAATCGCCGGTCATTTCTGAAAAGCAGCCTGGCTGTTTCAACAGGAATAGGCCTTGCCACTTCGGGCGGAATGTCTGCCAGGACCGCTGCCCGGGCTGAGAAAACGTCCACCAAATCCATGCCAAAACGACCTCTTGGCAAGACCGGGCACCAGGCAAGCATTTACAGTCTGGGCGGATTGTTCACTCCGTCGATGCCTGAACGTCACGAAGAAGCGGTCGAAATCGTTAACCGGGCGATTGACCTGGGTGTGAACTATATCGACACGTCCGCCCTGTACGGTCATGGTGCCAGTGAATTGAATATCGGCACTGTTATGAAGGAGCGCCGGGACGAGGTTTTCCTGGCATCGAAAAGTCATGACTATACTTATGACGGTACCATGGCGCTGGTTGAACAGAGTTTGCGACGTTTGCAGACTGACCACCTCGACTTGTATCAGCACCATTTACTCGGCAGATTAGGACAACTCGAACAACTGCAGCAGAAACACAGTGCCCGTCAGGCATTCGAACGGCTCCGCGACGAAGGTGTAATCAGATTTATCGGTGTGACGGGGCACTCGTCCAAGGTGCTGGCTGATGCCCTCGAGGACTATCCGTACGACTGTGCGCTGATCACACTCAATCCTGCCCGTGCTGTGATGGACGATCCCGAACACCTGGACCGGTTCTTCAAACTGGCACAGGAAAAACAGGTCGGTGTGATCGCCATGAAAGTGGTCGAACGCGGTGCCCTGCTCGAGAAAGGTTTTGACATCACACAACTGTTACACTATGTCCTGAGCTACCCCGTGTCAACTGCGGTTGTGGGCATTTCGGAGGTTTCGCATCTCGAAGAGAATGTCCGCGTCGCTCAAGACTTTGAACCGCTCACTGAAGAAGAGATGGAAGAAATCCGGTCGATTTCACAAAGCTAATGCGGTTTTCTCGATAATGATTGATTCGCTGTTACATCCCGGCTGGCACAGCCATCCTGATCGCGGCATCAAAATCTGTGTAATGCCGGTAATGGCCTGTCATCCACAACACATGCGGTTCCGTGCCCTGGTATCCGCGGGGTACAACCGGACGTACATTCAGCATATCCGAATGTTGGGTGATGGATAGAGAAGACCATGTCCTGCCGCTGTCGCTGGTTGTCCACTGCTCGATTTCAAAAATGCCATTTATTTTCCGTGATAAATAGACTATTCCCGGACGCGCTGGATCCAGACAAACGCCTCCGGAATAGTGCGGTTCCGGTTCGGTCTCGCCTTCCGGGGTTTCCGGAAACCAGCTGCCGGCCGCGACAATTTCAGAGTCAAGCCATTTTTTGCCGTCCCAGCGGGCGTAATGATAGCGGTGATCGGTCTCGGAAGGCAGCCGCGTATAAACGATAACCGGATAGCCCGAGCTATCCAGTGCAATGTCCCATACCCAGGCACGCACTCCGGTTTGCGTCGCATCGTAAACAAGATCGCTTTCGCTGTGCTGAATCGGGAGATCGTCCATCGAACCAACCGGCGTGCCATCGGCCTTGTAGAACATGCCGTCTTTATATTTGAGATAATACAACGAGTTCTCTGGCTCGACTCGAGGATGTCCGTCAGTGAAAGCAAAGTGAATCGTGGAATCGTTATCAGACGCGACCTTGAGATACGGCCGGACATTTCTCTCTTCCCGGCCTTTTTGCTGGATAAGAATCCGCGGTTCTGTCCAGGTGACACCATCCATGGATGTTGAAAATTCAGGTTTCCAACTGCTGCCGCGCCAGAACACATATAGTTTATTATTCTCAGACTTTAATTGGGCCGGATGACTATAAGTTTCCCGGTGGTGATCTGTGATGCGAACCTCATCCTCCCATTCGGAAATATCTTCAGGCCGAACAGCGGTTCGGCAAAAAATACTCGAATTGCCATGCCGGGTATAAAAAATCATCAAGCGTCGATCCGGCAATACTAAAAAGGAACACGTGTTATGATCGTCTGCCCCCCAATTCTCCTTGACCGTGTGAATTTCGAGACTGTCATTATTGTGGTCGTACGATCCGACCTGCAGTTGCCCCTCATTTGTTATCCAGCCGGCGTATGTTCGTTGATGATTGCCGTCAACATAAACGGCACGCGGATCCTGAAACCAGCACCAGGCGCCGTTTTCTGAAAATGTGGTTACGCGAACATCTGGTTCGGAATTTTGACAATAAAAGCTTGCAGCAACGATGAGAAGCAGAACAATCCGCATGAGTTTTGACATGACAGGTCTCTGTTTTCCTTTGAAATCGGATGAAGAATTTTAGATAATATGCTTATTTTCGGGCAGGAAATCAAGCGAATCCCTCGATTCAAAGACCTCAGTTACAATTCCAACAATGGGTCACCAAACAAATAAATATCCCATTATAATTTCAAAAATTAAAGAATGATACAATATCAATGCAGAAAAGATTTGTGACCCATTGTTAAGAAAAAGGATGTCTGCCAATAATCGAGCCAATACAATTCAAACCTTGATCATTATAAATAAAATGGTTATAATTTAGGCTGATTTGAATGAGGAGTTATTGTGAATAAGCAATCCGACGGAAAAATACAGATTCTGCCGGAGAATCTGATTAACAAAATCGCTGCCGGCGAGGTGATCGATCGGCCGTCGTCTGTGGTCAAGGAAATGGTGGAAAATTCCATTGATGCGGGTGCAGATAACATCACCGTCATTTTGAGAAACGGCGGCACCACACTCATCCAGGTGCTCGACAATGGTAACGGCATGGAAGAGCAGGATGCCATCATGTCGTTTCAGCGGCACGCCACGTCCAAGGTGCATTCGTATCAGGATATCGAGCGCGTGTCCACGCTCGGTTTTCGTGGCGAGGCGCTGGCAAGCATCGCTTCTGTCGCTCGGGTTGAACTAAAATCTGTGCCCGGCGATGCCATCGAAGGTACGCATCTTTTCATCGAAGGCGGCACGGTGACCAACATGACCCGTACCGGCGGCAATCCGGGAACGTCGATTGCGGTTAAAAATCTGTTTTACAACACGCCGGCGCGACGCAAGTTCTTGCGTGCTGACTCGACGGAATATCGCCACATTTTGACGGTGATGAACCGGTTTACACTAGCTCACCCGGACATCGAGTTTACGGTCATTCACGACGACAAGGAAATTTACAATTTCAAGAAAAGCGATTTGTCCCAGCGCGTTGCCGATGTGATGGGAAAAAAGATCCAGGAGAATCTTGTTGAGATAAATGAAGAAAATGCTGTCTTTCGGGTGAGCGGTTTTCTTGGCAATTCGCAGATTTATCGCAAGTCCCGCGGCGACCAATATTTTTTCGTCAATAACCGGTATATTAACGACCGCACACTGAGTGCAGCGCTCATGTCCGCGTACGGCGAATTGATTCCAAAAAAGCATTACCCGATCTATTTGCTTTTTTTCGATATCGATCCCGAACGAATCGATGTTAACGTTCATCCCACAAAAAGTGAAATAAAATTTGCTGACCAGCAGATGCTGTTTTCCCTGGTTCGCGGGGCGGTATTGCGAGCTTTGAAAAGCGACCAGGTGGTTCCGGATGTGCAGCAAACAGATTCTCCGAGCCGACTTTCAAAACCGCGTTTCCGGTCATCCCTGGTCGATGATCTGCGTCACAATCCGGATCAGGCCTCTATCGATTTTGATGCGCCGGCTCCGGCTGATGATGACTCGCAGTCTGCCCAGTCAGAGGAGCGCTCATCGACGCCATTTCCGCTTGAGGGGTCAAAAGAGACTGAACAATCACAATCTCAGCAGGATGAGAAAATGTTGTGGCAACTACACAACAAGTACATTTTGGCGCAGATCAAAAGCGGGATGGTGATCATCGACCAGCACGCCGCGCATGAACGCATCCTGTACGAAAAAGTCCGCCGCAGCTTTGACACTCAAGACCAGGCATCACAACAGTTGTTGTTTCCGCAAACCGTGGACTTGTCGGCGGAAGATTTCCAGTATCTCATGGACATCTTGCCGTTTCTGGAAAAAATCGGTTTTGTTATCAAGGGATTTGGCGCGCGAACGGTGGTCGTGGAAGGCGTTCCGGCAGACATGCGAACCGGCAACGAAGGTGCGTTACTGACCAATATTTTAGATGAATACAAATTGAAATTGGGCACTGAGGTGGACATCCGCGAACGCGTGGCCAAGAGCGTGGCCTGCCGTTCGGCAATTATGACCGGCGAAAAGCTGAGCCGGGATGCGATGAACGCACTCATCGATCAACTTTTCGGTTGCGAAACGCCATATTTTTGTCCTCATGGTCGACCAACCATGATCACGCTGTCTTTGGATGAACTGGATGCGCGATTTGAACGCACATAAAGCTCTGTTACTCGTCGGCCCGACGGCTGTTGGCAAAACCGCGCTGTCGTTATCTGTAGCTGAAGCGTTGAACGGCGACATTGTGTCGGCAGATTCCCGGCAGGTGTACAAATACATGGACATCGGCACGGCAAAGCCAACTCGTGAAGAACGCGGCAGGGTGCCGCATCATTTTATCGACATTCGTACGCCGGATCAATATTACAGCGCCGGGGAGTACGGACGGGAAGCGAGAGCGTGTATTCAAAATTTATTTGAACGAGAGATTTCACCCCTGGTTGTCGGCGGGTCCGGGTTTTACATTCGCGCTTTAGTGGACGGATTGTTCGCGCCGAAAATTTCTGATCCCGAGGTAAAAGAAAAATGGCGTCAGCAGATTCGGGACAAAGGTGCAGAACAGGTGTTCGAGGAACTGCGCCGGGTCGATCCGAAAACAACAGAACGGCTTCACCCGAATGATACCCAGCGGGTGGTGCGCGCTTTGGAGGTTTACGAGTTGTCCGGTCGACCGATTTCTACTTTTCGTCCGGGACAGGAAGAGCCGGCAAATTTTCAACCGGTGTTTATCGGACTTTATCGAGACCGACAACATCTGTACAAGCGCATTGAAAAACGCGTAGATCATATGATCGATCAGGGACTTTTGGATGAGGTCAGAGAGCTTCAGGATCGCGGCTATTCACCGGATTTAAATGCATTGCGAACAGTCGGCTATCAGGAAGCTTTTGCCTATTTGGCAGGCACAATCTCGTTTCAAAACATGATCGATGACATCAAAAAAAACTCACGTCGCTATGCCAAACGCCAGCTCGGTTGGTTCCGAAAAGATGAGCGCATTTACTGGATCGATTTGGATAACACGAATGATAAGAAAGCGATTGACGAGTGTGTTCAAAGATATCGGAATAATCCTGATAGATTACTGTAACAAGTATTTCATATAATATATGGAAAACAAATGACAAAAAAAGAACACATCAAGTATTGGCGTGAAAGCGCTCAGCACGATCTTGAATCTGCAGGAACCATATTCAATTCTGGCAGATATGATTGGTGTCTATTCGTTGGACATCTGGCTTTGGAAAAGCTGTTAAAAGCATTGTTTGTAGACAGAAACGATAATGTCATTCCCCCCAGAATTCATAATCTTGTGAGATTAGCAGAATTATCAAAAATAAAACTGAGTGACGAACAAAAATTTAATCTCGACAAGATAAACGATTTTAACATCGAAGCGAGATATCCTGACTACAAGCTTGAATTCTACAAACGATGTACCAGGAATTATGCAAAAGAACAATTGAATAAAATAAAGGAGTTATATACATGGCTCGACTCCCAGATAAAGTAAAAGAAACCATCGACACCTATCTTGAAGAATTGAATCGACATAACGTTCCTATTAAAAAAGCGATACTTTTTGGCAGCTATGCTACAGGGAATCAACGGGAATGGAGTGATATAGATATTGCACTGGTTTCTGATATATTTAAAGGTGACCGAATCGAGGATAAAGACAAGATTAGGATGATCACATTGTCTGTAAGCAGCCAAATCGAGGTCATTCCTTTTCCGCCAAAAGATTTTAATCAAAGCAATCCATTGGCAAAAGAGATTATGAAAACCGGAATTAAACTCAAGTGACAGATACGGTTAATAATAAACGATTCATTATTTTGCCTTGTTTGCATCGATCCAATTCAAAAAAACATTAAAAGGAGTGATTAAATGGAATGTAACCAGCAACGCAATATGAAAAACTGCAACTGCACGTACGAGCCTTGTCCGAGAAAAGGCATATGCTGTGATTGTATTCAATATCACCTTCGCATGAACGAACTGCCAGCCTGCGTCTTTACCGATGATGCCGAACGCACTTATGATCGTTCTTTTGGGCACTTTGCACGACTGGTGCAAAACGGGCAGGTGTAGTGTGTTCTTTTATGAGCACTTTTCCCATTTAAATCCGCCAGGGTGGAGGTCCATCCTGGCTGGGTATCTTGATTAATCTGAAATTAACTTGCATTTTTTTTCGCCAACCTTGATCTCGTTTATTCACCTCAATTTGAGAAAACCGATCTTTCTACATTGCGAAGTCGTTCACCGCGCCCAGGAAATGGGGCGTATTGGCAACTGGATCAGCACCTGGGAACGCGAAATTCCGGAACGTGATTTCACCTCCGGTATTGTCAGTTTGCTTATCAGCGACGGACATATCAACTTTTCTACGCTTGAATCTCTGATAAAAAAAGGCGATATCGAGACTATCAAAGTCACGGTCCAAAAAGCCAACCTGGAAGACAAACTTTTGCAAAAGTGGGAACAAAATCGGGAACACATTTTGCGCCTGGGTACTCGAATCCGCTCCATCAACATTGACGCTTATGTTGACGGATTGGAGTTGTTGATGTTGTATCATTGTGCGAGTCGGGGGTT
>CAZSMC010000115.1:0-8861 GCA_964607755.1 uncultured Cytophagia bacterium | reverse complement strand
CATTGTTAAATCTATGGAGCACCGCCACCAATAACTGAGCTAATACATTTATATGGGTTAAACGCTTGACTTTTTTAACGTGATATATTATATTAAAATCTATTTTGAAATAAAGTCTGAACGAATTCAGTCTATCAATTTAAACATAGTGCACAAACGGGGCGTAGCGCAGTCCGGTTAGCGCGCCTCCTTCGGGAGGAGGAAGTCGGAAGTTCGAATCTTCTCGCCCCGACTGACAAGCTGGTCTTTATATAAGGGCCAGCTTTTTTTATTTCAAAAATGTCCGGCGAACGCGTTCCGTCTCAAAAGAGACGGAAAAGCAAAAGTTCGAATCTTCTCGCCCCGACTATACAACCTACAAAATATCAAATACTTACATTATAACCAATTCTCCAAACGTATTCTCCTTTGTCCTATCGGGACACAAGGAGGACACGTTATGGAGAACATCAACCTGTTCAAACGACCGGATACGGGCTATTGGTTGGTTAGCTATTTCAAAGAAGGGACACGTTACAGGGCATCTCACAAAACCAAAAACCAGAAAGAAGCGTTAAAGCGCCTTACCGAGTTTCAGAGACATAGCAGTAACAAATTCTCCTCCCTCCTGTTATCGCAGTTCATCAACAAATACAAAGATTGGTCGACCACAAACAAAGCTCCGAAAACAACCGAACTCATGCTCTTTGCTATTACCTCGTTCCCCCAGTCCACTGGGGGAACGCACGAGGGGACGCTCCTGCGTCACGTACCGGAGGTAGGTTCAGTGCAGGTCCGCAGGGGTATCCTTGGCATCGTGCCCATGCCATTCTTTTGATTGTAGCAGATGCGGATCATCCCACCGGGCGGGAGAGCGTCCGATCGGCATTCCGCCGCAGGAGCGGCGGAACAAGGAAGGTTGGCAACTGGACGAAGTAACAAACTTATAGGCCAGACAGGGGAATATCTCGTTGCTGCAGAACTGGCGCGTCGAGGCTTGATCGCGACCACATTCACCGGCAATGTTCCACATTTTGACATCATCGCCTCTGATGGTAGCGGAAGGCATGTTTCCATTCAAGTCAAGGCAAGTCGCGGTAACACGTGACAAATTGGCAACATCACTCGATATTGTGAGATGGTTTCTTACTGTAAACAGTCGCTGGTTTCATGCCTAACATTCGCCTCGCCCCCAGGGTGAATGAGAACTGGCGCCTGTTGTAACATTGATGTTGTCCGCCGTTAGGCAACTGAGCAAATAGTTCAGTTCATGGCAACGGAAGCAAATGATGGTTTAGAAAGTGCTTGCTTCGACCATGTGTTTTTGTTATGTTTAGAGGATACTTGTGACCAAGTTTTCTGAGCCAAAACACAAGTCAATATCATATAAATGTGTTTCACTTTTCTGTATAATACTCCGAATGTGAGGATATACAGGTCTGTATAATTACTTGTTAGCAATCACAAGAAATGAAATCATGAATACCATTCAAAAATTAACTGTATTAGTTTTATTTGTAGGAGCACCTGAACTGATTTTTGGGTGTACGATTTTTACTTCTTCCTCTGAGAATATTGTATTAGCAGGCAATAATGAGGATATGTGTACTACGAATACTTTAATCCATTTGATACCATCATCGGATGAGAATTATGGTAGGATTCTGTGGGGATTTAAAGGAGATGAAAACTACCAAGGGGGAATGAACCAATACGGATTGTTTTTCGATGGAGCCGGCACACCTCCAGTTGAAATGACTGGATGGAATAAACCTGAATTTGGAAACAGATATATATTTGAGGCTGTATTAGAAAAATGCAAGACTGTTCAGGAAGCGATTGATTTTGTAAGTCAATATTCCCTTCCATATTTAGAATTTTGCCATGTTCTTGTAGCAGATGCTTCGGGTGATGCAGTTATATTTGAATGGGGAAATAATAAACTGAATTATCTCAGAAAAAGTGATAAGAACTTTCTAATTGCAACGAATTTTAATATTACTGAATCCGCCAATCCGGGAAAAGAATGTCATAGATACTCTACAGTACAGAATATGTTAAATCAATCGGAGCCATCTGTCGAATTATTTCGAAAAATCCTTTCTTTGACCCATGCCGAGGGTAAATACCCTACTGTTTATTCAAATGTGTGTGACTTGAAAAATCAAAAGATTTATCTATATAATTTTCACAATTATTCATTTTGCAAAGAGATAGATTTAAATGAGGAATTATCGAAAGGAGAAAAACAATATATGATCCGCTCATTCTTTCCCGAGTCTACATCTGAACTCATGTTTAGAATGATGAATGATTGTATTGATAATTTTGAAAATGTTCCTTTAAAGCAAATAACATTTAAAGTTAACTTTAAAAAGCCATTTACTGAGGAAAGGTTGTTTATTCAGGGTAATGCAAAAGAATTGGGAGAGTGGGATAATCCCGGAGTTGAGTTAGAAAAAATTAATAATCTTATTTTTGAAAAAACAATTCTCTTTAAGGAAGGAAAATTATTTAATTTTTCTATTTCAACCTTAAATAATAAATACGAGTTGTTGGATTCAAGAATGTTCCCCATAGAAGAAACAACTGTCAAAGTCAAAACTGATACAACTGTTAAAGTATATATTAATGATTGGAGACAGAAGCAATAATCTAAAGTTGCTAATATATAAATAACACGGTGATCCTTCTACAGAGGACTTACCTCATTAGTTTACGCCCATGCCGGGCGTACACAAGCCGGATGCACGCGACGGCTTACAGCCGCGCGTGATCCGCAACGTTAAAATGGAGGTCAAACTGTTACGAAGAATTATAATCGGTTGTTGTGTTGTTTTCATGCTTGCATCTACCTTTACCTGTAGGCAGGAACAATCTCAAAAAGAACCGGCCACGAAGATGGAGCAGTTCTTGTCCAAAAAAGGAAACTGATTATAAACGATTCCCATGAGGCTGGAGTGCTCAAAGGCCAGTATGGAACAAAAATTTCTGTTGATGCGTTGACTATTTATGGACCTGGTAAAGCAGACAAAATCAGTGGGCTCCGAATTGAAGTCTATGAAGGAGGGAGGCTTGAACGAAGAGATATTTCGTTTTTGGATATGGACAAAGTGGAAAGTCTTTCTCAAGCAATTTCGTATATGATTACTTTTGCAAAAGTGGCAAGGAACGAACCGGGAATACACAGACTAAGCAGTGAAATTTACGAAAATGGAGAGTCCATATTGGACATCCTGAAATTTTGGAAGGAGAAAAATCATGATGCAAGCAAACCTAAACAAACTCTTTTTTGGTGTCGTAACGGTTGTGGCCATGTTTACGGGACTCTTAAGCGCACAAACCCAAGATGTTTCCGAGAAACCGCAGACCACCCTTCAAGTCGGCACCTACGATGCGGAGGCGGCTTTCCAGCAGCATCCGGCGCAAAAAGAGTTGGAAAAAGCATTGCAAACCGCTCAGGCACAGATGCAGGCGGCACAGCAGGAAGGCGACCAACAGAAGTTGCAGCAGGTTCGAGAACAGTTTCAACAGACACGTGACCAAGTCGTTGAAAATTTCCACCAAGATGTTAACAAAACCATGCCGACTGCGGCGAAGGCCGCTGACGTCAAGGTTGCCGCCGCGCAAGTATCTTATACCGCAAAAGATGTGGAGACCAAGGACATCACGCCCCAGTTAATTGCAGCCTTTGACGGGCCACAGGAAGACACAACGGCAGATGCGCCTGAGAAACCGCAGACCACCCTTCAAGTCGGCACCTACGATTTGGAGGCGGCTTTCCAGCAGCATCCGGCGCAAAAAGAGTTGGAAAAAGCATTGCAAACCGCTCAGGCACAGATGCAGGCGGCACAGCAGGAAGGCGACCAACAGAAGTTGCAGCAGGTTCGAGAACAGTTTCAACAGACACGTGACCAAGTCGTTGAAAATTTCCACCAAGATGTTAACAAAACCATGCCGACTGCGGCGAAGGCCGCTGACGTCAAGGTTGCCGCCGCGCAAGTATCTTATACCGCAAAAGATGTGGAGACCAAGGACATCACGCCCCAGTTAATTGCAGCCTTTGACGGGCCGCAGGAAGACGCACCGAATGAGCAAGACGGATAACCATTGCATAAAGAGGGACTGAAACACGCTACGTTTTTTGGTGGTTGAAAATTTTCGTGAATCATTTGAATCAATCATAATTATGGTTGTGTTTCAGCCCCTTATGCAAACGTTAGGAATATGCATTCGAAATTGCATGTTCAGTCAACTAAAAGCTCGAAAGGTTAAGTTTTAACAATTTAAACAACAAAAGAAGGTTTTAGCATGTTCAAAAAAAATATTCTATTTTTTGCTGCATTGATTTTTATGTTTTCCGGGACTGTCGCAACCTTTGCCCAGACGGAAAAGGATGTGGAAGGAAGTAAAGACCATCCTATGATTTCCCGATATGAAGGTTCTTACATTAGTGGTTATGAACACTATGATTATGACCGTTTGACCTTTTATACAGGAGAAGAAAATGGCGAGCTCCAGGAGATTGTTCCGGAAGGGGAAGTCACACAGATTTTGTATTTCCTACCCGCAGAAGGTTTATCAGTATTGCAGGTACAGCGAAACTATCAGATGGCCCTAAAGGAAGCCGGTTTCGAAATTGTGTATGAATGTTTCAGCGATATGGATGAGATTCCATACTCAATTTTCGAGGGTATGCTTGGAGATCATTACAGTGGAGATCACAGCAAAAATGTTTTTGTTGGAAAAGATAAGAGCTACTTTTTAGCAAAGCTTCCGCAAGATGATGGGAATATGTATGTTTCTGCACATACCTTGCTTAGTGGATATGCTGATGAGGACAATCAACCTGTAACTCTTCTTCAGATTCTTGAAGAAAAGCCGATGACAACCGGAAAGGTCAAGGTAAATATCGATGCTCAAGCCATGGCTAAAGATATCGAAGAGAAAGGAAGCGTCAGGATTTACGGTATCCGTTTCGATACAGATAAAGCAACAATCAAGGAAAAATCCGAATCCACATTGGCTGAAATAGCAGCGCTTTTGGAGCAAAAACCTGATCTCAATCTTGTCGTTGTCGGCCATACGGATGCTGTTGGAAGTATGGAATACAATATGGATCTGTCCCAAAAACGCGCAGACTCTGTTGTGGAATTTCTGGTATCCAAGCACGGGATCTCGGAAGAGAGGCTTAATCCCCGTGGAGTGGGGCCTCTTGCCCCGGTCGCCAGCAACGAAGACAAGGACGGCCGTGCGCAAAACCGAAGAGTTGAATTGGTAAAAATGCCGCAGTAAAAACGATGCTCGTCAATACCTGCAAAAATCATACTATCGAAAGGAGATTAAAAAATGGAAAAAAACAAGACAGTCCTGGGAATCGACGAAAATATTGAGTCGCTGCTATGCTATGTGCTTGGATGGGTGACAGGAATTGTATTTTTGTTACTGGAAAAGGGAAATTTATTTGTAAGATTTCATGCAATGCAATCCCTTGTGGTATTTCTTGCCTTGTTTGTCATAAGCTTGATTATAGGATTGATTCCCATTATCGGGCTGCTATCGCCTATAATATTTTTACTTAGCATAATACTTTGGATTCTGCTTATGTTTAAGGCTTTTCAGGGGGAAAGGTATAAACTTCCCTGGGCAGGTGAGTTTGCCGAAAACCAGGTTTTTAAAAATAAAGACTAAGCATTGGCTTCTTCCGGATCTTTATGGAAATGTACATCTCGTTACCAGCCTCTGGCTGGTAACGCAACATCGGATGAGCCTTTTTTACTGGCCACAGAACGTGATGCTCTGCGCCACAACATATCATAAATCATTGAGCTTTTTTTCATAATTTTCATGCTGATATTGAAGTATCGAAATGATTTGTTAGTTTCGTTTTCAACTGCTTCATTGATCATTGAAAAAACTCTTTAGTGTCTTTTAGCGTGTTTCGCGGTCACTACATTAAAAAACGCCAGCAAACATAAAAACAAAAGGCGCCGCTATCCCCATCATTAGCTTATCCCCGTAAGCGGACTGACAGCAGGCGCCTTTTTGTAATTGTATCAAATTTTTTTTGACAATTAAAGCACAAATTTTTATTCTTTTAATTAATGCGAAATAATTTTTGTCATTTTAATGAATGCCAATTATTAAAACAATCGATTGTATGAATTAGAAATGAAAAAGAAAAAACTATTTCAGAAAATCCTTTCTGGCTCTGCTCTAAGAATATAAAATTTCAGGAAACTGTTAGCTGCGCCGAGATGTTTGGATTTCAATTAGATCGTATTAGTGGTAGTCATCATATTTTTGTTCATCCTGATGTACCTGAATTGCTAAACTTACAAAATGTAAAGGGTAAAGCAAAGCCATATCAGATAAAACAGCTATTACAAATTATTGAACGTTTTGATCTACAAATGGAGGAAGATTAATGAAAGATTATCATATAAATGTTTTTTTTAGTGATGAAGATAATGGTTATATTGCTGATATTCCAGATTTATTACACTGTTCATCTTTTGGCAATAGTCCAGAAGAAGCATTGCTTGAGGTCTTAAAAGCAAAGGATGCATGGATTGCAGCAGCACGTGCTAATGCCAAACCTATTCCTGAACCACATTATAGACCAGCAATTTATAAAGTAGCATAGTACTATATAATGATTTTGGAGATTTTTTATTACGATATCTTCAATATTAAAAGCATCTGTATTAATTATATTAGGATATAATATACCAATAATGAACATTCCCTTTCCTATTCGTGGGCAGCTAAAAAGGTGCCATACGCACTTGATACAGCCGTCCCTTTTGGCCGTTCGTGATCCTATCACTGTACAACATAGCCAAAGCTCTACCCACATACAGACCTGTCGCTTCACTCATTGTTCATCAATTGTTTAGTGGATTGTACAATAAGAAAAATAAAAAAAAATCTAATAATTCGACACAAGAAATCACATTTTACTCGTATATATCAGCTAATCGGGTAAGGGCCGGTTTCACTCCGGCCCTTCCCACACCACTCCCGATAAAAAATCATCGGGACAGGCCAGCGTGCGGGCCCGCACTGGGCGGTTCAACATAGATCACTTTGGATAGTGATAAGCAATCCAGAGTTCACGGACTGAAACAAATCATACGCTACAGGCTTCCTTCGGACATTGTCTCGCGACTTTGCCCTTGCCTTTTGCTAGTAGTTGACGTATTATTATGTAAACAACACGATGATCCCTCTACAGAGGACTTACCTCATTAGTTTACGCCCATGCCGGGCGTACACATGAGTTTGCACCCAACATCGAAAGCTACGGTTTTTCCGTTTCCGGATAGTTTTTGAACAAAATTTTTGTTATTTTCGAACGTTAATAGTAAACCCGATACGATGTCGGTGAAACTTGGCTTGTTATAGCAAATAAAATGGATGAGAAATATATAATTATTTCATATATTTTACATAGATAAAAGGAAGATGAAAAATGCTAAGTAAAAAACAAATAAATATCATCTCAAATTATTTTAAAGATAAACCAGTAAATAAAGCATATCTTTTCGGCTCACAAATTAGAAATGAATCAAATCCAGAAAGTGATATTGATATTTTAGTAGAATTAGATTATTCAGAGCAGATTGGGTTAAAATATATCAGAATGAGAAATGAACTACAGAAATTATTAAATAGTAAAGTTGATCTAGTTTCAGATAAAGCGCTTTCAGAATATATTCGTCCAATGATTGAATCAGAGAAAAAATTAATATATGAAAAATAAAATAGCTGACCAAGTAAGATTAAGACATATTCTTGATGCAATAAATGATATTGATGATTTTATTGACGATAAAGATTTTGAAGAATTTTTGTCAGATAAAATGTTACAATCTGCTTGCATTCATCAATTAGGGATAATTGGTGAAGCCTCAAATCATTTCAGTGAAGATTTTTTCGAAAAATATGATTTTATTGAATGGTCTGAAATAGTTGGATTAAGAAATTTATTGATACACGAATATTTCGGCGTTGATATTTCTATTGTATGGCAAGTAATTAAAAAAGATATTCCCCAATTAAAGAAAAATATCCAAAAAATCTTCGATGATATAACGGAATAACGCTATAACGAATAAGCGTTGCACTCGACCTGAACACAGTGAAGGTCGATATGTAGATATGGATTCGGGAATTCTGGAATTCACTTATTGTTGTAACGACTCATTTTGGCATTCAACTCTTTCTCAGAAAAACAAGGCGCCAGTACCCCCCGTCAGTCGCTGACCGCCCCCCAGGGTGAATGAGAACCGGCGCCTGTTTTAACATTGATGTTGTCCGCCGTTAGGCAACTGAGCAAATAGTTCAATTCATGGCAACTGAAGCGAATGATGGTTTAGAAAGTGCTTGCTTCGACCATGTGTTTTTGTTATGTTTAGAGGATACTTGTGACCAAGTTTTCTGAGCCAAAACACAAGTCAATATCATATAAATGTGTTTCACTTTTCTGTATAATACTCCGAATGTGAGGATATACAGGTCTGTATAATTACTTGTTATTCATACTTTTGAAACAGCTTGACAACTACAATGAACCCCATTATAATATGACCCATGATAAGAACGTTTAAAACTGCTGGCACAGAGAATATTTTTGATGGAGTGGCATCGCAAGCAGCTCGAAGATGCTGCCCTCAATCTATTTGGCCGGTTGCTCGTCGGAAATTGGATCAAATCAACAGAGTTCGGGAGATCAATGAACTTAAAGTGCCTCCTGGAAATCGATTGGAACACTTGAAAGGCGACCGGGAGAATCAATACAGTATCCGCATTAATCAGCAATATAGAATTTGTTTTACATGGGAGGAAGGCCATGCCTACGAGATCGAAATCACAGATTA
>CAZSMC010000114.1:0-8954 GCA_964607755.1 uncultured Cytophagia bacterium | reverse complement strand
GCTAACAGCTAAAGGCTAAATGCAATCCAGTATCAACCCTGGTGTTCATTCCGACAAGAAAGTTCATTAAAAAAGGAGGTTAGGTTAGAAAGTCGCAATCCAGTATCTATCCTGGTTTTCATTCTGACCAGACGAAGTGGTCGATAATTCCGGAACGCTCAAGGAGGTCGCAATCCAGTATCTATCCTGGTTTTCATTCTGACCAAGTATTTTAAAGATCAGTTAAGAGAAGCTGATCTTCAAGGGTCGCAATCCAGTATCTATCCTGGTTTTCATTCTGACTGGAAAAAGGCCATAGACTGGCTGATGGTCAGATAGAACAGTCGCAATCCAGTATCTATCCTGGTTTTCATTCTGACAGCTGATTATTTTCTCACTGTTCTTGGACTCTACGCGGGGTCGCAATCCAGTATCTATCCTGGTTTTCATTCTGACAAAGGTGGCATTTATTATGACTACTCCTAATCATTTCAATGTCGCAATCCAGTATCTATCCTGGTTTTCATTCTGACGAGACCGGATTCTATTGGTAATCGATGAACCCTACAGGTCGCAATCCAGTATCTATCCTGGTTTTCATTCTGACCTATCGGAACAAAAAGCCAAACGGTAATGGCATCATATGTCGCAATCCAGTATCTATCCTGGTTTTCATTCTGACGGGGATGAGGAATGGAACAAGGAACAGAAACAGAAGAATGTCGCAATCCAGTATCTATCCTGGTTTTCATTCTGACTTATCATCCTTGTTTTATTGCTATCGCTATTATTCTTGGTCGCAATCCAGTATCTATCCTGGTTTTCATTCTGACCAAAAACAGCCAAGGCTCTAAAGGAAGCATTTCCTGCAAGTCGCAATCCAGTATCTATCCTGGTTTTCATTCTGACATATTCTCTCCCCTCTCCTTAAAAAGTAAATAATCAAAGTCGCAATCCAGTATCTATCCTGGTTTTCATTCTGACAAAGAAAATTTTCCGCGAGAGTTAACTTGAGCACTTGGTCGCAATCCAGTATCTATCCTGGTTTTCATTCTGACGAGATGAAACCGGAGGTGGAACGGGCGAGGAGAGAAATTGAGGTCTCAATCCAGTATCAACCCTGGTGTTCATTCCGACTTCTCTCCCCTCTCCTTAAAAAGTAAGTAATAAAAAAGTCTCAATCCAGTATCAACCCTGGTGTTCATTCCGACCATTAGTAATGGACGACACAAGGGCCGCTGCGGATGTCTGTCTCAATCCAGTATCAACCCTGGTGTTCATTCCGACGGAACAAGGAACAAAAAGCGACGGAAGAGAAAGAAAAAAGTCTCAATCCAGTATCAACCCTGGTGTTCATTCCGACGGGGACGAGCCTGTTCGACGGGACGCTCCAGAAGAACTGTCTCAATCCAGTATCAACCCTGGTGTTCATTCCGACAGCGGAAGCGGAAGCGGAAAAAATAGCCCAAGAATTGGAGTCTCAATCCAGTATCAACCCTGGTGTTCATTCCGACTGTTTCTTTTCCCGCGCAATATGGGAAGAGATATACAAGTCTCAATCCAGTATCAACCCTGGTGTTCATTCCGACAGCACCCTATTTTTAGCCTGTATTTACAATAGGTTATGCTCGGTACCTCTATAGGTGGCTTGTTTTTGGCTATTTTTAACTCTTTTTTCGAGTACAATTTTGTAGAAAATACGGCAAATTTCATAAGTAACATACTGTTTTTTAATGGAACTACAACCGCCACTATAGGTGACGGTATATGTTTATGTCGTTGTTTTATTTGAAATTAAATAACAATTGGCTTGTCTTCTTCTTCAAGCCCTTGCTTGATACCATAGGATTCTATCTTTTGTACACAATCGCTACAGATTTTATAAATTCTAAGGCTGTCTTTTTCCTCATCTATGAATTTTAATGACTCTTTTCTCATCTCTTTCAATTGGCTTTTATTCAGTCTGCATTCAAAAACAGAATATTGCACCCGTATGCCAAAATCGCACAATTTCTTTGCCAATTTGGTTCTTTTTTTATTATCAATCACATCATAAGATACAACAATCAGCATCACTCAACCGAAATCTAATAAATTCATATTTTAAAAACAAATGGTTTATAAGGTTCATTTTTTAATAATGTTTTTGACATACATCGAATCTGCCGTTTAATAATATCATGTAAAGGCAATTTTTGTTCAAAAGACTGAAAAGTTCTTTTCTTTAGCTTGTTATACTCTTTGAAAAATCGCTTTAATCCTTCCTCTGTCAAATAAATACCCGGTTTTTTATCCTGAAAATCGCTTTCTGTTAATTTTTGCTGATTGATCAAATACAATACAAAACGATCAATCACCGGATGCCGAAATTCTTCGACCACATCCAAAGCTAACGACGGTCGTCCATAAACAATACCATGCAGATAGCCAATATAGGGATCAAAACCGTGCGCATGCAGTAGTGAAAAAATTTCATTGGTTAGCAACGTATAGCCAAAGCTGAGCAACGCATTGACCGGGTCGTAGGGGGGGCGGCGCGAGCGTTTTTCAAAAGCAAAAGAACGCCGGACAAGCCGGCCCAGTGTTTTAAAATATGCTGCAGATGCCACGCCTTCGTCGCCCATCATGGAATTTATGGTCTTCCGATGGTCCACCTGTTTTATCGATTTGTCGATGGTATCCAATTCATTTTGCACATTTAGTTCCGGGTGATTATACAACTGGCGCTTGATAACCTTTTTGCCGTTGCGCATTTTTGCTTTCAGGATAACGCGTGCCAGATTGATTTGAAAATCATCATCAAGATAACGTTCATATTGAGCCACGCGAAGTAATACATTTTTAGAGGCTGTAGAGACAAGCCGACCGCGTAATTTGCCCTGTGGAGACAAATAAGTAATATCCACGCCTTCTTCCAGCAAAGCCGAAACGGCCTGTGTCGAAACCTGGGCGTTGCCAAATATCAGAATATTGTCAACACCAATTAATGGAATCTGGGCTAATTTTTCCTTCCCTTTGGTGATGATGAGAGTACGCGAAGACAAACGGACCACAGCGCCGTGTTCCGTGATATAGACTGTGCTCATAATTCGAGCACCCATTTTTGTGTTTGGTCAATGGTTACCCGCCGAAGTGTACCGATGGATGTTTGTAGAACATTCACACCCAGCTTATTGACGATTTGATCCAATTGTGATTCCATGTGTTTGACCTGTTCATCAATTTCTTTCTTTTGCTGCATCACAGCAAGATATTCTCCGACAATGGATTCCAGGTCGGGTTTGGATGCTTTTGCTGGTGACTTTTGCTTTAGAGCAGGACCTGGTTCTTTTTTCTTTGATGTATCTGAACGACGTTTTTGTTCCGGCTGGGATTGTTTTGGTTTTTGCTTTTTGGGTGGCAGTTTTTGATCTTTTTGTTGCTTTTTCAATTTCACAATAAAATCCGGATCAGCGTGCAGAACAGGAGAGGGGTAGCTCCCGGGTTGATCTTTAAACGTGCAATAACACCCAACAGCAGGAACAATATCCTTTTGCCACAGGCGAATTTTAGGGCAACTCACTGGCGAGCCAAAGGTTCGTTGGTACCACTTATCTGTAATACGGAAATCATAGTTGAGGGTGTTTTTCATAATATCATGCAGTTTAACGCGGCCGGCTTCTCCAAGATGTCCCAACACACTCACCAGGGTAATACGGTCCATGTGCTGTAAACGCTTTTCACGCTCTGCTTTTTCCTGCAAGTAGCGCAACACATGGCAGGACGAGAAAACAGCGTCTACCTTTTTTTGCATTTGAGGAGTGACGGCATCTTTATTCAATTGATGAGATGTTTTTAATTTTTCCAGTGCCGTTTCAAAATCGTTGCGAGATATTTTTACAATATGCTGAATAGCATCTGAGAGTTCATAAACAGGCTGGCCCTGATTGTCAAGGAAAAAACAGCGTTGAGAGGACGCTTTATGTATTCCAAAAGGTAACTTGACCAGACAGCCAAGCGCACCCTCGCGAATATGAGGTTGGTTGGGAAAGTATTCCCAATGCAGACCAGGCGGGGTTGTCACATGGTCCAATATTTTGCGAGCAAATAATACAAGCATGGACGCCGGTACCGGTTCATTGAAAAACAACCAGACATGCAATCCTTTATAACCCGAGTTTTCAATACAGTATGGCATAGCCAGAGACTGAAGCTGCTGACGTAATTTTTTCACATGGATCCATATAAAATCTCGCCAGGCGTCGAGGTCATTTTCTGCAGGAACAACATCGTCGCGAGCCTGCCGTGTTACGTCAAGATCAAATACAAGATGTTTACAGGTGCTGTCAGAATGCATGGGATAAAAACCAAGCGTATGCTCACCATCAAGATGCTGTTTCCATAAATCTTTTGTCAATGGAGACCGCACGGTTTGGTAGCCGCTTTTGCCATCTTGACGAATCCATTGTTTGGCATAAATATCTTTCCGGCCTTGAAACAATTCAAGCAGAATATTAATATCCTTTGAAGAGTATTTTATATTTTCAGATTTTGGTACAAAGGATTTTTTATATTGATGTTTCAGAGAAGGATTCAATTCTTCTGCTCTTTTCAATGCTTTTCGAGCGGCACCGTGCAGGGAATACGATTTCAAGGCGGTGCCCAGAGTGAAATGGTAAAGTGCTTTGTCAGGTTCGAGCTGGACGGCTTTTTGCAGAAACCGAACAGCCTGATCCAGTTTATTGCGGTGTACATAATACAAACCGATTCGAAAAGCCGCTTCTGCGTTATGTGAATCCAGACGCATGACAGTTTGATAACTATCAAACGCTTCGGATGTATAACCGATGCATTCACACAACACACCCCACTGAAAAGCCGTTTCTGCGTCACATTGGTCAATGTGCCGGGTCTCAGACTGTTGGACAATACTGGCGGCAGTTTGATGATCTCCGGACACATAGGCTACAAGGGCTCGAACAATAGCGGATTGGATATCATCATGATGTTCATCCAGTTGTTGCAAAAGCTGTTTATCATCAGACACCTTGAAATAGTTCCGCCAGCCGGTGATTATGGCATCAAGTTTTTGGCGCAATTCGGTCTCTGACAGCTCATAGGCACGGCCCAGCAATTTTGTCATTTTAGTGCCAAGATTCTTCAAAGCCGGCCTGGCAGGATGTTTGCCATTTTTATCAAAGGTATAGCCCAAGAAGGTAAAACCTTGTTCAAGATTTGTGATGCCGGTTTTATCAGGATGAAATGATAATTTCAACTGTTGCAATTCTTCCTTGGCCCAGTCGAATGCCTGTTGCACACTTTGTTTGGTTTGATCGAGAACGACAATATTATCGGAATAGCGAATGACATTCCAACTCGCGCGTATCAGGCGGTCGTCAAGAGGGTGGAGGTAGAAATTAGACAGCAAAGGCGAAAGTGGGATACCTTGTGGCAGACCACGCTCTGTGTTGCCGGATTCCATGAGCAATTGAATGAGCTGCCGAGTAGAGGAACAGTTGATGTGTGGCTCCAGTCGCTGCATGAGCA
This sequence comes from uncultured Cytophagia bacterium, assembly GCA_964607755.1. GTDB lineage: Bacteria > Zhuqueibacterota > Zhuqueibacteria > Residuimicrobiales > Krinioviventaceae > CAZSMC01. The sequence goes on along the minus strand of CAZSMC010000114.1, from coordinate 3,449 downwards.
GTTTTCGGTCTATAGTGTCGAAAAAGTTTTGAATATCGAGAGTCAGGCACCATGTGCGTCCGCGGTTTATGTTCCGCTCGACCCGGTCTATTGCTTTTTGAGCAGAGAGGCCAGGCCGGTATGCATAGCTGCAGTTATGAAACAGGCGTTCAAACTCAGGTTGTAGAATACGAACAATGGCATGAGCCACAATCCGGTCTCGTACAGCAGGAATATGTAATATGCGGGACTCGCCGTTTTCTTTTTCCCGGGTAAATTTTTTCAGCGGCAACGGCTGATAAACATGATTCAGCAATTCATCGCGTAAAAGTGAAATATGCTCATCAAGGTTCATCTCAAAGTCAGAGATTGAGACTTTGTCAATACCAGCGGCACCGCGGCTGAATTTGACTTTGTCAAACGCGGCTTTTATCGTTTCATACGCGGATATTTGTTCGAACAATTTGGACATGATTTTTTGTCTTTTTCTATTCTATTTAACCTCTCGTTACGAGGCTCTGCCTTGTAACGCACCTTGTCAGCTTGTCTACGCTGATGAGCCGACGAGGCGGCGCTCTGCGCCGCAAGTCCACTCACCTCTAACTGATCATATCATGTTGTAGCCTCTTCAGCATGAGTATTAGAAACATCGCTCAATAAGTTTTGTTATGTTGTGGCGCAGAGCGCCACTTTCTGCGGCCATGAGATAACATCGGCCGATGTTGCGTTCCCAGCCAGAGGCTGGGAACGAGAAGGAAAGCCTGTGCCGTTTTTTATTTCATGGATTCGATCACCTGTTTGCGTGTGTGTGAATTCCTGAGATCATTGCCGTCAACAATGGTGATATTGGACAATTTGGCACGTTCAATATGGGATGGTTTTATCTGATTTCGTTCCTGACCTTGAGTGACAGTGGTAAAAATATATGGCCGTACCCTTAGTCCAAAATCATGGCTCAGTGAATCTATTTTGTATACGATATCATTGAAAAAATTCCGTTTCATATCAGAGTCGTATACACCTGTTTTGCATTCAATGACGTACAATGTGTTTTTAAGAATAAACAGCACATCAAATTCATTTCCCACGTTTGCCCGTTTAATGTTAATGCTCTTACCGATTGATCGTTCATTTCGTTTTAATTCCTGTTTAATCAAGTGATAAATAAATTCTTCGAACCATCCTCCGGTCAAATAGTCAATTTCATGTTTATCCAGGCAGGTCGAATTGTTTGGTGAAAAAGAAAAATTTGATAAAATCTGCCTATCTTTGTCATCTATTTCCAGGGTACGGCCTCTCCATGCTCTTAATTGATTCAAATAGTGGTGATGTTCATCTGTCATTTTGCGCATAAAATAATTGAAAAAATCGAGTGCCTCTTGGAATGATCGCAGTGTTGAATTTATTGTCTCTTTGTTCACAATCGTAATGCCATATCCATTCAGGTATTCTTCAAAACCAAGACTGTAATCAAAGTAATATTCCTTGTGTTTTACCTTGGGAAATATTTTGCGAAAGCTATTTTTGCCGATGTAAATGTAATACATCTCACTTGACAGTTCGCTAAAAAAGTTATAAACCCCGATCGACATAATTTTTGTACCGCCGGTAATATTGACAATAAAACGGTCCTGATCATCGATGCTGAGTTCGTGTGAAAGTTGGGTTTCAATATCCACAAGTGAGTCTTGTTCAACGACAATCGTCTGGACGGTATCCTCACTTATATTTGCTGCCCGGCGCAGCCAGTCTGAACGGTTGTCCTGTTCCATTTGTTGGGTGGAAATAAAGACATAGCGGTCAATATCCTTGAACTCACCAATCAATAATAAATTCGGTGCTGCCTGATGACTGATCAGGCTGACAAGTATGCGTGCCATGGTAACCTCCTATTTTATCGTGTTGAGTGCATATTTACTTCTCGTTACAAGGCTCTGCCTTGTAACGCCTTCATCGGCTTTTTTACACTGATGGGTCGACGAAGCGGCGCTCTGCGCCGCAGATCAGCTCACCTCTAATTGCTCATATTCATTTTTTAGTCTCTCCAGCATGATAATTAGAACCATCACACAATAAGTTGTGATATATTGTGGCGCGGAGCGCCACTTTCTGCGACCCTGATATATCAACGGCCGATATTGCGTTCCCAGCCAGAGGCTGAGAACGAGAGGGGAACATCGCTCAATAAGTTTTGTTATGTTGTGGCGCAGAGCGCCACTTTCTGCGGCCATGAGATAACATCGGCCGATATTGCGTTCCCAGCCAGAGGCTGGGAACGAGAAAGGGAGAGGCTGGGAACGAGATGGTACTGGCTGATATTGTGTTACCAGCCAGATGCTAATAACAATATATGCTTTTTATGTTTTCTCAATTACGTATTTACCCAACGCCTGACTGGTACTGCTGCCAATCTGCATATAGACGCCCCATGAAAGGAGGGGCATATAAGGTTCAAGGTTTCCTGTTAGTTCAGCGCTGCCGGTCATGGCGAATAAAGGATGCACGCGTCCTTGTTTGACAGAATAGCGAATCAGTTTGACACCCTTTGTGCGATTGTTGACCAGATTTATATCTTTGTTGAATTGCTCAATAATCCGGCGGAAATCCAATTGCCATTTCCTATTTTCATGCAGACGAGCCAGGAGAGAAGCGCGCCGCAACAGAGCACGGATAAGGCTGTCGGTGGTCAGGTGTTCCAAAGACCGGTTATGTTTTAGCAATTTGGCTGGCGTGACAAACTGAAGCTTTATCCGGTCTGTATCTGCGTTGACAATGTTTTTTGAAAGATCGTAGATGTCCGGATCCTGGCGCAAGGTTTTGTCCTTGTGAGAAAACAATTCATTGCCGGTTTCGCTATCACAGACTCTTTGTAAAATAAAGCGTGCCCGATGCCTTCCCAACCCTTTATCGCCGAGCAGATCAAAAGCATAGATATAAAACAGCAAGTAATAAATACCGCGTCCGAACAAGGTAAACTGCACAGAAAACGGTTGTCCGGCCGGAACCGTATACGGGCGGTAGTGCGGCGGCGCCATAACAAACGGATGCGGAAAATTTTCCGCAGTAAAATCGGGCAGGTTTTCATAAGGACCTGGTGTCTCAAAAATGAATGCATAAGGACATTGTTCGCGGTAACGGCAGTTGGTGCAAACCACCGCGGATCCTCTGTAGCGACACAATTGGCGCAATGCCGCGCCAAAACCGCTACGCAGAATAAATCCGGGGAATTTTCTGAACTGGATGTCGTCTACAGCTTTCATGTGAAAAGTGACGGTTGCGCGGCGGAGGGGCATGTCCGAATAGGGCAACATGGTATCAGATGGTTTGTTAAAATGATCGTATTTAATGTTTGATGCACACGACATAGTCATTCATTTTCGGATCAAAGATAGAGACAGATTTACACACATGGGCTAATTTATGGCCGAGCATAAGCGCCATGCCGGTGGTGATGCGGCCGTTGATTTTGA
>CAZSMC010000113.1:6662-9103 GCA_964607755.1 uncultured Cytophagia bacterium | reverse complement strand
TCTGCAAATCTCCCTCATCATCTACCTCTTCTGGTTCCTGCTATTTCTTTTTATGGGCGTGTACCGGTCGTGGTATACGCAGTCCAGATTTGATGAGTTGATTGCTGTTTTCAAGGCGGTGAGTATTGGCATTATTATCATTTTTGTGGTTACATTTGAACCGGAACAGGATTTGACCCGCACACCAACGCTTGGCCGGATGATGATCCTGAGCTACTGGGCGCTGATGGTAGCCGTTGTTGGCGGCGGACGACTGGTGCTGCACACCATCGAGCGCCGACTCCTGGAAGCAGGCATCGGTCAGCGCAATACCCTTATTATTGGCTGGAATGACAATGCCAGGGACATGTTCGACCGCATTCAAAAATATCCGGCACTGGGTTACCGGATTATTGGTTTTATTAGCCTGAAAAAAGGCCATGAAGACGACCATTACAAGAATATCCCGGTGCTGTCGCATATCCGCAAGCTGGGCGATATTGTCGAGCAGTACGAGGTTGAGGAAGTAATTTTAGCTCTCGGCAATGTGCCGACAAAAAAAGTGATTAATGTGATCGGCCAATGCGAGAACTTGCCGGTTCATATTAAAATTGAACCGAATATGTACAACATTATTCTGGGACAGGCTCGCACCAACCAGATCTATGGCTTTCCGCTCATTGAAATTCATCCGGAAATTATGCAGCCGTGGGAGAAACGGGTGAAGCGGCTCATTGATTTTATGGTGGCATTGATTTGTCTTGTTCTATTTTCTCCGCTTTTAATTCTTTTTGCCATTCTCATTAAAATAGATTCACCCGGCCCGGTCTTTTTTCGGCAAAAGCGGGTTGGCCAGCATGGCAAGGTTTTCACAATCTTTAAATTCCGTTCCATGATCAAAGATGCCGAGCGCTATTCCGGACCGGTATGGGCTGAAGAAAACGATCCCCGCATTACCCGCCTCGGCAGATTAATGCGCAAAACCCGGCTTGACGAGTTTCTGCAACTCATTAATGTACTCATCGGAGATATGAGTCTGGTCGGGCCGCGACCAGAGCGTCCGTATTTTGTCGACAAGCTCAAACACCAATATCCTTATTACGTTCGCCGGCACCGGGTCAAACCGGGCGTGACCGGCTGGGCACAGGTCAAAGGAAAATATGACACCACCATCGAGGCAGTCAAAGAAAAACTTGAATATGATTTGTATTATATTGATAATGTATCTTTACGACTTGACTTTCGCATTATGGTCTATACGGTCTTTGTGATGCTGCAGTTTAAAGGACAATAGATTAAAAAAAGAATAACCCAAACTGACAAGGACAGTCCATGTTAGATTTGAAATTTATCCGCGAACATCCTGATCTCGTTAAAAAAGCAATTGATGCCAAAAGAGAACGCGCCGACGTCGATAAACTCATAGAGCTGGATGTGCAGCGCCGGCAACTGATCGGTGATGTAGAATCGGCAAAGGCAAAGCAGAATAAAGTCAATAAAAAGATTGCCGAGATGAAACGCTCCGGGCAAGATGCTTCTGATGTCATTGCGGAAATGCGCCAGCTCTCAAGTGATATCCAAAAGAAAAACGAAAAACGACGCGATATTGAGCAGCAAATCTATGACATTCAAATCTGCATCCCAAACATCCCGCATGAATCCGTTCCCATTGGCGGCGAAGAAGATAATGCGTTTGTGCGTTCGTGGGGCGAATTTGCTGAAAAAGATTATAAACCTGTGCCCCACTATGAATGCGCTGAAAAATTGGGACTCATCGATTTCCAGCGCGGATCAAATTTGTCCGGTTCTTTTTTCGTCAGCTATCGCGGTCTGGGCGCCCGGTTGGAGCGGGCTCTGATCAATTTTATGATTGACATGCACGTTGAAAAGCACGGCTATACAGAAATCTTTCCGCCGTTCATCACCAAACGAGAGGTTATGTTTGGCACCGGCCAGCTCCCCAAGCTGGAAGATGATATGTATTTGATCGAGCAAGACGACCTGTTTCTCATCCCCACCGCCGAGGTGCCGGTCACAAATCTGCACCGCGGCGAAATGCTCTCCGGTGACGACATGCCTATCAAATACACGGCTTATACGCCGTGTTTCCGCCGCGAAGCCGGGGCCTATGGCAAGGATACCCGCGGCCTGATGCGCATCCATCAATTCAACAAAGTCGAAATGGTGCGTTTTGTGAAACCGGAAGATTCGTACGATGCTCTCGAATCGCTGCTGGCGGAGGCGGAAGAAGTGCTGCAGGCTTTGGAACTGCCTTACCGCGTGCTCAACCTGGCCAGCGGAGACTTGAGTTTCGCCGCAGCTAAATGTTATGATCTGGAAATATGGGCTGAGGGTATCGAAAAATGGCTCGAAGTGTCGTCGTGCAGTAATTTTCTCGATTTTCAGGCACGCCGGGCGAATATCCGGTTCCGGCGGCAAAAAGGGGCCAAACCGGAATATGT
>CAZSMC010000113.1:0-6562 GCA_964607755.1 uncultured Cytophagia bacterium | reverse complement strand
GCAGGTGATATCGGGCCGGAAGATATTCTCATTGAATTGGAAACGATTGCTCCGGTCAAAGCGGTTTACGGCAACACAGACGGCTGGACGATTCGCAAGCGGTTTCAAAAATTACTCGATTTAAAGATAGATGATGTTCAAATCATTGTGGCTCACAAACCATGGCATTTGAAAAATGTCAAAGAGGCTAGTAAACGGACGACCGTTGAGATTGCCGGGCATCTTCATGAACCGCAGGTCACACACAACGGCGCTGATTTGTTTGTGAATCCCGGCTCTGCCAGCCGCCCCCGCTCTGGCTACAAAGCGAGTGTGGCAATTTTAACTCTGGAAAGCGGCAAACAACCGTCCGCAGAAATTGTGTTTTTATAGAACGTGAGGTTAGCGTGACTTTTCAGGAAAAAGTAGCGGAAACGATCGAACGACAAAACTCTCTGCTTTGCGTGGGACTGGATACAGATTTATCGAGAGTGCCGGAGAAAATCAAAAACAGTCCGAATCCGCTTTTTTCGTTCAACAAAGCTATCATCGATGCTACGACGGAATACGTTTCTGCTTACAAAGTGAATCTTGCTTTTTACGAAGCTCACGGCGCCATGGGCTGGCAGGCGCTCGAAGAGACGTTTCACTACATTCCGGATCATGTTCTCAAAATCGCCGATGCCAAGCGGGGTGACATCGGCAACACAGCGCGATTGTATGCCCGCTCACTTTTTGAGCACCTCGGTGCCGATGCGGTCACGGTAAATCCGTATATGGGATTCGATTCGGTAGCGCCTTTTCTGGAACGTCCGGAATGCGGCGTGTTTCTGTTGTGTTTAACATCCAATCCCGGTGCTCGGGATTTTCAATTCTTTACTGACGGCAAGCAAAAGTTGTACGAAAAAATAGCTGCAACTGCTGTGTCCTGGAATACCAAACAGAATTGCGGTTTGGTTGTTGGCGCTACACATTCCGGCGAATTGGCAAGCGTTCGCCGCATCGCTGGTGACATGCCGTTCCTCATCCCCGGTATCGGGGCACAGGGTGGTGATCTGGTTACAGCAGTGAGAAACGGCACGAATCAAAACGGTTCAATGGCGCTCTTTAATTCGAGCCGGTCCATTATTTACGTATCGAATAAAAACGATTTTTACCAGGCTGCTGGCAGGGCTGCAAAAAAGACCAGAGATGAATTGAACAAAGCACGATCTGTATAAACTCGGAGTTGGCAAATGGACAAAAAACAAGCGATGGAAATATTTGAAAAAACCGGCGCACTCATGGAGGGACATTTTCGTCTCACCTCGGGCCTCCACAGTCCGCAATATTTTCAGTGTGCCAAAGTCTTGCAATATCCGCATTATGCTGAAAAATTTAGCCGGGAGATTATTAAAAATTTCACCGGTGAAAAAATAGAATGCGTTATCTCTCCGGCGATTGGCGGCATTGTGGTCGGCACAGAAGTTGGCCGGCTTATAAAATGCCGCTCTATTTTTTCCGAAAGAATCAATAATGTCATGTCGCTGCGTCGCGGTTTTGAGATTAAAAATGACGAACACGTGCTTGTTGTTGAAGACGTTATCACAACCGGTTCTTCAGTGCGGGAAGTCATAGATCTCGTGCAAAGCACCGGTGCAAAAGTCGTCGGAGTCGGTGCCATCGTTGATCGCAGCGGCGGTAAAAAGCTCTTTGATGTACCATTTTATTCCGTCTTTCACATGGATGTTGTGACCTATGACCCGGAAGATTGCCCCTTGTGTGCCAAAAACATACCGGCAATAAAACCCGGCAGCCGTGCAGACATTTAAAAAAAGGATCAACCAAAAACATGCTCTTTTCTACACTTTTACTGGTACTGGGATTAGGTTTACTTTGGGGTGGTTCGGAACTCCTCGTCCGCGGTTCATCTAAATTGGCTTTGAGCATGGGAGTGCGGCCAATTCTTGTCGGATTAACCGTCGTCGCAATGGGAACATCCTCTCCCGAGCTCGCGGTCTCACTGACAGCCGCTTTGCAAGATACAAAGGGCATTTCGCTGGGCAACATTATCGGCAGCAATATCGCCAATATTGGTCTGGTTGTGGGAGCTTGCGCACTCATTCGGCCGTTGCAAATTCAGCGTTCCACATTGCGCAATGAAGTACCGATCATGGTTTTAGCTATTTTATTATTTTCTTTCATGTGCTGGGATGGGATAATCACTTTTTTGGACGGTCTCGTTCTTTTTATTTTTTTTATCTTTTTTCTCATTATTATTTGGAAATTGGCGCATAAGGATCGACAAAAAGCCAAAGACTGGAGTATCGAAAAATTATATCAGGGAAAGTTGCTTTTAGATATAATTTTTATTATTTTTGGTTTAGGTGCTCTCATTGGCGGGGCGGTTCTTATCGTTGAATCGGCGGTTGTCATAGCAGAAGCCCTTGGCGTCAGTGAAGCAGTCATTGCTATCTCAATGGTTGCGGTGGGCACGTCTCTGCCAGAATTGGCTATTTCTGCTGTGGGCTCTGCCAGAAAGGAATCGGACCTGGCAGTTGGCAATGCGGTCGGCAGCAATATCTTTAACACATTGTTTGTCATAGCTGTTGTGGCAATGGTCACTCCAATACCGGTAAGTCGAGAGCTCTTTTCATTTCAGTTTCCAGCTATGATCTTTTTCACTCTCATTGCCGTGCCTATGATGTGGACGCGTTTTCGCATGGCACGCTGGGAGGGCTTGCTGCTTTTGATCTTGTACGGGGTGTTTATTGCGCTGTTGTTTTAATCGAGAATTATAAAAATGATTCGAGCATTCTCTTAACGCTCGAGAATATCACGATAAATCCGCTCATGGTCGGGATCAAGGATCATCATGGTGCGCAAGGGTTGTTTGTTCAGCGCTCTGCGATAGACTTCAACAATTTCCTGATAATGAGCTTTGAGAAAATCCTGGGCATATTCATTGTCCGGATCATTTGCAATCAAACGATCCAGTTTATCAATCGCTGTGGCAATGTGTTTTCGCGCCATGGCATTGTCATCCTGGACAAAAGAAAGACCATAAAAATAGTAATCTACCATTTCGCGGAACGGCTTGTGTTGGTCACTCAGAAAATAATTTACCAGTTCCAGGCGGCGATCCCAGCCATCGATAAAACGTCCAAGACCAAACTTGGCCTGTTCAGCGATATTGCGTGCTTTTTCATAATATACTGTGCCGCCGTATGTACCCCATTTATCGAATTCGCCACCAAGAATCATGTAAATATAAAAGTTCAAAAAACTGGTAAAGGAATCAATGCTGTTTTCGTCATAGGTGATCATATCACCGCTCTGGTACGCAAAACGCCACCGCACATCGGAAAACTGGATATCGTAACTGTTGCTGATGACCAGCGTCCCCTGATACCGCTCTTCTGCTCCTGAAGTCATGTCCTGCAAACGAATTGTTGCCTGAACGTACACCGGATAATTCCACTTGTCCTCACACCAGGGTGAATTGTTCAGATAATGTCGAACTTTATCTGCAAAATCAGTTAATTTATCCTGCCGTTCCTGGGGTAAAGTACGAAGGTCGGTCTCGACTTCGGCTTCGATGTGTTGTGCCGAGACAGTGCCGACTAGAACGAAAAACATAATTGTAAAAGTTGCCCATTTTGAAAAGGGGGATAACATGCTGCAAACCTCCGCGTTGTTAACGGTTTTAATCAAATGGCGAACATTCAGTCGATACTTAAATATCACATTTTTTAACCAGATTGTCAAGCGAATAGTTCCGAACAGCTCTTTTCTTATTTGTATCATTCTCTTGCCAACCAGCCTTTACAGCGCTTTTGACGGTCAAAGTCCCGGCGCGCGCCAGGCTGCCTGCGCTTCATCTGTGACTGCGGTTTCAATGGGGGCAGAATCGATGTATACAAATCCAGCGACTATGTTTCATTCGCATTCTTTTCATGCCGTAACATCTTACACCAGGCCTTTTAATCTCGAGGAAATAAGTTTGGCAACAGTCGCCGCGTGCCATAGTTCAGAAACCTATTCCGTCGGAACCGGCGTTTATTATTTCGGCAATCAACTTTATAATGAAAATCAATTGGCTGCCGGAGGACAAATCTCACTTGCGCCAACAATCCGGATAGGCGGAACGCTTCGATATGCCAGATTAAGCATAAAAAATTACGGCAGCAGTGGAACCCTGGTAGGTGACCTGGGCGCACTGCTTTATTTAACCGATACAATCAATTGGGGAATTGTCGTTAAAAATGTAAACAACGCTCACATCGGACAAATGCGGGAACCACTGCCGCATGTTTTAGCCACCGGACTGGCTTTTCAGGTCGCCGAATCGCTTCGGCTCACCTTTGACATGGCCAGGGAGACTCGGTTCCCAATCGATGTTTGCAGCAGTGTTGAGTACAGACTGGCTCATTTTTTTACGTTCCGCTGCGGCGCCGGATCGCAACCTGCCCGCTTTACGGCCGGCTTTGGGATGAACTTTAGCACCATCACCCTGGATTACGCTTTTCAAACACACAATAATCTGGGATTCACGCATCTTTTTTCTGTGCACTTTATGAAATAGATTTCTGTTTTTACGTGATGGTCCCGATTAACATAAAAATAAAATTGGGGATTTTTATGAAATACTCATTATTGATAGTGCTTCTGGTCACAGCTTGTTTCGTCAATGGCCAATCTCCGGATATTGAAGACCTGCTCGAACACATGGATGAATACGATGACTCGTCGGAAATTCTGCGTTATTTGCAGGACAAAGCAGAACATCCGATAAACGTCAACACAGCCTCAGTACAGGAGTTTCAAACCATCCCCTGGATTTCGCCCATTATGGCGGCAAAAATCATTCATTATCGCGAAAAACATAACGGCATCCGGGATGTCAAGGAACTGCGTCAACTGCCGGGAATGGAAAACACCTTTCATATCATTGAACCGTTTTTGACCGCCACTTACCAGCCGAGTTTTCAGCTCGCCTTTGAAAGCCGGCACCGCCTGCAACGTAGGCTCGTTCTGCCGCAAGGTTACAGGGACAGTACATTCACAGGCGGACCAGAAAAATTCTATACACGACTTCAGGGAACTGTTGCCGGAAACCTCTTTCTCGGAATGCTTACAGAAAAAGATGCCGGTGAAAAAGCTTTCACTGATCATACAGCGGTAGCGATCAAAGTCACACTATCTCCAAACATAAAAATTGTTGGCGGACATTACTCGTACGAGTGCGCTCAGGGACTGGTTTTCTGGGGCGCATACAAAATGTTCAAAGGCAGTAATCCGGTTGCGCCGGCCAAGCAGCGGGCACGCGGGCTTAAACCCTTCTTGTCTACGAATGAAAACGCTGCATTTAATGGCATAGGGCTGCAAACAAATGTCGCGTCCTTTCAACTGGATATTTTTTACAGCAATAAAAAACGGGATGCACACATCGAGAATGATCTCATCATAACCATGCCCAATACCGGTTATCATCGGACCGAGACAGAAATATCCAGACGAAATAGGCTACAAGAAGAGCTCTTTGGTGGTCATCTCAATGTGCCATTATGGCGGTATGCCCGGATTGGTGTCAGCTATCAATATTTGCAATTTGACAAACCTTTTGCGCAAAATAAAAAATATTGGCAGTTACATTCTTATGATTGCCAGTACAATCATGTTGTTGGTATGAATGTCGATGCGACGGTTGATCCGTTTAATTTTTTCGCTGAAATAGCCCAATCCCGTTCCACAGGCAAAGCTCTTTTTGCCGGCTTGTGGTTTGGCAGGGAAAACATAGAAACGATTCTTTCCTGGCGCTATTACGAGCCAGAATTTTATAATATCTATTCAAATGCATTTGGCGAATATTCCGGCAATCAAAATGAAAAAGGAGTGTATTTCGGCTGGCGTGCACAGCCGTTTTCCGGCACCCGGATTTCTTTTTTCTTGGATAATTATGAAAAAATCTGGCCAGTCAAATCGACCTCCATGCCCGATGGCGGAACGGAGCTACTTGTCCAGGTCGAGCAGCAAATGAACAAGAAACTCGATTTAACCGTGCGGCTTAAACACAAGGTCAAGCATACTGATGTTGATGCCATAGACCGTTTTGGAAATGATGTAAAAAACAACGCCGAAACCGGGCAAAATAATGGCCGGATTCAGGTTGATTATTCGCCTCTTCCTGGCCTTCATTTTCGCTCCAGATTTGAGCTCACCTGGAATAAATGGCGTCATATTACAGAAACTATGCTTCCCTGCGCCGACAGCCTGGGTACATTTCTATACCACGATGTTCGTATCAAACCATTTTCCAACTTGCTTATTTACACCCGCTGGACCAGCTTTGATGCGCCCTTGTACCCGTTGCGCTTCTATCAGTTTGAAAACGAGCACCCCGGCACAATGCGCATCAAAATGCTTTACGGGCGTGGACAGCGCTGGTACATTCTGGGGCGTTATTCATCCTCTTTTTTACGAGTCTCGGCAAAATATGAATACACTTTTTATGATAACCGGACGGAAATTGGCTCCGGTCCAATGACAATCACTGGCCAAAATGATGCAGCATTTTCCGTCCAGGTCGATGTCAAGTTTTAAC
>CAZSMC010000112.1:0-9147 GCA_964607755.1 uncultured Cytophagia bacterium | reverse complement strand
ACCTGACAGCAGCAAAGGTCGACGTGCGAACGCGAGGTTGGCCTCAGCCCTGGTGACTTTAGCCCACTTTTTTGTAATGTTGCAAAGATTTTCTCCCATCAGTGATCTTTTACAGCGTGTATATTATTTTAAACTTGTTAGATCCGGTTTATCCGGTTTTAGAATTTGTTAGAAAAAAGCAAGTCTACACATATAGTGCAGGCTGAGCCCTGCCCAACAATTACCTGTCATGATACACACTGGTCCCCTTTACCATTCATTCGTTTTCATATCAGTTAGGATGTGCGCATTGATCTTTTACTGTGAGCGTAGTTGAGGTTTATCGTTTCGTCCCCAAAAAATCAATACTTGATTTATTCAATATTTTTTTTAAAATTAAGTATATACATGTGAACAAATAATTAAAGGATATGTTTATGGCTACTAAAAAAAGTTATGATATCGGCGATGAAATAGAGGCGATGTGCAATAAATGCAAATCGCCGACTGTGCACGTTGTCGAAGCGCTTAAAAACGGCAAAGTAACCAAAGTTATGTGTAAGAGCTGTACGAGTTCACATCGTTATCGCAAACCCGGTAAAGAAAAGACAACGAAAGCAAAAGCGAAAACAACTTCTACCGGTAAGAAGAAAAAAACCAAAGAACAACGACGCTGGTCGCGCATGATGGGTAAAGCGGATACAGAGAATGTCAAGGAATACAAGATGGACGCTTCGTTTGAGGTTTATGACGTACTCGATCATGAGCAGTTTGGCGAAGGCGTGGTGACTGAAGTTATTGATCCTTCAAAGATATTGGTGACTTTTGAGGACGGTTCCAGAACGCTGGTGCAGAACCATTAATTTTCTGTGAGTGGAAAAAGCAAATGGATAAGAAAAAAGGTCCTATCCATTTGCTTTTTAATAACATTTATGACGTGTACAAGTAACGTTTTATTTTCTTGGTCGGGGTTTTGACAAATTCTTCCGGTTGTTCGATAATTTTATGAATCCGTGAATACGAAGCCAATTTAGAATTCACCTCTTCCCGCAACTCGAACAGGATTTTCTGCACGCGACGCGATGCCTTGGATTCATCGGACGTTGAGGTGGAATATTCCTGGTCGATCTTTTCATAGTCCAGAAAAACCCGTGCCACAATCCGACCGTCTTTTTCAAAAACCAGGCTTTCAAGGACAAAAGGATTCTGAGACAGATGGAATTCGATTTCTTCCGGATAGATATTCTCGCCGCTCGGACCGACGATCAGATTTTTTGAACGTCCTTTTATGAACAGATAGTCTTCCTCATCAGCATAACCTCTGTCACCGGTAATGAGCCATCCATCCTCGGTAAATGTTTTTTCGGTTTCCTCTTCGTTTTTGTAATAGCCTTTCATCACATTAGGCCCCTTGACCAGGATCTCACCCACACCGGTATCGGGGTCTCCATCATCAATTTTGTATTCTACGCCGGGGATAAATTTTCCCGCTGATCTGGCCTTATGCTTCCCGATCGGGCTGGCACACAACACCGGAGCAGTTTCTGACAATCCGTAACCACAGACGAACGGGAAATTGCCTTCAATCAGAAAATCCTCTACATCCGGCGGCATGGCTGCTCCGCCGAATACCATCACCTTTAGTTCACCGCCAAACGATTCAAACAGCTTTTTACCGGCAATGCGATGAACAAGCTTTTTAGTGGATTTCACGTTATACATCGCTTTGGAGTAAAACTTGGCATTGATTTGAGGTATAACTTTCTTTTTATAAATCTTGTCCATAATAAGCGGGACAGAAAGGATAATCGTTGGTTTCACCTGAGCCACTGCAGATAACACAGTAGGAGCTGTGGGCAGTCCTTTGATGTAATCGATTTTTGCGCCAGTGTAAAATGCCGCTAAAAATCCCATGGAACACTCGTAAGAATGCGCCAGGGGTAGCAAGGAAAGCAGACGGTCGTTTTCATTGATATCAATCACTTTGAGCACAGAGAAAATGTTGGACACGATATTTTTATGCGTAAGCATCACACCTTTGGAGTGACCGGTCGTTCCGGACGTGTACAGAATTTCTAAAAGATCGTCTTCGTCGATTTCGACTTTTTCAAAGGCTTTTTTACCCTTTTCTATCCGCTCATTTGTAATGATGTCATTTAATGACTCTGTTTCGTGAGCTTTATGCTGGCGTTCGTTGCTGTCAATAAAAATAATCTTTTTAATTTCTTTAAATTCAACCTCTTCGACTTTATGGAACAGGCTGGAAGACATACACAGAATTTTTGAACCGCAATTTCGTAAAATGTGGTGCACTTCGGATTTGTGAAAATCTGGCAGAATAGGCACAATAATAGCCCCCATTGTACAAACGGCAAGATAAGCAATGCCCCATTGTGGACTGTTTTCACTGAGAAGCGCAACTTTATCCCCTTTTTTTATCCCCTGTTCCCGAAGATACTCTGAAAAAGCAGCCACATGTTCTTCTGTCTGGCGACGGGTAAATCCTTCTTCCCCGACAAACGAGAGCGTCGTTCTTTCCGGATTTTGACGTACCCGGTACAAAAATAGATCTAACATCGTTTTCATTTCATCATCTGCCATTTTAAACTCCTTTCACCTGATTTATAAATGCTATTCAAATACTTGACACTACAAATCTATCATTTTTTTATTAAAAGGCAACTATTTTTGAATAACATTCATATTTTTAGCATAAAAAAGACCGGTATTTTTAATACCGGTTCCTGGAATAATTAAATACCTCTTTCTTGGGTAAAGAAGATTCGAGAATCACCCTTTCCCAGAAAAGACCTCAGCGCTTCTCAGGTATTCTTGCAGCTTTGCCCCGTCGATTGCGTAAATAGAACAATTTTGCCCGGCGGACTTTGCCTTCTCTCACCCGTTCGATTTTGTTGATTGCCGGAGAATGAATCGGAAATATTCTCTCTACGCCAACCCCGTTTGAAACCTTGCGCACTGTGACGGTCTCGTTCACACCAGTACCGCTGCGCTGCAGGACAACGCCCTGGAATACCTGAATTCGCTCTTTATCCCCTTCCACAACTCTGACATGGATATCCAGGGTGTCACCTGCATGGAACTCGGGAATATCTGTTTTCATTTGGGCGGCTGATACCGCATCTAATTTATTCATTTTAGCCTCCTCATCTGAAGAGTTATTTATTATTTTCGTCATTTAAATATTTTGTATAAAGATCGTAGCGTCGTGCTTTTGTGATAGCTAACGCTTTGCTGTGGCGCCATTTTTCTATATTTGCATGATTACCAGACAATAGTACCTTTGGCACATCCATGCCACGAAATGTTTCCGGCCTTGTGTAATGCGGATGGTCTAACAATTCATTTTGGAACGAATCATTGACCGCAGAGTCAATATCACCGATCACTCCGGGTAAAAGCCGGACAACGGAATCAATGATGCACATCGCAGCGCACTCGCCTCCGGATAACACAAAGTCGCCGATTGAAATTTCTTCGTCAACCAGTTCCTGAATCACGCGTTGATCAACACCTTTGTAATGGCCGCACAAGAAGACCAAATTTTGTCGCAAAGACATTTCAACCGCTTTTTTCTGAGTGTATGTCTCACCAAGCGGCGTTAGAAAAGTTAGTTTTGTATCGTTGAGATGATACTTTTCATAGACATCTTCCACGCACCGGAAAATGGGTTCCGGTTTCAGGATCATTCCTGGGCCGCCGCCGTAGGGATAGTCATCAATCTGTTGGTGCTTGCCGGTCGCATAATCGCGAATGTGATGCAAATAGAGTTCAACATGTCCCCGTTCCAGGGCACGTTTAAAAATACTCTCGCTTTTAAATCCTTCAAATACTTTTGGAAAAGCTGTTATAACATGAATCTGCACCGGTTTCTCCGAGCGGTTATTCCAACAGACCTTCTATTGGATTGATGATAATCTTGCCATTATCGTCATCTATAGACTCTATAAAATCGGGGACATCTGGAATCATGAATTCGTTTTCTCCCCGTTCAACAACAAACACATAATGCGCCGGATAATTGATGACATCTTTTACCGTGCCAATTTTTTCACCGCTATTTGTTTCCACTGTCATGCCAATCAGTTCAAAATAATAATGCGATTCGTCTGGCAAAGGCATTGTTTCTTCCCGGGGAATCCACAAAAACCGGTTTTTTAATGCCTCAGCAGCGGAAATGGATTGCACATCTTTGAATGTGAGAATGACAAATTTGGGCGTCAATTGGACTCTTTGAATGTCAAAGGACTCTAGCGGATGATCTTCATTGCCTACATATACGCGTTTTAAATCATGAAATCGCCGGGGATCATACGTTTCTGGTTCAACTCGCACAGCGCCGTGGATGCCATGCGGTTTTAGAATCCGGCCGATGATAACAAAATCCGGTAAAAGACGTTGTTTCTTTTCTTCGGCCATCGAAATCAGACCGGTTTGTTATTCGCCGGTTTTCTCTTCTTCAGCCGGTTCTTCCGGCTGATCAGGTTTTTCTTCTGTCTCTTCGGCCGATCCTTCCGGTTCTTGTTCCGCTTTTGCTGTTTGTTCCGGTTCTGCTTCTTGTTCTTCAGTTTGCGGGGCAGTCTTTTTTTCTTCCGGTTCTGCTTCTTGTTCTTCAGTTTGCGGGACAGTTTTTTTCTCTTCCGGCTCTGCTTCTTGTTCTTCAGCTTGTGGAGCAGCTTTCTTCTCTTCCGGCTCAGTCTTTTCCTTTTCCCGTTTCGCCTGGGCTTCCATGGCTTCGCGCTTTTTAATGCGCTCTCGCTGCAATGCTTCCCATTTTTTCATCTCTTCAGCTATCTGTTCTTCGGATAAACCTCTTTTGCGAAGGTCCATCTCGAACATGATCCCCTCGCGACTGAACATCGAGCGAACCGTGTCGCTTGGGATAGCGCCATTTTTAAGCCATTTCAAAGCCAGATCGCGGTCGATATTAACCTGTTCAGGCTGAGTCAAGGGATTATAAGTGCCGATTTTTTCCAGATACTTACCATCACGGCGCTTGTGAGAATCAATAGCCACGATTCGATAGAATGGGACTTTTTTTCGCCCCATTCGGGTAAGTCTTATTTTTACTGACAAGTAAACCTCCTTTATTAAAATCCAAGCGGCATGCGCATACCACCGCCGCCCTTTTTCATCGTTTTCATCATTTTTTTCATCATGCTAAACTGATTCAACAATCGATTAACATCCTGGACTGCGGTGCCGCTGCCCCGTGCAATTCGTTTGCGCCGGCTGCCGTTAATGATATTGGGAGACCGGCGTTCTTTCGGGGTCATCGAGTTGATAATCGCTTCGATGCGAACCAGCGCCCTGTCATCAACTTGCATGTTTTTGAGCGCTTTATTCTGCATGCCCGGCATCATGCCTAAAATATCTTGCAGCGGCCCCATTTTTTTGATCTGCTGCAACTGATCATAAAAATCTTCCAGTGTAAACTCCTGGCGGCGAAGTTTCTTCTCCAGCTTTTCCGCTTCCTCGGTATCGATGGCTTCCTGGGCCTTTTCAACCAAACTGACAACGTCGCCTTTGCCCAGGATTCGCGATGCCATTCGTTCAGGATGAAAAGGCTCAAGTTGATCGTATTTCTCGCCAACGCTGATAAACTTGATCGGCTTGTCAGTAACCGCACGTATTGACAACGCCGCACCGCCCCGGGCATCGCCATCCATTTTTGTAAGGACAACACCGTCAAAATCGATACGCTGCAAAAAAGTCTTTGCTGTATTCACCGCATCCTGTCCGGTCATGGCATCGGCGACGAATAAGATTTCATCCGGTTTTATCGCGTCCTTGACGTTTTCCAACTCTTTCATCATGTCTTCATCAATATGCAACCGGCCCGCGGTATCGATAATCACGGTATCCAGCATATTTTTGCGGGCATGCTCAACAGCTTTTTTGCTGATTTTTACTGCATCCTTACCCTCCTGCTTAAACACCGTAGTTGAGGTATGTTCACCCACGACACTCAACTGGTCGATAGCTGCCGGTCGATAAACGTCCGCAGCAACCAGCACCGGATTGCGGCCTTTTTTCCTGAGATACGTTGCCAGCTTTCCGGCAAGTGTCGTTTTACCCGAACCCTGTAAGCCGCACAACATAACGATATTCGGCGTTGAGCCTTTAAACTGGATGGGCGCCGCCTTTTCGCCCATCAGTTGGGTCAGTTCATCGTAAATAATTTTTATTACCATTTGGCCGGGAGTGACGCTCTTGATCACGTCATGGCCTAAAGCACGCTGTTCAACGTTTTTTATGAACTGCCTGGCAACTTTATAATTGACATCGGCCTCAAGCAGTACGCGCCGAATTTCGCGCATCGAATCAGATATATTTTTTTCCGAAAGCTTGCCATGGCCTTTGAGCTTGCGGAAAACATTGTCTAATTTTTCGTAAAGTTCCTGAAACATATTTAATTAACGCAAATTTGATATTAAAACGAAAAAGTCAATAAATGTAATAAAAAAGAGTTGTTTTCGCAAGATTTTTTTAGTAAAATTGGCGTGCCTCAAGACCAGGAAGGCGGATCTCTGTCTGGCGCTTCATCCATTCGATATGAATTTTCTCTTTTATTTGTGAAAAATGTGCGGTATTTAAAATCTGTTTGTGGAAATATCAAACATCTAAAACAGGATGATCTTTATGCCATTCAACATCATTGAATCCATCGCCCCAATAATCTTTATAATCTACCTTGCCATTGCTGTATACGTACTCGTTCTTTTAACCAGATTTGTTCGTGCCATGGAAAAAATTGCCGAGAATACAAAGCAATAGCACATCCTCCGGCAAAATGACCGGTATGAGCAAACGATATTCATCTTCCCCATGCAGATCATCGGATGTCCCATGCCGGTCTTTATTCACCCAGCAAGCTTTTTATCTCCCAGATCACTTCATCAATCGTCGCATCGCTCATGATCTCTCCGTTAATACGGACATACGGCGGCTGGCCATCATATTCATCCGTGCAATATCCCATGCACTCTGTGCTTTCTATTTGCACATTGTCCAAAAGCTCCTCTGGTAAATAATTTTCCAACTCGAGGAGTTCGGCTCCGCCTACCATGAAACAATCCGCGCCTGTACAAACTTCGATAACAATAATATCGTCCATGCTGCTCCACCTTTTAATACAAATAATTCTTTGTCACATTCACCCCTCACCAGAACAGCGATACAAATGAAAGGATTTAACGGATAATACAAAAACTGCCAGTAAAACTCAAATTAATTTTATAATGAAGGGTAAAAAAAAATAAAAAATGTGAAAAATATCAAAGGACAAAATTTTAAAATATTTTTACAATTTCATCCTGAGGAAAAACAGGCAGCGGGATCTTTTGTTCATCTTCCACTAGAACCTTACCCCGGTCTTTATCAAGTAAAGTACCTATTTCAGCCACCACGATATCATTTTCTTCGTACGCTTTTAAAATCGGCTCCACGCTTTTAGGCGGTACGGCAAGGAGCAAAGCCCCGCTGGAAATGACACCGAGGGGATCCATGTCAAACATGTCACAGGCAAGTTTGCCTTCCGGCATGACAGGAATTTTGTTTGCGTAAATTTCACATCCCAGTTGAGCTGCTAACGCCAGTTCGTGAATCGCGGTAGCCACCCCCCCTTCGGTCGGATCGTGCATGGCATGAACCTCTGCCGCATTGACAGCAATTTCAGCTTCTCTGCGCACGCTAATGCCGGGATCGAACAGCATATTCTTACAGCGTTCGACAAAGTCTGGCGAAAATGTTTCTTCCAGTTCCTTGTGTTTTTCAAAAGCAATAATCGCTGTCCCTTCCACAGGAATACGCCGGACGAGCAAAATCCTGTCATTTTTCTGCGCCCCGTCTTTGACCACAAGTTTATCTTTTTCCACTTCTCCGAGCATTTGTCCGACAACCACAGGCCTGTTCAGGCCGACTGTCACTTCAGTGTGTCCTCCGCAATAGACGATATTCTGTTGGCGGCAAACATCTGAGAGCTGTGCAAAAATATTTTCCGCTAAATCGCTTGTGGCTTTTTCCGGCAAAAGAATTGTTGCCAGAAACCATTTCGGCGTAGCGCCCATGCAGGAAATGTCATTGATGTTAACGTGCACGGCATAGTAACCGATGTGTTCTGTAGCAAAGGTAATTGGATCAGTTTTTGCCAGCAAGTAACGATCCCCCATGTCAATAACGGTGGCGTCTTCACCAACCCTGGCGCCGATGACCACCCGTTCATCTTGAGAAGTAAACCGCTTTAACAGCGAATCAAGAAAATCATGATCCAGTTTACCGGGTAATAATTTTTTCAAATGAATGCCCATATCTTCAACCGCACAAAACAGACCCGCCATTGACATTTAGCACTTCACCGGTAATGAACTGGGCAGCCTCCGAAGCCAGGAAAAGCACAGGCATCGCCACATCGATAGGTTGAGCCACGCGCCCAAGAGGAATTTCCCGCAGAATCTCGGAAGAGCGTGATTCGATAGCCTGCCTTGTCATTTCTGTATTCACCCACCCTGGCGCCACCGCATTGACCCTGATGTTGTCCGGAGCCAGTTCGGCAGCCAGAGATTTTGTATAGCTAATAATTCCGCCTTTAGTTGCGGCATACGTGGAATAGTTTTTCTCTCCGCGTTGTCCGGCAGTCGAAGAGACATTGACGATCACTCCGCCACCGGATTGCGCCATGAACGGAACCACAGCCTGACAGCCGTTCATCACGCCTTTCAGATTAATATCGATCGTTTGATCGCGAATATTCATATCCATATTCATAACCGGAGTCGCCATCCAAATTCCGGCATTATTGATCAGCACATCGATATTCCAGAATTCGTTGAACACCGTTTCCATAGTCGAACTCAAGGCTTCGCCATCGGAGACATCGCATTTGTAGAGCCTGAATGCTTCCGGATGTGCTACTTCTTTTTTCAATGATTGTGCTTTTTCATCGTTGCTGCGATAAATCACTGCAACGTAGGCACCGGTATCAACCAAAAGTTTAGAAATCGTACGGCCGATACCCCGCGTTCCGCCAGTCACTATAGCCACTTTGTCTATAAAATCAAACATATTTTTGCCGGATAATGTTCTCTTAATCAGTAAGAATTGAATGTAAAAATAACAGAGATATAATACAATGATATTTTAAAAACAGGA
>CAZSMC010000111.1:8117-9339 GCA_964607755.1 uncultured Cytophagia bacterium | reverse complement strand
ATTAAACTTTGCCCTCATCGGTGCGGCCGGTTACATTGCACCCCGCCACTTAAAAGCGATTCGCGATACTGACCACAATTTGGTGTGCGCTCTGGATACCAGTGATTCTGTCGGTATTTTAGATCAATATTTTGACGAGGTTGATTTTTTCACTGAATTTGAACGCTTTGACCGGCATATTGGACTGTTGCGGCGCAGACGTCCGGAAAAAGCGATAGATTATGTCAGTATTTGCTCGCCCAATTATCTTCACGATGCTCACATAAGATTTGCATTACGCAATCAGGCTGATGCTATTTGCGAAAAACCACTTGTGTTAAATCCATGGAACCTCGATGCCCTGGAAGAAGATGAAGAAGAAACCGGATGCCGGGTGTATAACTTGCTTCAGCTTCGAGTTCATCCGGAGATCGTTGATTTAAAAAAGCGGATGCACAAAGCCCCCAAAAAGAAAAAACATGAAATTAAGTTAACCTATATCACAGGACGAGGGAACTGGTACCACTATTCCTGGAAAGGTGACGTCCACCGCTCCGGTGGCGTGGGTACCAATATTGGCATTCATTTTTTCGATATGTTATTATGGATTTTTGGCGGAGTCCAGCAGAGTAAAATTCATATTAGCGAGCGCAAAAAAATGGCCGGTTTTTTAGAACTTGACCGCGCCAATGTGCGCTGGTTTTTATCCGTTGATAAAACTGATCTGCCGGAGGATGTTGGCAATAAAGGGAAACCTACATATAGATGCATCACTGTAGATGACGAGGAACTCGAGTTTTCCGGTGGATTTACAGATTTGCATACCATAGTTTACCGGAACATCCTTGATGGTCATGGGTTCGGTTTGTGCGACGCGAGACCATCTATAGAGTTAGCCTATCAGATCCGCAATACGCCGGCACAGAAACCCGAGAATGAACCGGTTCATCCCTTAATTGAGTTATAAATTGAGCTAAATAGATGTGGATGACTTGTTTTGAACGCGAATCATTTTTATAAAATGGAGGGGCTCTTATGGCCGAGATAACACTTGAAAAAACACATGATTTGCTAGAAAAATTGGCAGAACATGTGATGAATGAAGTGCCGACCCGGCGCGAAATGAATGAGCGCTTTGAAGCGATCGACCGCCGCTTTGAAAAGATTGATGAACGGTTAGAAGCGATGGACCGCCGCTTTGAAAAGATTGATGAACGGTTAGAAGCGATGGACCGCCGCTTTG
>CAZSMC010000111.1:5330-8017 GCA_964607755.1 uncultured Cytophagia bacterium | reverse complement strand
GACCGCCGCTTTGAAAAGATTGATGAACGGTTAGAAGCGATGGACCGCCGCTTTGAAAAGGTCGATGAGCGATTTGAGGCAATGGATCGCCGCTTTGAGACGATTGATCAACGTTTTCAGAAAATAGATGAACATCTAACGAGACAGGACGATCAGTTGGACTTGATTCGTGCCCAACAGGATGTTATTTCAAAAACTCTGGAGTTGAATAGTAAACGCATTGGGCTGCTTGAACAGAAAACGTTTGGTTATCGGGTTCGGGATAAAGATGATTAGGCCATTTCATTTTAACACTTTTTTCCCACAGATTAAGATGAAAAAAGCATTCATAACAGGAATTACCGGCCAGGATGGTTCTTATCTGGCTGAACTACTCATCGAGAAAGGATATCTCGTTCATGGCATGATTCGTAGGAGCAGTTCGTTCAATACTGGCCGGATTGACCATCTGTATAAAGACCCTCACGTCAATAATCGAAAGATGATTTTGCATTACGGAGATTTGACAGATTCCAGTAATCTCAACCGGTTAATTGAAAAAATAGAACCGGATGAGATCTATAATCTGGGGGCGCAAAGTCACGTTAAAGTGTCCTTTCAGGTGCCAGAATATACAGCAGAAGTCGATGGACTGGGAACGTTGAAATTGTTGGATGCGATAAAAGAAACCGGTGTAAAAACGCGATTTTACCAGGCTTCTACCAGTGAATTGTTCGGCAAGGTGCAGGAAGTGCCGCAACGGGAGACTACTCCGTTTTATCCTCGCAGCCCATACGGCGCTGCAAAGTTATATGCTTATTGGATTGTTAAAAACTATCGAGAAGCCTATAATTTATTTGCTGTCAATGGCATTTTGTTCAATCATGAATCTCCGAGACGTGGCCGGCGATTTGTTACCCGAAAGATTACCCATGCAGCAGCCAGCATTAAACTGGGATTACAGGATACATTATACCTTGGAAATCTGGATGCCAAACGCGATTGGGGATATGCGCCGGAATTTGTCGAGGGCATGTGGCAGATGCTGCAACAAGACACTGCTGACGATTATGTCCTGGCCACAGGGGAGACGCACAGTGTAAAAGAGTTTGCCGAGCTGGCGTTTCAAACAGTAGGAATCAACATTGAATGGCACGGGAAAAACCAAAAAGTTGGTATTGACAGCAAAACAGGAAAAACGTTGATCAAGGTCGATCCTGGCTATTATCGCCCGACAGAAGTGGATATGCTCATTGGTGATCCGTCCAAGGCAAAGCAAAAGTTAAACTGGCAGCCAAAAACTTCATTTAAAGAATTGGTGCAGATGATGGTCAAGGCAGACCTGGAAAAGATTGAAAAAAGGGGTTATTGAATAAGAAATGAAAAATTGGCAAAGACTGTAACAATACAACCTGACATTGATTTAAACATGCATTTAAACATAAAAACAATCAAGCAACCATGCACGAACGCCAATCCATGAAAAATATTTCAATCACATTTTCGCTGCTATGAATTTGCATTCTAAAATCTACATCGCCGGGCACCGCGGCATGGTCGGATCGGCGATCGTTCGCCTGTTAAAAAACAAAGGATACCATAATCAGGTTATGCGGCCGCGTTCTGAACTTGATTTGCTCGACCAGAAAGCAGTACATGATTTTTTTGAACGGGAAAAACCGGATTATGTATTTTTAGCAGCGGCCAAAGTCGGGGGCATTGTTGCCAATAATACTTTTCGGGGACAATTTCTTTACGAAAACCTGCAAATTCAAAATAATATTATTCATTATTCATTCCTGAATAATGTAAAAAAGTTGCTTTTTCTTGGCAGTTCTTGCATTTACCCCAAACATGCAAAGCAACCCATTAAAGAAGAATACCTGTTCACCGGACCTTTGGAACCAACTAACGAGCCTTATGCAATCGCCAAAATCGCTGGCATTAAAATGTGCGAAGCCTATCGGGCGCAATATGGCTGCAACTTTATTTCCGTCATGCCGACAAATCTGTACGGTCCCAATGATAATTATGATCTGGAGACATCGCATGTTTTGGCTGCGCTTATTCGGAAATTTTATCTCGCCTCGCAATTCGAGCGCGATAATTGGGATGCGATTCGTCAGGATTTGAAGAAATATCATGGGGAAAATCTGCAGGAGAAAGAAGCATCAAAAGATGATATTTTAAAGTTTTTGGAAAAAAACGGAATCCTCAAACATTCCAAAGAGTCACAATATTTACCAAAAGCAACTGCGCTATCGTCAAATTCAGGAGATGTTGATTCGAGTTCTGTGACTGTGACACTTTGGGGAACTGGTACACCCAGACGGGAATTTTTGCATGTTGATGATCTGGCTGATGCGTGCCTCCATCTGATGCAGCATTATGATGGGCCCGAATTTTTTAATATCGGTACGGGAAACGATATCACCATTGCAGAATTAGCCCAACTTATTGCCGGACTTGTTGGTTTTAATGGCAGAATCCAGTTCGATAGCCATAAACCGGATGGCACGCCACGAAAATTGCTGGATGTGTCAAGGATCAATGCAATGGGATGGCAATACTCTATTTCGCTTGAGCAAGGACTACGGCATACACTTGAAGCCTATTTAGCTTGATATAGGATTCTGTAAATAGTAAAGATTTTTAAAAAATCATCATGTACATGTCATATAAAAAAGCCGTAGAATATTTTTATATTG
>CAZSMC010000111.1:3230-5230 GCA_964607755.1 uncultured Cytophagia bacterium | reverse complement strand
AAAAAGAAATTGATAACTGAATTTGAACAATAAAACCGGGAGACACCATGCAAGAACAATACTCTGTTAGTCCTGCAGGAGAGCAATTTCCATTACCGAAACCAGATGACTATGCCGATGAGTTTGCAAACATAAAGAAACGAGTCGAGCAGGAACAGGCAAAGGGGCGGGAAATTGTTGTTGTGATGGGGGTAGGATTTGTCGGTGCGGTAATGGCGGCGATCGTTGCCGATACCACGGATGAAAAGGGCAAACCGACAAAATTCGTTATCGGTATGCAGCGGCCCAGTGTGCGCAGTTACTGGAAAATTCCGCTGTTGAACCGCGGTGTCTCTCCTGTAAAGGCTGAAGATCCGGAAGTCGAACCCATGATCGCCCGCTGTGTAAACGACAAGAAAACCTTAATGGCAACGTATTCTTACGATGTGCTGTCTCTGGCTGATGTTGTTGTCGTGGATGTTCAATGCGACTATGTCAAAAAGGACCTTGGCGATGTGCATACCGGTTCCACAGACATGGCAGCTCTGGAAGCGTCTATTGAAGTCATTGCCGAGCATATTCAGCCGGAAGCGCTGGTGTTGATTGAAACTACAGTTGCGCCGGGAACCACAGAACAGGTTGCTTATCCTATTATAAGAAAGATTTTTAAAAACCGCGGACTTGACAAGGATCCATTACTGGCACACAGTTATGAACGCGTCATGCCTGGCCGGCATTATGTGGCGAGTATTCGGGATTTTTGGCGCGTGTGCAGTGGGATCAATGAGGAAGCGAAAAACCGGGTGGTCCAGTTTCTGACTGACGTATTGAACACAAAAGAATATCCTTTAACTGTGATGGACCGGCCAATCGAATCCGAAACTGCCAAGATTGTTGAAAACAGCTACCGGGCAACCATCCTTGCTTTTATGGACGAGTGGAGTTTGTTTGCCGAGCGAAATGGCGTTGATCTGCTAAAAGTTATAGAGGCCATTAAGGTACGACCCACACACAGTAATATGATTTTTCCGGGCCCTGGCATTGGCGGCTATTGTCTGCCCAAAGACGGCGGCCTGGGCATGTGGGCGTACAAACACATTCTCGGTTTCGAAGATGATATTTTCAAGATTACTCCGCAGGCGATCAACATCAACGATACCCGTGGCTTGCACGCCGCAGCCGTCACCCGAGATGCCATGCGTAACATGAATGTGCCCATTGCCGCGTCCGATATCCTGGTGCTGGGCGCTGCTTATCGTGAGGATGTCGGGGATACCCGCTACAGCGGGTCAGAGATACTGATTCGCCGGCTCGCAGAAATGGGCGCCGAGATCCGGGTGCATGATCCGTATGTGGAACATTGGTGGGAATTTGAAAAACAGGACACCTATCCGGCTGCCGGACATAGCAAAGCGCGTTTTTTTCGCAACCAGGAAAAACTTGAAGAAATACGAATCGAAAAAGATTTAGAAAAGGCGTTCTATGATGTTGAAGTGGTGGTTTTTGCCGTGCGACATGAAATGTATTTAAATTTAGAACCAGATAAAGTGGTCAAAGCTATCGGCCAAAAAGCCGCTATTGTTGATTGTTTCGGCATCCTGAGTGATGAAAAGATCAGACGGTATTTCGAATTGGGTTGTGAGGTCAAAGGATTGGGGCGGGGACACATGAAGCGGTTGAAAGAAGATGTCAGAGGGAAAGATAGTTAACCTGTAACGTACAATATTTACGTAAATCGTATCAACATAATTTGCTATAGATAATGGTCAAAAAATGTTTTTCAACGAAATATTATGCACAATAAAAAAATAAACCCAAAAGAAGGGGGTAGTCATGTCTGAAATAACCTTAGAAAAAACGCATGCTTTGCTGGAAAAACTCGCTGAATATGTTATGAACGAGGTGCCGACGCGAAAAGAAATGAATGAACGGTTCGAGCATGTCGAAAAACGGTTTGAACAAAATGAAAAGCAGTTTGAGCAAATTGATAAACGATTTGAGCAAATTGATAAACGATTTGA
>CAZSMC010000111.1:0-3130 GCA_964607755.1 uncultured Cytophagia bacterium | reverse complement strand
TTTGAGCAAATTGATAAACGATTTGAGCAAATTGATAAACGATTTGAAAGAATCGAGGAACAAATCGAACAGATTCTCAATCAACTCGCTTTGATCCGGAAGGAACAGCGCGTGTTTTCGAATACTTTTGACTTGCACAGTACACGCCTGGAGCTCTTGGAAGAAAAGTTCCCAGAGTACCGGATCCGGGAGAAATAAAAAGAATCGTTTCATAATAACTTGTAAATTGAGATCAAGGCATGATTCGAATTATTGACAACAAAATTGCCAAAGATGATTTAAAGACCTTGTGTCAGGAATATTTTGATACCATGGTCAAATTTGTCGTAGATATTGAGATGGAGCGGGTTGCGTTGGGTGGAGAACTGCATTCTGATGCCGAGTCAATGTTGCTTCAAGAAGGATCAAAACAATCTGATTTATGGGGAGGAAATCTCTATCCCTGGAATGAACCTCATAATCGAATTGAATGCACAAGCTTTATTAATATACGACCCATGGATGAAAACATGTCTATGGAAATCACAAACAAGGAAAGAAGGCAGAGCGTGAAGGACATAATCGAGAAACTCGTGCTATCACCTGATGAGGATATGGAAAGTTAGTAATGCCTGTATGGCACAAGACATTAAAAGACCGTTTTTTTACGTTCCCTACTTTTCAGCAGTTGATTATGGTAGCGAATGAATTGAATCGTGCTCAAAACATGCAAGATGTCCCTCTGGAATATAAAAATGCATTGGAACGGGCATTGGAATTAATTGATTTTATTTCTGTGGATAAGCGCTGGCGTCACAAGCTAAAGGAAATCCGGCGCGCCCGTGAGATGATTGCCATGTACTATTACAATCTGCAGAGCAATCGCGATACGCAGATACTGCAAAAGTGCTTGATTCAGTTGGATTCTTTCGCATGGAAGATGATGAATAAAAACGGCTAAACGTCTAAGTAAAAAACTGAAAACGTTTCGATATGTGACAACATTTAAAAATTCCGTTAAATAGTATAGAAAAAAGCGTAATAGACTCAGATTGGACAGAAAAAGATAAAATTGATAATACACTGACCCATTTTATTAAAAAGATCAATAATAAGCATTAAAGAAAACAATTCCAATCATTTTGAAATTTAGAGAAAAAAACCAGATGCAAGGGACGAGGTGGGAGGACCTCAAGCACATCGTAAAGCGACGAGCCTCGTCGTACAACGGATTAAATGTGTAAGAAGTGATTAGGGATTAGTGAATAGTGAAAAGGAAAAGTTATGAGGGATTCGTGAATAGTGATATGGGTAACGTGTCATGCTTCAATTGGAATTGGAAAAATAGGGTCTTAAATTAAGTGGATGTGGTTCGGGGTGCGAGGTACGAGGTGCGCGGCAATACGATAAATATCCAACCCCTATCCGGATTGATGACGCGCATACACAACAAGGTGATATAAAAAACCGCGTAGCGGTTAAGTATTTATAGCACATATTCATCTCAAAATATCAAAGCCACATCGTGGCGATATATTTTTTTAAGAACGTAAGCAAGCCCGGCAGTAAGCAGATTGGAAATGTGCCTCCTGCTGCGAGAACCTTCGGATGGAAAGAGACCAAGACCAGGCTGATAGCACCTGAATAAAACACAGTGCCACGCAGGAACGCCCTGCTGGGCGATCTCCCTGCGTTCTGGGAGAACGAGACAAAAGTAAAAAAACAAGGAAAAGAATATGGCAGATCAGATTGACCACCCATATATTAAAAGAGATAACAATATTTCCCAGGGCAAACCTAATGATGAATTAGCAAAAGGTACTTTAAATAGTGTTTTGAAACAAGCGGGAATAAAAAAATGACAAAATACTTGATTATTATTGAAAAAACAAATACGGGCTTTTCTACATTTTCACCCGACCTCTCTTGTTGTGTTGCAACAGGAAGGACTAAAAAAGAGGTAGAAAAAAATATGGAAAAAGCTATTGAGCTTCATATCGAATGACTTGTTGCAGAAGGATATAGAGTTCCAGAATCTACAAGTCGTTCTTCCTATATGGAAATCCCAGTTTGAATTTATAATATAAAATATTCATTAACTTTAAAGCATGTTTACAACCTATTGAAAATAAAGTACGAAAATATGACAACTCGTATTTATCATCCATATATTGAAACGGACAGAGATAACGGCCAGGGTAAGCCACTGATAGCTGTGGTATACGTACGAGTTGCCAATATTGTTGCTTATTAAAAGGTTAGAATAACTTGTGATCAAATTTTTCAAGAATAAAGCTCTTGAAAAGTTATTTTTGAATGATGACCGGAGTAAAATTCATCAAAGTCATGTTTCAAAAGTCATTCGAATTTTGGACCGTTTAGATGCATCAACTAATCCTCAAGATATGAATTTACCTGGGTATAATCTACATCCACTAAAAGGAAATTTGAAAGGAACGTGGGCAGTTTCAACAAGTGGTAATTGGAGAGTAACTTTTGAGTTTGAAGGAAATGATGCAATTAACGTTGATTATATTGATTATCATTAACAGTTAAGAGAAGGAATAGATAAAATGACCAATAGAAAGCCCACCCACCCTGGAGAAATAATAAGAGAAGATATTATAAAACCTCTTGGTATTTCAGTAACGGAGGCTGCAAAAAAGCTTGGTGTTACGCGCAAAGCACTCTCAGCTTTAATAAATTGTAGAGTATCATTAAGTTCTGAAATGGCGATTAGAATTTCAAAGGCTACAAATACAACACCAGAAAGCTGGTTGTTCATGCAAGCCAAACTTGATTTATGGAAAGCAGCTCACCAGGAAGCTCGAGTTGAACCATTTGTAGCAAAAAAGAATAATCTGAAGCTGGCATAACGAGCAAATGAAGCCAATTTTAATGGCCGTTTCAATCAGGAAATATTTGGGGCAGTTGCAGAAATTTTTCATACACTATGATTAATATCAGTATTATTCGCCAGCAACCGGGTTTAAGCCTGGTTTGTTAATAAATTTGGCGAAAAAAGATTGAACTATAAACGACTGGCCCACTGAGTTCACGAATGTAACTCTATCACGAATATCACAAATATCCACGAATGACACGAATTACCACCAACAAGCTTTGGTTTTTCAGTTGTTTTTCTTCGTGT
>CAZSMC010000110.1:8420-9531 GCA_964607755.1 uncultured Cytophagia bacterium | reverse complement strand
CAGGCAATAACGAAAAAGCTTTTGCTTTTGCAATAGTACTCAAAAATAATGCCCTTCCCTGAACCTTATTCGCGGTTTACGAATATGTTTCGCAGAATCCTGGATTGAATTTTAGATAACTCGTATAAAAACAAAGAATTTTTTGTGGCCTGGAACTTGCCTGATCTGAAAGGATGGTTTATCTTTGAGGGATAGGAAAGGGTATAAGGGTAAAAACCACAAAGGAGGTGATGTGTCAAGTGGAATCTATCTCTATCAGCTTCGTGCCGGTAGTTTTGTCAAGAACAAGAAGGCAATTTTTGTAAAATAATTGGAGAGGCTTTATGAAATATGATTACGTATTAATTGCAATTTTTATATCCATAACAGCCGTTTTCGCCCAATGGTCTGATGATCCAAATGAAAATACAAGAGTGACTAGGGCGGCCTTGTTGCCAATTATGGTAAGCGACGGCGCTGGAGGAGCTTTTGTTGTTTATGAGAATGATCCGGGGCTTTTAAGGCAAAAATACATACAGCGCCTGGATCGATATGGTTATGTCAAATTCCCTGGAGATGGCATAATGGCAAGTGCGGCTGATAAACACCAAACTCCGGGGGCTGTGGTTGTACCGGATGGCGCAAACGGCATCATTATTGGTTATGAAGATTTTTATAGCCAGGAAGACCCCTACCTGCAATACAGCTTTCCCTATGTTCAGCGAATCGATAGCTCGGGGACCAAGTTATGGGGGGAGATGGGTGTTCAGGTCAGCGCCGATACCTTGAGCACAATCCGGGCCATGTGCCCTGATGGCTCTGGCGGTGTTTTTCTATTATATCGCAAAAGTTATCTTCTATTACAGCATGTCAGTTCTACGGGAGAGCTTTTATTTGGGAATGAAGGGATTAAACTGAATGATAAAGATTATCATGGAAACGAACCAGTTATGAAATATGATGGACATGGTGGATTTCTGTTTACCATGTTAAATTATAATGAGAATAATAAAGAATATAATGAATCTCTGCATTACCTAGATGAAGATGGCCAGGAAAAATGGCGCTTTCAAACTAATGTTCTTTATGGCAATGAAAAAATCATCCTATCTGAAAATCATATTTTCATTAC
>CAZSMC010000110.1:1979-8320 GCA_964607755.1 uncultured Cytophagia bacterium | reverse complement strand
GGAGGCGCTGTCTCCGACCAGGAAGGTGGCGCTATTACATGCTGGTCAGAGATTGGTTCGGACACTCGCTGGGGTATTTTTGCGCAGCAGGTCAATCGAAACGGTAATTTGGGAAAGGTTTTAAAGCCTGCCGCGGTATCCCGCTTATCGTCAGAGGGCTTTAAGAATTACAATTTATATCCTGTTTACCCGAATCCTTTTAATGAAAATGTAAAGGTTGAATTTGATATCCCGCAATCCACGCTGGTTCAACTGAAAATCTTTGACATAACCGGAAAGGAGGTGATCACACTCGTAAAACAAAATCTTTTCCCCGGCAATCATCAGCTAAATTGGAACGGACGGAACGCAGACGGACAAAAAGTTGGCAGCGGCGTTTATATCATGTTTATGAAAGCAGGCGACGTTGTCAAGACTCAAAAAGCTATCCTGATACAATGAAAGGAGTCAAGAAATGAGTACAAGAAAAGTGAATTCGGTTCTTTTGTCGTTTCTAATGCTATTTACCGGCATTGTATTCAGCCAATCCGTTTTTCATACGGTTCGGCAACCCAACGGCAAGACGTTTCAGGCAAAAGATTCCGGTTATTGTTGTACGGTGATGTGGTATGAAACACCGGACGGCTATGTACTGACTTTAGGCCCTGATGGTTACTATTGCTATACAAGTATGGATGAAAAAAGTAGCCTGATACCTACTGCAGAAAAAGCAGGCATAGACTCACCAAAAGGTGGGGCCATAAAAGCAACTGATGCAACGTTCAAAAACAGCATTCAAAGAAAAGTGGACGATTTCAATGCAGCGGCCTTGGAGAACAGAAAAAAGTGTGACGCGACTAATTTGGAAACCGGTTTGGGTGAGCCCAAACAGTCGAATATCGAAACTCAATATTTTCCATTACAGGTCGGCAATGAATGGACTTACTATTCTACGGAAGGTGGAGTTACAGACACAATTCCATCTGCATTTTATTCTGTTTTTGATACTGTTTCAGTTGAAGGGAAAAAATATTTCATGTATGGGCTGGATTCAAATTATCCTGAGTATTATCGTCCTGATTCTTTGGGTCACATTTTCCGATATATTGAGGGAAATGAGATTCTATGGTTTGATTTTACGAGAGCTGTAGGTGACAGCTACCAGATCGATCTATCCTCATTAAATTTACACTACCGTGTTCACGTTCTTGGGCGAAATGAAATAGTCGAAAATCATGCAGGAAGATTTGAAAATTGCACAAGATTTTTTTTCGACGACTCCAGTCAAGTTGATGATGCATTTGAGTTGTGGTTTGCAAAAGGCGTGGGCATTGTAAAACGGTTTCTTCCTCATGCAATCAGTAAGCAATTGTATTCTGCAAAGGTAAATGGTAAAATATATCCTGATACAGTAACATCAGTAAAGTCTAAAGGTACTGAGGTGTACCCCAAACAAATTTTTCTTTTTCAAAATTATCCCAATCCCTTCAACAATGAAATGATTATCAAATATGAAATCCCGGAAGACAAACAGGTATCATTGAAAATTTATGATATAACCGGAAAGGAGGTGATCACTTTAATCGATCAAAACCAACCGCCCGGTGTGCATCGGGTGAAATGGCAGGGTAAAAATCAAAAAGGAGGTGAGGTGACAAGCGGTATTTATGTGTATCAGCTTAATGCTGGACATTTTATAGAAACCAAAAAAGCGATTTTTGTTAAATAATCGAACAAGAAAAGGAGGTGAGGACATATGAGAAAAGGAATTTTATTTATTGTTATGGTATTCTGTTTTTTTATACCACCAACTCAGGCCCAGCTCCCCAAAGCATCAGATTATTTTCCTTTGCAGATTGGGAATGTTTGGCAATATGATCATCCATATCAGACATTTTTTCAATTATTCCATGTCATCCGCGATACAATAATTGGGGATTCTGTACGAATTTATCAAATGAACCGCGAGTCGATGTTTAATGATGACGGAAAATGGATAAAAGGTGCTCCTTTTTATTACCATTATAACCAGGATTCAACAATGGTCTACCGGGATATTGATTTCCCGGAAACACCATATACCGGACTTCCTGTCATTGATACCGGTCATGGCATCGGGCACAGAATACAGTATCTTTTGGGAGATGTTGTCTTTACTTTGACAGTCACGGACACGGGTACGGCTCCGATGTTTGGACAATCCAGACCCTGGCTGGAATTTGGCGCCATCAATCCGGATGACTCGTCGGTCATTGAATATATACGCTATGTAGCAGGGATCGGTCCGACTGAAATCGGTATCGACACGCTTGTTTATGCGAAAATCAATGGAATGGAATACGGCACACCATTTTCGAACAGCATCAGGGATGAACAACGTACTGTGACACCTGACGAATTCAGTTTAAATGTTTATCCGAATCCGGTTACCGATCATGCGGTAATAGTACTTGAGAATCTTTCGCCCCGGGAAACAGAAATTAGCATCATTGATATTCGAGGCAGAACGGTGCGAACGATCCATAACCCAGGACATGATATCGGATGCTTGAAATTAAGATGGAACGGAAAAGACAGGCAGGGTAATCCTCTGGCCAACGGGATCTATTTTGTGGTCGTGAGACAGAATAATGAGATAAAATCTGTAAAATTCAATGTGTTGCATTAAAGGAGGGTGTTATCATGAAAAAGAAATTAGTCTTTATGAATTTGTTTGTATTGTTCTTCAATTCAATATTAATGGCGCAACTCGAATATGACATGATCTGCGGCCATACAGGTGAAAACATTTCTCTGAAAAAAGGACATGGAGTCAATAACACAAAATTCATCAATCCCAATCCGACTGGAATAGATTTTAAAGTGTCGGTGCTTTATTTCAAGGCAGCTGATGATTATTTTCTGCTCGAAGTGAGAAAAAATAACGTGCCTTTGGAAGTTACCCCTGATTTGAGGTGTGGTGCGACCGATGGTTTGGCTGAAGGTTTATTGGTGTCTTATTCTGAAAATAACAGTGATCCTGAAATTCGTCCTGCGGATAATATTGTTGAAAATGTCGGTACACCTAGTGATCCTATTTTAGATGGTGATGCAACAGACCTTTTCCCCAATGGCGGGATGACATCGATAACACCTTATACAACCCCCAATACGAATGACCATAACGGCAACAATACACATATCGCCATTACCAATATTCATTATAATGGAGATGATATTGTGTTTAATATTTATCAAAATTACTGGTCCGGCGCCCTGACCAGCAACACCACCTGGACCTCCGCCAACAGTCCATATTATATCGGTGGAGATATTACAGTGGAATCCGGAGTGACATTAACTATATCTTCAGGCGTTCAGGTCATTTTTTTAGAGGGAGATGATCAGTCCGGAGGCGCATTGTCTTCCAAATGCGAACTCATTGTCAACGGCACCCTCAATGCCCAGGGCACATCTGCCAATCCCATTGAATTTACCTGCAATTCCGGTATGTGGTACGGTATCCGGTTCATCAATGCCAATAACAACAGTGAGTTAGCATGTTGCGAAATCGAAAATGCGGATAAAGGAGTGTTTATCAGTTATTGTTCCCCCACAATAAGCGATTGTTACATCCACGACAATGCCACGGGCATTCAAACCTCCAGCGCCTCTCCCGTTTTGCAATACAACACGGTAACAGGTAATAATACAGGAATGAACTTTGATTATTATAGCGAACCGGATGCGAATGCGGCTTATAATGTGATTACGGACAACAGCAGCGGGAATGGCATGGTGTTAAGCACGTACACAGATGCGGATTTTGGTCATTATCCAGATGGCGGCTACAACACGATTGATGATAACAGTTCTTATGATATCTATATGTACAATAATTCATCTCTCATGGCCGAGTACTGCTGGTGGGGTGAATATCCGCCGTCCATAGCCTCTTATGTTGGCGGAGATTGCTCTGTGGATACTGATTATCCTTTGAAAGTCGATCCCGGCGGTGGTTCACCGCTGGCCAAATCCGGAGTGACTCTGGCGGATTCCAAATTCGACCCCGCTGAGGTGTACCCGGACGATCCCGAATCTCTCTGGCAGTGGGGCCGGTACGTGCGTTACCACGATCAGGACCCGGCTCAGGCCATGGACATCAACAAATAGATCATCGAACGGTTTCCGGCATCGGTGTACGCGCGCAAGGCGTTGTGTCAGGTGTTTCATATATCGGACAAGCACAATATCCCGGGGATGTTATCCTGGTTCAAAACACTGCGCTCGCAAAATCTGCCACTGGAGACGCGCGCCGTGGTTCACGATTTGTCCGTGATTCGGGCGATCAAGGATCGCGATTACAAAGCCGCGGAAGCCCTGTGTCAAACGGCGTTGCGGGATCTGACAGGCAGCATATACGAACCCTTCACATTGTATCAACTGACGCAGCTGTACCGGTGTTTTCTGCCGGACGCGCATAAAACCGACAGGTATCTGGATCAGCTCACACAGCGCTATCCGCAGCACCGGTTGACGGCACTGGCGCGTGGCGACGGGGAACCATATGCGACCAATCCGGAGTTGAGCAAACCGGTGGCTCAGACCATCACCGAGGCCAGTCTGCATCCGGCGCACCCGAACCCGTTCAATCCGGCCACTACGATCTCGTATCAACTGCCGGAAGCGGCGCACGTGACGCTCAAGGTCTATGACCTGCGCGGCCGCGAGACCGCGACGCTGGTGGACGCGGAAAAAGATGCCGGATTCAGGGAGGTTCGCTGGAACGGCCGCGATGCCCTCAGTCATTCTGTTCCCAGCGGCGTGTATTTCTATCGTTTGATGACATCGAGCGGCTATACAAAATCCCGCAAAATGGTATTGATCAAATGAATCGTTGCTCCGGCCGGGCACCAAGGACCGGCCGGAGTGTTGTCATTTGCGGGCATGTACATGCATTCTCCGATCCGGTCTAAAAATCATCTCTG
Organism: uncultured Cytophagia bacterium; assembly: GCA_964607755.1. GTDB lineage: Bacteria > Zhuqueibacterota > Zhuqueibacteria > Residuimicrobiales > Krinioviventaceae > CAZSMC01. The sequence continues at coordinate 3,374 of CAZSMC010000110.1, read as the reverse complement.
CTCAAACTCTTTGCTGCCCCGCAGCCTTTCATTGGACCGGATTATAGAATATTCAGGATTTACAGAATTCCATCGTTCCGCCAGTCTCTTGGCGGAATGCAGCCCGGACACTCTGTGTCCCATGCCCGTATTCCCGGACAGAATACATTCCCCAGTGCTTTGCGACGAGGGGTCGCGGCACAATTCAAAACAAAGCGTCATGATGCCTCGGTATGATTAAAGGATTGATATTTTTATTTTCAGAATTCCTGCTTTGGCTTTTGATCCTGTCAATCCGGCCAATCCGGTTATCCTGTCCCATATCCATCCCGCCGCGCGGCAGCATCACGGATGCCACATCCAAAACACGCCCGGCGAAACTTTTTCACGTGGTGCGAATAATTTTCGCAGGGTTCGAGATCGGGTTTCCAGTCAATCATTTGAAAACAATGCAAAAATATTGGCCCGGAACTTGCTCATTTGGCAACGATGCTTTGTTTTTGCTGTTCAAGGGCATCATTTCATAAACCTTGACTCCTGTTGCTCGGACTTGTCTTTCAGCACAAAACGCCAAACAGGTCAATTCAATCAAAATAATGCTTGACTTTTAATAGTTTAGGTTGTAAAATAGCAAAGGGTTGGTGGTATTGAGGGCAGGGAGAAGCATCTGACGCCGAATGCATCAATGGATTCGCGCAGCGCTACGGGGCGGTGTCGGAGAGAAAAAGGAAATACCACGGGACTGCGAAACACACGGCATAAAACACCTTCGGGGCGGATGCGGAGTTTTCCTTTTGTTTAATCGGATAGGTGACAACAGTCAGGAGGATTGAATATGCTGAAACATATTCTGCTATTTTTGTTTTGCTTCGGGACGGCTTTTGCCCAATGGTCTACCGATATTTCAGAAAATAATATTGTTTCCTGGTATACGCTTAATCCTATTATCACAACGGACATGGAAAATGGGATCATCGTTGTCGCGCAAACTCATCCGGTCGATCCTATTATTTATGCACAAAGGATGAGCGTTCATGGGGAGCGGCTCTGGCCGGGACGGGAAGGTGTGCGGGTTTCATCAAGTCCGCATGAACAGTGGCTGGTGAATTTTCACAGTCCCGAGTATGAATTTGTCATGTCAGACGGCAAAGGAGGGTGTTACATCGTTTTTCAAATTGCCAAACATATTGGCTACACAGAATTGGATCCGGATGACAGGTATGACTATAATCTCTATCTTCAACGTCTTGATCCCCAGGGAAACAGACTGTTTGGTGACGAGGGATTGGAACTTATGCATGAGGAAATCGATAGTGTGGATTATGTGCAGGAAATGAATTACTGGTGTCCCGACGGCGAAGGCGGCATTTATCTGATTTGGTTTCGATATAATAAAAAAGATGTTGAAAATAGCGG
>CAZSMC010000110.1:0-1879 GCA_964607755.1 uncultured Cytophagia bacterium | reverse complement strand
GGTGACGGCTCGGTTTTTCTTATCAAAGAAAAGGGCAAGTATTTAACCAAGCTAAATATCACCGGACAATTCCTCTGGGAGACCCAGGTCACCAGCCGGGACACAGTTGCTTCAGAGTTCACATCATATGGACTTTTGGCCGATAATCTCGGTGGGTGCATCGTCTTGTGGATGGAATCGGGAACCCGATTTTACGGTCTGCGCGCCCAACGGATCAACAGCGACGGTAATCTCGGTGATGTTACGAGTGTGCATAGAATACTAAAAAAAGACAATGCCAAGCCGTTGACTATCGACGGTCTTTATCCGAATCCGTCGAATAACCAGGTAACGATAAAACTCAGGCTCCGTAAACCGGAACATGTAGATTTACGAATCTACAATTTGCTCGGAAAGGAGGTGATAAATCTTAATGATAGTGTTCTCACGCAGGGACAGCACACGATGGTATGGGATGGACTGGATCAGAATCGTCAGAGCGTGTCTTCAGGCATTTATTTGTTTGTCTGTCAAACAAGCACGCAAACAATAACCTCTAAATTTTTGCTTTTACAATGAAAGGCGACGACCATGAAAGCTACAAATGGATTATTTGCAATCTTGAGCATCGGGATCTTTTTGTCCACTTGTAATGTTTATGGAACCATTATGGGTGGTTCAACAACTGCCTCACTGTCTACGCCCGACTCGTTAAAAATCCTTTTAGTGGAATTTGCGGATGTCAGAGGGGATAGTTTTTGGGATGCTTCTTCATCAGAGTGGGTAGGCTATACACATCGCCATACGTTGAGCGATTTTGCAGCACTTTTATCCAGTTTGGGCACGTATACCGGCTCTAATTCGGATGGCGATCCTGTATACGGCAGTTTCAGAGATTATTTTTGGGATATGTCCAAGCAAACATACAATCTAAAATTCAAGATATTAAACCCGGATGATGGCAATGGGTATCCTGTATGGGTCAAGCTGCCTAATAATAAGAGCACATACACTTTTTGGACTTTTAAACAAGCTGCCAGAGATTCTGCTGTTTCACAATTGGGTGTGAATGTATCGTCTAGTTCTGATAAAAGGCTATGTCACATTTATGCGGGTAGATGGGATCCGGATATCAATGTCGCAACAACGATTAACGGCTGGGATATGGTGGTACCGGAACGTGAATGTCGTCAAGCAACGCCCGAGCAGCAAGCTGACGCCATGTCGCATATAGGTTATTTTTGTCACGAGTTTGTTCATATGTTAGGAGCCGCTCATACAAATTCTGCTACAACCAGGTGGGCTCTAATGCGCAATGGACATAAAAATGGTACGCAGACCGCAAACAGACCAGCGCCAGTTAATCCCTGGTTTCTGGCCGATCTGGGTTGGGCAAGTATCAGGCCCATTTCATACTATATGCCCGATTCCGCCATTGTGTACAATACTTCAAGCACTAACAGAACGACTTTTTTTACACGATCTCTACCAGGAGATATAAAATACATGATCGAGAATAAGCAGAGAGGTAATACCTTTGATGAAAGTCTGCCGCATGCGGTTGTTAGTGATGATGGAGGGCTTTTAATATGGAGAGTTTCCAGTACAGGTTTATCAGAGAATGCAACATCGCTCATACCTGCAGATAATGATCCTGTTGATAACGGCTGGCAGAATATGTCAAATGATCTGTTTCGCCCGACAGGAACATATGCGTACAGCACAATCTCTGATTACTCCTCTCCCGCCAATCTAAAGATTGATGCAACTACTTTTAGTCATTTTGCCGTTTCTGGTTATACACAAAACGAAAATACAATAACTGTTGATCTGGTGCCCAACTATTGGTCCGGCGCCATCACCAGCAACACCATATGGTCCTCCGCCAATAGCCCCTATT
>CAZSMC010000109.1:6982-9627 GCA_964607755.1 uncultured Cytophagia bacterium | reverse complement strand
AATGAAACTGTACAAGTGACTGCCACACCAGATTCCGGCTATGTTTTCAAAGAATGGATAGGTGATGTGGCTGAGAAATATTCTCCGACCACAACAATTACTATTGATAGCGATAAAAATATTACAGCCGTGTTCGAGGAAGAGCAGTCCACAACATATGATTTAACCATTCAAGTGAATCCGTCAAATGGTGGCACAACGTATCCGCAGGTCGGAACATACACTTTCCAGACTGGCGAAAGCGTTGCTCTGACTGCGACCCCTGCTGAAGATTACAAATTTTCCAGTTGGAGCGGGGACGTTGACAATCCCCAAAGTGCGTCAACACATATCGTTATGGACAGCGACAAAACGGTCACTGCCAATTTTGAGGCCGGAGAAACCGAATATACTTTTACCATCGATGTTTATCCGGCAGGCAGCGGCACCACCCAGCCTGCTATCGGGACGCACAATTTCGAACTCGGTACCAGAGTTCCGATTATTGCTTTCCCGAATGAAGGCTACAAATTTGAGTTCTGGACCGGAGATGTGCCTGAACCTTATAATGACTCTACATCCGTCATCATGGATGTTAACAAGGGTGTTATTGCCCATTTTCGCAAAATCGAAGGCACAAAGCATACCTTGTCTATTACGGCGAATCCAATCTCTGGTGGCTCTGTCATTCCATCGGCCGGTGATCACTCGTATGAAAGTGGTACAGTAGTGACGGTCAAAGCCATACCTGCCTCTGGCTATGAATTCGTTCGCTGGGACGGCAACGTGGCTGATACTAACAGTGAGATCACAACAATTACAATGGATGCTGATTACGAAATCGCAGCTATATTTCAGCAATCCCAGGATCAAACGTTTCTTACAATGCAGGTCGAGCCGCCTAATACTGGTGCAACCGGTCCCTCAGTAGGCCGTCATTCCTTTACAATCAACGAAAAAGTTAACGTGACAGCCGTGCCCGTTCAGGGGTACGAATTCTCTCACTGGACTGGCGATGTCATAGACTCATCCAAAGCCACGACAAGTATTCGCATGAATGAGAACAAAACACTGACTGCTCATTTTGTTCCACAACAAACGAATGTGGCGACACTGAATATTTCGTCCTCACCTGATAGCGGCGGAACGACAGAACCATCATCAGGCACACATGATTATCCCATCGGGACAGTTGTTACCCTTCAGGCTCAGTCTGCCATGGGTTATAAATTTATCGGCTGGCAGGGTGATGTTGAAAATCCGGTTGACAGTTCCACAACTATAACAATGGACGTCAGTAAAACTGTCGTGGCTGTTTTTCAGAAACAGGACGAGTCGCAAGCTGTTCTTAGCCTCAACATCAGTCCGGTCGGCGGCGGAACCACGGCTCCATCTCCGGGCATCCACATATACCCTGTGGGCGAATCTGTCACTTTGACAGCAACGCCAACTGAGGGCTATCATTTCAAAGAATGGATTGGCGATGTTGCCAACAAAAAAAGTGTGACAACGACAGTCACTATGGACGACAACAAGACGATAACGGCTGTATTTGAGACCGGTGAACCACAAGAATATACCCTTGAGATGATTGTCAATCCGGCAGGTGCCGGCGTCACTGCGCCTGCAGTGGGTGAACATACTTTTAAAGAAGGTGACGTTGTCAACATCACAACCATACCGGCTCCGGGTTTTCAATTTGACGGTTGGACCGGCGGTGTTGCCGAACCCGAGAGCACAACAACAGCGGTCACAATGACGGGCAACAAAATCATTGTTGCGAATTTTAAATCAGTAGCGCCAAGCGAATACACATTAAAAATCAAGGTGGAACCGGAAGAAGGCGGCGTGACCGTACCGGGCACCGGCACCTATACACTCAACAAAGACAGTCTGTTTACCGTTCGCGCGGTTGCTGCATCCGGTTATCGATTTGCCGGATGGCAAGGTGATGTTGCGGATCCTGACACTGCGATTACGACTGTTCAGATGGATGACAACAAGACCATAATCGCGACATTTGAGCCAGATACTTATGTCGTTCGACTTACAGCAAAGCCTGGCAATGGTGGGACAACATCCCCTGCACTCGGTGATACAACAGTCGATGCAGGAGCGTCGTTGACTGTAGCAGCGTTCCCGAACGAGGGCTTTCGATTCGCCTACTGGGATGGTGATGCGTCCGGAACAAGCAATCCAACCACGATCACTGTGGATTCCGACAAACAGATCAATGCCAATTTTGTCGAGCTTGAGGAAAAAGCTAGCACGCCATCTATTACTGGTTACACGGATGCTTTCCGCCAGGCTGTGCTCGATTTCTATGTCAGGAATGATTCCAGCAACCTGGGACATAACCTTGAATATCAGTTTGATTGGGGTGATGGAACTCGCTCAGACTGGACTGAGCTGTCATCCCAGCGTGACAATAATATTACAAAAATCACCACTGAGAACGGCAACAGCGGATTGCCGAGCCATGGCCATCTGATTGATTATCAAACCGGTGAAAAAACAGACGTAACTCTGAACGTTGCCGGCGGCGAATTTAACGGCACTTTGCACGCCATGTTAGGAGCCAATCCTGCAGCCGGTACAGATGCATGGGATATTTTTAATGGCATTGTAACCTGCCGGGGAACGATCAATCATATCGACGAACCGGA
>CAZSMC010000109.1:4683-6882 GCA_964607755.1 uncultured Cytophagia bacterium | reverse complement strand
AACCACGAATACAAGGGCAAATATGCCAGCGCACTTATGGTCAAAGAAACCGATCCTGAATCAGGTGCGCAATTATTTTCCGCCTATAACGATTTTGCCTGGGGTGGAAAATTTTACTCGCATCGCTATGAAAAAAATGGCAGCTATCTTGTTCGTGTCCGAGCACGGTGTAAAACGCATAACCAGGTGGTCTCATCGTGGTCGGAAACGCACAGTTTGATCATTACTGGCTGTACCGTCAACACACGTGTTGAACCAAGTAACGCTGGGCATATTGAACGCATGCCAAACAAAAGCGATTACGATTATTGCACGCCAATGACCTTGCTGGCAGTGCCTGCCAATGGCTATATGTTCAGTCACTGGAATGAAGATGCAACAGATTCGTTGAGCACCAAAGTTGTGACCATCAACAACAATAAATCGTTTACAGCTCATTTCAAACTCATTTCCAGTGTGAATGAAAATGCTGGTATACCTGAGAGTTTTCGTTTAGGACACAATTTCCCGAATCCATTCAATCCAACGACGGAAATTCGATACGACCTGCCGCAACCGTCTCAGGTCAAGATACAAATATTTGACCTGCAAGGCCGGCTGGTAAAAACACTGATCAATAAAGAGCAGCCGGCCGGTCATCATTCGGTCATCTGGGACGCACGGAATTCAGCGGGACACAAAGTCTCCACCGGATTATACTTTTATCGTATGCAGGCTGGATCATTCAATCAGGTTAAACGAATGATTTTGTTGAAATAGAATTCACTTCGCCTCAGGAAAATACCTCACTGAAAAGCCCCTGGAAAGTTTAACCAGGGGCTTTTTAATCAGATCAGGGATTCTAGCACCGATAAAGTGGCTCATAGGTCTAACATAATTTTTCATCCCGGGATGTGTTAGGGCGTTTCTTAGTCGGGGACTCTCGTCCGGAAGGTATAAAATTGCACGATAGCTTCCCATTTCAGCAATTTTATCATCGAAGAACATTTCGTCTCACTGCTTTATCAATATATTCGTGCTGATCCAAATCCTGATGAGCAACAATAAACAAAAGCCTTGCATTTATGTCATATCTGACATATATTTCAGAAATGAGTTACGATGATAAACCTCTCGTCTGGTTACACGGCGAAGTGAAATCTCCGCCTTTTTCACAAGCTGCCCGTTTGAAGGCTGGTTTTTTATTGCGAAAATTACAACGTGGTGAAGTACTTACCATGCCGCACGCCCGTCCAATGCCTTCCATAGGGCATCATTGTTATGAATTGCGAATCAATGATGCCCACAGCACATGGCGAATCATTTATAGAATTGATACCGATGCGATTATTATTTTACACATTTTCAATAAAAAGACAGCAAAAACTCCGCAAACCGTTATAGATGTTTGTCGACAGCGAATAAAACTTTATGACTCGATCTAATCTCTTTTAATCAAGGAAAAACAATATGGACGATAAGAAGAAAAAACAACTTCAAGAGCAGGGTTGGAGCGTTGGTTCAACTCAAGATTTTCTCGGCCTTTCTGAGAATGAAAATGCTTATATTGAACTAAAAATGACTCTTGGCGAAAATCTTCGAAAAACCAGACTTGAAAAGCAGGTGACTCAGGTAGAACTGGCAAAACTTATTCGATCCAACCAGTCTCGTGTGGCAAAGATGGAAGCCGGCGATCCATCTGTTTCTATTGATCTGCAAATCAAATCGTTGCTTGCATTAGGTACGAGTCGAAAAGATCTCGCCAGATTTATTTCTACTAATTAGTTTCTGTCGCAAAAACCATTTTCCATCAAAGTTATACTCTGGACCTAAACATTTCAGTTTCGTTCTTTGAAATATATCTTATGCATTTGCTATGGTAATCAGGTTGTTGGCAATCACCGCCCATCCGATCCATCGGTCAAAGGCATTATCGCCTCGATTTTTGCTATCTATTACTGAATAAATGGCATTGGCAACATTCTGCATTGCTGTCGAATCGATTCCAAGTCCTCCATACTTTTCAGAATTGATTAGCATTCTGGAAAACCAGTATACATTATCCCAGGGATTATTTATGATGTGTTCTATTTCCACATTTTCTCCAAAATATTATTCTGGTTTTATGAAATGCAAAATGTACTCAAAAGTTGTCCCCATGGTTATGTAATTTGAAGGCCATCCAAATATGCCGATTCTATTCACGATATTGGTTCTATC
>CAZSMC010000109.1:3387-4583 GCA_964607755.1 uncultured Cytophagia bacterium | reverse complement strand
CGCCGGCTTTTATTTTTTCGTTTGCGATTGAGCAAATTGGCATAAGGCGGTGAAGTTATAACAAGTTTGATTGTGTTGCTTCCAAGATATTCCGAAATATTTCTGGCGTCATCTCTAATGGGAATCTGGCTCGTTTCATTAAATACAGTTTGCTGGGATAATCTACTTTTGGTTAATTCGATATAATCATTTTTAAGATGCTTAATCACAAAATTGTTCAGAATTTTTAATCCCAAGCGATTCGTATATCCGGCGGGTTGCTGTGGATTTGTTAAGTGTATAAAAATGAATACCGGGCACGCCGTGATCCAGCAAATCCCGAACCTGCTCGCTGGCCCAGTGCCCACCGGCCCGTGCTACATATTCGTCAGTGACTGCCCAGTCCAGTAATTTATAAAGCGGTGCAGGCACACGCGAGCCGGCTGCTAAATCAGCCATTTTATATAAGCCTTTTTTGGACAAGATAGGCATAATACCCGCTATGATTGGTACTTTGATACCAGCCTGTTCACATCGTTGTACGTAATCAAAATAATCGCGGTTGTCAAAAAAGAGCTGTGTGACAATGTAATCTGCGCCGGCATCGACCTTGTTTTTCATGTGTTCCAGCTCAACAATTCGATTGGGGGTTTCCGGATGCCCCTCAGGGAAACCTGCTACACCTATGCACATCTGCGGATGGCGGTTTCGAATATAATCAACCAGATCGGCGGCATATTCGAATCCACCTTCGGTTGCCGTCCATTTTTCCTGACCCTCGGGTGTATCTCCACGAAGCGCCAGAATATTCTCGATGCCTTCTCTGGCATAAGCATCGACTATTTTGCCGATTTCATCTTTTGTCGAACCAACACAGGTGAGGTGCGGCACAACAGTGAGACCAAGCTCCCGGTGTATGCGCATGACAATATCGTGCGTTCGTTGCCGGGTCGAGCCGCCGGCACCGTACGTCACACTCACATAAGACGGTTTCAGTGGAAGCAAATCACTGATTGTGTTGAAAAGGTTATCCCAGCCGGTTGAGGTTTTAGGCGGGAAAAATTCAAAACTGAATGTTGTCTGTGATTCCTCTAATAACTGTTTTACTTTCATATTTTCCTTTGTATTTGTAATACTATTTTTTTCTATAATAATTTTTTGGCGATTTCAATTTGCTTTTTTACCGATTTTGAACCGGTTCCGCCAAACAAGTTACG
>CAZSMC010000109.1:0-3287 GCA_964607755.1 uncultured Cytophagia bacterium | reverse complement strand
GTAACCTGATTACCAATAACGCGGGCCGATTTGCCGCGTATTAATTCAAGAGAATCCGGATTCTTCTTTTGCGGCATCATGCTGCTGCCGGTGGCGTATTTATCATCGATTTGCAAAAACTCAAATCCTTCTCCTGACCAGATGATGAAATCCTCAGCAACCCGGCTCAGATGGATCATCACCTGAGCGCAATTTGCCAGAATTTCGTTGACAAAGTCGCGGTCAGACGTAGCATCGTAACTGTTTTCCGAAACCCGTTCAAAACCGAGTTCTTTGGCTAATTCGTTCCGGTCGATATCGAACGCCGCGCCGGCCAGCGCGCCGGACCCTAACGGCATGGTCGAGCAGCGATCATAGCTTTCCTGCAAACGCTCTTTGTCCCGTTGACATTGAAAAAACAACGCCAGCACATAATGCGCAAACGAAACAGGCTGCGCCTGGCGCAAATGGGTTTGACCGGGAAAGACCGTTTTTACATGATCCAAACTCAGTGTATACAAAGCCGTTTGCAAATCATGTAAAGCAACCTGCAATGCTTTATTCTTTTCCAAAAGATAAAGTCTGAAATCCGTCACCACCTGATCGTTCCGGCTCCGGCCGGTGTGAATGCGCGCTCCGAGATCGCCCAACCGTTCGGTCAACCAGTATTCGTTGGCAGAATGAATATCTTCAGCGCTTTCGGGAAAAGAAAGTTGTCCCGAAGAATGAAAGTCCTTTTGAATTTCATCCAAAGTAGCTCTAACTTGATCTGCCTCCATCTCAGTATAAACGCCGGCTCGAACAAGAGCCCGTGCCCATGCTTTATTGACAGCGATATCCGCATCAAACAAGAGGCGGTCAAACGGCAACGACAGGCTGAATTTTTCCATTAGCTCATCCGTTTCTTGCCGGAAACGGCCGCTCCAGATTTTTGCATCTGCCATTATTAATCTCGCTTGAATTTACTGTAATCCGGTTCCGAATAGTCTGGTTTCTTTCCCCAATCCAGCTCCACAAGAGAGCGCACCTTCAGCGGCAATCCAAAAAGGTTGATAAAACCTTCGGCATCTTTCTGATTGTAAACATCTTCAGCACCGAACGTTGCCAATTCTTCGCGATAAAGTGAATACGGCGACTTGCGTCCGGCGGTGATGATATTGCCCTTGTACAACTTGAACCGGACCGTGCCGGTGATGTTCTCCTGAGTTTTGTTCACAAACGCATCCAGGGCTTCGCGTAGCGGCGTAAACCAGGCGCCGTTATAAACCAGCTCGGCGTATTTCGGCGCCAGCATTTCCTTGAAATGCAGTGTTTCTTTATCCATGACCAATTCTTCCAGCTCGTTGTGAGCGGCGTAAAGAATCGTTCCGCCAGGTGTTTCGTAAACGCCACGCGACTTCATGCCCACCAGCCGGTTCTCGACAATGTCCACTCGACCAATCGCATGTTCACCACCTATTTTATTGAGTTGCTGGACCAGAGTAACAGCATCCATCCGCTGCCCGTTCAATCCGACTGGAACACCCCTGTCAAATTCAATTTCAACAAACGTTGGGCTGTCCGGGGCGTTTTCAGGCGAATTCGTCAGCACGAACATCTCTTCTTCCGGCTGATTCCAGGGGTCCTCAAGGTCACCGCCTTCATGGCTGATATGCCAGATATTGCGATCATTGCTGTATATTTTTTCTTTGGTTGCCGAAATCGGAATGCCCTTTTCCTGGGCATAACGGATTGCGTCTTCCCGGGAGCGGATATCCCATTCACGCCAGGGCGCTATTACTTTTAGTTTTGGATTGAACGCTTTGTATGTCAATTCAAAACGCACCTGATCGTTGCCTTTGCCGGTGCAGCCGTGTGCAACAGCGTCTGCACCTTCAGCCGCGGCAATTTCAACCTGGCGTTTGGCTATGAGTGGACGGGCAAAGGATGTTCCGAGCAGATAACGGCCTTCATAAATCGCGCCAGCCTTTAGTGTGGGCCAAATATACTCTTCAATAAATGGTTTGCGCAAATCTTCTATGTAGCACTTGATCGCGCCGGTCGCGATGGCTTTTTCTTCCAGACCTTCCAGTTCTTCCTGCTGTCCCAGGTCGGCAGCAAAAGCAATCACCTCACAACCATAATGTTCTTTTAACCATGGAATAATAATAGACGTATCCAATCCACCGGAATACGCCAGCACAACCTTGTTCACTTTTGAACTCATGAATCCTCTCCAATTTTTATCATGGATTTTTAATATAACTAATTTATTAACAAAACGCAAAGTTCGGGGGATTGCGTGTCCAGGACAAATCAGTCGTGACGAAACATTTTATTATTAAACTCTTGTTGAATCCGGAGAGTTTCACTATCATCTTTGACCGCCTTTATATTCGCAGCCAGACGATTCACGATAACCTGAGCCGCTTTTTTGCCTTTTTCTGCAGTGGCGGTCTTGGCTTCGCCGGCGTAGTGCGTTGGATAATCAGAAAAAAAACTGACCGGGGTTTTTATGTGCCTGGTTTTCAGATGTGACAAGCGATGTTGAGGATGACCGGTATGCTTTGAGGGGATTTTATCAATATGAACGGATTGCGGAAACAAGTAAAGCATCAAGCTCGTTTCCCACTCGTCCGCGTGACCACCGAACGTACTGTCGCAGTAGGTCTGATGCACATCTTCGATCTCCCAGTCAAATTCCGGCATGTAGAGAGTGTAATTCCTGGGCTGTCGCGACAGATGATTTTGGAGTAATAGCGGGATAATATTTCGATTGCCGCCGTGAAAATTGTACAGTATAATTTTCTTGAAACCGTTTCTGGAAATCTCTTCAAAAGCGGTTTCTGCAATCTGGATAGCCAGTTTCGCATCAAAAGAAATGGCACCCGGCTGGGCAGATGCTGACGCCACCATCATATAATGCTGCGGCGGAAACACGACAGCCGTTTCCTGTTCAGCCGCAAGTACAGCCAGTTTGTACGCTAAAAGACTGTCCGTGCCTATCGGTAAATGGTTCGAATGCCGTTCCAGGCAGCCGAACGGTACAATGCAAACGCCGCTGGTGTCGCGCAACTTTTCAAACTGCAAGGAGATCATTTTCGTCCATTCCATTGATTTTCCTTTCACGCTCTGCCCAAAAAACGAATGTTAGTTACAAACATTCACAAATTTTGATGCATTTAATGTAGCATATTTTGTGGCCGTTTTCAACCGTCAATCTTTTTATCTGGCTCTTTAGTTACAATTATTTGCCATGAGACATAAAAATTAATTTGGTGTTTTTGTGGCAAAAAAAAGACTGCCACTAAAACTCTAAAACACGAAAA
>CAZSMC010000108.1:0-9742 GCA_964607755.1 uncultured Cytophagia bacterium | reverse complement strand
TTAGGTGTTACTTATTTTAAATGCTAAAAGTCCAATTCCCGCTGAACCAAGACAGTGCTTATCAAATTTAAGGGTTATCAACCGGATATAAATTTTAGCGACGTAAAACCCGTTTATACAGACAAAAATAATTATTTATTTAACACGGATAAAAAAAATATCCGACTCAATGTATCAAACCAGGTAAATGAAAAAAAAGATTCCATTTTCAATATCTCAATGATGATGACTATTGTGACGGCGGGTATATATATTATAGTAAGATAAATTCCATAAGGAGGTATCGTGATCCAATATATTATCATTATTCTAATATTGAGCCTGCAATTTCTTTGCGGGCAAACCCTTAAAATTGTACAAGCTCCAAAAATTGTTAAAGATGAATCTAAAGCATATCAAAATACCATTATTGACCCAAAAAGTAAATATGGAACTTACCAGATACGAAAGAAAAAGTCGCAGGAATTATTTGTATTTAAAATGGATGATGGAAAACTTAAAATCAAGAAAGATTTTTCGCTACAGGAGGCCCAGAATAATAGACGGAGTATTATAGATTTACCCGGGGATCAAAAACAGGTAAGCTTAGCGCCCTTCTTGATGTCTCATAAACATAATCCTAGCCTACTTTACGCTTTCATCAATCAATCGGGCGACTATCAAATAAATAATTACCTTATTAAATATGATGAATTAATAACTACAGATAAAACATATGATGCAGCGAATTATCCTTATACGGTACCATATAAAAAGAATAAATTTTTCAATTTAGCTACAATTGACGGTAGCATAAAATACAGCATATCGGATCAATTTCTAAAAAATGCAAAGATTAAAAAGAAAAAGAGTTCAGCGACGGTTGAATTAGCGCCCATATTATCTCCAAATAAAAAATATATTGCTTATACCAGAGCTTATGTGAATCAAAACAAAAGTTCGGTTGTCATTGATAAAATTTATCACATTGATAACATTGAATTTAAGGAATTTAAAGAAATGGACTTTAAATACGGTGCTCACAGTCAATCTCCTTCCTGGCCCGATGATAGTAAAAAAGTTGCTTTTTATTCCAATAAACGAACAAAGGGCGAAGTTTATGATTTATATGTATATTATTTGAACGATAACCGTTCCGAATTGATTGCAGAGCAAGCTTTCAGGAAAACCATGTTAAATCGGGGTCCCACGTGGTTGGATAACCATACGATTATCTACGTTAAACACGCTTCACAGGAAAATTTTCCTATTTATTATGTGGATATACGAGATAAAAAAGAACGACCTTTACCTGTACATACAATCATGAACAAGGATATAACATCATGGCAAGAAAATGGTATTTATAATTTGCTCTATATAAGTAAGGGCAGACTTTCTGATCGTGATATAACGTGGAATAAAATTTATCATGCTAAATTAAGAAAATATTAATAGAAATTACGGAGTTTAACGATGAAATATCTACTACAAATAGTAATATTTGTATCCTTATTAACCTCAAGTATGTTTGCACAGATATCAATTGATTTTACAAACCCGGATTCCGGAGCAACGTTTAAAGAAGACTCGGTGATAGCTATTAAGGCTACATTGACAAAAGAGGATACATTGAAAGAGTGGGAATATATAAAATATAGTTATGACGATGCATCTTATACTGATTATGCTTTTGAAGAGAAAAGTGCTAATGAAATCATATTTGATTTTTCTGATACGCTTAAAGATGATCAAAAATATACCTTTTATTTGAAGGCGAGTTTGAAAGATGCATCGTTCGTTCAAAAAGATAGCATCGATTTTACAGTATCAACACGGCCTTTTATTGAAGCATCATCTTCTTTAGCTTATGATGAAAAAGTTTCACCCAGATATCCCAGTCTTTCAATAAATCTGAATTTGAATAAAAAAGTGGATACTACTGCGATTAAACCGAAATTTACATTTAAGCAAGGAGGCAACAAAATACATAGCATTGAAGATGCAGGGACCTGGAAAAGCCAGATGTCGTTTTCGCTTCAAACAAAAGAATTATCAGAAATTGGAGATAAGCAGGGTTTAGTTACGATTGAAGTTAAAGACGTTTTTAGCCAGTATGGTACCAAAATGAAGCCTACAGAATTAGATGATATCTTTGAGATCGAAACAACATTGCCAGTCGTAACAACCGTTGATTACGAGCCGGATCGAAAAATACATATCGAAGATTCCAGTGAGATAACGTTAAAAATCACATTTAATGAGAAGATGAATGTTTCGATAAATCCAAACGTTTCCATATTTGATGAAAACAATGAAACTATTTTTTCAACAGCGGGAAGTTGGGAAAGCGATTCAACCACTTATACTGTGAAAAATGACTCGACAATCGGTCAGCAATATGAAAATGGTTTCAAAGCAAGAGTACGCATAGCAAATGCCAAAGATGCGTTTGCTAACGAAATGGAAACCGATGATTCAAAGACCGCATTTACTTTCGATCACCAAAAGCCAAACGTTACCAATATTAAAAGTTCTCATAAAGCCATTCATATAATAGAAGCCAATAAAGTTGAATTAGAAATTAAATTTAATGAAGCAATGAATACCGATAAGGTACCCAATGTCAATGTATTTAATGATACAAACAAGATTGCATTCAATGGTGAATGGCAAAATACTACATTAGTAGTAAAAAATGCAACAAGAATTGACAAAAACTTCGCAACGCATAATCAAAAAATAGACAGTATAAAGATTAACAATGCTTTCGATATCGCCGGTAACCGTCTCATTGCTAGTCAAAAATTTGAACTATTTACGATGGATCATCGACCACCGGAACTTAAAAACGTTACTTCGTCTCGGGAGTTTGCAAATGGAGAGACGATTCAAAATGTTATTTTAAAGTTATCTTTTAATGAACTTATCGATCCAACGGATCAGAATAATATTGAGGTATTGGTTCAGGACAGTGTATCCATCACAATTGAAAATGTAGAAGATGTTATCACATCAAATCCGAGGTATAGGATTACGCAAACAATTAATACCGACACGATACAGGATGGGCTATTATCCTTTAAATTTAAAGGATTTAAGGATACTTTAAATAATCGAAAAAGTAACTTTTACAGTCCGAAGGCTGTTTTAACCGTTGATACGCAAAAGCCAGCGATTCCTGCTGTCAACCCCTTCGCACGATCGACCAATAAGAACACATTCACATTCAGTGGAACGAAGCAAGATAATAATAATCATGTAGGCATCCTAATCAATGGAGAAGAAAAAATTGCTAAGACGAATGAAGGCACATCCTGGAATTACGAATATGACGTATCCGGCTTGAGTGATTCAAATAAGGTGGAAGGCGTAAAATATAATTTTACATTTAAAGCCATTGATGCGGCCGGTAATATTAGTGTGAGTTCTTTGAACAGAGTATTATGGGTTGACCGCACACCGCCGGCCTCGGTACAATTAACAACAAATCCTTTTGATGCCGAATATATTAATCAATCGACTGTTACGTTTGGAATACGTAATAATTCCGGTGAAATTGCCAAATTTCATTTTAAAGAATCGGGAGTGAACAGGGAAGAACCGATTTATGAGGGCAAAAGAATACAAAAAGGTCAAACCATTCCGAGTTTGATAAAGAGTTTTCAGGAAGAAGTGGATGGCAATCGAACTCTCAAAATATTTGCGGAAGATACATTGGGTAATAAAACGCTATCTGCACTAAAATCATACAACTTTATTGTAGATCGCGTTGAACCCAAATTGAAACAAATATATGTAAACGGCGAGGCCACGACAAATAATGACTGGGAATATATTGGTCCATCAGGAAGGGATGATCTGAAAATTAAGTGTATTTTTGTTGAAGAGGTCGCAGGCATCGACACCACCGTCCAACCGAAAATTCAATTGCTCCATAAAAATGGTTATAGTATTGCTTTAAAGGATTCGGGGGAATGGAAAGGAAAGTATTATACAATCTCGAATGAGGAGAGAATTCCTGAAGATTTTTCAAACGACGGAATCTATTATGTACATATAAAAGGTGTTACTGATTTCGCAAAAAATATTACAGCACTGGATACCTCTTTTTTTATTGAGGTTGATACCCATGCGCCTCAAACGCCAAGTATTAGTTCATTGGATTCGTATGAAATTATAAGCAATGTAAACACTCAGAATTTACAGGGTCTTAAAGATTCTACAGAGGCTACCCGTATTTTAGTGGAAGATGCGGATAAAAGAGAAATCATTGATAGCACAAGTTATACTCAAAAGACCTCGTGGAATCTGGATTTGTTATTTACTGAAAGTCGGGAATATATCTTTGAAATATATACCCAGGATTTAGCAAAAAATAATAGCAATAGGATTGGATTAACCATGCTTATCGATTGGTTGCCTCCTGTTCTCAGCGAGGTCCAACCGTTTATGGATATAGAATATAAGGGTAATATTGAAGTAGGTTATTTGCATCTCTTTTTTAATGAAGATTTGCATAGTCCTTCTATAGCCGATAGTCTTTACGTTTGGGCCCGAGAAGAAGGACTAAGCAATCCTATTCAAGCAACCGATCTATCTATCAATAAAAATGAAGTTAGGGGAGAATTTGATTCGCAGACGCTCTCAGAGCTCGCACGTTGGCATAATAGAGGTTTGACGCCAGTTTTAAATATAGAAAAACAGAGCGTTTTTGATATAGCCGGTAATGGGAATCTGGCGATCGGTAATGTTACGTTTCAAATCATTTCTCCATCTATAATTGATACCGTGAGCAGCAAAAATTTATATTTTAGCCCAAATGATGACGGCGTTAACGATTGGTTATCCTTTGATATTACCTTTGAGAAGAAAACGGAAGAAAAGTATTTGAATTTATCGGTATACGATCCCGAAACGCAAGGAACGATTCTTTCTATTAGAAATAAACACATCGATTTTTCCGAATTACCTTTTATGGCAAATGATTCAACATATAAAATTATTGAGAACACAGAAAAACCTAAGACTATTACGTATATTTGGTTTGGCAAGGACGCGATTACGAAATTACCGTTGCCCGAAGGTGATTATTTGGTAAAGGTTTCGGGAACATCCAATAAGGATTTTGCACATCAATTTCCCACGGTTTTACCGGCGAACCTTGATTTGACAGCACCCCTGATCGATAGAATTGAACCCGTATTCGGAAATAATGTTCTAAGGTTACAGGATAGCTCAAAAATAAACCTATACCCTAATGAGTCAATTTTCTTTCATGATGAAAAGGGGAAGTTAAAACAGAAATTATTCGCTTATGTTGACTTATTTATTATTCAAGACACAAGCAATGTTAATGGTTCGGCAGGTCCTTTTATTCAGGATACGACTGAGTATGAAATGGAGACTTTAATTCCGGATGATTCAACATACCAAGATTTAAAATTCACCTTTGAAGTAGTCGATTCGAAAATATCAAAATTTAAAGGTAGACCGGTATCAATGTATATTCGTCTAAAAGATTTATCTCAAATGGAAGATACTTTGTTTGTCGAACATGTACGTTTTGATTCAACCACCAATAATAAAATCGAAGAACTTGTTAACTTCCCCAATCCGTTCAACCCGGAAATAGAATCCACACATTTCCAATTTAGCATGGGATCAAAGATGGCGAATGGCATGTTGCGCATCTTTGATGTAAGTGGAAGACTGGTAGCGCAAAAAAGTTTCCAAAAGCAATCGCCGGGTAATTACACACTAATTGAGTGGGATGGTAATAATTTAGCAGGAAAAACCCTCGCCAATGGGGTGTATTATGCGATTATTACCAATGGAGACAAAAAAAGTAATATCAATAAAGTACTCATTTATAAAAATAAATAGGAGTTATCATGAAGAAAACATACTTATTAGTATTATTCATAATATCAACTAATTTTGCAGGCGAAAACGGCGCCGCATTTTTAAAAATTACACCGTCTCCAAGAAATACGGCGCTTGGTAGCGCGGCAACAGCGTCGAGCGGAGAGTTAGAATCGCTCTATTACAATCCTGCAGGTCTAACTAATCTTAAGCGTACTTACTATCTGAATTTGACTAACCGTATGGGCTTTCTAGAAACAAGTTACAATGTATTGACAGCGGCATACCATGACCGGTCACTTGGGACTTTTGCTCTTGGATTAATTGGAATGAATGTTGAGGGTATAGACAGGCGTACGGCTGGCAATGTGTATGAGGGCGAAATGTCCACCGATCATAATGCTTATTTTTTAACTTATGCTAGGAATATTATTGGCTCTTACAGCATTGGCGTCTCATTAAAATATGTAAATATTGGTTTCGACTTACTCCGGCAACAAGTGAATGGCAGCGGATTTGGCTTGGATTTAGGATTAATTTATGATTTGAATAACAATATAAAATTGGGTATTTATTTACAAGATAATTTTAATATAAGCTGGGCTGAGAGTGTAAGCGACGAAGTCCCACTGAATGTTAACATTGGGACTCTTTATAAAATGACAATGTTTCCTAACACACCTAAAATATTTTTTAATATTAATCAGCAACAAAATTATCCTATGTCGTTGGATTTAGGCACCGAATATCCATTCCATTTTGGGGAAATTATTGATGAATTTGCGTTGAGAATCGGATTTTCAAACTTTTATGTGGAATCCCGAGAGCTGAGGGCATCGGCCTCCGATCTTAACGACAATAATTTTTCATTTGCCACAGGATTCGGGATAAAGAGCAATCTGAATGTGATAAACGTGAATTTTGATTACACTTTTAAGACGCATTCTTATTTAAATAATGTACATTACACTGGAATATCAATAATATACTAAGGCGTATGAGATTAAAATTAATCATAGCGATCGGATTTTTGTGCGTAAGCTTTTTAAGAGCAGAAAAAGAAATCTATTCTATTAAAATTCATACCGAAGATAAGGAAGTCTTCTCAAAATATATTATAGAAGATTTTAAGAAATTTTTGGAAAGTAAGTTAATAGATTCTGGTCGCTTAAAATTGGACGGTTTTCCGATTTCAAAGGTTATACTCATTAATATTGAGAACTTACATGTAGGTTTTAAAATAACAGGAGAGATAAAATCCGTACAAAATGAAAACCGTGGGCAGACTTTTTCAGAGCAATTTGATTTTGTTTATAGAGATAAACCAATGCATTGGGCGAGAAGGATTTCTGAAAAAATTATAAGTATGATTCCTGTCTGGGGTAAAATCGTCTCTAAAAACGACAAATCATTTGTGCTAAATTTAGGAGCTGATTATTCAATAGAAAAGGGCGCTATATTCGATATTTATACTTTGGACGAAAGAAAAGTGGCTGAGACAATAGTAACTACGGTGGGCAGAAGTGATAGTTATTTAAAAGTTATTGATCAAGATGGAGAAATTGAAGACGGCTATTTCGCCTTACTAAAAGATGAAACAAAAGGAACCCAATGTTCAGAACTTTTTGTACCAAAGATTTTAAATACCAATGAATATTATAATCTTAGATTGGAGACGAGACCCAGCAACGCAAGATTATTTTTAAATGGCTGTGAAATTGGTAGGTCGCCAAAAACAGTAAAACGAATAAAATTGAAATATAATACACTTTGTTTATTAGCAAAAAAACACGGGTACAAAGATACGACATTGAATTTATACTTAAACCGCAGATGGAATCATAAATCTATCAATTTGGAGCCGATGGAAAAATATGGATATCTAACCATTCATTCAAAACCTCCGGGAGCAGAAATTTGGATTAATGATAATTTTATTGAAGATACAACACCGGTTTTGGACTATAAATTAACAAGAGGGCAACATACCGTTAAACTTAAATTATACGGATATATGGATAAAGAGAAGCAAATCGTATTAAATCCCAATCAAGAGATTATAGAAAGAATTAAGCTAAGGGAAGACAGGCATGTTTTTTTCAAAATCCAATGTAACAATGAAAGCGCTGCTGAACAATTGCTATTAGCACTTAAATTTTATGAAAAGGGATTGACAATGAATGCCGTTAGAAAACTTAAATATGCAAAAGAATATGATAAGAAATGTGCAGCCATTTATTACTGGTTGGGTGTTTTAATGTGGATGGAAAATAGTGATTTTAAAGAGGCGAAGCGAAATTTATATTTTGCACAGAAAATGGGATTAAAATTTGATGACAAATATCCCCATCCTGACAATTTATCTTCTGATCAAGTAAGCAAATTAATAGATAAGTTTATGAATCGCCTTAGTAATTGAGAAGAGGCAGGAATGAATAATATATTTATTCTCTCGAATCGAGAAAGAAAACTATTACAATTAAAACACATTTTGGTACGCAATAATTATAACGTATCATTTATAAAAGAATTTGATAACGAGCAATCGGACATGACAGATTTATATATTATTGATACAAAAAGTAAAGAGTTGATTGCTAATGGTAAAATTTATGAATTTCAAAATATACCAAACATTCTGTACTTATTCGAATCAAAATATGAAATCAAGGAATCTATATTAGAAAAAGCAATAATACTATCTTTCCCTTTAAAGGTTAAATCAATTTTAAAAATCATTGAAAATACCTATAAACATATTAAAAAGCTAATGAGGCAAGATTTTAATTTTATTGGAAGTTCAAAATTTGCCAATAATTTAAGAGAAAAAATAAATCTCGTTGCAGATACAAATGCAAGCGTACTTATTACAGGAGAAAGCGGCACGGGCAAAGAAATTGTAGCAAATCTTATATATCTCAATTCTTCGCGTTTAAAAAATCGTTTCCTTCGCATTAATTGTTCAGCAATTCCAGAAAATTTATTAGAAAGTGAATTATTCGGGTATAAAAAGGGCGCCTTTACAGGCGCCGAACAAGATTTTGAAGGGAAATTACAGAACGCTTCAGGCGGTACCATTTTCATGGATGAGATAGGCGAATTGCCCACACAATTGCAAGCAAAATTGTTGAGGGTTTTGGAAGAAAAAGTAGTTATCCCTCTTGGAAGTAATGAACATATTCCTGTGGATATTCGATTTATATTTGCCACAAACAAGGATATTGTAAAAGAAGTGGAGAATAAACAGTTCAGAAAAGATTTACTCTATCGAATCAATACAATTGAAATTAATTTGTCTCCTTTAAGAGAACGCAAGGAAGATATTCCACTGCTCATTAATCATTTTATTAAAAGGTACAAAAAAAAATATGATAAAAACATCAAATATATTAATATTGAGGACTTGAACAATCTATATAACTATACATGGCCTGGCAATGTAAGAGAATTAGAGCATTTTGTTGAACGATTGGTAATATATTCCAATGAGCATGGTTATCCCAGCGTAATGAAAATGTTGAATGACTTAAACAGCAGTGAAATCGAAAAATATTATGAAGGCAATAATTCTGATTATAAATCAGCGTTACTCGAATTTGAAAGTTATCTTATCAATTCCTACCTCATTAAGAATAATTGGAACATCAAACAAACCGCTGTCGATATGGGCATCGAGCGCACAAACCTCTATAAGAAAATGAAAAAATTTGGTATTAAATAGATGATGTTAAAAAACTTTTTTGATAAAAAAAGTAAAGATCATGAACAAGTGATGAGGCGATAGTGAGATATGTAGTATTCTGCTTCAGATGGAATTGGACTTCCCAAGGTAATTTTTTAACCTAACCTAAACTCAATTATAAGGGAGGTCCAGATTATGGCAAACCATAAGCGCTAT
>CAZSMC010000107.1:0-9971 GCA_964607755.1 uncultured Cytophagia bacterium | reverse complement strand
ACCTTGCAACACATCGAAATTTTAAAAGTAGAGATTTTAATAAAGATAGTATCTCTGCGGTTTTCATCTGCGAATAATTAACAAAACTAAAAAAATTTTAGGAGTGATGATGCGACTACAAATAACCTTGGCCTTATTCTTTTTAACCGTGACATTTGTGTTTGGCTTCCCGGGCGAGGTGGTCAAGGAATTTCCTGCCCCGCAAAAGCGTTCCACCGGGCTGGCCTGGGATGGCGAACATGTATGGGTGGCGGATTATAAAGCAGATAAACTGTTCTGTCTCGATGCTGAAACAGGCTCGATTGTCAAAAGCATTCCATCGCCGGGCTTTTGGCCAATGGGCCTGGCATGGGACGGTGAGGCGCTGTGGAATGTGGATGAAAAGCAAAAAGCCATCTTTAAAATTGATCCGGAGACCGGTGTCGTTCTCAAGCAAATAATGGCACCGAGCAGCGCCCCCGCCGGCCTGGCATGGGATGGCGAGACACTGTGGATCAGTGACCGAAAGTCGGGCGATATTATGAAGATCGATCTGAGCGACGGCACAGCCGTTAAAATCTTTTCCTCATTGGCACATTCAGCTCAGGGACTGGCATGGGACGGCACATACTTGTGGGCAGCCAATCGTGATAAAGATGAACTGCACATGATCGATCCGGACAACGGCGAAGTAATTCTCATTGCAAACGCACCGGGGCCGTATGCGGACGGTATGGCCTGGGATGGTCAGTATTTGTGGAATGTGGATTACGAAACAAATACCGTGTACCGACTCGTGCGCGAGGATAAAGACTTGTACTCGCTGGATGATCCCAGGCACGCGCGCATTATCCTGACGCATGAGACGTTCATCGAGGGACAGGGAAATTTGCGTTCGCTGGATGTGCATTTTGCCATTCCTGAAGACCGGCCGTATCAAAAGATCCTGGATATAAAATGGTATCCCCAGGATTATGAACGCGTCAAAGACCGCTGGCTGCAGCAGTTTGCCCATTTTCATTACGAGGATGTCGCTGCGCCGGCGTCAGTAAAATCGGTAATGACTGTGGATGCTGAAATATCGGCTGTACACTATTATATTTTCCCGGACAAGGTCGGTTCGTTCAAAGATATCCCGGCAGACATCAAAGAGCGTTACACGGTTAACGGCAGCAAGTACTTTTTGAACGATCCGTTCATTCAGAAAACAGTGAAAAAAGTCGTAGGCGATGAAACACGGCCGTACTGGGTGGCTCGCCGCATTTTTGATTATGTTCGCGAAACGCTGGAATACGAAATGGTTGGCGGCTGGAACACCGCACCGGTGGTTTTACAGCGGGGAACCGGTTCCTGCTCCGAGTACACGTTCAGTTTTATCGCACTGTGCCGGGCAGCCGGATTGCCGGCGCGGTACGTCGGCGCGGTTGTGGTGCGCGGTGATGACGCCAGTATCGATCGTGCTTTTCACCGCTGGCCGGAAGTTTATCTGCCCAATTTCGGCTGGATTCCCATGGACCCGCAGGGCGGCGATGATCCGTTGTCACGCGACCGGGCCATGAACATAGGACATCTTCCCAATCGTTTTTTGATTACCACGCAAGGCGGTGGCGATTCCGAATTTCTCGGCTGGTATTACAACAGCAACGAGTATTTCACAACCGATCCCCAGGTGCGCGTGGATATCGATAATTTTGGTGAATGGGAACCGCTGGAATAAAAAATTGGCAGGAAAAGGAACTCCCGTTATTCAATACGTCAGTGCATGTTTTGAAAGGGAATCACATGTCAGAAAACAAATTAACGCGCCGGAACTTTATCCACAAAGCCACAGCCGGGCTCGCTGCCGGTGCCGCATTGGGAGCAAAGCAAACCTCGGCTCAAAATGTTCCACCGCCGCTTGAAAGAAAGTTACCTCGGGAAGTGTGGATTGCCTCAGTTTCACAAGACGGTCTGAGCGCGCAAAATCCAAAGAGCATGGTTCTCAAAGTTGCGAATATCCTGGAAGAAGTTTCTCGTTATCACCCGGATATCATTTGCCTGCCGGAAACGTTTGCTCACACCAATGTGAGCGGTGAACTCGATGTTAAAAAAGCGGCAGATGAGCTTGCCGGACTCATAACGCGCGAGATGTCCGGGTTTGCCAAAGAAAATCAGTGCTATTTAATTTGTCCGGTTTATACGCGGGATGGTGAACGCGTTTACAATTCCGCAGTCGTTCTCGACCGCAAAGCGGGCACAGAATCGGGCTAGACCGGGGTGATTGGAGATGGAATTTTCAATGAATGTGCAGAATAATTCACACCCAAAACTAGAGTTTGCCGTGAGCACCGAGACATGATCTCTTTTTTTATTCCGTGGACAAATCTGGTTGTGATTTTAAAAAAAGGGGTACACGGATGAAACGGATTAAAGGTGATTATCGCGGATTTTTTATCTGTGATATTAGAACATAAATTCCTCAATCAAACCATCTGTGAAAATTAGTCATTCCCGTTAAATCCGTGTCTCATTCAAAAAAGTGTTATCATATCGCTTTATTATAACCGGTTTTTCATATTTTATGGGGCTTATTTATTTCTCTTGTGCGTTTTTCCCGCTCGCTGCGTCTTAACAAGAAAGTCATGAGAAAAAATCCATTCTGCTTCATGGATTTAGAAGCAAATCAACTATTTTTATTCCGGCAGGCACGTGACAATGACTCTTTTGTAACGCGTCAACGGCGGTGTGCCATTGTCAGTCACTTTACAAATAACGTGGATTGTTTTCGGCTCCACCGTGATGTCTTCCGGCACATAAAAATACGCTTCCGCTTCCTGCGCCTTGACGATCTTGATCTCGCCTTTGTACGAACCAGGTTCAAGGTACTGCCACCAGTTAAAAGACAGCGAATCGCCATCCGGATCAGTTGAGCTGGCAGCATCCAGGCGGACCGCTTCGCCCGAGGTGGCTTGTAAATTTTCGCGATGCGCAAGTTTCACCACCGGCGGGTGATTGGCCTCGTCAGCGTTTTTTACGCACCAGTCCGCCCGCGCAGCAAAATCGTTTTGAAAAGCAGCCGCCCAGCGCCAGATGGGTTTGAAAACATTGCCATCATCCGTGGCGTTTTCCCACAAGCCGGGCGAACCGTTTTTATGAGCAAATCGGCCGCCCCAGCCGCCGTAGCTTGGGTCTTCCGGACTGCGCAGGCCAACATCAATTTGATGCATAAATGCCGGCGAGTCGCCTTCGGAGCGGAAGCGTCCGTCGTCGTGCGCTTCATAGCGTGAGCACAGCGGACTGTGGCCTCGAAGAATGTGTTCGTTCATCCATTCGCCGTTAAAATGGCTGTGTAATCGCTCAGGAATGTGTCTTTCCCATTGGTAGGCGATGGCAGCGAATTGACGGGAACTCATCAACACTGTTAGTTCTGGCCAGTTCGGCTGAATATAATCGCGGTACGTGGGGTCCTGATCAAGGATGATATAGATTATTGCTTTTTCCGAAACTTTTTCCATCTGATCGGGATGTTCGTGCTGAATTTTCCACAGCGCGCGAGCAATGGTGTTGGTACCGCCCCATGCCTGCAACCAGACCTGGCCTGGCTCGTCATCAAGCAGCACCTCAACGATGCGGTCAGAACCCGGCGTGTCCTTGTCCATTGAACCGACGCTGTCGATATTGCCGACATAAACCATATTTTTCAGCACTTCCGGGCTGGGGAAATCCGGATCATGTTTTTGCAGATTTTCATAAAAACTGGCATAGCGATCAATGTCCTGTTCGATCCATTTGACTCCTGCCCAGTTGTGGCCTTTCCAGTGGAACTTGGAACTGGAATAGATGAGTCCTTCAATGTCCCATTCATTCGCATAAAGCAGAAAACGCACCATGGAACAGCGATCATCAATTTCCCCGTCAGTGGTGGCAATGATTCTGGGTTTTTTGTCCTGCTGTTTCGGCTGAACGCACACCAGCACTGTACACGCAACAACAACGAGCGCGACAACTCCAATGAGAAGCTTTTGTCTCGTTTGCATTGGTTCATCCTCGAAAATTTTTAGGATGTCGATTTGGATTAGGAATCACTTTTATAATATAACAAATTTTTTGAAAAGGTCATTCAAACAAATGATCATTATCCCAAAAGTTGAGCGTGACCAGTGGTATAAGGATTTATAAATTTGGTTGATTTTTTGGTTATAGTTGCTAACTTTATGTAAAGACTTTTAGGACTCTCCCAATGCCACTCGTACATTGCCAAGATTCCGACCTTTTCAAAATGAGCCTTAAAATGTCGTCCAGACCTGTTTGCATGTTTGCCGTGTATTTGTCGGTGTTTTACTGATCTATTATCTGTGGTAACAAATCAACATGTTCGAATTGACTCTATCCCAATGGAATGAGCCTATAAAAAAGAATTTTCAACATACATTGAAACGAGAATTCCGAAAATAGGGCTTTGAAAATTTAGCGGTAAAGTGCTTAATTTTGATAATGAATAAAGGCAAAGCAAACTATGATCGGCAAATCGTTATTACACTATAACATCTCGGAAAAACTGGGTAAAGGTGGAATAGGCATGATCTACAAAGCCCACGATACCAAACTCGACCGCGACGTCGCCATAAAAGTCCTGCATCCGTCCGTGACCAGCGGCGAGATAGCTTTCAAGTGTCTTATGCGGCATGGGTTACAAGATTTTCCAGTTCCAGTTTCAAAGCAAGAAAATGCTGGTAATCGTTTGCCCACTCGACGAAATCAACCGATAAAATGTACGCGGTTCTAGTATCGTTGAGTTGTTATCGCGGGCTAGCGCCCGCGGCGCCGACGCAGACGGCGCACTCCAAAAATAGCCATAATCCGCTACATCTTTTTACCACCTTTTTTTCGAGTGCATCTTTGGAGTGCATCCTCTGTGTGGATGCACGCGAGCGATAGACTATACGCGATTTTAAGATGATCTCATCTTCCTCGCGGGCAATCGCCCGCGGTGCCGACATAGACGGCGCACTCCAAAAAAGAAAAATACTATTATCCATAAAAAATGTGAGAAAATAACGCCGTATTTGTTCTCTTTACAAGAAATGGGATTTAATAAAAACACTTGGGTCAATATTACACACCAGAGAAAGGGGGCTTTAATGAACATCGAATACAAAACCTATTCGCACAATCCGCCGCATCTTTTTGTACCATACGCCACATACTTTATTACCGGATCCACCTTGCAAAAAATTCACTATTTAAAAACGGACACGATTAAAGAACAGGTGCGCCACTATATGTTCAAGAGCTTTGCACATTTTAATTGGTGCATTCATGATTGGGTAATCCTGGATAACCATTATCACATCATGGCCGTAGCGCCTCAGAATGCCTCATCACTCCCGAATCTTATCAATAATTTTCACCGGTTCAGTGGGTTGTGGATTAAGAAGCATCTTGATATAATTGGTGATGACAAAATTTGGCATAATTACTGGGATACCTGCGTGGATTACGAAACATCCTATTTCGCGCGTGTTCACTATCTCTGGTTTAATCCGGTAAAACACAACTATGTTGATGATCCCGCAAGGTGGCGATTCGGCAGTTACGTCTCTCGTCAGGAAAGTGAGAAAAAACGAATAATAAAGTATCCATTCGATAAACTGAAAATAAAGGATGATTTCTAATTTGACCTATATTTGGAGTGCGTTTTTGGAGTGCATCCTCTGTGTGGATGCACCCGAGCGATAGTATGCGGTTCAGAAACAGTCTAGTCCCTATCGCGGGCTATCGCCCGCGGCGCCGACGCAGACGGCGCACTCCAAATAGAGCCACAATCCGCCACATCTTTTTGCCGCCTTTTTTTGGAGTGCATCCTCTGTGTGGATGCACGCAAGCGAAACAGACGGCGCACTCCAAATCAAAAAGATCATTTACGTGATGCGCACACTTTACTCCCACTCCAAAACCAACCTATTATCCTTCCCCATCCGCACATCGGTACCGAATTTTTCACCCTCCCGGCTCAGCGTACGTACAAGCCATTTGGCGTCTTGTTCAGATGCATAATTTAGGCGAAAGTTTTGAATCTGCATTGGCGTCATGGTGAGATTTTTCAGCTTGCCTGTTTCCGGATCAATTTCCGGGAAATACATGAACGTGAGATCATCGCGGAATTCTTCCTTGCCGGTTATGCCTTCGTAATCGTTGAGAAAATCACCGCAGCCATACAAAATTAATTTGTCGCGATACACTTCGATTCCTTTGACGTGATGTGATGAATGACCGTGAACAATGTCTACGCCTGCCTCATCAATGAGCCGGTGAGCCAGCTCAATATCCGAGTCCTGTACCTCATATCCCCAATTTGTTCCCCAGTGAATGGAAACAATGATAACATTATTTTCATTTGTTGTCTGTGTCAGCTTTTCTTTCACAGCTTTTACCGCTTTGCCAGTGCTGGACGGAAGCAGAAAAATTCCGGCTCGGTTTTCCTGCGCTTGCCAACCGGACGGAATGCCGCTGCTTGTCATGCCGACCGAGAGCACAGTTACTTTTTCTCCATTGAGAATCAAACTCACAGGTTCTTTCGCTTTACTCTCTTTCGCTCCGGCTCCGGTGTATTTTATGCCAAGCGTATCCAGTGTTCGAAGCGTTTCGTGCAACCCGTTGACTCCCCAATCTAACACATGATTGTTAGCAAGCGCGCACAGATCAATACCAGCCACCGACAGCGTGCGGGCGTTCTTCGGGCTCATACGATAATTTATGCCCTTGCCTTTCCAGTAATCGGTACTCGTGGTTATGCTGGTTTCAAGGTTGATGATTTTGGCGTCCGGTTGACGCTTGTCGAATTCTGTCAAAACATCTCCCCAGATATATGCCATATCAACCGGATCCGGGATGGGACCGTTTTCGCGTTCAGCCAGTTCAAGGTAACGACGGGCACTTTTCACATAAGGTTCGTAAATGCGCGGATCAACAGGGTGTGGAAGCGCCTGGTCGATGCCCCTGCCGGTCATGACATCGCCGCACAAAAAAAGTGTTATCAAATCAATCATTAGCAAATGTAGAAATAGATTAAACATCCAGTTGCCACAACGAATTGACAAAGTAGGTTCGGGAATCGTAAAAATTAGCAACAACCTTAAAGCCGGAAGCAGCAGCAAATTTCTGAATCATGTTATTATCATATTTTTGCGACATTTCTGTAAAAACCGGTTCCCATTCGTCAAATGCGAACGATTGATCGAGTTCTCTGATCGTCACAGTCTGCTTTTTTCGGCTTATCAGATAACTTTTTGAAACACCATCCCGTGGTTCGTAAATTTGATAATGCATGAACTGATCGAGTTCAAAATTTCCGCCCAACTCATTGTTGATGCGCAAGAGCAAATTCAAGTTGAAATCACGGGTATAGCCATGAGGATCGTCGTATGCTCTTGAAATGATATGCGGATCTTTTTTCAAATCAAAGCCCAAAAAGACGCTATCCCTTTCATTCATCACTGCCGCCAGTTGTTGAAAAAAATTCAAACTGGCTTTTGCTGTGAAATTGCCAATATTCGATCCCAGAAAAAGGATAACCTTGCGGCGGTGATCATGTGCATTTATTTCCTGCATCACTTTAAAATAATCACCAATTTTTTCATCGATCACAAGTTGGGGTAAACTTTTGAATTCCGAGACAAGACTGTTGATGGCACGTTCGCTTATATCGATCGGAATATATTTAAAAGACGCCTGTTTATTGAGCAAATGCTCGATGAGCACTTTTGTTTTGTAACCATCACCCGCTCCCAATTCAATAAGGTCGAACGCAGAGTTGTTCTGGATCATGGCCTGACCAATGGATTCTTTTTGTTGGCTGAAAATCTCATACTCGCAATCCGTGAGATAATATTCCGGCATGTGCATAATGTTTTGAAAAAGCTCACTGCCCCGGTCATCGTAAAAATATTTTGAACACAGATATTTAGGATTGGCAGACAGTCCTCTTTGTGTATCTTGAGCAAAAGCTGTATTGATTTTTGTGTATGTCATGACTCTCTTTTTTAGTAAAACAGTTTATTTCAGCTTTTCCTTTCGGTGTGTCGAAAATAAAATCTCTACTTTGCAGGAAATAAATTGTGTAAAAAAAAGTTAACGTTGAAAGGCTTGTGAAAAGTCCAGAAAAATTAGCCCCGTGAATTTTTATTTTTCGCCCGTTATCTTTGCCAGTTCGTCGAGCAATGCCCTTTGACCTTTTAATATTTTCTTTTTCGCTTCATCCAGAGCAAACCAGGCTGCTTTATCAACTTCGGGGAATTCCTGCTGCTTGCCGGATTTTGGCGGCCATTCCATGGTAAATGTATTGCTCTTAATATGTGACGGGACTACATCCGCCTGAACTGCCCAGGCATGGACTATTTTGTTACTTTGTTTCACCGGCGTTAATTTTATAAACTCGCCATCAACTCTTAAACTTGTTTCTTCCTCAAACTCCCGCTGGGCAGCTTGCAGCGGGTCTTCATCTGTGAATTCGCCTTTGGGAATGGTCCACGCTGCCTCGTCCTTTTTCGCCCAAAACGGCCCGCCCGGATGAACCAGAAACACCTGCAGTCCAGAGTTTTTGTAACGATAAAGTAGTAATCCTGCGCTTTGTTTTGGCATGGTAATATACTCCTTTTCAATGTAAACTGATATGACATGGATATCATTCCGATTAAGATCTCGCGGATTTTAACAAATTCATTCTTGTTGTAAAATTATAAAATTGGAATGCAAGGAAATGACATAAATTTATATGCTAATAATCAAGATATAATTGCGATGAGGAGATGGATACGCCTAATACTCTAAACGCGAATCCCTGTCACTATTTTCCAAAAAGTGGTACTTGTAGCACAATGGTAAAGGTTATATGCTTTTACGCAAGCAAATATATTTTGAGATATTTTAATTCTCTCCTTTTGTAACCTTGCTTTCTATCAATTCAACTCGAATCGCTCCCTCTAATTGAGATTCATGACCTGACCATGTAATGAACAAGCGAGGAGGATTTTCCATACCAGAAAATATTGGATTACCTGTTCCAAGTATAGAAACTGAAGATACTGTATCTGGTATTCCTATTGCCTTGTAAAACTGTTTTACTTGATCATATAGTTCTGCGCCCCATACTGCTATTTGATCATGTGTTAGGCCCTTAAGAGATTTTAAAGGCTCTTTTTTTGATGTAAAGAACCATATTCTTTTGTCCCATGATTGAATCGTTCCTAAAACAACACTATCTGCCTTGATCTGAACAGCCGGCGAGGTCGCTTTTTCTGGGCCGCATTGGCAACCATAAATAGCCAATTGCTGTGAGTGTACATTAACAAAAAATAGGGCAATGAATAACAAAATAAAATTACATATTGATTTCATATTAATTACCTCCTTTTTCAGCTATGTATTTATATTAAGTATAAACAAGACATTAGTTAACAATAGTATTATAAACATAACAAGAGATAGATTCAGCGATAAAGTCTATAAAAGCTGTTTGGGAGATGCCAGCCATTAGACCAGTAATAAATCTCAACCAGTTTTTACTCTCGCGACAAAACAAGAATTGTGTCATACCATGTAAAATTAAAACGATTCTCTAAAATTATTAAACATACACATGCTGTCCCAATTTAAACGTTAATTTGCGGTTTTTATCATTTCATATAATAATATACAAACGCGATTTCTATATCAAGGGCAACGCCAATTTGTACCTGCATCATCTGTAAATATATTGTGTTCACTACAGACGTAAATATCTCTTAAATGGCAGTAACCGATTGATTTGTTACCGCATAGCTGACAACGTGTACCTCCATTGTCAGAAAGCAGCTTTGCAAAGCACACGTCAGAGGGTCGGCTTGCTAAACTGTCTTTTAAGGCAATAATACGATAGAACATGGGTAATTTGGCGCCATATTTACCGCTTCTATTTTTGTGATTAAAAGATGTCCACCTTGTTGTATCGGAATTGGAATTACCTATGCTAAAAT
>CAZSMC010000106.1:0-10400 GCA_964607755.1 uncultured Cytophagia bacterium | reverse complement strand
AATATTTTTTGCGCACATTGTTGCAATAATATCAATAACTTAAAAAGACACTTTTTAAGTTTAACCGGACACTAGTGATAAGGGCTATTAAAATCATAGAAGAACACATTGATGATCTCCATTTTAATATAAATGAATTTAGTAAAATCATGAAATATAGTCGATCAAACTTTTATAATAAAATAAAAAGCATTACAGGATTGACCCCCTCGGAGTTCATCCAAAATATTCGTTTAAAACGTGCTGCCCGATTGATGAAAACAACAGATTTATCGATTACTCAAATTGTTTATGAGGTGGGATTTAATTATCCATCTTATTTTTCTCAACAGTTTAAAAAACAATTTGGATTATCTCCCAAAAAATATAAACAAGGGCTGATGTCAAAAAAATCATAATTTGGGCTTTTTAATAAAAACATTGTCCCATTCAAAACATATTTGATAGTTTTTTTAGACATAATTGAAAGTTTCCCGCCCCAATAAATATATATTCTATTAGTAATTATACTAATGAGTAATAATAAATGAATGTTTATAACGAGGTTATTGATATGAATTCAACCCTTAAGTGTTTATTTTTTTTACTTTTTTTTATCAGCAGTTGTGTAAACGCTGATAATCTACCAAAAAACAAAAAATTAATAAAGAAAAAACATCAAATCAAAGTAGCAGCTGCCCAAATTCTTACCAATTATGATATTGATCAAAACAAAACAAAAATTATAAACTCAATAAAAAAAGCACACAAAAGAAACTGTGAAATCATTTTATTTCATGAGGGTTGTTTAACGGGGTATCCGGATAAAAAAGCAGTCACTACTCTGGATTTTTCCAATGTACGTCGTGCCGAACTTGAAATACGTGATTTGGCCAAACACTTGGGTATTGCTGTTTTATTGGGTAGCACCTCGAAAGAAGAGGATGGATATCATAATTATGTACTTATTATTGACGAAACAGGCAAGGTATTGGGACGTTATGAAAAAACCTGGCGTGCCGGGAAACCACATTACATTGCAGGAACAGGTCCGGTTATTTTTCGTGTTGCCGGCGTAGAGGCAACTGTCATTATTTGCCATGATCTTCGATATCCTGAATTGACACGCCTGGGAGTTGCC
Source organism: uncultured Cytophagia bacterium (assembly GCA_964607755.1). Classification (GTDB taxonomy): domain Bacteria; phylum Zhuqueibacterota; class Zhuqueibacteria; order Residuimicrobiales; family Krinioviventaceae; genus CAZSMC01. Next base: position 9,280 of record CAZSMC010000106.1, on the reverse strand, counting down.
GCTGGTGCTCAAATTGTGTTTATATCCAACAATGAAAGCGGCATCACAGCCGAACACAAACTTTTAGGTTATCGGTCAATGCAGATTGCCAGAGCTACAGAGAATATTGTATACGGAGTTATGGCAAATTGCCCTGCTGATCCTCAAAATGTCAAACGCGGTAATTGTTCACATGGCAATTCAAAAATCATAGACTGTATGGGGAATGTGTTGGCTGAAGCCGGAATTTTTGAGGAACGGCTGGTGACAGCTACGCTTGATTTAAGTCAAGCAAACCGCTACACAGTAACGCGTATTTTAGGTAGCAGTGAGCGAACTCAAAATCGATATGGCGTCAGCATTGAGAATGTCCCATATACCAAGTGGATACATGAAGGATTGAAATTGGTCAAACGACTGGACGGCACATCTGGCGTGCCTGATTACCTAAAATAAATTATATTGTATTAAGCACAAACCATAAGTTTTATTCATTACCCAGGGCTTCCTGAAAAAGTCCAAATTTTTATCATTTTATACATTTAAAGGTGTCATAAAAAACACCTTGCGTTCTTTGAAATAGCGAAAAAACTGACTTTGCGGATAAATTAAGAAATTTCGAAAAAGGGCAAAAAAATAGTCCCGTAACCAACGGGCCAAATTCATTACGAAGAAGATAGTAGCAATCCAGGATTCGCTGGTTTCTGGTAACTTTGTCTTTACCAGGTCAAGATCATATCCTCGTTTGCCTTCTCCAAACCTACTTTCGATATGATTTCTAAGTCCCAACTCGAATTTTCTACGCTTTCGATCAGCTGTCAATTCTTTTTTTTCTTTTTGTGGTGGTCTACCCTGTGGTTTAAATGTGTAGCCAATATTTTTTGACTGAAGATATGCTCGATTCTTTCTTGTTACATATCTTCTGCCGTTTTGGGGATCCATCGGCTGTGTGCTCCAGGCTTCCAGGTCTTCTCGAGTTGCGTGGTGATACACTTTGCCAATGGAAACCGTTTCATACCCATTATTTTTAAAATGCTGCGGCAGGCTCAGGACATTTGGCAGAGCCTCACGCAACAAGGTACGTAAACTATAAATCTTTGTTGAATCCGGCCGCAGACCGGTCAGCAGATTGATCCGTGTCGGCGCGCTAATGGCCTCGTGGCAATAGGCCCGGTCAAACACCATCCCTGTCTGGGCCAAACGGTCAATATTTGGCGGCTTTATTTGCGTATTTCCGAACATCCCAATTCCGGCCGCAAATCATCAACGGCAATGAATAAAACATTCTTTGGTTTCCGGTTAGAGTTGCATTGCTGGGCCAAAATTTTTAAAGCGGGTAATATTGCGGCTCCGGCTGTTCCCCAAAATAGTCGCTTCAAAAACGTTCTTCGCGATAACATAATATTTCCATTAATTTTAAAACTATTTTCGCATTCATCTCCGTGTTTATATATCAACACAGAGTTTTTAAAAATATCATTCTATCGAATCAACATCATTTTCCTCATCACTTGTTCTTTCCCGTTTCCTATGGTCACACGGTAAAAATACACACCACTGGCCGCTTTAAATGCGTATTTGTCCAATCCGTCCCACCTTGTCTGATGGGTCCCGGCCGGAAATGGCTTGTCCATCAACGTTCGGATCTCTTTACCCAAGAGATCGTATACAACAATACGAACATGTTGACGGTTTGGAATGGAAAATTCAATGGTCGTTTCCGGATTGAAGGGATTGGGATAATTTGGGGACAGGGTAAACTTTTCCAGCGTTTGATCAGCATCCGTTATACGCGTTTTGAATTCCGAAAGATTGCCGATACCTGCCCATTCGTTCAACATCTCCCCTAGGGATTCGCCAGTTCGCTGTTCCGGAAGAGTCACGTTTTCAACAGCCTGTGCACCCAGACGATCTTCAAGCTGCTGGAAATACAGACTTCTGGGAAGCACGGGCTGTCCCCAGCTCTCCCAATACCCGGCGCCCAGTTGCACCACACCGTCACAACCAATGCCCCAATTCATAGCGCCAATCGGACTTTCAACCATAAATGTTTCCTTGCAGGATTCACAGTTCCAGAACATGGTTTGCGCGCCGGCCCAGCCATGTCCCGTACCTGAATCACGCCGGTTGCGGACACGAATTTCACCGCCGCGGATATTATCAAACAATGTACCGGTGGCGTAGCGGTGATGGGGACCAATATCATTGTGCGATCCAGTGGCAGAGCAATCTACATAGACATTGGGCCCGGCAACCCGCGAATGGGTGACAAAATCATGCCGGCCGCCCCGTGTAAAACAGCGTTGAAATAAATTAAATGAACCGGATCGTATGACAAATGGATATTTTCTTGATCCTGTCGTTATAGAAATGGGGTCCAGCATGGCACATTCCTGAACGGTTGTTCGATATGCATTGTCCAACTGCACACAGGAATATCCGAAATAGCGCGCCGTTATGTTCCTGGCCCAGCCATTGTCTGTATTCTCAAAGTAAATAGCATCCCATGCATGGTTTTCATCCACATAATTATACTTTTCATATGTCGAAGTAAGACACATATTCTCAATGCCGCAGTTTTGGATACGCCCCCTTATGCTAACTTTTTTAACCTCACCTCCGCCAAATATCTCGCTTATCGCCTGAACGATAGGCGCATTGATGGTAATAGTATTCCCGTTTATGTCCGTGATCATGCGCTCATATTCTATTCTATAGGAACTTGCTTTCCATCCGTATTGCGCCATTTGCAACGTATCAATCCACGTTTGATTGGATGTACGAATAACCTGGATCGTGTCCCCTGACGAATACAAGGAAGCATTTTCCACATCAAAAGAAAAAGACCCGCTGGGCACAAAAGATGAAGTAATTCTTTGTGTCTGATAAGCAGAACCCTGCAGACTGTTAAAATACAGATTCCAGGTCAAAGTGTCTTCAGACCAGTTGTCATTTTTGGAATAAAATACCCTCAAATTATTGGGTCGACCTTCCATTTTGTCTTTGTTTACTGTATATAAATGCAGCATCGCGCTTTTGATTTCAGTATGAACATCCAAAGCCGTCAAGTCAAATTTCAGAAATATCTCACGATGCACTCTTGGATTATCGGGTTTAAACTTGCACATTAATTCATTATCAGTGCCAAAGATAGTATCGGCATCATCTTCGCCTTTGATAAAAGTATCATCCGAGGGCAATACGGTTATTACACTGTCTGTGCCGGTGACGGTGGTCACAATAATCTCCAGACTCGGGGCGTATTCAGCCATTTCATATTCCTTGCTGGCAAAAAAGGCGATCTTGTTCAATGTGGAAAGTAAATGCAAAGTTATCATTTGGTTGCCGGATAACTCTGTCACAACGCCGGATGTCACATCAAAATCCACCCATGCGTTTAATCCAGGATAGGGTTCAACATCCAACTCTTTGTCAGATGTAATATATTCCATTCGCTCATCACCCAAAATATGAATAAACAAATGCTGATAAGGAGCAGTTGCCACCAGTTCCGTACCGCCGTTTTCTGCTGAATTTTGTCCTTCTCCTCTCAGGACAATTCCGCTTTTTTCTATTTTTAAGGGGCCATTGACAGGATAACGACCGGCTTTGAATAAAATAGCACCTCGAAAACCATTACCATCCTCTGATAAAGCTGCAATGTTATCAATGGCCGATTGTATGACATTTCTCATGTCCACGGAATCCGGTTCCAGGGTGATTTGCACAGGCACATCGGGAATGGATACACCACCACCCTTGTAGCCGGCATAGGAAAAATCCGGTATTACATTAACAGCATTGCTCTCCCCATGATTGGCGAATGGCTCATAAACCAACGAACCATCGGGTCCCGGATAGACCAAGGAACTGGTCTGAGCCACTAATGAAAAGGAAAACAATAATGTCAAAATAATGGATAAATAGTATACGGTTATCTTTTTTAAAATAAATCCTAAAGTTTAAAGTATTTTATGAATAATATAATTCAATCGGATTAGAAAAAAACGGCAGATATCAAAGATATCTGCCGCCATTATGATCATGTCATTTAACAAGTACCATTTTTTTAGATTGAAGCTGATTCCCGGTTTCCAGCCGATAGAAATATACACCGCCGGCAACGGCATTGCTCTGATTGTCCAATCCGTTCCAAACCACAGCATGCGGTCCTGCCTGTTGTTTGGCATTCACAAGCTCGCGTATTTGTTGACCATTTACATTATAAATAGTCAAATATACATCACCCGTTTGCTTTAACCTATAATTGATGGTGGTCGTTGGATTAAAAGGATTCGGATAATTCTGATGCAATACAAATTGAATGGGTTGCTGGACTTTTTCACTTTTCACGTCGGTCATATATTCTTCCCATTCTGCTTTTTTGTCTGGAAACCAGTTTAAATCCCCGAGTGGAAAACCATCAGTACTGGCTGTATATTGGGGATTGCTGGTAGGATAGGACAGATCCTCCTGTATTGGCCAGGTTATGTTGGCTAAACCGTTTTCATCTACATAGCCTTCCGGATCCCAGCGAATATCTTTCAAACTGTCACCTGGAACATCAGGATCTCGATACCTTTTCATCCAATTTATCCAATCAGGCAAATTTTCCGGAACAACGACAAATTCTGGATCTATAGTAAGAGTATCTTGGACAGTAAAATTTTGAGGACGGCTGTCTATCATTTGACGATCATGACGACCAATCCAGTCCGCAACTCTGAGCGTATCATCTGCATCACCAACAACAATATTGTTCTCGTAATATTCGTGTACAGAGGGATCCAACCACCAATTGTTGTTCAAGATGTTTACCTTTCGGGTCTCATCCGTCCATATATCGCTTTCACAAGAATCGAGATCAAAAAAACCTGAAGAGTGAAAACCCTCAGAAGTATCCTGTTTTACATCCTGGTCAATTTCAGAAGTTACTCCCACCAACATGGTGTTTGCGAATATGTTATTCGTAATATGGGCCTCATAAAACTGCTCAGCATGAACAGGATCACCATAAATCCCCCAAAACGTACAATGATTCAATTTAAAATAAGGAATCACCGGTCCACCGCCGCCAATGTGAAAGGGGGTTCGCACGCCAATAAATGTACAATTCTCAGCCATTATACTATCCTGAAGATTGTGCCGTGTATCCAAACCACGACCATTCCATTCTTTATCCCGTCGAATACCGTTGCGCCAGATACAATCCTTGAATTCAATGACATTCATTTCAGCATTTACACGCCAAAACTCGTATCGGGTCAATTCAAAGTAACATTTTTCTGCATAAATATGAAGACTGTCAGCGTTAACGTCTATCATTCTGCCCTGTAAATTACCTGTATTGTCAATACAAGAAAAAGCGATATTGATCAAGGTCACGTCACCTTTTGCTATCAACATTTTATTTGGGGGGGCACCGGAAATATCCACGGCAGGCTGAATGATGGCCGGTTTGCCTTCCACATCATCGGCAACCAAACGCAAATGCCAACCTTCATTTTGCATTTCCTGTGTAGTTAAATAATGCTGTCCGGCATGTAATTTGTATACCCGTGTATTCATATCCCTTTCACTTTCCAGATCAGCCTGAATAGCATTCGGAAGCGTATCAAAGCCGGGATCAACATACAATGTGTCTAATCCCATTGAAATATTGGGAGTAATGCTAAAGAGTATTGATACAATCATGGTAACAACAAACATTTTTGTAAAACGTGTCATGTTAGCCTCCGTTTAAATGTTAGTTTCCGTTTAAATTAGACTTTCATTAATTGATAATTTGATTTACGTCCATATCAACTCCTTTCACTTTTTTTTAACCATGTCATTTTAACCTGCGTTTACATGTTAGTTTCCGTTAATTAAACTTTCATTAATTGATAATTTGAATTTACGTCCATATCAACTCCTTTCACTTTTTTTAACCCTGTCATTTTAACCTGCGTTTAAACGTTAGCCTCCGTTTCATAAAAATTTCATTAATTGATAATTTGAACGAGTTGCCAGATCAATTCCTTTCACTTTAAAAAATTGTGTAACGTACACCTAAATCTGCTGTCATTCCATAGTACTCTGCATCAGTGAGATAACTATGCACAGGTTCATATGATTTATCCGGCTCATCTGTCAGATTATTAATATTAAAAAATAATTTAATACCATAGCCAATATCCTGTTTTAAAGACAAATCAAGGCGCAAATAATCACCAGTAAAGCCGTCCAGCTCAGGGCGTCTGCCTATACGAGACAATGTATTACCTTGAAAAAGTAAAGACAACCGACCGGAAAATCCGCCTTTATCATAGCCAATAGCTACATTGGCAATATCGTTGGACTGTCTCAGCATCCTGCCCTCGCGGCTGGTATCCACACGTGTAATTTGAAACCATGGCGGCTGCGGTAATTTTTCTGTTTGCATCAGGGAATGATTATATCGGGTGTTTGAACTTATTTTGGCATAATTTGCATTTAAAACCAAACCGTTCAATAAACCGGGCAAAAAAGAAAGCTGGGTCTGTAAATCCACCTCAAAACCTCTGACATATGCCGTATTTGCATTATTCTGATAATCCGTCACCCACCAACCTGCTTTGGTTTCAGGCAAACCTTCGGATATGGCATCTTGTTTATTCATCATACGTCTTTGCCACGAATAAAACATATTGTCCACTTCTTTATAAAAGCCGGAAATTGTTAACAATCCGGTTTGACCGGAATAGGCAGACAAACTCACATCATAATTGCGTGCAGTCGCAGGTTCCAGATCCGGGCTGCCACGGTATAATTTATCTTCATTGGTTTTTTCATAATAATACGGCTGTATATATTTAAATTCCGGACGAATCGTACTTTTCGTCAAAGCCATCCTTAAATCCAGCCAGTCGAAAAATTTGTACCGCATATGCAGCATAGGAAACCACAGATCACTGGACCGATTGGCATATCGTCGTTCTGCAGGATACATGACTTCGGTATAAGCACCGCTTTCTTCAAAGCCTGTTTTGATACCCAATAGTTTTGTTTCCTCATGCTCAAAACGCATACCGGGTAAAATCATTAATCGTTTGCCGAAATTAAGGGTGGACATGATATATCCCGCGCTAATCACCTCCGTAATATCCTGATCATTTAGATTCCCGCTGGGATAATAAAAATAAGCTTCATCCCGCGGAAGGTCTGCGTATAATTGTTCTACCTTGTCTTTGTCCGGCACTAACGAAAGTTCATACTCTCCGCCCAAAAAGTCACCGGCATCATAATTCGGGTCCAACCAGTATTTCATCAGGGGCAAGTCAGTCATGGTAAACTCTGTATAAACCCCTTCATACAACTGATCAAAAATCTGTTCCCCCTTTTTTATATCAAACCGGTTTCTATACCGCTCAACATCCGCGTCACGGTCTTTACGGCGAACTTTGCCTCCCCATTTGATATTTCCGGTAATATTTTTACTCAGAAAAAGCGGGGTCTCTACATTAAACTGGACTGTAAAATCCATTTCTGTGGATTTTTCGGGCTCGATCTGAGACCGTTCCAGTCCGGTTTCTTCCAACCGGTTTTTGGTATAATCAAATATGACACCCGGCCCTTCAAAAACAGGGGCATCGTTTTCGATTCCGGCTTTTTCCCGGAAACTGAAATAATAATTAATAGGATTATTCCGTTTGGAAACAGCATGTGAAGCCATAAAATCGAGTTTATGGCCATACCACAAATACTCACCGGAAAAGGCATTGGACAGGAAATCCACGGTATAGTGGTCCTTAATAAACCGTAAATCATGGATGCGTTCGCCTAAATCCACACCATCCTGATAAGTATAGGTTTCATTGTCCAGACGACTGGCAATGGTATTCAACATAAGCTGACCATTTTCCAGTTTGTAATCCATCATCAATGCCCCGCCATAGCGCATACGGGTGTTGATTCTGTCAGACAATCTGACGCTCGTGACCTTGATATCCTCGTTAAATTCCTCACCGGGGTCCGGATTGCCCTGCACATCATAATTTGCACGGAACCGGTCAGAGCTCCGGTCAGCCAGCTCATAATTCCCGGATACCATAATACCCAGCTTATTATTAAAATACCGGTCACTGTAATTCAACCAACCTTTTAAGGGTCTGAAATTATCCTGCTGACCGTTATATCCCTTTTGGACCATCAATGATATATCCTGTTCGCTGGCTTTTTTTACTTGCAAATCAATGGTACCTCCAATTACGTCAGCATCCTGGTCCGGTGTTAATGCCTTTTTTAATTCAATACCATCCAGCATGTTGGATGACACCATACTCAAATCCACACTTCGTTCAACTATTTCTGTAGACGGCATGCGAACACCATTTACCGTCACCAGGTTCATTTCGGGCTGTAAACCACGAATAACCACCTTGTTCCCTTCACCCCCGTCACGCACAATAGAAACGCCCGGCAGACGCCCGACCGATTCAGCCGCATTGGCATCAGGAAGTTCTTGTATACGAGTTTTAGACACCACATTTACAATAGTCTTGGATGATAACTGCTGGTTTATGGCCGCAATTTGGCCTTCAGCCTGAGCGGTTACCGTCACCGTTTGGCCTTCTATAACCTTGTAAACCAGTTCAAAGTTTTTTACTGTTTTTTCCCGGGGCTGAACGTTTACCCTTGCCGAATCCGATTTGTATCCGATATAGGTTACACGCAATAGCTGTTCGCCTACCGGTGCATTTAATACGGTGTAATTTCCTTTTAGGTCTGTTGCGGCCCCAAGGCTGGTCCCGTCAATGATCACATTGGCGCCCGGCAGAGGCTCTCCGTTTTCCCGGTCCGTTACCTTACCCTGAATCACTCCCTTTGTTGGTGATCCGAATAACAAGGGGATCAACAACAAAACCAATGTAAAAAATACATGTGAAATGACCTTCTTGTGTTTCATTATGTGACCTCTTGGTTTACACCTGTGATGCATTAGAATTCCTTTTTTTAATATCCTTGAGAAAATATACTGTTCTAAAACACACAATACTTGCACATATGTTTATAAAAACTATCACATATGTTGAAAAACGGGGTTTATTTTAAACGAAATGTGTGTTAATTCGCTTTTTCGTAGATAAGGTTTTGTTTGTATTCTTTTGGGGTCATACCAAACTGTTTTTTAAACTTCTGAGAGAAATAAGATGGATAATTAAAGCCTACTTCATACACAATTTGAGAAATGAACAATTCCGCGGCGGCCTGTTTTTCTTTATCAAATACATTGAAAACATTGGTTTCTACACCCTCTGCAAAAAGTATCTTGGGTCTCTAA
>CAZSMC010000105.1:0-10472 GCA_964607755.1 uncultured Cytophagia bacterium | reverse complement strand
ATTTTATGTGTCGACGAACTCGTCGACCTACGATTGAATGTGACTCTCCGGGTCACATCATACCACAACATGGCAAGCGATGTTTCGTATTCTCAAGCGCTAGCCATAAATTAGCCTCGTTCCCAGTCTGCTGGCTGGGAACGCAACATCGGCCAGCGTTCTTAACAAGACTGTATGTTTAAAAAGTAAATGAAAAGACAGATCCATTTCATTATATTAAATGAAAGGATCTGTCATGGAATAAAATAAGACTATTAATTTAAAAGGACAAAAATTTTTTATCAGCATCGACGTTCACAAAAAAATGGGACATATCCATTCGACAGGAAAACATTAGATTAAAAAGTGATCCATTTTTATGCTAACTGGAACAAGTTCACCTCAGATTGTACAAATCCTTTGCGATTCTTCTTTTCTTTTTATATTTTAAACGGTTTTCAAATAATAGCTTTTCTTAATTTGCATCCTACCAATTATGAAATATCTTTTCATATTGATCAAAACAGGAGGAAAAAAATATGAGTCAGAATCAAAAACCACAGCCCCAGCAAATCAATATCCAACTCGGTGAAAAAGAAGCTGAAGGTATTTATTCCAATCTGGCACTTATTTCACATACATCTGCAGAATTTGTCTTTGATTTCACCCGGGTTCTTCCCGGCGCTCCGAAAACAAAAGTTTATTCGCGAATTATCATGACACCTCAACATGCAAAATCTTTTCTAAAGGCACTTGAAGAGAATGTTAAAAAATATGAAAGTCAATATGGCGAAATCGACAAGATACCGGAATCCGCGCGAATGAATCAGCCGATTGGCTTTAAGCCACCGGCAGAGAACGAACAGAAATCCGAATAAACAGGATGAAACATTTGTTGCAATTATTCGTCACAACGAGTTAAATTAAAACAAGAAAAAAAGACTGTATCTGAAATTGTGATTAGCTCTTATGACATTACGACATCCGAAAACTGTTCTGACAATTCTTTTTCTTCTTTTCGCCGTTGCTGCGAGCGCTGAGGAGTCTAATCTGTCCACCAACATCAGTGTTGATTATGGCATCTGGAAGCCAAGCTCTCTGGATAATTTTCCTACCCAGCCTTTGAAAAACGTCGAGGGCGCGTCGTATTATCACGGTTTATCCTTTATGGCAAAACTGTTCGCAACTCATGCGTTGCGATTTTCTGTTTTTCAGTGGCAGCAGGAAAACCTGCAAGACATTAACCTGCAGTCAGTGACAATCCGCCACCTTTCCTGTAGTCTTTTTCACATCATTTTACCGGAATCCCGGTTGAGTCCTTATGTAAACTATGGTGTTGCTGCGATCTGGTCGCGTGAAACACCGACCGGTACAAATTCCCGCCAGGTGCCGCTTCATCGCGCCGGCTGGGGATTCGATGTTGGCGCCGGCCTGAACTGGCGCTTTCATCAACACTTTGCCCTCTCTGCAGAATATCAATTCCTTTACGCCATGTTTAACAACAAAGTTGGCCGAACTGACAATTACAGCGGTCCGAAATTATCTGCCCGGATATTGTATCTTTTTTAAATTGTAACATTTCCGAACCCGAGTGTATTTAAGTGGAACAATCGGGACTTTTTTCACCCCCCTTTTCATGTTAGATCATCTTGACAAATTCATTGAGTATATTTTAGGTTTTTCACATTTTTACAAATTGTTAATATTTTTAGACTTATACTTAAAAGAAATAATCATTCGCAACTTTATAGGGTTGAATTTCCAGGCTGTAACGGTACAGTCTTTGCAAATTTAAACTGAATAAAAATGTGTCAAATCATGATCGATTTATCATAGTGGAGGCCGCATTGCGTTTCAAATGTGTGTTATTGCTCATATTCTCATATACATTAGTTTTCACGTCTTTTTCATTTGCACAATCATTAAAAATAATGCCGATTGGTAACTCGATTACAGCCGGTGAAGGGAGCAGCACCGACAACGGTTTTCGGCAACCTCTTTTGCAGAACCTGAACAATGCCGGGTATGGTGTGGAATTTGTCGGACCTCACGGCGCACCTTTTAATGGGTTTTTTAAAAGCGGTGCCAAAATAGAAGATTTTTTACCCGGGGGCTCTATGGATGTGACCTGGCCGCTGAGTACATATCATCCGGATATGGTGCTTGTGCATTTGGGAACAAATAACACAGGGCGCGATGAACCCGGACCGTACACAGACCCGGCCACAGCATCGGGGAAATTGCGTTCTTTGCTCGAAACCATTGCACAGCAACCCAGCGTGCGATACATCCTGGTCTGTAAAATCATTCCTAAAATAGTAGCAGGTACAGAAGAAGAAAAAATCCGGCTCTTCAACGCCCAAATCGAAAAAATGTATTTTGACAATCCACCGACAGATAATCTGAGCATCGTCGATATGTATACCGCTGTTTCCACGGCCCAATTGTTTGACGGTGTGCATCCGGGTGACGGTGGTTACGAAAACATGGCAATTCGCTATGAACTGGCAATTTCGGATTTAATCAATCAAAGCAACCCGGATAAGAGTCCGCCGAGTCGAATCTCCTGGAAACGCGCTTTTGCGATCAATTCACAAAACGTCCAACTGGAATGGTATGCGCCCAGTGACGACGGCGTGTCGCGATCCGCAGCCGTTTATGAACTGCGTTACGCCACTTTTGAGCTAACCTCGACAAATTTCAATCAAGGCAAACTTGTGTCTGTGGGCAAGCCAGGCTCTCCCGGCTCTGTAGATAGAACGGTGGTTGAAAACCTATTACCAGATCAGGAATATTTCTTTGCCATCCGGGCTTATGATGAAGCCGGACACATCGGTCCATTATCCGAAAGCATTTTTGTACAAACCTCGACCAGTGGTATCGAATATTGCGATGATTTTTGCGATCCTGAATTGCCGAAATGGAGTGCGTCGCCGAATTATCAGGCAACAGACTGCATTCTACAAAACACAAATCCAAACGCTGGCTGGAGCGATCTGGCTATATTCAAAGAAGTGGCTTACCATCCAAACGCGCCGTCAGTAGAAGCATCATTAACATGGTCTGAATATGCCGACAACAACGGGGTAAATGCCAGCGGTGTGGCTATGCTTTTGGACACACCGAATTACGAAAACGCAAGCGGATACCTCGTACGCGTCCGTGACCGTAAAGTTTATCTTGAAATCATTGAAAACGGTATAGCCCAGCAAGGTGTACTGGATCAAAAACTCTTTTTTGAAGAAGCTCCCTCTCCTGCACAGGGAGATGAGCTGCGCATCAAGTTTTCCAGAAATGTGACTATGGGCAATATTTTTAATGTGTTTATCAACGACAACTGGGTTGGCCAGGTAAACGATCCCAACAAACAGCAAGGCATTGCAGAGCAACTTTACTCCGGTGTCATGTTGTACGGCGGCATGAGCAATGATATCTCGCACTTTTGCGTGGCTATTCCACCGCTCGAAGCGCATAGCATGGCTGTTCATACTGGTGAGAACGAGACCGGCAAGATCGAAGAAAAAATGGCTATCCCTCTTGCCGTCAAAGTAAGCGATGTGAATGGGCAGGGTGTGTCCGGTGTTTATGTGGATTATTCCGTCCTCTCTGGCCAGGCTTACCTCAGCGCTGATTCTATCGCTCAACAGTTCAACGGCAACGTGTGGATGGAAGCAGAGAGCGGAAATCTGCAGGAACCGATGATTTCCTCCAGCGCATCCAATGCGTCCGGTGGCAAGTTTATCTATGTTCCCAATATCGGTAATGCCAATAACAAGGGACAGTCGACGTATAAAATTTATATTCCCAGGAGTGATACTTATTATCTTTATTTACGGGTTTACGCACATAGCGGTACGGAAAATTCATGTTACTTTGCCATTCGCGATACCACGCAATCACACAGGTGGGATTTCCAGCATACAGGTTCCTGGGTATGGTATAAATGGCCCGGTCACACAACCCTAAATGAAGGATTTGTCGATCTGGTCATTAAAAACCGGGAAGCAAACACCTGGATTGACAAAATTCTCCTATCAGCCAATCCTGGTTACAATCCGACCGGGCTGGGTGGCACTACACAAATGTTTTCCAATATCACCAATCTTGAGGGTTTTGCGTCAACCGATGTCACTTTTGGCCAGCAGGCAGGTCCGGTTGAAATTGAAGCGTACGCGCCTCAGGTGCCGAATAACAGCCGTTTGACTTTTCAGTTAACAGCGCTGGCAGGCGACCCGGTTGAAATGGTCCGCACCTCTCAGTCAACCATGACCGGCGTGGCCGGAGAACTTTTATCTGAATCTTTTTCAGTTCAACTTTCCGATAAATTCAACAATTATTGCAGTGGAGTCATGGTTCAATTTGCTGTCACCGAAGGTGACGGCACCTTTAACAACCGGGTAAAAAAGAAAGTCTTCACCGATCAACAAGGTGTGGCTGAAGCGCAATTGAAATTGGGTTATACTGAGAATACAACCGTTTCGGTTTCGCTGCCCAATTATCCGAATATTTCGCCGCAGGAATTCCGCGGCGTGGCCGGAGAAGGCATTCCTGTAGAAATTCTTGAAATCGACGGAAATAATCAGCAGGCCCGGGTCACAGAAACCTTACCTGTTCCCCTGAAAGTACAGGTCAATGATGAACGAGGCAATCCGGTGCCTAATTTTCCGGTGCCATTTGAAATTATCTCAGGAAACGGCACAGTCGATGGCGAAACAAAAATAAAAATCGACACTACAAAGGCGGACGGTTATGCCTCGGTTATTTACACACTGGGCGATTCTGCAGGTGTTAATCTGCACCAGGTTGAGGTGAATCCAGGTGTGCCTCTGGATAATGCACCGGTCACTTTTATCGCCACTGCGTTGCCTGATGATCCTTATCAGCTTGTCAAACAGTCAGGTGAGAATCAAACAATCGGAGCCGGGCACATTTTCGATGATCCGATCGAAGCGCGGGTGACCGACCAGTATGGCAACGGCATTTCGGATTACGAGGTGCGTTTCCAGGTGGTAAATGGTGATGGCAATTTTGCGGAACGCATTGGCACAAGCACTTCTAATGCAGATACCACCATCACAACCAATAAGAACGGCATTGCCAGCATCACCTACACTGCCGGCTCTGTCGTTGATAACCATCAAATCCGTGTGGATGGCATTCCCGCGCTGCCTCAGGGATACCGGATTTTCACCAACCTGAACGTGACTCAGCCGACACCAAACAGAATCGTCAAACTATCCGGCGACATGCCCATGCAAGAGAGTACGGTCGGTAGCCAACTCGGTCAAGCTTTTAATGTTCAGATACTCGATCCCTTTAATCTTTCGGTCGGAAGCAACACCAGGGTGGTATTCAAAACAATCGCCGGTGGCGGCAAATTTTATGGCGCCGATTCTGTCATTCGAAACACAGACAACAATGGCAAAACGTCGGCCCTTTTTACCCTTGGAACAAAAGCCGGTATACAAACCGTTCAGGTTTACGTTCAGGATTATCCGGATATAAGCCCGGTTGAGTTTCACGCCAAAGCCCTTCCGGCAGCGGCTCAAAAGATCGAATCAGAATCACCGGTTAGTTTCTCGGAAAAAGCCGGGACCGGGCCGGTTCCTCTGCGCATCAAAGTAACCGATCAGTTTGACAATCCAAAACCGGGACAAAAGGTAACCTTCTCTGTAACGCAAGGCGACGGTTATTTTTCCAATAATGCCACCTCGCGAAACGTGGTTTCTGACAGCGTTTCAGGTATTGCCATGGTCAATTATTATATGGGAACGAATACCGCCGTTCGGAATCTGATCAGCGCAACAGCATTAAAGGACAATAATCAGCACTTGCAGAACAGTCCGGTTGAATTCCGCGGCATTGTCAAGCCGCAGGACCCGGCATCACTTGCCAAAGTCTCGGGCGATGATCCGGTGCAAAAAGCCCGGGTTCTCACCGCATGTCAAGATTCATTTGTCATTGTTATCAAAGATAAATTCAATAATCCGGTACCTAACACTGAAGTTGTTTTCCGGATCGAGAGTGCTGACGGCACAGTTGAAGGTGAAAAATCCATTTCAAAATACACGAATGAATTCGGCCAGGCCTGGACGTTCCTTACGCTGGGCTCCACAGCAGGCGAAGAAAGTGACACACTACAAGTTCAAGTACCGAATTACCCAAATATTTCGCCTGTAACATTTGTAGCTTCTGCAACACCTGCTCCTCCGCACCGGATTTATGCGGTTGGTGACAGCGTGTGGGTAAAGCAAGTCGGTGCAACCAATGTGGTATTGCATCCCAAAGTCAGGGTCGAGGATACATTTGGCAATGCCATTCCGAATCTGCCTGTTTATTTTGAGATAACCAGTGGTTCAGCCACGGTCAATAATCAGGACACTGTAACAGTAAAAACAGAAAAAGACGGCAAAACTCAAGTGTTCTGGAAATTGGCACGAGTCCCGGATACCTACAATCTGCAGGCCCATGCCCGCCGGAACGGCAGCGCGTTGAACAATTCACCGGTTCTGTTTACTGTAACGCTGACAGAAGGAAATCCGCGTTATCTCAAACTCATCAATGCGCCGGGCGACACTTCCATCGCCGGACAAAAAATACCAATTACCGTCAGAGTGACGGATGTTGCTGAAAATCCGATTGCTGATCACACCGTGACCTTTGACGTGTCCCATCACAATAGTGACGAAAGCGCAGTTTTTGAGGTCAACGGTGAACAGGCTCCCCACGTTGAAGTCAAAACAGATGATCAGGGATACGCGCATGCTGGTTTTATTCCGATTATTCGTGACAATCAAGTGCGAATTTCATCCGTTGACAACAACGGCTATCCGTTGGAGCCGTCACCTATTTCAGTTTTTGTTTGGGGTGTGCCGACACAGGCAAAACGCATCGAATTATTGTCATCAGATCAGCTTTCTGTTATTGCCGGACAATCGGTCACTGTTCGCGTGGCAGCTTACGATGCAGAACAAGGTGGCAATCGCATAGACGGCCATCGTATCCAGTTTTCAGTGTTGCAAGGCAATGGTTATCTCGGCTCGACTAACTATACTTACAGTTCGATCGAGACCAAAAATGGTCAAGCGCGGGAAACATGGTACGTGGGACACAAAGTCGGCGAGAAAAATCTGCTGGAATGCGACGGCGGAAATCTGCCGGGATCACCGGACACTGTGACTGTTGATGTACTGCCAAGTACGCCGTTAGCAGACTCTTCGTTCATTTCAGCGTCAGGACGACTTGTGGCAGACGGAGAATCTTACGCGGTGGTCACGGTCACAGTTGTCGATTCCTTTGGCAACCGCGTACCGAACAAAGAGGTGGAACTTTTCTCTGAAGATGATGGCGTATTGTTCGAACAACCGGGCGCACGCACAGATTCAAATGGTCAAACTATCGGCAAGGTTCGGGCAACAAAGGTGGGACAAATTCATGTCGCTGCACGCTTGCCGGAACATCCGGAAATTGAAATTTGCTGTGCCACGCTTGATGTCAAACCTGGCGCTGCAACCCAGCTAAAAGTTGCCAATGCCACCAATGAATTTGTTGGCAATCAGGGAGCCATGTTAAGAGATTCGCTTCAGGTTATTGCCAATGACAAGTTCGGCAATGTTGTCCCGTACGAAGAGATCAAATTCGAAATTAAAACCGGCGGCGGCTATTTTTATGAAAACCGGCAACGTGTTTACTATGAAATGACAGACTCGACAGGTCTGGCAGCCGCCCATCTGGTATGCGGCCCGAAAGAGAATGAAAGCTATCTTATTTACGCTTCCTTGAATAATCCTGAGCACAGTGATGTTAAGGTCGCTTTTCTGGGCACCTCCCGGGTGGCGCCTCCGCCGTTTGCAGTGAATAAAGTCTCCGGCGATAGCCTTTCTGCAAAAATTGGCAAAACTCTTGATGAACCCTTTGCGGTTCAGGTCGTAGATCGAGATGGTGTTCCGGTGTGGAACACGCCAGTCACTTTTAAAACGTTGGGCGAGGCAGATGGCGAATTCCTCGGTGACAATCTTGTCTTTACTGACGAACGTGGCTATGCAGAAATCACCTACAAATTTATCAAACGCAGTGGCATGCATCAAATTATGGCACAATTAACCGGAAACTCTCAATCCGTCATCTTTACTGCGTTCGGATTGGCGAATGATGCAACCACCCTACTGGCAGCGACAAGCCCGGTTCAAAATGCTGTGGTTGGCAAAGAGTATAACGATCTCGTAGTGATCCAGTCCCAGGATAGCCATGGCAATCCTTCCGGCGGCGTGCGTGTCGCTTTTACACTGGAAGAACAACCCACTCAGGTCAATGGTGCTGCGGTGCTTGATCCCAAGACTGTCACTACTGACGAAAACGGATTAGCAGCCGCAAAAATCCGTCTCGGCGAGAAAACCGGCGAGTATGTTTTCAAAGCGACATCACCGGATCTGGTCGGCAGTGTTATTTTTCATATTCACGGAACCAGCGATGCGGCAAAATATCTGCTCAAAAATTCAGGTGATGAACAAAGCATGACCCGGGGACGGGAACTCGTTTATCCTGTCGTTGTCAAAATCACAGATCAGTACAGCAATTCTGTGCCGAACGAAACGGTCTACTTTGCCACGGAAGGCAAATCCGGTTTTGTCCCTAACAGCAAGGCAGAAACTGATAGCTCCGGTCTGGCATCGACCAGATGGGTTATCGGCCAAAACGATGTCAATAAATTGCTGGCAACAAAAGTCGGCTTGCAGCCGGGTTTCATCCGTTTTTATGCCAATGGTGTGGACAATGCTTTTCCTGAATTTCGTAATGTGCCGGACAGTGTGACCATCAATTACAACGAACTTTTCACACTTGATGTGACCGCCGAAGATGCAGACAACGATCCACTTCGTTATGAGGTTATTAATAAACCGGCAAACGCTACATTTAATGCCGATACAAAAATATTCTCATGGACCCCGACTGT
Organism: uncultured Cytophagia bacterium; assembly: GCA_964607755.1. GTDB lineage: Bacteria > Zhuqueibacterota > Zhuqueibacteria > Residuimicrobiales > Krinioviventaceae > CAZSMC01. The sequence goes on along the minus strand of CAZSMC010000105.1, from coordinate 1,540 downwards.
ATCTCAGAAAGGGCAATGGACAGTTTCATTCCGTGTGGAAGATAACAAGAGCGGTTATATGAAAGGCTTTGATGTCGATTCTGTGGTCATCAATGTGACGTCGCATATCAAGATATTTTCTTACTATCCAACCGAGATGCCGGAAATCCGCAAACCCCAAAGTGTCGAGTTTGGCATTAGCGTTACAGATCAGGCGTCAAATATTCTCAACTATAGCTGGTTTGTGGATAATATCAAAGAACCGGTTAATGCGCCAGTGTTCACGTTTTATAGTACAAAATATTCACGCGGCAACCACAACATCAAAGTGGTTGTTACAGACGGCGTTTCAGCGGACAGTTTAACGTGGTCGACCATGGTCACGCGTGTGGAATTGAGCTCGTTCCAGGCGGATTGTTTGCCATTTGAAGGTGTGAGATTGGATTGGGAAACCGCGAACGAAATCAACAATTCCGGATTTGAAGTATTGAGAAGTTTAACTGCTGACGGTTCTTATAAAAAAATAAACGCGAATCTGATTGAGAGCAATGACAAAGGTATCTACTCTTTTATCGATACGTCAACCGTGGCTGGCCGGACATATTATTACAAGCTCGAAGACGTCAGCACGAGTGGAAACAGGCATCAGAGCAAAGCGCTAAAAGTAAATGTGGACATTCCGCAGGAATTTCAATTGCTGCAGAATTTTCCGAATCCATTCAATCCGGAAACCCGGATCCGGTTTCAACTGCCAAAGGCGGTAGAGACTACAGCTCGTATCTATAATATACGCGGTCAGGAAGTCAAGACCCTGGTGAACGAAAAACTTGCTCCGGGGTATTACGAGTTTCCATGGAAAGGGGATAACAACGAGGATCTTCGCGTCAGCTCTGGCGTGTATTATATCCGTATTCAGGCTGGCGAATATCAGGATATTAAAAAGATGGTTTTGTTGAAATAGGATACGGTAGACTCTGTCAGGTCCCATGGTGATGATTTGGCATCTCATGTGATCCATGGTTTTGAGAACAACTATCAAAAATTAATTCAAGCCGGCTACGAAGCGAATCCTCCGCCGGATAAAAAACAAAAAAAACCGAAAAGGGGCAGACCTAAAAGAAGCGAGCCCGTACGATTGCTCGACCGATTAAACGAGCATAGGGAAAAAGTATTGGCATTTATGTACGATTTCAATGTCCCTTTTGACAACAATCTTTCTGAACGTGATCTTCGAATGATAAAATTGCACCAGAAAATTTCCGGCTGTTTTCGAAGTTAAAAGGGTGCTGATATGTTTTGTCGCATTCGATGCTATATTTCCTCTGTAAAAAAACATAATCTAAATCCATTGGATGCATTAAATAAAGTTTTTCAAGGTTCCCCACTTTCTTGTGGGGGTGGTGAGTAGTTACAAAAATTATATTAATTGCTAAAGTTTCTTCCAATCAGAATTTAGAATACTCTCCTTATTCAATTGTAGGTTTTTAAAAATCTCAAAAAAATTGTTTTTCAACAAAGTTAATAATTTTCTTGACATTAAGCGAAAAGTTGTTATTTTTAT
>CAZSMC010000104.1:0-10770 GCA_964607755.1 uncultured Cytophagia bacterium | reverse complement strand
AATAGACCCAAGTGCAATCCCATTATCAAAATTTTTCCCGTTTTCACACAGGCTGTCTGGCTGAGTGCACATGCGTGTACATAGAAGCAGCTTTAACCATCCGGCCATGCTCTGCATCATCCAACGCACATATCAGGCTTCGGACGTTAACCGATATATATAGAGATAATGGAAATTCGCAGCAGTTGTAAGGTTAATTTAGAAAAATTCTTGTATTTTGTGAAAATGTATTTTACATTTAGACGACTAAATGTAAAATAGGAATTCATTATGATTCTGCGCCCCTTTTGGATAGAAAAAATACGAAAAGCTTTGGCCCAACGTTCTATCGTGTGGCTGTCCGGGGTTAGGCGTGTCGGTAAAACGACAGTGACAAAAATGTTCAAGAATGCACTCTATTTGAACTGTGATTTGCCCTCAACAGCAAGGCAGCTAAAAGATCCTGAATTTTTTTATGATCATGTCGAAAATGATATGATAATTTTCGATGAAATACATCGGATTGAAGATCCGAGTTTATTATTGAAAATTGCCGCGGATGAATATGCTCATCTAAAGATACTGGCAACTGGATCGTCAACGTTGTCAGCGACTCAAAAATTTCGCGATAGCTTGACTGGCCGCAAGATCAACATTTATCTACCTCCGGTTTTATGGCAGGAATGTATCGAGAATTTCAAGGTAAAAGATTTTGATGGCCGCCTTTTGCGGGGCGGATTACCCGAAGCATTACTTTGCAAGAATATGGATATGTCATTTTACTCAGAATGGATGGATAGTTTTTTTGCCCGTGATATTCAGGAATTATTCAATATTCGTAATCGTGCAGGTTTTATCAAGCTGATGCATTTAATATTTTTGCAAAGCGGCGGATTACTAGAGTATACCAATTTGGCGAAGCACTGTGAACTCACACGCCCTACAGTCAAATCTTATCTTGAGGCATTGATGATTGCGCATGCACTTTTTTTGATAAAACCTTTTTTTGGTGGAGGACGCCGGGAAATAATACGACGTCCCAAATGTTACGGATTTGACACCGGTTTTGTCACATTTGTCAAGGGGGTGAATTCAATAAGAGATGAAGACAGAGGACTGTTATGGGAGCATCTTGTTTTGGATACCTTGAGATCATATATTCCAGAACGAGATATTTTTTATTGGCGGGACAAGTCTGATCGGGAAATTGATTTTGTTATACCACATTCCGATCAGGTTCACGTTATTGAATGCAAAATCAATCCAGATCAGTTTGAGGCTGATTCCCTTTCATATTTCAGGTCCCTATATCCAAATGGCCATAATTATGTTGTTAGTCCCGCGATAAAAGAAAGTTACTATAGGCGCTACGAAAATAATATTGTTGAATTTATAGGCATTAGCCAAGTAGAATCTATTCGATCAATTTTCGATTTGTAACATTCTTTGAAAAGGAATCTGTTGAGAAAAACAGGCTATGCATTCATAGATATATATAGTGGTAAGCATGGTGCTCATCAAATTGCTATCGGTACTGGAAATCGTGTATTGGATATTGCCAGAGCAGTTTCATGATGCACATTCATATTACTATGAAAATCAAGAACAAATTGATATGCACATACGCGAGCAACAAGATCGTCACGGAAAGATAAAAACAGCTAGTGAAACTCTTTTGAATCTCATTGCCAGCCTCGGGCTGGGGAGGCATGCGTATGCAGAAAATCGGCAGTAACCATCCGGGAATGCACTGCACCACCCAATGCCCATATCCTCCCTGAAACATTAACCGAGATGGATATTTAACGGAAAATCGCAATGCATTGCAGAGAGCCATTGTACATGCCAAGCCCGAGGCCTGGCACGAGAGTTGTTATAATTTCCATTCGGCTAGAGCATCTTCTCAATCATATTCTATAACTTCCGGCCGCACCGCCGCAAAAGTGGGCATAACCATGCCGGCTGATGCGTTTATATAAGTCGGGTCGCAAATGGTGTAGCGCTGGCCGTTGTGAACGACATAAGCCCCGGAGGGGTGACGGTAGAATTTCACGGCTGTGCACACGTGGCCGGGATAGTCCAGGACAATCACCTTGACGCCAATTAACCGTTTGACCAAAAAAGCAAACAGGATTGAACGGTCCTCGCAGTCCGAGCTGGGATAATAAAGCGTCTCTTCCGGCAGCAAATATTTTTCATATCCAAATTGTTGATCGTCCGTTTTATAATCAAATGCGGTTTGCGTGAATCGCAATAAAAAATTCACCGCTTCCAGTTCGCTTTTCCCTTCCACGTATGGCCGCAACGCCTGGATGAGGGATTGCTGAAACCGGGCAGATGGATTGGACTGAAAAAATATATCGAGTTGTGTTTGCGGATAATCAGTCATATAATCAACAGCGTCGCGGGTATAGTGCAGGTTAACCTGGATATTCTCGCCTTTGTACGTGAACTGCAATTGCTTTTGCTCTTCCTTGCGTGTCACACGTGGCAGCACCCGTAGCGATAAATCGAACGGTGATTGTGAAGGGCTATAATCGCCGCTATAACTGTAAATCCGCTTGCTGGTGTCCAGTTCATGATCGAATTCGATAAAATAAAACCGATTGTTATTAATCGTCACATAAGGTAATTCGTAAATAGTGTGTCGCGCTGGGATCAGCAGAAAAAGCTGATCATCCTGATAACTGAGTTTCACATCATAACCGGCTTTTGTTAACAGAAACCAATCCATAATGATTTGAGCATTCAGATCGCCTGGAGAAACTTTTTCGCTAAAAGTATGGAAAAGCAACAAATACCCCCAGTCATTCAAATCCAGACTTTTGGCGATGTGGACGAATTGATTCAGCGTTGTTTTATAATTGCTTTTGGCCAGAGCTTCATAGGATTGCGCAATGGTCTTGTTGTTTAGCGGTTGGCGTGGAGACCAATTGACGTTCTTGTTAAAATTAACAGTGCATTTCGCGTCAAAAAAATCGAGTTCGACTTTGGGCTGCGCTGGCGCTATCATTCCCGTTTCCGGTTTGGGAGCTTCCTCTGGCGGCTGTAGGTCCAATGCCGGTATCGTTACGGTTTTTTCCGGTTCTTTTTCAGTTTTTGCAGGTTCCGCTTCTTCGGGTGGAGCCGGTTCAGGTTCGGGAGCGACTGGAATGGTGTCCGGTTTGGGCGCAGTGTCCGCTTTCATGCCTTTGAACGATTGAAATGCTTCCCAGTCCTTTTTCAAAAATTCCAGAAATGCTTTGTCTTGTTCCTCTAAATAATCCTGGTACTCTTGCTGATCTTTTTTTAACCATTCCTGGTAATCCTGTTGTGAATACACGTTTTGCGCCACAAAAATAATGGCGAAAAATGCGAGGACAACTATTAGTTTTTTCATGACGTGTTCCTCTTTGATTAACATGAGTCACGTTGATATATTCAATTCACACTTTTTCTTATTTGTTCGGATGGAGCTGCTTTTTTAATAATGGGTGAATGAATTCCTGATTCCGGAATCCTCACCAACACATAAAAAAGCTGATTTTTTACATCCGGATATCGTTCTATAATTTCTATATCTGTTAAATGAAAATAAACACTCATAAAGAGAATTTCTTCGAATGCCTGGTCAGTGGGATATGCTGAGCTTTTTTCTGAGATACTGGTTTTGTGAATATTAACGGCAATATTCGTTAGAATACTGAAAATCGCTTGCTCTTCGGCTGTTTTCCAGCCGTCGTTTTCGCGGCCTTGAGCAGTGTACATACCTACGCCATAGTGATAGCCCGAGCCTTTAAAATAGGAATGGTTAATCCATTCCGGTCTGGGAATGTTATTTCTTGGAAGCGGAGGTGAAAAGTTGATCGAGCACGAATCCTGGCAAAATGCGGCGATATAATCACCAGTAATCACATTAAAAACAAATTTTTCCAGCCTGTACAACCGCTCTTGAACGTCCGCTACAGAATCCTGGGAAAACCAGTAATAATAATTGCTGTTTTTCAGAATCCCGTCAGCCTGAGGGGTTTCAAAGAACTCGAGATAGCCTTTGACAATGCAGTCCCGAAAGGCGCAATGCATGTATGCCGCGTCTTCGCGTGCGGAAAGTCCGGTATAATTGTAGCCGACAATAATTTGATCGAATTTTCTGGGATAGAGAAACCATTCCGGGTATTCCTGGGCAGAAAAAGACGGTGTGCTGAAAATGAATAAACAGAAAAATATAGCCAGGTTAATTCTCTTTTTCAAAATCATAATCATTTTAGATAAAAAAGCGGGAAGTACCAGGCTTCCCGCTTGAACGAAACAGCAATATCATTGTTGTTGTTCGTAGGCTTCCATTTCTTTTCTCAGCTCTTCATAAGCCTGGGAAGCGCGAAAACGTTCGTATAATTTTTTGTTCTGATTTTGCAATTCATCTAAAATAGATAAATTGACTTTGTTTGGTTCTATCGCTACCAGGGCACCGCAGGTGAACTGGCCGTTTTCTTTGTCGCGGTAAAATTTAGCTTTTTTCGCTATCGCACCTTGCAAGACCTGGCTGGTTAATGTTTTTGTGACTGTGGTAAACGCTTCGTTGATTTCGGAATCATCAGCACTGCCGATTTCTTCCTGGAATTGCTTGTTCATACGCTGGACTTTGGTGTTGAAGATCTCGGCTAACTGGCCTCTGGCATCGGTCACAGCTTTTTTCTTGGCCAAATCCTGTCGCGCCGATGTAGCCTGCCCAACAGCCGCCACACCACCAGCATCGATGATGGTAAGAGATTCGTTTGTCATGTCCTGGAATGGATCTTCGAATGTTTCCATGCCGGATTGTTTGGCCAGCTTGTTGCCACCACCACATCCTGTAATCAAGATGACAGCCAATACAGAAATGACAGCCAAATACATAACACGTTTCATGTTGGTTCTCCTTTCGGTTGAATGAGTTTTTAAAGTTTGCGAATGTAATCCATAAATTGGTTATAGAAATTGTTATTTAATTCTTTTTGAACGATAGTCATGATTTTCGCCATCGCCTGATCGTCCGAGATGCCCATGGTACGGTTTTTTAGAGTGAATGTTTTGAGGGTGAATTGATTGACGTGATCACGCACCTCGATGGACAGCCGCCAGTTGTAACCTGTGATATTTTCGCGGTTCAGGTCTGCAGGTGTCAACTCAAAGTGGCTGTTAAAAGAAAAATCAGCATCCGATTCCACGATTTTGAATCCTGTTTTCCCGAGCGTTTCTTGCAAATAGGTTGCGATTTCTTGCTGATTTTCTCCAGTCACTGTTAATGCCACGCTAATTTGATTCAAAAGCGCCATACGCTGTTTTTCTAGCTCACTCAGCGATACCGGCGGCTCAATGGCTTCTCCGGTCACGTTGATAATCTCGTATTGCGCATAAAGAATTTCATTGATGTGCAGCAGATCGATCGCTTTTTGCAAAAAAGCGTACTGACCGAGTTTATCCTGGCTTTGCTGATAATTATTATAATAATCCGCTATTTTTGCGTGATTTCTTTCAATATCTGCACGATACAGCTCCTCAGTTTCCATCCTGTCCAGATAAGCGAGGACGTAATAAAGTCCCTCATCCTCATAGAAAAATGATTGCGCTATTTTGATATTTTTTAACTGCTGTTGACTCCCTACACGAGTTTTGTTCAACATTTGAGATGTAAACTGTGTACCTTCATTTGATTCGAGATATTGTTCGAGCAACGTCTCGTCGACATCAACTTTGGCTTGAAAGATTTTAGAAATGCTGCCGATGGCATTGTTTTCAGCATCGGAACGTGTGTCGCCAGTGCCAATCCCCACCAGGTACATGCTTTGCGGATACGAGGAGTGTGGATTGTGAACCCATTCAGGTAACCGGTCTTTTGCCTGAATGTTTTGATGGTGCAAACCGCTGCATTGAAAGAATAATAAAACGAGTATGAACAATCGGAATTTCATAACGTCCTCTCAATTTAAAAAAGCTGCATCAATCAGATTTAAGCTGTTTCTTACATTGTATGCCGGCCAGCGCTGCGAGTGCAATAGTTGTTTCTGTTTGTTATAATATTTCAACAAAATTTCATGCTCTCCCGGATTGACATTAAATTCTCCGATGTAGCACATGTTTGGCATGGTGCGCCAGCAACGAAGGTCGGCATTTTCAGTCGCGTCAACGCCAATGTCCACGGCGGCATCCATGATAGCTCCCCAAAAATCGTTTGCCTCGGTTTCCTTGCGTAACTTTTCTTTGGCTTCAGCAGCGGCCAGACCTTTGGAAACGGTGCGAATGATAGTCTTTAAATAGGCAATATCCTTTTTAGTCTCGAACGTATGAAACGCCACTTGACCCAAATTTTCCAAAAGGTGCAATCTTCCTGCCATTTGACCATCGATAACCGCATCGATGTGATCTACCTGTGAGTAACCTTTTTCCAGAATCGGAAAAGCGAATTTGAAATGATAGCCTTCTTTCATGCCGGGAAACGGGATGTTTGGCAGAGGAACCGGAAATTCCAGCGACGAGATACCGATAGCGTCTTCATAGGTGGTAATTTTACCGCCAACGGCTTTTTTGCGGGGCGCCTGGCCTGTAAAAGCCACTATATTTAATTTAGGATGCTGTTCATTTTGTTCGATAAATTCTTTTCTGGAGCTGGATAATATCAACTGCTTTTTAATCAACCCGGGCATCTCATGATTGTAAATATCAGTATGGGTTTTCCAGGCTTGCTGCATTTTCAGCAAGGAAATCCGGCAGTTATCATATTCACGGGCTGCGCGAAAAATCAAAAAACTGAGATAATGGGCAAGCACATCATTATGAAAATTGAGTGATTTGGCTTGAACTTTGATTTCCGATTCATCGGATTGGTTCATGTTTTGAACGAGTTCATTGTATTTGTCAGAAAGTTCTTGCAGTTTTTCATTCACCCGCCGGATTTCAACGTAAGCATCATCGAACATTTCAAGATTGATGTAATTCATCGCCTGCAGGATGTTGACGTAAAGGTTCTCATAAACTTCACCGAAATAAGGCAGGGCATTATCGTTAAGTAAAAGCGAAGCCGCTGCACTGGAAATACTTTTTGTGAACAACGCTTCCATATCAAGTTCGGCTTGATTTAGATGTTTAGCGCTTTCTTTATATTGACCCATATAGTACAAAACCGCGCCCTTGTCGAGGTAATAAAGAACGCGGTCTTTTTTGGTGTACTCTTTTAACTCACGGCCTTTTTCGATCTGGGCAATGGTGGCGTTAAAATCTGCTTTTTGAAGATTAGCGTTAATGGTGTCGAAAAAATTGACATTGGTGCGGGTGCTGGCGCAGCCAATAACAATTGCAACCGCAAGCGTGACGATGAAATACATTCTTGATTTCATGAATGATCCTTGCGCTGATTAGCATTAACCTTTAATAATGAATCTTGAAAGCGTCTTAAGGCTACCATTTATAGCGTTTCTGGTTGATCATTTTCTTTATTTCCTTATCACCCATCCAGACTTTGGTATTTTTTTCCAGATCGATCAACTCGAGGTCAACTTGATAAAACACAGCTCTTTGACCTTCGAACGAGTCAACAATCGAGTTGATGCTGCCTTGCATCATAAAATCAGCTCCGGTTTCATTGGCAAGTTGCTTGGTAGTTTCCATGGAGGCAAAACTTTGCTGGTCCAGGCGCTCTTCGCGTATCTCTGCGCGCTGGTCACTGGAGGCAACAAACGAAACGAGTCCCGAATTGATAAGCTCGCGTTCGATATCTTTGATAAACACATCAATTGGAATGTGCTCTGTGCTTTTATTGCGAATGGTCCCGACAATGACCACTGGTTTTTCACCTTGTTGTTCACGAAAATTATCCAGCCAGGGCCGGGACAATACGTCCTGAATCATGGCCTGGGCGGTTAGTCTGGAATCCGTGTCATTCCAGCGACCGCTAATATCTGTGGTTTCATCGGCTCCGATTCGGGCAACTTGCCGTGATGGTCCTGCACAGCTCAGAAAAATAAAAACCATTAAACTGAAAAGTATTAATTTTTTTACCATTATTCTAAATCTCCTCAAGTTTTTTTGTCAAGAATATGTCATTATTTTATGGTTAATTTTTTAACGAATTTTAAAAATGATTTTAAACAATGAAATGGTGTGCGGTAAATCATTTGATTTTTGCATAGTGAATTTTTCAAATGCTTTTACATTTCATTACATTAATGCAATTTTACTGCTTTATTTTTTCAAAGTCAAGTGAATAACAATTTTTTTTAGCAGAAAAAGATTAAATTTTAGAGGTTATAAGAGGGAATCCCGTTTGTTAATTGAACTATAAGGCAGGAAAGATGTGGAAGAGATATCTTGAATTCTATTTTATGAGCAAACATTTATGAACCGCAGTAAACTCAGTTCCTGTGAGACGAATTAGATAAACTCCCGAACCGAATTTTTGTGCATCCCATTCAATGGTATGATGCCCGCTGCTTACATGTTCATCGACGAGTGTGCTGATGCGTTGTCCTGTGCTGTTGAAAACGGATAGCTTAATCTGTGAAGATTTTGGCACCCGATAATGTATGTTTGTTGACGAATTGAAGGGATTCGGATAGTTCCCTAGTAAAGAATAATCTTCAGAGATATTGTTCCCCTTTTCTGTGCGCATATTCGCTGACAAACTGTCCAAAATTCCCTTTGCCTTTTTTGTATTGTTGTCCAAAATATCTTTGAAAACTTTGTCCAACTGCTCGTTTAAGCCCGCATTATTTTCATACTTTCGCCTTAGTTCCAGGATTCGCTGTGGTAATCGTAACTTTGATTTGTCAAAAGAAAACGCAGAATCGATTTCACTTCTGATATTCTGAACCATTTCGAGATAGCGATATTCGAATTCAACAGTCGGTTCGATAATCGTACCTTCTCCGTAATCGTTCCAGGTAACCAGTTGTATAATATCTGAATTGTTATCTATGGCTGTACGCAAGGTGGATTCGAATATTGCGCCCTGGTTTGCATCGAGATAACCGTGTGTGTAGCCCAATCCGGCTTGTTCATAAATATCATGAAATCCGGGAAAAGCGCTGCCGATTAACACCTCCCAGGTCTGCGCTTTCTGATAAAAGTCGTCCAAATACTCCTCCAGCCGATCGGCAGATAAAACACCGTCAACGGTTGCCCACATCGGCGGCCAGGGGAACGCACCGGTCGCGGCCGGCTGAATTCGATGATCGAGGGTGAAAAATAACGGACTTGTTTCAAGCACAGAAAATAACGATTCCCAATTCGAACTCGCTTTGAAATACTGCGGTCCAAAATTGAGCAACACCGGACGCTCACCGATTTTTAGATAGGCCTCATCTTTAAACCAGTTTTCTTGCATGTATTGCATAACCTGCTTGCCGTGCGGCATAGCTTGGTCCACGGAGAGATGGTCATTTTCAACCATGTGTTTGATGGTTTGATCTTCGTAGCAAATGCTAAATTTCAGTCCGGCTTTTTTTATATAGCTGAACAGCTTTTGAGTGCTCTCGTTGAGCACAGCATAATCCCAAAAATCTTCAATACCGTACCAGTCCACAATAACGCCGTCAATTCCGCTCAGAGTCATTAATAGCACCTGATATTCCAGCACATCCTCATCCTGAGAATCGTAAGGACTAGTTAAAGGATAATACTGCGAAGCAATATCACGCTGGCCGTTTTCGTCCATGTTTTCGGGATCAAAGTGGTTCATTGTCCAGTGCCAGCCCCAATAGCCACTGACCGAAGGAGTCTGATACCAGGGCATGTAATGTGCCATAAGCAATGGGCGATTCGCTTGTATCGCTTTATCCGATGCATTTGTAACGGGTTCAGAAAAGATTTTTCCGCCAGTAATGTTTAAAATTAAAAGCGTAATAATTGAAAAAAAGAATAGCCGCCGGAACATGTTTATTCCTCATCGTCATTCTGTGACTGCTGTGTGTTTAGTTGAATTTTTTGTCCGGTTCCAAGATAAACAAAGATGATGACATTCGCAATGGCCAGTACGATGAACCCTGCCAATCCGGTCACGCCGACCAATAAGTCCGAGCCGCCTTTGATTGGTATCAACGCCAATCCGCTCGTTGCGTTCAGACTGCCATGCAAAATGGATGCTGCAATGACAGAGCCAGATTTCCATCGAATGAGTGTGAACGCCGGCGCGAGGAAAATACACCACAAAGTCATCATAAGAACACCAATGACAGGATGCTGTGGGTAATTGTGACCTTGTAAAATGACCGGTGCGTGCCAGATGCCCCAAATTGCGCCGGTCAGAAAAGATATGTTCCAAAAGTTCATTGATTTCCAGTCGTCGAACAACAAGCCGCGCCAGCCAAGTTCTTCACCAAAACCGGCAACCGCGTTTATGGTAATGCCGGCAATCAATCCCTGAATAACGCTGATCCAAAACACCGAAATCGGCAGCAGTTCGGCCTGAGATTTCATTTGTTCGATTTGTTGTTGACTGAGCATTTCGCTCATGCGTTCGAAAAAACCGGACATGTCCGGTGAAAACTCGACCACAGGGAACAGCAAGCTCACACCGAGCGTAGCGAAAGCGAACACCAGCGGCAAAAGCCACGCTGCGAAAAACCACCGATTGAATTTGAAGGAAATGCCAAGCGGCTTTTTGATTGCGGTTTTAACAATCGTTCTGCGGACAATAAAAACGCTGATCATCGGAACAAACATATAAACGATCGGCAGCCAGAAGGGCAGTTTTTGTGTGCCCGTGATTCCCTGATAGAAAAAGACAAGTGTCCAGCTGATAATGAATGTGAATAAAAGATAAAAGAGTGAAGACTTTTT
>CAZSMC010000103.1:0-10783 GCA_964607755.1 uncultured Cytophagia bacterium | reverse complement strand
TCGCCGCGGGCGAAACGGATATTTGCCTGCTGGGCCTTAATCTGCCGGTCGATTCGTTCCAGTTCCGGCCGGCTTTCAAATGCGATTTGCAAATATTTTTCAAATTGTCCTTCAAAAGTGATAAAACCGCTATCAGCAGAACTACCACCCATTTCCAGGTCATCCACGATCTTTAGCGGCAATTGCACGGCGCGTCCCATGAGCAAATTAAGTTGGCCCTGCACCGCCAATCGGGCATTGCGCGCCCGGATCAACGCCAGTTGAGCATCCGATTGGGCAACCTTCGCTTTTAAAATATCCGAACGGCTCGCCAGCCCGGTGTTAAACAGCGCATTGGAAAAATCCAGATGCATCTGTGCACGCTGCACAGACTGCTCTGCTACCTGCACCAGCCGTTCCGCCTGCAGCAGACGATAGTAATCTCCAGTTACCCTGACTACCAGATCCTGTTGATTGGTTCGATGCTGCGCTTTACTCGCCTGAAAACCGGCCTCGGCGGACTTGACAGCAGATACCGTTTTCAGCCCCTGAAAGATCGTGTAGCGGGCTGATAATCCAGCGCTCCAGTTATCCCTGCTGCTGGCGCCGGCGCTCCCTGTGCCATTATCCCACCTTGATTGACTGCCGCTGGCGCTTAACGACAAAGTCGGATAATATCTGGCCTGAACTTCATCGACACGCGCCCGGCTTTCATCCACCGTTAAAGCAGAAGCCAGAATCTGCGGATTGTTTTTAAGCGCTGATTCTATACAGTCATTCAAGCTAAAAACGACCGTATCCGGTTCCTGTGCATTTAATCGGAAAAAGGACAGCAAAACAACTGATATAAAAAATAAGAGCCTGAGCATCCCTGTCATATCCATCCTGTCAATCGTAAATTTAAATTTCATTGATTTTCCTTTTCTGAATGTGCCTGCTGCCGGGGGCTAAAATTCCTCATCCTGCCGGGAAAACGTTCGGCCACAATGCCGTAAAATTTTTGCCACTGCTCTGGCGTCAGCACTTTTTTAAACCGATAAAAATGATCAATCACCCGGTGTTGCGATTCCATCTGCAAATGGCTGATTCGGTTCAGCAAGCTGTCGATGCGGGCATCATCCGGCTGCGGCTGCCAGATTTCTTCCAGCAACTGCCGGTTTACGCCTTCCAGCAACTGATTCAAAGAATCAATTCCGGCATCGAAATCACGACGGATTTCCTCAAAGCGGGAGATCTGGGCAGGCGACAAATCCAGTCCGCGCTTGACCCGTTCAAATCGGGCTTCTTGCATCGGCGCGCAGGGACTTGCCGGATTCAGCCGGCGTTGATAAATGACAGTGCCCATCGCAGTCAGGTTTATCAGCGTCACCGCAACAATCAAATAGACAGCTTTTTTCTTCATTTTTGTATCTCACTTTTGTCTAATGCCAAAACTTGGGCGTCGAGCGAACCCGGGGGCAAAATTTCGAAATAACTCGAACCAAAATTGTCCGTTATCCTTGCTGTTGATATTTCAGTGACGCTTTCGGATGATCCGTTCATCAGCTTTCCCAGGTTGATGCCGCTGTAAAATATGAAAAACAGCACAACGATCGTTAGTATGGGACGCAGCGCCAACCGGAGCGGTTTTTTCAAACCTTTGAAAATCTTTTTTTCTGCTTTTGCTTCCAATTGTGCGGAAATGCGCGTCCACAGAAACGGCGGGGCGGTTTGCCGTTCAATCGGCTGTTCCGAGACCCACATTGATTCAATCGCTTTCAACGCATCCCGGCAGGTCCGGCAGTTTTTTAGATGATGCCGCACCTGTGATCTTTCCTTTTCGGACAACTCGTCATCCAGGTAACGCAGCAATTTTCTTTGAATCGTTTTATGATCCATTTTCAATACCTCTTTCAATACATAAGACCCGTGCCGCTCAAAAAACTTGCGGTCATTATAAATATTTTTTTAAAGGGATTAATTTTTGCGCCAGATTGTCCTTGGCGCGATGCAGCAACGATTCCACGGCGGACTGACTAATGTCCATGACCGCGGCAATTTCCTGGTAGGATAAATTTTCATAACGAAACAGAATCAACGCTGTTTTTTGCCGTTCAGAAAGCCTCTGGATGGCTTTTTGCACAATTTGTTCTTTTTGCAAATTTTCAACGTGTTGATCCGGTGCTTGCTCCGGCGAGGCCGGTTGGAAGGTCCCGTCGTCCTGGAACAGAAAATCCAGCGAAATCCAGTTTTCCAGTTTTTTGCGGCGCTGTCTTTTCAGGCAGGTGTTCACCGCGATACGATAAATCCAGGACGATAATTTGGCCTCGCCGCGAAATGTGTCAATGGCATGAAATACCTTGAGAAACACATCTTGCGCCGCATCTTCAGCTTCCTGGCGGCTGCCGCTCATCCGGTAGCAAACATTAAAAACCTGGTTCCGATAATGTTCGAACAGATATTTGAACGCCTGATGGTCGCCGTTTTTAATTTTCTCAACCAGGTCGTGATCATTCATAACTTTTTTGACCCGAATTATTCAACCGTACAGAGACAACAAGAGCAGCATTGACCCGATCCGTGCATGGATCGGTTCAATTAGCCGGGCAGGCTGCAAATTGCGTCATACGGGCAGCGTTAGAGTAGCCGCCAAAAAATCAGAGTTAAGAGGAACAGCGCGACATACAACAGAACAGCCGCCGAAACGACGTTTGAGCTGCCGGTTTGATGCGCCTGTTTTTTGATGACGACAAATGAAAGCCAATCCCGCCTGCGGCTATACCGCCGCAATGCGGCCTGGAACCGGCAACAACACAAGGGTCAGTTGGGTAAATGCGCGTTTCCAGGTTTCGCCAGAATCCACTGATGCGGGGCGGGAGACGAACGCGGCCTTTTTGTGGTCCGTGCAACTCGCCATGATCGAGCGTATCAATTATGAAAAAAAAGTAGACATTTGCAAGCCAAATTGAATTGATAGACTAAATTATGAAAACAACATTATTTGAGAAAAAGAACATATTCACCGCGGGCCGACTTGCGGAGATCGGGCTGCCGGCGCCCGAGTTAGCGGTATGTTTTTCAATGATGTGGATATGAACGATAACTTTTGGATTTGCTGTCGGTTCCAGTTGAATCCTGACTTTCGAACAATCCTGTTGCGTAAGTTCATTGCACACCGGCAATGAGTTTTGGCGTCATAGTCATTTTATAGTTCCGTTATCAGGCTGGATGGATTCGGCTGACAGCGACTCTAAACAAGTCCAAAAGAATCAGGGATTTCATGCCTCATAAAAAACGGCGGGCGCGCACTCGATGATGCGCGCCCGCGTTCGTTTTACTCTATATTCCATTTCAGGCCTAAAAACTGTATTTAATTTTAAAATAGCCCATATCATTATCCTCATATTGACCAAACCGGCCCTGATTGCCGGTGAACAGGTTGGCGCCCACGAGAATCTCAAATCCGTCAGCCAAATCATAATACAGGCGCGGTCGGATCAGGGCGTCGTTATGATCCAAACCGATATAGGAAAACAGTTCCAGGGTCAACGTTTCGCGCAAAAAATCGCGCCGTGCCCGCACGGTCATGGTGTTTTCAAACTCGTCCTGATCAATGCCCGGTTCATAGTCGAGAATAGCCTGCTGAATAAACTGACCGCTCAATTGAATATCCCAGATGCTGTAATCCAGCCCCAGCAGGTAATGTAGATAATTTTTCTCAACAACCGCGTCCGCAACAGCCGGATCCGCGGTGTTGAAATACGTGCCGCTATAAAAAGCGCCTTCGCCGCGCAGCACCAATGGGCCGAGCGTGGAACTGAAACTGCCGCCGCCAATCGTCAGGCGGTGATGCCGCGGCGTGACGGTCAAGGCGCTGAGCTTCCGGGTCTGCGGATCGATCTGTTTGGTGATATGCAAAGTCGGATCATCATCCCAGGCATAACCGGCCATGACTTCAATATCAATGGCCGAGGTCAAAGCCGAATATTTGGCAAACAATTCACTGTTGTCCAGCGATCCCTCGACCTGTTGCTGTGATCTGTCGAATTGCGGCGTTATCGGAAAATCCATCTTTGGACGCCATATCGAGCCTTCTTCCGGCATGCGCGTTGGTGTGAACACCGGCAGCCAAACCAGTTCAAAGGTATGATTTCCGACATAATAATCCGCTTTGACGGCAGTGATGCCCATGCGGATTTCTTCAAAATCCGGAAGCAGAAACTCGCGCAGATCTTTGGGAGATACGATATCGGTGATAAACACACCCTCGGCCTTGCCCCAAATAATCTGCTGTTTGCCCACGCGCACATCCATGGATCGGAAATAAATATCCATATATGCTTGACGCAGGCCGATTTCCTGCTCGCGGTCGCGGTAATGATAAATATACGGATTGGCCTTGAACGCCACAGGTCCCTTGCCCTGCTGCAAATCCAGATCAACCGTATTCTGCACAATGGAATACTCGTTTTCCTGATCCAACAAAGCACCGGTGTAATGGCGCACATACCCGTTAATTGACAAGTCCTGCGTCAAAACCGGGTGAACACCGAGCGACAGTATCAAGCCGGCCAGGATGAGGCGCGGGGATTTGCGGGCCATAACGTTGAGTCTTTGTTTTACAGTGCAGTTCATTGAATCCCCCGTTTCATCATGCGTTCGGTGAACTGCTGATCCGGGATTCCTGCATCGATGATCAGATTTTTCAGTTCCATTTCTGTGGTATGATCTTTTTGAACATTGTGCATCCGGCTGTGAGTGATGAGCCAGTAGCCCTTGATGTTTTCGTACGCGGCAACGCTCAGTGTCTTCAAGTGATCGCCGTCTTGATCATAAAATTCTTTTTTCAGTCCGATCCATTTATCCGGGATCACCCAGGTTATGGTTCGGGAATACATATAATCCTCTTCTTTGGGAATACTTTCGACGACAAAGCATTCAACACCATCGACGTTTTCCCGCCGCAACACCGTGTGTGTATCCTCTTGTGGATGCCGATCCCCGAGATCATCATAGGTGAAATCCGATCCCATAAAATAATCGCTTTTGCTGTCACTGGAAATACGTTTGACGCGTTTCAGCGCGGGCAAATAGATCCATTGATCATCATCGCGGCCGCTTTCGTCATAGCTCCAGTTCATAAAGGATGTATTGCGCACATCGGCGGGCGCCAGGAAAAACATAATTTTCTTTTCCTCGCTGCCATAATCTTTGATGAATTGTTTGATCTCTCGAACCCGGCGGTCGCCGCGCGAGTTGATAAGGGTCATGGTTAATTCGCCTTGCTGATCCGAACCCGTAGGACGATTGTATACGTTTTGAATAATCTTTAGACCACTTGGTTCATCTTGTCCCATCACGAGGACCGGCAAAACCGACAATAAAAGCAACCAGCGATATAATTCATGTTTAAATTTCATTTTAAACCTCCATTAATTTTTGTTCTTTTGTTTTCTGAAAAACAGATTAAAATGCAGCATGAGCATATACATAATTGTTACAGTTCCAACAAAGCTGGTAAACATATTCATGGAAACCAGCGCGCCCAGGGTGCGGTTGGGGGGGAAGACGGATGCCAGAAGAACCAGAAATCCGGCGATGACCACCAAGGCATTATAGGCAATGGCGCGGCCGGAATGCTGCATGGTTTTGCGACCGATTTGTTCCTGATCTTTGGTTTCAGCGGCATAAATTTTATAACGTTCAATAAAGTGCACCGCATAATCAATACCGATGCCAATCGCTATACTGGATAACAATGCGGTGGTTGTGCTCAGGGGAATGTTGAGCAGTCCCATGACGCCGAAACTGATGACCGCAGTAATGGTAATTGGCACGGCGCCGATGACGCCGGCTCGCACATTCTTGAACATGATGGAAAGCAAAATAATAACGAGAACAAGCGATAACGCCAGACTTTTGATCTGTCCCTGCAAAATCAAATCCGTGAACACCAGCCCCTTGTACCCGGAGCCGGCGTAATTGAGAGTGATGCCGTGCTCTTTAAGGTCATTTTTGTGTTCGTTTACTTTATCGATGGCGCTGTTCAACGCAATGGAATTGTCGCTTTTAAGTTGAAAGGTCAAATTGGCTTTTTGATAGTTGTAATCAACAACCTTCCACAGATTGTCGGGATCGCCGGACATTTCGTACAAGAGCATATATTGTGCGACCAATTCTCTGCTGCCGGGTATAACATGATACTGCGCGCTGTCCGCATGCATCACCTTGTTCATGCGTTTCAGATAATCAACCAGGCTGAAAGAATTTCCCACCACATCAAGCGAGCCTTCGACATCCATCTGTAATCGCTCAACAGCGTCAAGAACATCTGGCTGTTTGAACGCATCCGGCGCCTCGGCGTCTAAAATGACATTCAGGGTCGAGGTGCCGCCAAAATGTTTGTTGATAAAGGCGTCGGTTCGAACAATATCGCTGTCTTTTTCAAACTTTTCCAAATAGCTGGAATTGATCCAGACCTTGCTTGCGCCGTAAGCAGAGAGAGCAACCACCAGCACGGTGACTCCGGTCGTAATGCCTTTATGCCGAGCCACCAGCCGGGCGATGGCATTAAAGAATGATTGTCCGCCCAGCGCTTGAGTCGCATCTTGGCGTTTCCAGCGAGGCAGTCCAAAAACCAGGAGGCCGGCAGGCAACAGCAGCAAGGAAAAAACCATCGCCATCAAGACGCCAAAAGCGGTAAAGAGGCCAAAATATTTGATCGGATAGACCTGGGATGTTAACAGAGATATAAAACCGACGGCTGTAGTCACGGACGTGACCACCACGGGTTTCCACATTTCTCGCAACATATTAAAGACCGCGGTCTTTCGCGTGGCATCCGGATGGTCTTTCAGGAAAAGACGCAAATGGCTGTATAAATGAATGCCGTCTGCGACGCCAATGGCGATTAACATCACCGGAATCATGGTCGAGACCGCGTAAATGGGGATGCCTACAGTCGCCATGAGACCAAACGCCCAAACCACACTAAACACCACCACCAGCAGCGTGAATGCCGCAGCCTTGAAACTGCGCTGCACCAACAAAAGCACCAAAATGATGACCGCAATGACAATCGGCACCATTCGCTGCATATCGCGCGGACCCAAATACGCCATCGTGCCCTCAACGATCGGTCTGCCGGCAACATACAGGTTTTCCGGTCCCTCGTATTCTTTGGAGAGATCGAGCAGACGGTGATAAAAGTCCTGGGAAAACACATCGTCGTCGATTTCTGCAATGATCACTGTGACCGTTTCTTCCGCATTCACCAAACGATCCGACATCATCTCATTGTCCCGGACGCTGTTGCGCAACGCCTTTAGCTCCGTTTCCGTCTGTGGGGTTTGCTTGAAAAAGGGTTTGACATCCAATCCCGTTTCGGTGCCGACGATATTGTCCGCCGTATACAGCGAAATGACATCGTCTTTGCGAATTTCATCCATCTTTTGCAATCGTTTGGTCAGCTCGACCACTTTTTTCAGGGTCGAGGTCTGATAGATGCCATCCGGGTTTTCGATGGCAATGATTACCCCGTCTTTGATATTGAACCATTCTTCGGCTTTATCGCTATAGATAAAGGCAGGATGATTCTGCGGCATGTATTCATCGAGATCGGTTTCCATGCGGGAATTGGTTTTAATCATTTTGAAAAACCCAACCGAGCTCAACAAAAAAACAAGCAAAATCAACCATGGAAATTTCAGCAGCGTTTTGAATAGATTTTCCATATTCTTCCATCCTTTACATGATATTAGTGATTACTATAGTTACTATTAACTAACTTTTAAAGGCAAAAAAATAGTCGTTATCGATAATGCGCGGTTAAGCGCTGGACATTTTCTCCAGGGATACCCAAAGTTCAGCGCCTTCTTTTGCCAAGTCAAATGTAAAATGCGACAAACGCCACCGGGTGACCAACAGTCGTAACGCGCCAAGAATGATGAGAACGAGGTGTTGGCCGGAAACATCCTTGCGAATTTCACCTCTTTTTTGCCCTTGGTTGATAATTTGTATGAGCAGATCCTGGTTTGTCTGCATAATGAGATTGACCTGATTGGCCAATTCTTTATCATTCTGAAAAATTTCTTCTGAAAAGATAACCGCCGCCAGCGCCGGTTTTGCGATAAATTGTTTAAAATGATTCTCGAAAATGCTATGAATTTTTTCCAGAGCTGACGATCGAGAATTCATGATATCTTTCGAAACAAGTTGACCGCATTCTTTAAAATTTGCCAGGATCGCAAGTAAAATATCCATTTTGCTGGCGAAATGTCGATAAATAGCCGGCTCGGAAATGTTCATGCTGCGGGAAATATTTTTGATTGTTAATTGCTGTATGCCCCGCTCGGCAATAATTTCGATAGATTTATCGATAATCTCTTTTTGTCGATCCGTGAATTCTTTCATTTCATTACCTTTTGTTAGTTATTATTAACTAACAAAGGTACACTATTTATTTCATTTTGTCAAGGATTTTTTGACAAGAGGAAGGTTGGTATGCGACCCTTTTCGATTTGAGCGTGAAATCCATACCATGCGTAACGTCTGTAAATCTATGATGTAAATGGCACCCCATTTATTTTATGGTTTCCAAGTTGGATACGTCCAGCAACGGAGATATAGCAGCATCGGCTGAATAAATAAAGAAAACAATTGACAATTTGAATAAACTTTTTATATTTAAGACAAATTAGTCTGAAAAGGAGTTCCAGTGTTATTTTCCAAAGCATGCAATTACGCTATACGGGCGGCGCTGTATATTTCATCACGCCGTGAGCAGGGCATTGTGCCGATTCGTGAAATCAGCGACGAGCTTGATATCTCATTTCACTTTTTGACAAAGATTTTGCAGCAATTAACCCGACACAATATTCTGAGCTCGCTCAAGGGCCCCAGGGGCGGAGTTGCGCTCAACATGGCGGCAAAAGATATTAGTCTAAAATCCATTGTCCTCGCGATTGATGGCGATGAATTTTTTAAAGGATGCATTTTACGTTTAGATCAATGCAGTGATGATCATCCATGTCCGATTCACGATGAATGGCAGCCGGTTCGTCGTCAATTGTTAAATTTTTTAGAAAGTACGACGCTCGATCAATTTGAATCCAAAGTAAAATCAAATAAATTCCGGATGATTTCCGGGTATTCAAAAGAGAGCAATATAATGATCAATACGAAATAAAAATTTTTTACCATAAAATAAGACAAAATACTCTTAATTCTTGATTAATCACAGACAAGCACATTGCAGCAACTCTTTTCCCGTATCGGCATTGCAAGAGCAGTTAAGGCCCTTGACGCATGACTTGGCCGGCTCTTGCAGGGGAAACAACCTATATACCCAGTTAAATTAGAATGTTCAGTCACCCTTACATGACAATTGGGCCGGACCCGAAAAAGAAAACACCTGAATATTAAGGAGAAATATTATGATGGATATACACATGAAAGACACAGTTGGCGCCATTGTTACGCGTCACCCGGCGCTCGCGCGCGTGTTCGAGCAAAAAGGCGTCGATTATTGTTGCGGCGGCAACAAAACTCTGGACGATGCCTGTCGAGAACAGAGGTTGGAGTCCGAAGCGTTTCTTGCCACGCTGCAGGAGTCGCTGTCTGATGCGGATGAAAAAATCGTTGATGCTGCGGCCATGTCGCTGACCGAACTGGCCGATCATATTGAGCAAACGCATCATGCTTACCTGCGTTCGGAATTTCCACGGCTGGATGAATTGTCGGCCAAGGTGGCTTCGGCGCATGGGGACCATGACGCCCGGCTTTATAAAGTCAGGGAGACATTCCTGGCACTCGCGGATGAACTGTCATCCCACATGATGAAAGAGGAACAGATTTTATTTCCAATGATTCGCCAGCTCGATTCGAGCGAGAGTGTTCCGGATTTCCACTGCGGATCGCTTGCCAATCCGATACATCAGATGGAAGCGGAGCATGACGATGCAGGTTCCGCGTTGAAAAAGCTGCGAACGCTCACCGATGATTATGCGGCGCCGGAGTGGGCGTGCAATACGTTTCGCGCCATGCTCCATGCTCTGGTTACCTTCGAAGGCGATCTGCATCAGCATATACATAAAGAAAACAACGTGCTCTTTCCGCGCGCCATTGACATGGAAAGAGTAAAGTGTGCGTGATAAAGATTCCTCATACGGCTGGTGATCTTTGCTGTCCCCTGCACATAATTTTGTAACACATGTGCAGGGGGGAGGCTTGCGCCATCCGACTCGATACAAATCCTCATGCCTGAAATTAATTTGCCGCGAAAACTATTTGCCCGTTTATCACAAGATGTTACCTTTATACAAGCGATTCACTGAATAGTTGTTGTTAATCAAAACGATTAAAACAAATAATTCAAGGCCGCTACTTTTAGAATGTTTGAAACACTTGTTTATATCGATGAGATGACACGGGATAAAGCAACGAATTAAAAAAGGAAACACATCATGACGACCATTATTTTGAACGACGGGCCTTATGGCACGGAACGCTCTTACAACGGATTGCGTTTGGCTACGGCCATGGCAAAGGACAATTTGCCGGTGCAGATATTTCTTATGGCAGATGCTGTAGCGTGTGCCGTCAAAAATCAAAACACGCCAAACGGCTATTACAATATCGAACGCATGATTAAAAGTCTACTACGGGGCGGCGCCAACGTCTACACGTGAGGTTCGTGCTGCGACGCCCGTGGGGTGTCCGAGGAGAACATGGTCGACGGCGTGATCAAGAGTAATATGGCGACGCTGGCACAGTGGGTCAATGACAGCGCCAAAGTGCTCACTTTTTAAATCGTCGTGGTGAACAA
>CAZSMC010000102.1:0-11049 GCA_964607755.1 uncultured Cytophagia bacterium | reverse complement strand
ATAATTTCCTGCTGCCCCCGGGAACCCCCATCGGTTTGCGGCTTCAAAATCAAATCGTGAGTGCGAAAGCAAATATGCCGCTTGGTCGCTTTATATTAAAACCAAAATTTAGCTATCAACGCAATCATCGTCAAGCGACAAAACCAGGTCAGTCACGAGATGTGCTCCCTGATTCTGCAAATGTGGATTTGGTATTAGATGTATATACAGGTCGATTTGAAGTAGAACATACGAAAATATCTGATTTTTCCGGCACGTTAGGCGCAGAAATAAAGTATTACGATCATGAGAATATTGGTATCGTTCCACTCCAACCGACAGGGCACTTTACCAATGTTGCCTTGTTTGGTTTTGAAGAATGGCAGGCTGATAAACTGACATTGAATTTCGGCGCCCGTTTTGATTATCGTTCTCAAGAGTTTTTTGGCTCCGCAACGAATCCGCTATTACCCGAAGACGATAAACAAACATTTTCTTCGTTATCAGGTGCAATCGGCGCTTCCTACAAGTTGTCGGAAATTTTAACCGCTGCAGCCAATATTGGCCGTGGTTTCAGAACACCAAGCTTTTATAATATGTATGTTTATGGCTATCACGGCGGCGTGTTTGCTTATCAGATTGGAAATCCGGAACTGGATAGTGAAACATCCTTGGATGTAAACGCTTCTTTGCGTTTGAGAAATGAGCGTGCGGAAGCATCCGCCACGATTTTTCAAAACAGGATCAGCAATTATATCTTTTTATATAACGCACCCGATCATCCGATGGCACCCCAAAATGAAACATTTATTTTTGCACATGATCAAGCAAACGCAGTCTTAACTGGATTAGATTTGAGTATCAGATATAATGTATTTGACTGGCTGATTCTTGGCGGGAATTATTCCTTTATTAATAGCGAATTTTCCATTGGGATTCATAAAGACAATGAGTTGCCACTCATGCCTGCTGATCGAATTTGTGGAGAAGCAAAATTTCTAATGCCGAACATATCAGTTGTAAAATCTCCCTATCTTTTATTGAATATGAAATATGTAGGTGACAAATCGGCGGCAGGAATATATGAACCATTCGGTCAATTTGACGATGGCATTGGGCCCGATATTCCGTTTGGTGTCGCTTCTACGGATGCCTACACAATTATGAATATTAGCGTTGGTTTTGATCTGGACGTAATGGCAATGCCAGTCAATTTTGACTTTGAGATAACGAATTTACTTGATGAAGATTACCGAGATTTTTTAGATACATATAAAGGATATGCTTTATCACCAGGACGAAGCGTAAATTTTAAATTGAATTTACCCTTTAGTAAATAGGCTAACTTTTAATAATAAGCAGCTAACGAATAAGCGTTGCACTCGACCTTCACTGCGTTCAGGTCGAGTGCGAACGCGGGATTGGACCTGGCCCTGATGAATCGCGGTCAGTACTCGGAGTTGAATTACTGCTTATTGGAATTTACATGTTTGTGCAAGGTGCTTAATAAAGCGTTCAATACATTTTCAGAAAAGGATTGATTGACCAAATCCACAAAATTGAAAATAAATGGATGTTATGGTAATGGATTGTAACGGCGTCTTTGAAGGCGGAAACATGGGTTCGAATAACAGTATGAATTGGGTGAAAAAAGGAATCGTAGGGGTAGTTACAAACGGGGGCGCACGGGACACGGATAAAATCGTAAAATTGAAACAACCGCCAGTTTACTGTCGAGATGGTTATAGCACGAGAGGAATAAGACCGGGAAGGATGTTGACCGAGGCAGTTAATTTTCCGATTAATTGCGGAGGTGTTCTCGTTTTTCCCGGTGATGTTATTGTAGCTGATGGTTATGGCGTCATTGTTGTTCCAGGAGAACATGCTTTAAAAGTCGGGAAACTGGCCCGAGAAATTCATATTGGAGATGAAAAAAGTAGAGCAAAACATTATAAAGATTCGGACATTCAAAAAGATGAAACCGTTGATTTCTAAATAAGGCTCATCTGAGAATTAGTTGCTGGTAATATGCATTATTTTAAATCCGAATTTTTCTATGTTGCGAAAACAAGCCTGTCTTTTGACAACTTTTCCCGGCCTCCGGCTGGGAATTCCTATCAGACTGCGTCATTTTATCGTATCGGAAAGTGGTACTCAATGTCACAACATGTCTTTATTCATTGATAATTGATCATTAATTATTGATCATTCCTCATTGATAATTGATCCCTTCAAAGCCTGGAAAGAATATACCAATGAGGGCTGATGCCATAATCAGGCTTAACCTTTTTCCCCAATCCCGTTATTCTGCATTATATTGCACGTATTTGGATTTTCTGTTGACAATAATGTCATAAATTCTTATTATTTTATAGATTAATGCGGGGGCTAAATCTTAAACGGGGGCGCCAGAGTAATAATTAAAGGCACAATACAATTTTTTATTCATCAACTCTATTGTGCTTTTTTATGATATTGGAAAATCATTTTTTTCTGATAATAGAATATGTTTTCTATCATTGGAAAAGTTTTTCTGATATTAGAAAAAAACAAGAGTGGTATAATGAGCTAATAACCGAACCGTTCGCGAAAAAGCAGCGGGGAAAATGGCGGATGAAACACTCGCCATTACTTTTTTAACACCATGGAGCCAAATGATGACGCAAAAGAAAACACAAAAACCCGGCTGGGAAATATTCAATCCACCTGAGGAATTGGCGAAAATACTCGCCAAAGCACCCTCTGTGCACTGTGCCGGCAGCACCGACGATCTGTTCAACCTGATCGCAGAGCAATGCGATCATGATAGAGTATCCGTTGTATACGATCTGCCCGATGGCCGGCGCTACGAAGAGGCCTACGTCGCCAAGGTCCGCAACGGTATCGTCGTAAATTATAACGAGCCCTACATGCGCCGGCGCGATCCGGACTGCATGGTCATTGCGGACGATAAACCGTCAGACAAACCCCGATTTCGGGAACGCTTTGGTCGGGAGTTCACCGAGTTGCGGCAGCAAACGCTGGATTGGCTGTCACAGCAGGAACTGGCCATATTTGCGTTCAGGAGCGGGTGGGGAGAACTTGGAGCGGACGCTCTCGCTATTGCGCCTGCCAACGCCAGTTTTTTCGCGCTCGGATTGGCCCTGCTTCAGGGGATTTTGCCGTTAGATGCTATTCCGGCAGAATTTTTGCCCGGACTTTTAATTTACGTTGTACCGCCGTTCCGGCACACGGTGTTCGATGGCAAGCAGGTGGTAGTGCATAACCGCCGGCAGTCCCAATACGAAATTTTTTCCTATAATCTCTATCCCGGACCGAGCGCGAAAAAGGGCGTCTACGGTTCACTAATTCATGCAGGCGACGAAGAGGAATGGGTCACAGCCCACTGTTCTGCCGTCCGCGTTGTGACGCCGTACGATAACATCGTCACCATCATGCACGAGGGGGCTAGCGGCGGCGGCAAAAGCGAAATGCTCGAGCAACCGCACCGGCTACCCGACGGTCAGCTCTTGCAGGGCCGAAACCTGGTGACCGGGGAGAAACGCTACATCGAGATCACCAGAACCTGTGACCTGGAGCCGGTCTGCGACGACATTGCCCTGTGTCATCCCGATATTCAAAAGGGTAATGGCAAACTACGGATTGTTGACGCCGAGGAAGGATGGTTTGTGCGCGTCAACCATATCACCGAATATGGTACAGAGCCGACTTTGGAAAAACTGACTGCACAGCCACCCTGCCCGTTGTTGTTCCTCAACATCGACGCAGCGCCCGGCAGTCGTGCCCTGATCTGGGAACATATCGAGGACGAACCAGGCACACCGTGTCCGAATCCGCGCGTCGTGATCCCGCGTTCGATCGTGGCCGACGTCGTTCAGGAACCGGTTGCTGTTGATATCCGCAGTTTCGGCGTTCGCACTCCGCCCTGCTCGCGCGATAATCCGACCTATGGCATCATCGGTCTGTTCCATGTGTTGCCGCCGGCCCTGGCTTGGCTGTGGCGGCTTGTGGCGCCTCGAGGTCACGCCAATCCAAGCATTGTTGACGAAGAGGTGATGAGCAGCGAAGGCGTTGGCAGTTATTGGCCCTTTGCTCCCGGGCGACGAGTGCGGCAGGCGAACCTCCTTCTGACTCAGATCCAGCAGACACCGCGTACACGCTACATCCTGGTACCGAATCAGTACGTGGGAGTGTGGGAGATGGGTTTCATGCCACAGTGGCTGGCGCGGGACTATCTGGCGCGCCGTGGTGTTGCCCAATTCCGCAAAGACCAGATCAAACCGGCCCGGTGCTCGCTGCTCGGCTACGCGCTGCAATCAATGCGGGTCGAAGGTGTCCGACTCGGTCATTGGTTCCTGGAGGTTAACGAACAGCCCGAGGTTGGGAATGAGGGTTACGATAAGGGTGCTGCCATCCTGAGAGACTTTTTTCATAAAGAATTGCAGCAGTTTATGGAAGATGACTTGCTGCCCCTGGGCCGGCAGATCATTCAATGCTGTCTCGATAACGGTTCCGTTGCCGACTATGAAGCGCTCCTGGGCACATCGGAGTGAGATGAGATGGTTGGTGTTTGCGGCGTGACAGAATCGAAACGTGCTCCCGGCCACACTTGGTTGAGCCCACACGTTCGCTGAAGGCTATGAATGAGGGTAACTTGAAAACGGAACAAAACAGTGGAATCCCTGCAGTATTCCTGGATCGTGACGGTACGATTATCGAGGACCGCGGTGACCTGGCCAGC
The DNA here is from genome assembly GCA_964607755.1 of uncultured Cytophagia bacterium. Taxonomy (GTDB): domain Bacteria; phylum Zhuqueibacterota; class Zhuqueibacteria; order Residuimicrobiales; family Krinioviventaceae; genus CAZSMC01. The sequence goes on along the minus strand of CAZSMC010000102.1, from coordinate 6,329 downwards.
CCAGCCCAGGTGGTGTTTTTCAAAGACACCGTCTCTTCGCTTCGTCGTTTATCTGCTCACTTTGCGCTGTTCATTGTCACAAATCAGTCGGGTGTGGAAAAAGGTACGATCTCCATGCAAGAAGTCGAATGCGTGAATAGGTACATTCGTTCGCACCTCTTCACGCATGGAATAACGCTCCAGGAAACATACGTATGCCCACATGAACGCACATCTGGTTGCCGCTGCATTAAACCCAATCCGTATTTCCTCAAAAAGGCGAAACAGGACTTTGGGATCGATCTCGGACGTTCTTTCGTGATCGGGGATCATCCGCATGATGTGGAATTCGCCAGGAATGCCGGGGCACATGGAATATACGTACTCTCCGGGCACGGGATGAAACATCGGCATGACATTCCAGGGGATACCAAAGTAGCCGGAGGAATCAAGGAGGCTAGCGGGATAATCCTTGAATGGATAAAAACCACATGAAAGATTAAAGGCAATCAGCGAATTAGGACATAAAGGAGACACAATGAGTTTTTGCACGGCAATCAATTGTATGGATGGCCGGGTTCAGCTTCCTGTTATCAGGTACCTGCAGGACCGTTTCAATGCCGAGAATGTTGATTCTATCACCGAGCCCGGCCCGAATCTTATTTTGGCGAAACGGACCGATGAAGATTTGATCCAATCCATCCGTCGACGAATCGATATTTCCGTTGAAAAGCACTCGTCAGTCGGTATGGCGCTTGCAGGCCATCACGATTGTGCCGGGAATCCGGCTACAGAAAAAGAGCAAATGCAGCATCTGATTGCCGGTATCGAATTTCTCCGTCGTCAATATCCAAACATTCCGGTGATTGGCCTGTGGGTAGATGAAAAGTGGCAGGTCCATGAAATCGTTGACAGCGAATAAAACACTGTCACGGCCTCGAAAACGTACCAGTGAGTGCCAGCGCTGGGCCGTATGAGCCGTAAACAAACATTTAATTTTTGAACGACTGTTCAAATCAAAGAAAGAAGCCGTTATGATCTTGACAGAATACCTGTTGATGCTCCTGCCGGGCCTTGTTCTTGCGGCCGTTCTTTTCCTGTTTCTGCGCAACGCCCATCCTCTTCTCCACCTGTTTCTATTTATTATAATTTTTATTTTCACCAGGGACGCCATGACTCCTCTCGGTATATGGCGTATCGGAAATGAAGCTTTCCTGTGGATCCGTTTCATCGACCTTCCGGTTACGCTCCTGGTTCTTGGTTTCAGCAGCATAGGTTTTGTGTTTCTCATGCAAATCATTTCTCCTGAACTCGCCCCACTGGTAAGATGGTTCGAAGGTAATAAAGTACTCGGAGTCATGATTGGGTTTGCCGGGGCTGTTATCGCTGCCCTCCCGTTAATTCTCATTTACATCTTTGGTGTGCCCATAGAGCTGCGCGGCGGTGCCCTGCCCCTTTATCTTTTGCCTTTTATTCTTTTCATAGCCCTCTCCGGAAATCTGTATGAAGAGATTCTTTTCAGAGGATACATCTACGGCTGGCTGACAGAAAAAGAAAAAATCAAGCTTGTTCCGGCGGGGCTTTTATCCGGTGTGTTCTTTGCTTTCGGTCACGTTTTCCTGGCCTTTAATGTCACGAATGTGGGAATCAATATCCTGATTTTCGCCCTCTGGGAAGGGTGCCTTGCCGGTCTGGTCAGGTCCTGGTTTGGTGTCATCCCGGCGGTACTGACCCATGGTCTGGCTGTGTTCTTTTTAACATGCGGATTGTTTTGAAAGAATAGGGAAATGAAAGCAGTAATAGTCAAAGCAAAAAGAGGCGGCGATAACGCTTTGAGGAATCGATGAAAACAAAGATGACCACTCCAAAGGATTACAGTGAAAAATCCCAGTTCTATCTGGGAACGTTGTGCCGTGTCAAGCCGAACCGGCGAACAGGTTCTCCCGGAAATCGCGAAGCAACCGATTTTTCGCCAACACAATCCGTCAATACGGATATGAGGTTGATGCGACCCCTTTCGAGTGTCTGGATTACATCAACGAAGGATCAAGCCTAACCCACGATTAAAAAGGCTTAAGTCTACGTCAGTCCCTATTCCGTTGAAGGCAAAAGATGTTTTTAAGCGATTTGACGGTCTGGTTGAAGGCGAGCCGTGGTTCAGCGGAGACCACATGATCTTCGTCCAGAGGGAGATTCCGGCAGTGGCGTTTACGGCAGAGTATATGCCGGGACTGATGCGGAGTGTGACGCATACATCGGCTGACACTCCTGACATCGTTGACTGCAGAAAGCTCGTAGAGCTAGCAGAGTCATTGAATGATTTGGTTCGATCTTTATAAAAAACGATGGCTACCTGTGATGCAAACACGATTCGATCTCATACACAATCGCTGTCCAATCGGGCGAGGTCCAGATTTGTTCCGGTTTTGCCCGCACGTTTTCGATTCAGGATAAAAATATCGATTATCTATTGCCAAACCATTTCTTATGTCTCGCCCAACATTTTCCAAAAAGACCTTGAATTTTTATTGAAAAATAGTTAGATAAACGTCAATCATTTATGTTCAGTTGACCGGGACAGTCTAAACCGAACATTTTGTCAAAACCACTTTGCATATTTCATGTCATTCTGTTGACTCTTAAAATGTCAGTCTAAACTCTTAAATCAAAGGAAAACTCATGCGAACTTTAAAACTGATCATCACTTTTAGCATTCTGATTGTCTCGAGTAGCTATGCTTCGGAATCCGACCAGGCCGATTATATCCGTTCTCATTACGCCAAATACGAATATCGCATTCCGATGCGAGACGGCGTGACGCTGTTTACTGCTGTGTACAAACCTTATGATGATTCAAAAGAATATCCGATTTTGCTCACCCGAACACCCTATAACATCGCGCCTTACGGCGCAGACAATTACAAAAAGGCGCTGGGACCACACGAGGCTTTTGAAAAAGAGGGCTTTATATTCATTTTCCAGGACGTGAGAGGCCGGTTCATGTCCGAAGGCAGGTTCGTGAATATGCGTCCGCACATCCCGGACAAACAGGGACCAAAAGATGTCGACGAAAGCACGGACACGTACGATACCATCGAGTGGCTGCTCGAACATCTTGAAGATCATAACGGCAACGTCGGGATGTGGGGCATTTCTTATCCGGGATTCTATTGCTCGGCAGGCGTGATCGATTCTCATCCGGCGCTCAAAGCCGTTTCTCCGCAGGCTCCTATTGCCGACTGGTTTTGGGACGATATGCATCACCACGGTGCGTTTATTCTAAATCTGACGTTTAACTTTTTCGCCAATTTTGGCCGGCTGCCGGATACCCTGACAACCGAATGGCCGGAACGGTTTGAGCACAAGACGCCTGACGGCTATCAATTTTTTCTGGATTTGGGGCCGTTAAAGAACGTCAATAAACGTTATTTTCATGACGACATCTCTTTCTGGAATGATGTCGTGGCGCATCCGAATTATGATGCATTCTGGCAGTCGCGTAATATTTTGCCTCACCTCAAAAACATCACCGCGGCAACCATGGTGGTCGGAGGATGGTTCGATGCTGAAGATTTGTACGGGCCGCTGCACACGTATCAATCCATCGAGGAAAAGAATCCGGGGAATTTTAATATGCTCGTCATGGGGCCATGGTTTCACGGCGGCTGGTTGTGGAGTGACGGCGAATCATTAGGTGATGCTGATTTTGGGTTCAAGACGTCAGAGTATTACCGGGAACACGTCGATCTTTTGTTTTTCAACCATTTTTTAAAAGATGACAATGACCCCCTCGACCTCCCGGAGGCGCTGGTTTTTGAAACCGGCAGCAATCGCTGGCGGAAATTCGACGCGTGGCCGCCACAGAACGTGCAGAAACGCCGGCTCTATCTGCAGCAGGGCGGCGGATTGTCATTTACCAAACCAACAGCGTCTGATACAACTTTTAATGACTATATTAGTGATCCGGATAATCCGGTTCCCTATACGCTGAAAATCACCACTGACTGGGAACGTGAGTACATGACAGAAGACCAGCGATTTGCGGCCCGCCGGCCGGATGTACTGGTTTTTCAGTCGGAGATTTTAAAAGAAAATGTGACCATCGCCGGACCATGGCGGGCCAATCTCTATGTTTCCACCACCGGCTCTGCGTCAGATTTTGTGGTGAAATTAATCGATGTCTATCCCAATGAGATCCCCTACTATGATCACAAGAGTGATCAGCCGGACAAGGGCGGCATGCAGCAGCTTGTCAGGGGCGAGGTTTTCCGGGGACGGTTCCGGGAGAGCTATGAACAGCCCGAACCGTTTACGCCGGATGGAATAACGCCGGTTGCTTTCGAACTCCAGGATATCCTGCACACATTCAAGCGGGGACACCGGATCATGATTCAGATTCAGAGCACCTGGTTCCCGCTGGTCGACCGGAATCCGCAGAAATACGTCCCAAATATCTTCAAAGCCAGCACAGATGATTTCATAAGCGTGACCAACCGGGTCTACACATCTCGGGCGTATCCCAGTCATTTAAAAGTGGGTGTTTTGGAAAATGAGATTCAATGATCGTCAGGATTGTCATATTGGAAGCAATGGAAAAAAAAGAGGCGACAATATTCGTATCATTAGTGCAAGAAAAGCAAATAAAACTGAGAGGTCATATTATGAAAAAAATGCATCAAGATCCTGATATGCTGGAAGAATATGATTTTAGCAAAGGTGTCAGAGGCAAATACGCAAAAAAGTATGCTGAAGGGACGAATATAGTGATCATAGACCCCGATGTTGCAAAATATTTTCCTGACCACGATGCCGTTAATGAGGCGTTGCGAGCCCTGGCTGCAATTATTGAAAAGCATGAGGAAAAAGTTGCCAGGTCAGATGAGAAAAAAGATAGTTGAGATGTTCCGGCATAAAGATATTGTCATTATCGAATGCCCATAAAAAGAATAAACAGTGAGGCCATAATTGTTGTATCATTTTCAAAATTTGCAATTATAATGTGTTATTTACTCGTTTTGTGACCCATTGTTGGAATTGTAACTGAGGTATTTCATGTCATACAAAGAATGTCTTGGAATTATAAAATATTATGACTATGCTCCAAAATATCATTAATATTTTTAGAATATAGTCCAATGAAAGATAATTTTAAGGTTACATATCGTAGATTATTAAAAAATACGCAACACAGCACTCACCGCTACTTGTTCAATTCGTTCAACATAGAAAACCGATTGACCGGATTAGTTGGGCCGCGCGGCACTGGTAAGACAACCTTGCTGCTTCAATACATAAATTAAAAGGGCATTTTATCGAATATCTCGAGGCTGGTTATTATCCTTTTGTTTTTGAGGAGAGACAAAATTATCATCAAAAAATTTTGAATATCATAGATAAGACTATTTATGAAGATATCTCGAACTTTTACAAACTGAAAACCGAAAACTTGGTCAATTTTCGAAAAATTTTGTCCTACCTGTCAACTATTCCGCCGGGACAGCTAAACCGCAATAGCATATCAAAGCATATTGGTCTCGATAATAAAACAGTGGAAAATTATCTAAACATCTTGAACGAAACCGGGCTGGTCTGTCTTGTCCGCGAAAAAAGGGCGGGAAGCAATTTATTAAAAAGCACTGAAAAAATTTACCTGGATAATTCAAACCTTTATAAAGCTATTGTCGATGAGCTCGGGTTTGAATACAACAAGGGAACAGTCCGCGAAATCTTTTTTATAAAAATGCTTCAAAATGCTGGTAAAAATATTTATTTCAGCAAGATTGGCGATTTTCAGGTCCAGGATTATTTTTTCGAGATCGGCGGAAAGAGCAAATCATTGAAACAGATAAAAGATCATTTGGGAAAATCTTTTATTGTCAAAGATGATATTTTATACCCGGATGCCAACACAATACCATTGCACCTTTTTGGTTTTTTATATTCATTATGCTGATTTCTCGAATTTATTCTTGATTTTTAATTGAAAAATGGTTAGATAAAAGTAAATCATGTGCGTTCAATAAAAACCGGGGCAGGATGGGGTGTATAACGTGTCAAAATCAGTTTAGAGATATTTTTCTGTCATCCATTCTTTCTGTTTATCATTATCAATGCGAGGTTAGGAAGGTCCGTATAATATGCGGCGCTTGTAGAACAAAAGTATTGTAATATTTTATATCTTTTTTAATTTTTTGTTTGAATATTTAAAAGTTGTTTAATTACTGGTTATACCGTAATAAAAATTGATGCGAGAACCTAACTAAATAACAAAGTGGAACAAATGTTTTTAGAAAAACGTTGCATTTACCGATGGTATTGCATATAATATCACTATGAAAAAATACAAGATC
>CAZSMC010000101.1:0-11096 GCA_964607755.1 uncultured Cytophagia bacterium | reverse complement strand
GGTCACCGGCAAGCGTGCCCGGCGGGCCGGATACGCCGGCAACGCCGCCCGAGACGGTGGATTATGATTTCTGGCTCGGTCCGGCACCCAAAACGCCGTATACCGAATTTAAATGCTCAGACAACGCGAGTAAAAAAACCTGGTGGTTTAACAGCGATTATGCGCTCGGTTTTATTGCCGGCTGGGGCATTCATCCCATGGATATCGCGATTTGGGGCGGAACCAGCTACCTGGACGGACCGATAGAAGTAGAAGGGCACGGAATATACCCGGTTGATGGCGCATGCGACACCGCCACTGACTGGCAGGTCGATTTACGGTTCCAAAGCGATGTGGTGATCGATTTTCGCGGCGTTCCTGTGGAGAACAACGCCCAAGCAGTGCAGAATCAACGCTTGTGGCAGGAACGCTATGGCCGCACGACGTCTCACGGAACCGCGTTTGAAGGCTCCGAAGGATGGGTTCACGTGGACCGGGTCGGTTTGAATGCGAATCCCGCCTCCCTGCTCAAAAAACGTCTGGCGCCGACCGACAAGCATTTTTACGCGAGCCAGAACCACGTACGCAATCTGCTGGACAGCGTCAAGACACGGCGGCGCAGCATTTGTCCGATTGACGTTTCGGTGCAGGGGGACATTTTTTGCCACATCGCTGACATTGCCGCGCGCACAGGTCAGAAACTGATCTGGGATCAACAGCTTGAACAGTTTACCAATTCGGAAAATGCGAACCGTTATCTAAAGCGGTCCTGGAGGATATGATTTGTGATCAAATCTCCAGTAAATCCCTGCTGTAGCAAATTTGCGCATCTATGCCTGGTTTTGCTCGCCCTCCTCTCCACTTTCTCCAACGAAGCAAGACCACATCCGGGCGACAAACCTACTGCTTTTTTTAGCCAAATCGAGCAACATTTTAAAAATCCGGATATGCAATACGCGCCGTTCATGTTCTGGTTTTGGGATGCACCGCTGGATTCCGTTGCGGTACGTCACCATATGGAAACCATGACAACGAATATGCTTGACCAACACCTGAATCCGGGTTATGTCCATGCACGAATGAGTATGGTCGACACCCCCAATTTACCCCTCAAGCAGTGGTTGTCGCCGATGTGGTTCAAGACATTTGACCGGATGGTTTCAATTGCAAAAACGGCAAACAGCTACATTGGATTTTGCAATGACTATTGGTGGCCGAGCGGAAAAGCCGCCGGACGGGTTTTGCAAAACAATCCCGATTTGTGGGCTGTGTCGCTGAGGTGGAAAACGATCGATGTTGTCAGTGGTTCACAAATCCATATTCCAGATTATTTTTTTGCCGTTGCTGCCCGGCTTGTCGATTCACTCGATGTTCTCGAAAAGCGTCGCAATAAAATTCATCGGAAAGCTCAGCAGGATTCACTTGAACTGACACCTCACACGCCTGCGCGAATTATTAGTAAAACACTCAGACAAATTCCCGCCGAAAAAGATTCCACCTGGACAGCGCCGTCAGAGGGCAACTGGCGGATTTATTTTTTCAAACGCTATTATCACCCTGGCGCAGACGGCGGCCGATTGAACTATCTGGATCGTCAGCTTGGTAGTGAGTTTCTCAAGTACGCCCATCAACCTTATGCGGATGTTTTTCCCAATGAATTGGGGAAAACCATTCCCGGCGTTTTTATCGATCACGAAGGCGATTACGGTTACAAGCTTGCCTGGTCTGCAGACCTGGAACATCATTATCAACATAAATTTAATGCAGACCTGCGCGCAATGTGTCCGCTACTGGTTGATACGGATATTGAAGGCACATATCCAAAATGTCGCTGGCAATACTTTGAGGCGGCTTCGGATGTGTATGCCGAGTTTTTTAAGCAGGTCAATGACTGGTGCATTCAGCATGATCTTTATGCGATCTCCAATTTGTGGGAAGAATCGCTGATGTGGCAAGCGGGCGCAGTCGCAGATTTTTTCAAACTTCAGCGAGCTTTCAGCATGCCGGGAACGGATTGTCTTGCGCTGACCGCGTTGAATCCGCATAACTTTAAAGAAACGCAATCTGTGTGCGAATTCGAATCCCGGCGCTTTCAAAGTGAAATTATGGGCGGTGCCGGTTTATGGGGCTTTAATCCGGTTTCTATAAAAAAAGTTGGCAACGCTGTCATAACCTGGGGTGTGAATCACATCGTGCCACACGCTGTTTACACCACTCGCAAATTTGACAGTCACCCCTGGCTGCCGGACTGGCACACCGAGCATCCCTGGTGGCCGTATTTGCATTTGTGGAGCGATTTTGTTCGTCGTGCCAGCTACATCAACTCGCACGGCCACACCGTTCCGGATGTGCTGCTTTTGAATCCAATGGACAGTGTGTGGGGACGCAGTGGTCCCGGCGTTTTCGATCCGGCCTTCAAAGGTCGCGTACCCGGACCGGCAGTGCTGCCTCTGCCTGACAAAAATGACATTCCGCAAACACTTGAGGAGCTCAAAAGAGGTTCAGCCTGGTGGCGACCGCCGGTGATGGAAACGTGGTTTGACGAGCATGTTCACGCCATTGATTCTGTTTATACGAAAACGATCAATCAATTGTCCGAGCACCGCATCGAATACCTCATTACGGACGATCATTATCTGCGCCAAATGCAGATTGATAGCGGCACGCTGGTACGAGAGCCATTCCGGTTTAAAACCGTCATTTTACCGGTTATGGATATTATGCCACTGGACAATGCCGAGCTGCTGCTATCGTTTGCCAAACAGGGAGGGCAGATGATTTTACTCAGTGATTTTCCGACCGCTTCTACAGAAAATGGTCTTGATGACAGCCGGATGAGGACAATTGCCAAAGAACTCAAAAATTTTGCAAATGTTCACTTTTTGCACAACACGAACGATATCTTTTCAGACAGCAGTCTCGTTCGTTCTCACATTCACTTTTTATCTCAACCTTTTCCCATGCTTCAACAGCACCGGCGCATTAGCGGACATGATTTTTTCTGGCTGGCCAATAATACCGGAAAGGCGAAGCAGTCAACTTTGCTTATCGAAAACGTGAAAGGCGGAATCGAAAAATGGGATTGTGAAACCGGAGAAATCATCGAACTTGAACACGAACCAACTACCAAAGGAATTTCTGTCCGGCTAACGTTTGAACCATACGAAGCGTTCTGGCTCGTAAGTGGGCAGAAACACACTATACAACATTCACATCAAAAATTATCCCAACCGGATTCTTTGATCCTCATTGGTCCCTGGCACGTGAGCATCGATCCTGACAATCAACCTCCTGTGGAGCATCCAATAGAAATTTCGGATGTGTGGCAAAACGGCACTGTTCAGCATCTGGCTGATTGGCAAGAGTGGGAGCTTGAACATTTTAGCGGCAGGATGGATTATAAAAAGTCGTTTGTTTTAGAACACGTTCCGGTGAGAACACAGATCGATCTTGGCACAGTGCATCACAGTGCGGCATTGTGGATTAACGGTCAGCGTATTGGCGCGCGTTTGTGGCCTCCATTCCGGTTTGACATAACAGATGCGATAAAAGCAGGTCGGAATCAGCTCATGATTCGTATCGGGAATTTGGTTAACAATAGCTACGGCGATGCACAACCCTCAGGACTCAAAGGGCCGGTCATAATTCTTTATAACGACGAGTAAAACATGTAAACATGTGAAAATAATCGTTAAATAATAACTTTATGAGACGAATATGAAAAAGGCATTGCACATTCTTTTTCTCGTAATTTTTACGCTAACTTTTTTAATTCATGCACAAAAGATACCATCAAGCCCTCGATCTCAAAAAGTAATCGCACGAGTCGGACCTCAATTGGAACAAGAATTCACCGACTCGAACCTTGTTTTTGGAAATCCAATTTTTATCCGAATATTCAAACAAGAAAAAGAACTGGAGACATGGGTAAAACAAGGAAATGAATTTCATTTATTGAAAACATATCCAGTGTGCACTTATGGCCCCGGGGATTTAGGTCCTAAAACCGAACGAGGAGATTACCAGGCTCCAGAGGGATTTTATTATGTGACACCCAATCGCCTAAATCCACTGAGCACATTTCATCTTTCATTTAATTTGGGTTACCCAAATCGATATGACCAAATACATGGCCGGACAGGCAGTGCGTTAATGGTACATGGAAGTTGTGTGTCGATAGGTTGTTATGCAATGACTGATGAAAGGATCGAAGAAATCTATACGATTGCTGACGCAGTCCTTCGAAATGGACAACCATTTTTTCGTGTCCATATTTTTCCTTTCAGGATGACTGATGAAAACATGGAACAGCATTGCGAATCAAAGTGGTGTGATTTTTGGCAAAACGTGCAAGAAGGTTATAATTTTTTTGAAAACAATGGGAATGTTCCACCAAATGTTACAGTTGAAAACGGGAGATATATTTTTAACATGCCGTAAATGTAGTTGGTAATCATTTGCCTGAAATTAAAACCAATTAATTCTATTTATTCTCCTTCAATGCATTTCTAACAAGCTTAAAAAAATGTTTTGTGGTTTGATTTATTTGGTTACATTAAAGCTCACATTTTGATACGCCACAATAAACTATTCAAATTGAAGGTAAATCTTGCTAACAGATATTTTAGAACACTATCTCAAATCTCTCACTGAAACATCCAAAAGAGGTGATGCCCGGGAAGAAACGTTCTACAAACATCTCGATGAGTTGATTAAAAAATATGCTGAACTTGAAAACATAAAACAAATCGATATCACCATCCTGCCTAAAAAGACCGAAGCTGGCAGTCCCGACTTTCGCATTTGGGACGGGAAATATCACATCACCGGCTATATCGAAGCCAAAGCTCCTTCGGTCACGACTCTGGATGATGTTGAAGATACGGATCAACTGGAGCGCTATATAACCACCTTTCCAAATGTTATCCTGACTAATTTTTATGAATTTCGGCTTTACAGAAATGGGCAACGCATTGCCCAGACCATGATCGCTCGGCCGATCATTGCGAACAAACTGCAAACAACGCCGCCGTTGGAAAATGTGGAAAACTTAAAAAAACTGTTTGATCTGTTCTTTTCTTTTTCTCAGCCAAAGGTACAAACCGCAAGATCGCTGGCTGTTGAACTGGCGAAACGCACCCGTTTTCTGCGCGATGAAGTGATTGCCGTGGAAATGCGAGAAAATGACAGTAAAGGTCACAAACAAATCGTTGGTTTTTATGAGGCGTTTAAGAAATATTTGATAGCCACATTAACAGAAAAGCAATTTGCCGATCTTTACGCGCAAACCGTTACCTACGGTCTGTTTGCTGCCCGAACCAGAGCTGATGGTGATTTTAATCGCAGGTTGGCATTCGATTACATTCCGCACACTATAGGAATTTTGCGAGATGTCTTTCGATTCATCTCTCTGGAGGAACCTCCCAAATCTTTGCATACTATTGTCGATGACATCGCTGAAATTTTGAATGTTGCTGATGCCAGGAAAATTCTGCATGAATATCAGCGCACCGGCAAAGGCAGAGATCCGATCATTCATTTTTATGAAACGTTTTTGGCAACTTTTGATCCGGGAATTCGGGAAAAACGCGGTGTTTATTACACACCCGAGGCTGTAGTCGGTTATATTGTCCGCTCGATTCATTCCATATTGAAAACGAACTTTAATTTGTCAGACGGGCTTGCCAGCGAGTCCGTCAAACTGCTCGATCCGGCCGGCGGCACACTAACCTTTCCTGCAGAAGCCATTCGACTGGCAGCCAGTGAATATGTTGAAAAATACGGCGAAGGCGGACTGTGCCGCTGGATCAAAAAACATATTCTTGCCAATTTTTATGCGTTCGAATTGATGATGGCCCCTTATGCCATTGGCCATTTAAAGATTGGTTTCATCTTTGATGAACTCGGCTACAAGATGTCGGATGAAGAACGCTTTAAGCTCTATCTGACAAACACGTTGGAGATGGAAGAGATTGAGCAAATCGCCATTCCTGGACTCTCTTCTCTGAGCGAGGAAAGCCATCTGGCAGGCAAGGTGAAGAAAGAGCAACCGGTACTGGTCATTTTGGGGAATCCACCTTACAGCGGTATTTCCGCCAACATTAACGAATGGACTGAACAGTTGCTCAAAGAAGATATCGATGGCACACAGAGTTTTTATAAAGTAGACGATCAATCACTTGGTGAGAGGAATCCAAAGTGGCTGCAGGATGATTATGTCAAGTTTCTGCGCTTTGCCCAATGGAAAATCCAAAAATCCGGTTTTGGGATTGTCGGCATGATCACCAACCACAGCTATCTGGACAATCCAACCTTTCGAGGCATGCGCCAGAGCCTGATGAAAACCTTTGATGAAATTTACATTCTCGATCTTCACGGCAACAGTTTGAAGAAAGAGACGACACCCGAAGGTGGCAAAGATGAGAATGTATTTGACATTCGGCAGGGCGTGGCTATTGCCCTGTTTGTAAAAAACAAACAACCACAAAAAACACAGATGTTTCATACAGAACTATATGGCTTGCGTAAAGAAAAATATCATTGGTTAGATGGGAATTACTGTTCAAAAGAAAATTATGTTAACATAAAGCCGCAAAGCCCATATTATTTTTTCAAAAAAAGGGATACACAAAAGATAAAAAGATACCTTAAATGGAAAAAGGTAACTGAAATATTTCCATTAAATGGTGTTGGTATAACAACTGCAAGAGATAATTTTGTTATTGATTTCAAAGAATCCATTGTCGAAAACCGAATAAGATTGTTCAAAAATTCTAAAGAGGATGATGAAACCCTTCATAAATTTTTTCAAATCAATAAAAAACAGGGATGGGATATCCGTGAAGCATGGGATGATTTACAACAAATACCAGATTCAAAATTAAAAAATCATATTTATTCTATTACTTACCGCCCTTTTGACAATAGATACATCTTTTGGCATGATTCGGTAGTTTGGCGAACAGTCAAGCGTGTTATGCGTCACATGCTTGAAGAGGAAAAGAATTTTGCATTAATTACAACAAGGCAATTCAAAGAAGAGTTTGGCGCGTTTATAACGCATAATATTATTGGACACAAGTCAGTCAGTGCGTACGATATAAATTATCTCTTTCCTCTTTATCTATACACAGAAAAAGAAAAAAACAATCGCAATCCAGATTCCACCATAATGATGGTCTTTGAACCAAAGAGAACGTACGGCAAAAAGCCCAACATTTCACCAATCATTTTTGAAAAATTAGAAAAAGCTTTTAACACCAGGCCCTCACCCGAAGAGATCTTTTACTACATTTACGGGATATTTTACAGCAACATCTATCGAGAAACCTACGCTGAATTTTTAAAAATTGATTTTCCCAGAGTGCCATTTACTGCCGATTACGATTTGTTCAAAAAAATGAGCAAGCTGGGTCATGTAATGGCCGATCTGCATCTGCTCAAAGCACCTGCACTCGATCCGCCAATCGCCAAATATCATGGCAGCGGTAATAATGATCGTATCGAAAAAATCACATATAAAAAAGATAAACAGCGTATTTATATCAATAAAGAAAAACACTTTGAGGGTATTGCACCAGATGTTTGGAATTACCATATTGGCGGGTATCAGGTCTTGCACAAGTATCTCAAAGACCGAAAAGGTAAAGACATGGTATCCTCAGAGCATTATTGCAGGATAGTAACGGCATTGAGCAAGACGATTAGTATTCAAAAAAAGATAGATGACATTTATCCCAAAGCAGAAAAAGAGTTGGTTAATTTTTAAAACGATAATTCACCTCATACATTATACATTAAACATCTGGAGGAAAAATGCAAAGGAGACAGTTTCTCAAGCTCAGCGCCGCGGTTAGCGCTGCGAGTCTGACAGGTTTTGCAAAGCATCTGTCAGCCCGGACAAACCAAAATCCGAAAAACCGGCCCAATATTCTCTGGATCAGTTGCGAAGATATTAGTCCCAGGTTAGGCTGCTACGGCGATCCTGTTGCTAAAACGCCCAACCTGGACAAGCTGGCAGCAGAAGGCATGCGATTCGATAATGTATTCACCAGCTCGCCTGTGTGCGCGCCGGTGCGGTCCGGCATTATTACCGGCATGTATCCCACGACGATTGGCACTCACAATATGCGCACCAGTCATACTGGCCGCACAGAGGAACTTCCCACGCCGTATCAAACCGTGCCGCCACCTTTTGTAAAAGCCTTCCCGGAATATTTGCGCGCGGCCGGCTATTACTGTACTAACAATTCCAAAACCGATTACCAATTTTCGGATTTCAGCTATACACCCATAAGCATCTGGGATGAATGCAGCAAAACAGCCCACTGGAAAAATCGCCCGGACAAGGACACACCGTTCTTTGCTGTATTTAACGACACTCAAACCCATGAAAGTCAAACCTGGCAGGAACCGGACATGACCGATCCGGCAAAAGTTGAGGTTCCCCCCTATTATCCGGATACGCTGCCGGTCCGCAAAGCTATTGCACGGTTGTACGATCAAATTCATAAAATGGATGCAAAAGCCGGCGAGCTGCTGCAGGAACTTGAAGATGAAGGTGTAGCCGATAACACCATCGTTTTCTTTTGGGGCGATCATGGTGACGGTTTGCCGCGTGGCAAGCGCTGGCCGTACGATTCCGGTACGCACATTCCGTTCATCATCAAATGGCGTGGCGAGATTGACCCGGGTAGCGTCAACGATGATCTGATCAGCTCCATTGATTTTGGTCCGACCGTCCTGTCCATGGCCGGCATCGATATTCCGGCCTGGATGCAGGGACGCGCTTTTCTGGGCGAACAAAAGAAACCAGCACGCAAATATGTGTTTTCCCACCGCGACCGGTTTGATGAATCCTACGACATGATCCGTTCGGTCCGCGACAAGCAATACCGCTATATCCGAAATTTCCACACACAAACACCTTATGTGCAATGGATTCCGTACCGGAACAACTCGCCGATCATGCAAGAGATGCTGCGACTCCAGGCAGAAGACAAGCTTGAGGGCGCCCAGAAGCTGTGGTTTCGCGAAACGCGCGAACCTGAAGAATTGTACGATTGCCAGGCTGATCCGCACCAGATTCACAATCTGGCAGAAGATGCCGAGTATGCCGATGTGTTAAAAAAGATGCGTTCGGTCCTGGATGAATGGATGTTGAAAACCGGTGATCTCGGCGATATTCCGGAATCACAACTGGTGGAGCGCTGGTGGCCGGATGGTGTCCAGCCGCAAACCAGTCGGGTGTGGTTTATTCCGAACGCGCCGTCAAATCGCGCTAAAGAGCGCATCAAAGGCAAATCCGCCACATTTGAATCACCGGTTATGATTGACTTTTACTGCGCCACAGAAGGCGCTTCCATGACATACACCACCGAACGCGGTGACAATCCGTCATGGCACATTGTCACAGGTCCGATCAGGCTGCCAAAAGGCTCCACCTTTTTGCGCGCCCGTGCCATTCGTTACGGGTACAAAGAAAGTGAAGAAGCCCAGTGTCTAATAACTGTTAAATGAGAAAAACCGGGGAATCATTTAAAAAGTGATTCCCCAGGAGAAGTGCATGAAAATCACATTATTTTTCATTCTTATTCTGTCTGCACTTGTCACATGTACGTCCACAAGACAGACAACTGTGGTCAGCTATCCGCCGATTCCGTCTCTGGAAGAAAGCGATGTATATCGTGTAACTGTCAACAACACGCCCATCTGGACAGAAAAAGTGCGTACTGATTTTGATCTTGAATCCTTGCCGGACTGGTTCACCAGCTCGGAATATGTTAACCAGCAGCAGGAAGTGCACGTCACAAATTTTTCCTGCGAAGGTCCGATCGAAGTTAAAGTAAAGCTCAATGAAAAAGTGGATTCGGTTAGCATTCATCCGAAAAGTCGTGGAATCACGGCTGGGATTCAGGGAAAATATTTTACTTTTCCCCTTACTGGCTCAAACAAGCTTTACATCAAAGTCAATAATCTACCGCCGCTATGTTTTTTCGCCAATCCGCTGGAAACTGAACGTCCTGATTCGACTGATGAAAAAGTGTTGTATTTTGGCCCGGGAGTACACCGGCCGGGAATGATGCATCCTCAAGACAGCACCACAATTTACATTGCCGGTGGCGCCATTGTTTATGGCGGAGTTGAAACAGACGGCGAATCAAACATCAAAGTTATCGGTCGCGGAATTCTTGACGGAGAATTCAAGTACAACCGCATGGTCAAACTGGAAAACAGCCACAACATCAAAATCAATGGCGTGATCATTCGTAACGGGAAAAGCTGGACAAACACGCTCATCAATTGCGATAACGTGACATACCGTCACGTCAAAGTGATCAGTTTCCGGCCGGGCGGCGACGGCATCAATCCGCTGAACTCGCGTAATGTGACTATCGACAATTGCTTTTTGCGCTGCACCGACGATTGCATTGCCATCAAGGCGCCACATCGCGAACAAATCACAAAAAATATCCGCGTCATCAACAACACCATGATTGGCTTTGCCTACAGCGACGGTGTAACCATCGGTTTTGAGACAAACGGTTCCAGAATTTCTGATGTACTGGTGGAAAATTGCGATGTGATTCAGTCACGCGGCGGCAGTCGCGTGAGCGGACATTCAGCATTCAGCATCATTTGTGACGGCCCGGCAGTCATATCCAATGTTCGCTACAAAGACATTCGTGTCGAAAAAGATGTTCTCAAATTGTTCGAATTGCACATAACTGACGGCACCAAATACGGTACCGATCCGCCTGGACATATTCAGGATGTTTATCTGGAAAACATTCAGTGGTCATCAGTCAGGCCGATTATTTTGCACGGTTTCAGCAGCAATCATATGGTTCGAAATGTTACGTTTGAGTATTGTACGATTAAGGGCAAGTTATTGACAGAAAAACTTGACGATGTTTTTCAGATCAACGAGTATGTCGAGAATGTGTCGTTTGAATGAGTTTATAAAGTATCAAATTTGTAGCACACCTCAAGGTGCAGTAAAAGCTCACTGATGGGAGGAATCCTTGCAATATTATCAAATTGGGCTAAAGCCCAATTTTTCGAGAGGTCATTTTTACTTTACCCCGAGCTAAAGCTCGGGGCTATATTATTGCCCC
>CAZSMC010000100.1:0-11291 GCA_964607755.1 uncultured Cytophagia bacterium | reverse complement strand
AAAGTTGTTACCCCTGTTTAAGGGTTTTTTTATGAAATTTATTTCGGATATACAACTATATAGCGCGAGCAAATGAAACAGGCTTTGTAATTTAATTTTTCAGATTTTATTCAATTTATCCCATTCTATGAACAAATCTTGGGTATATTTTGAGATCAACTCAGGAGCAATATTTGATATCCGCAAAGCAAACCATATTATTAGTACTTTGCTTTTTTGCGAGTCTATCAGGGGCCCAGGATTATCACTTTGATCATATGAGTGTTTCTGAGGGGTTGTCGCAAAGTGCGGTTACATGTATTTTACAAGATAATGACGGATATATGTGGTTTGGAACAGCAAGTGGGGGTTTAAATCGATTCGATGGCTATAATTTCAAGATATTTCGAAAACAGTCTCATGTCAAAAACAGCATAGCAGGCAATCGAATCACTTGCGCACTGTTAAGCATGACCGGGGTTCTTTGGATTGGCACAAGGAGTGGTCTGAGCAGGTTTGATAAAAAAACACAAACATTTTATAATTTTAACGAATTCGATTCGACTGGACTGAACAACTCTCGAATTATTTCAATTCTCGAAGATCACCAGGGTACAATTTGGTTGGGTACCGTTATTGGATTGAACAAGTATCGGGCTGAGACAAATGATTTTATATCATTCACTCCGGGTTTTGATCTAAGAATTTCTTCGCTGGTTGAATATGACAGTGATCATTTGCTCATTTGTAGTCAAGAAGACGGACTTTTTCTTTTCAACAAACAAAGTCATCATTTTTCACCCTTTTTACAAGCATGGTGGAATAATTTGGGTGAAAATCAATATTTAAAAACAATATATAAAGACTCACAAAAAAATATTTGGCTTGGTGGACATTTTTTATATCTCTTGAAATCAGGAGATTCCGGTACTGTCACCAAAATGAATCTACCCTATCAAGATAAAATCCATACGATTAATGAGATCAAACGTGGGATATTATGGATTGGGACGGAGAAAGGATTATTTGAATATCATTGGAAAACAAACAAATTTACTCATTATCAGCATGAACCGGATAATCCATACAGCTTGTACAATAACCCTATCATTGCAGTATACAAAGACAGAGATCAAAATCTTTGGATAGGGACTTGGGGTGGGGGTATTGGAGTCGTGAA
Source organism: uncultured Cytophagia bacterium (assembly GCA_964607755.1). Classification (GTDB taxonomy): domain Bacteria; phylum Zhuqueibacterota; class Zhuqueibacteria; order Residuimicrobiales; family Krinioviventaceae; genus CAZSMC01. The sequence continues at coordinate 10,132 of CAZSMC010000100.1, read as the reverse complement.
AAAAAATCGCAAGCCATTTTATCATTACCTATATCAGAAAAAACATCCACATCATCTCAACAACATCGTTACATCGTTTGAAAAAGATGAACACGATATATGGATAGGAACTGAAAGAGACGGACTTTATTACTATGATTTAGAGGCTGGAACATTTCATTCTTTTAAACAGGATTCGAAAAATACATTCAGTTTACAGCACAATAAAATTTGTGATGTTCTCAAAGACAATAAAGGAAGAGTCTGGGTAGGAATGTATTATGGAGGGTTGGATCTGTTTAACAAAAAAAGTCATACATTTCATCATATTCTCCCCGAATGCGGTGTCAATGCTCTTGCCAATGCACCTGAAAATAGAATATGGTTGGGGACTATAGGAAATGGGTTGATATTGTTCGACCCAGAATCCAACCATCAAAAACGTTTTTTATCTACACGTAAATCGAACAGATTAATCAATAATCGGATTAACTGTTTGTATAATGATTCTAACGGCCGTCTTTGGATAGGTACTGCTGATGGTGTGAGCTGTTATATTCAAAACACAGATTCTTTTGTAAATTATCCATCTTTATCCGGTTATTTGGTTCATAGCTTTGTTCAGGACCGTTATGAAAATATTTGGGTGGGTACGAATTGCGGATTACATTGTATTAACCCGATAACTAGAAACGTAAAAAGTCATTTTACAAGTGACATCTTGAATAATATGTATATAACGGGTTTATTATATGATAATCAAAACAATTTATGGATTTCCTCTCACAACGGCATATATAAATATAATCCTGACAGTGGTTTGATCATAAATTTTGATGATCGAGATGGGTTGCAAAGTGATGAATTTTCCAGAGGTGCATGTATGAAAAGTCCGTCGGGATTGTTGTTTTTTGGTGGGATTAATGGGTTTAATATATTTCATCCCGATAGTATAAAAAAAAATCCTGTCTTGCCTCCTATTAATTTTACTGATTTACAATTTTTTGATCGTTCAGTGCCTATTGGTAAAGAAAGCTCTCCTTTGCGTTATCATATAAATAACACAAAATTGTTAGAATTGTCACACAAACAAGCCAAGGCGTTTACCCTTCATTTTGTTGGAATTGATTATACGGCACCGCATAAAATAAAATATAAATACAAATTAAAGGGTTATCACGATGGATGGATACAAAATGACACAAAACGCTCTGCTACATTCACCAATTTAGATGCGGGCGAATATGAATTTCAGGTTGCAGCTACCAATAGTGATGGTTTGTCTACTAACAATACTATACGTTCACTTTTCATAAAAATTCGCCCCCCTTTTTGGAAATCAAACTGGGCATTTGCTCTTTATATTTTTTTGTTTCTGTTGATTATATGGCTCTATCATATTTATTCAAGCAAGATGTGGCGTCTAAAACATGAATTAAAAGTCAAACAACTCGAGAAGGAAAAAGTTGATGAATTGAACTCTTTTAAGTCAAAATTTTTCGCCAATATCACCCATGACTTTCGCACACCCCTAACGCTGATATTATCTCCTGCCACCGAATTAATCAAGCGTTCTGATCATTTATCCTGCACTATACGCAAACAATATTACCAAATTATAAAACAAAATGCAGAGCGATTGCTGCGTTTTATTAATCAAATACTTGAATTTAATAAGAATACAGAAGGTAAATTGCGGCTGGAACTTTCCTATGGAAATCTGGTTGATTTTGTACAAAATATTGGCCTGTCGTTCAAACCATTGGCAGAAGAAAAGGAAATCAATTTGCATATTAACAAGGCTAATGGAAAGATAAACACTTGGTTTGATGCCCAAAAACTGGAAGAAGTCATTTTTAATTTATTGTCCAATGCTATCAAGTTTTGTGCCAGAAAAGGACAGATCTCAATATCCATTCTTCAAGACAATCATAAAGCAAAAATTTGTATCAAGGACACCGGACCGGGATTAAAGCAAAATGAAATTTTTAAAATATTCGAGCGATTTTATCAATCAAGTGACAGACAGTGTGAGCAAGGGCTAGGAATCGGTTTATCTTTGTGCAAAGAGTTTATTCAATTACATGGGGGCAATATTTATGCATGCAATCACAAGGATGGAGGTGCACTTTTTACAATTGAACTGCCGCTGAATAAACTGGAGAACCAACATGAACTCCAAGTAAACCAAGATAATAATGAAAATGTTTTAAATGATAAAACCCAAACTCATTTAAATATACTCATAGTAGATGACGATTCTAATTTAAGAAAATATTTGAGACTGGAACTTCAATGCCGGTACCTTATCAATGAAGCCAGGAATGGCGAAGAAGGATTGGAATTGGCCCGTATCCAATTGCCAGATATAATTATCAGTGATGTCATGATGCCCGGAATTGACGGAATTGAATTTTGTCATCGTTTGAAGACAGACGAGTTAACCAGCCATATACCCGTCATCCTGCTCACAGCCAAGACCTCTGAATATACGCGCTTGCAGGGATTGGATACAGGTGCTGATGATTATATTGTAAAGCCATTTAATATTAGCACGTTAAAAGCTCGAATTCAAAATTTGTTAAATACCAGACGAGAACTTTGTAAACGATTTCGACGTGAATTGCATATAGAGCCGGCAGATATTACTGTAAATTCAACAGATGAATCATTTATCACCCGTGCTATTAAAATCATAGAAGAACACATGGATGATCTCCATTTTAATATAAATGAATTTAGTAAAATCATGAAATATAGTCGATCAAACTTTTATAATAAAATAAAAAGCATTACAGGATTGACCCCCTCGGAGTTCATCCAAAATATTCGTTTAAAACGTGCTGCCCGATTGATGAAAACAACAGATTTATCGATTACTCAAATTGTTTATGAGGTGGGATTTAATTATCCATCTTATTTTTCTCAACAGTTTAAAAAACAATTTGGATTATCTCCCAAAAAATATAAACAAGGGCTGATGTCAAAAAAATCATAATTTGGGCTTTTTAATAAAAACATTGTCCCATTCAAAACATATTTGATAGTTTTTTTAGACATAATTGAAAGTTTCCCGTCACAATAACCATATATTCTGTAAGTAATTAGTCAATGTCATTAAGTTAAGCATTTGATTACACAAAAACTCACAAAGTGATTGCAATTGAAGATGGTAATTTGTATTATTGAACAACATCATAATCATACTTTACACATTTTTGGGAGAAAAAAATGGCAAAAAATTTCAGCATTTTTGCAGACTTTGGCACAGGTCCTGCAGAAAAATTGTGCCAAACTTATTGATATTATTAAAAATAGTATTAATTCTCTAGATTTTATCGCCAAGAACAAATCCTCACCAAAAGACTTTTCACGACAGAGAACATTACCGTTTCCTACCCTTCTTATCTTTATCTGTAATTTTTTGCGATCATCTATTCAGGAAGAATTGGATCGATTTTTTCAAGCCGTTCACAACTTTGATATACCTGTTCGGAAAGTGACAGCGAGTGCTTTTTCTCAAGCCAGGATGAAAATTCAACATACTGCATTTATTGTAATTATAAGAAAAAGCATTGACACTTTCTATTCACTTTTTGAAACAAAAACCTGGTTTGGATTACGGCTTTTAGCTGTCGACGGTTCAACAGCCGTACTTCCTGACGTTCATCGTGTAGAAAAACATTTTGGTGTATGGAAATCCCGGCATGACAGTAAACCCTGTACTATGGCAAGACTTTCGCAAATGTTTGATGTTCTTAATGACATTACTATTGATGCCTTCATCGGCCCCAAATCCATAGGTGAACGAGATGCAGCGTGTCAACATTTTAAGCATTTGAAATCAAATGATTTATTCCTTCTGGATCGTGGTTACCCGGCTTTTTGGCTGTTTCAATTGATCATCCAGTCAAATGCAGAGTTTTGCGTTCGCCTCCAAATTTATCTATGTTACAATAATAAAAGCGCAATTATTCGAATCAACTAAAAACGAAATGCTGTTAAAACTTGAGCCATCTAATATTTCCTCCGAAAAATGTAAGGAGCTTGGCCTATCGGTCGCCCCCATTACACTTCGATTGATCAAGATTAAGCTGTACAATGGTGAATATGAAATCCTTGTTACCACGTTAACCGATTGTGAAAAATACAGTTATGATGTTTTCAAAGAACTCTATTTCAAACGTTGGCCAGTTGAAGAACAGTACAAATTCTTTAAAAGCCGCATTGAAATCGAAAACTTTACTGGAAAGTCTGTGCTCGCTGTAAAGCAAGATTTTTATGCTCGAGTGCTTATGAGTAATCTTGCTGCTATGTTGAGCTTTTCCGTCAATCCGACAGTCAAAAGCGTAAAAGCCGAATGCGACATAAAATATCAAATCAATAAAACACGAGCTGCCGCTAAAATGAAAAATGCCGGTATTTTACTTTTCTTTCGTCATGATGCCTTGACGATATTAAACGCTCTCTTTCTGTTGTTCGCTCAAAATCTTTCCGCGGTTAGACCGAATAGAAAATATCCGAGAGTCTGTCGGGGAAGAAAATTCGCTTTTGCATATAAAGGCTTAATGACATTGACTAATTAATGTTATAAATGTAAATCAGGGAGGTTGGATAATATGAATGAAAAAATTTTTAATCGGAGAGATTTTATTAAGAAAGTGGGATTAGGTACAGCAATTTTAAGTCTTTCGGGTGTTTTTTCAAAATGCACGAAAACAGCTGAAAAACCTAATATTTTGTGGCTTTCCTGTGAGGATATTAGCCCTCATCTGGGATGTTATGGTTATGACAATGCAATTACACCTAACCTGGACAAACTTGCTTCCAAAGGTCTTTTATATGAAAATGCTTTTACTACAGCGCCTGTCTGTGCTCCCAATCGGTCTTCAATAATCACCGGTCTTTACTCCACCACACTGGGAACCCATAATATGCGTGCTGGTGGTGAAGGAGTCAAATATTCAGAATTCCCTGAAAAGCCGGATAATATAAAATTATTCTCAGAAAATCTCAGATCAGCAGGATATTACTGTATTAATAATGATAAAGAAGATTACCAGTTTGATACTCCTGAATCAGCCTGGGATGAGTCCAGTGACTCGGCTCATTGGCGAAACCGCCCTCAGGGGAAACCCTTTTTTGCTGTGTTTAATATTCATAAAAGTCATGAAAGTACTTTGCGGTCTTCAGGTAAAGAGTTCAAGGAAGAGACCCCTTCTTTGAAAGCTTCGGAAAGGCAGGACCCGGCCAAACTGTCTCCTCCGCCCTATTATCCGGATACCGATTTAACCAACCGAGTTTGGGCAAATTATTATGAAACTATCACTGCAGTAGATCATTGGGTGGGCGATATGCTGAAACAGCTGCAAGAGGATGGACTGGCAGATAACACAATAGTATTTTTCTGGTCAGATCATGGAGTTGGATTACCCCGGGCAAAACGTTGTATTTATGATTCAGGTACCCATGTACCACTTATTGTTTATACACCACCTAAATATCAGGATAAGCTTAACTTTAAACCAGGAACAAGAACTGATCAATTAGTCAGCTCATTCGACCTGGGGCCCACTGTAATGGATATAACAGGACTGAAAATACCGGACTATATGCAGGGGCAAAGTTTTTTGGGTGGCAATAGAGAAGAACGGAATTATGTTTTTTCTACCCGGGATAGAATGGATGAGCGTTATGATATGATAAGGACTATCAGGGATAAACGGTTTCGTTATATTTTTAATTTCGAACCCTTTAAACCCTATATTCAGTATATGAATACTCCTGAAAAGGGGGCGGTTATGCAGCAATTGAGAAAGTTGCGTAAAGCAGGAAAATTATCTCCTCCTGCTGAAAGATTGATGGCCTCATCTAAACCCCAGGAAGAACTCTATGATACTGATAATGATCCTCATGAAATCGATAATCTGGCAAATAAACCCGAGTATCAACAGATTAAGTCTGAAATGCGGCAAAAACTTTTTGAATGGATGATTGAGACTCGTGATCTAGGCTTGATACCTGAACCCGAATTAGTAAAATATGAGCAGGAATTAGGCAGTAGATATGCAATTAAACAACACCTGGGAAAAAACTTTTGGCAAAAATTGCAAAAAGTAGCAGTACTTTCCGGTAAACCATCTGTCATGGATATTGGGAAACTTACCAACTACTTAGATTATGATAATGCCAGTATTAAATTCTGGGCACTAATTGGACTGGGTAACTCTGAAAATGAAGCAAGTCCGGAACTTGATAAGATTAAAGATTGTATTTATGATAAAGCTGCCGTAGTTCGTCTCGCTGCTGCCAGAGCACTATTTAAAATGGAAAAAATGGAAGATAAAGCGCTTTCTGTTTTAATTCAGGAATTACAAAGTGACCAGGAATGGATACGTCTAAGAGCAGCCATATATCTTGATAATATCGGTGAAAAAGCTCGACCTGCTATTCCCTATTTGAAAAAGTCTTTGAATGACGTCCATAACAAGTATGTTGTTAGAGTTGCAAATCGGGCCCTGAATCAATTATTAGGCACTGATAATAAGGTAAGGTGATGTTTGTTTTATATGTTAAACCAGGATTATTCAGGCCTATTTATGACGCTCAGCCAATTGGTAGTGCAAACGAATAATGAAAAATATTTTGTAGCGGCCAAGAACGTTCCTGAATCGATAGTCAATGATTATTAACACATAAAAAAAGGTTTGAATATGAAATTAATAACAAATATAACTGTTTTATTCGTGTTCCTGTTGTCTTCTTGTTCACTAATTGCAGATGAGGGACCCTATTTAGCAACCGGAATTAAAATTGGTGAAGTGACCCAAAATGAAGCAATTGTCTGGACGCGATTGACCGAATTCTCCAAACCTATTGATCGGCACGCCTCCGAACCAATTATAAGATATAAAGATCCCGGGAGTGAAAAATTATTAACCCGGGACGAACTTCCCTGGTCGCGGGCAGATAGAACACCGGTGGTCAAATATCCGGAAGATTATAATGTAAATAATATTGCCGGAGCTGCTCCGGGCAGTAAAGGACAGGTTAGACTCAAATATAAAAGTAAGAATGAAAAAAAATGGAACGTAATTGATTGGCATACTGTCGATACACAAAAAGATTATACTTATCAATTTAAGTTATCCGATCTTTCTGCAGGGAAAAATTATGAATTAGTAGTAGAAGCCAGTTCTTTGAATAGCAATAAAGTAAGCGCTTCCCTCAAAGGCGGATTTAAAACTGCTCCTTCCCGCAATAGGCATGAGGATATTAATTTTATCGTTACAACCGGAACTTCCTATGATGATACTGATAGCAAAACCGGCTATAAATTATACAAAAGCTCATTAAAATTAGATCCGGAATTTTTCGTTCATACCGGAGATATTGTTTATTATGATGGTTATGCTAAAAACATTGAATTGGCGCGCTGGCACTGGGAAAGACAATATAGTTACCCAAACAATATAAATTTCCACAAGCAGGTTGCCAGTTATTTTATAAAGGATGATCATGATACCTGGGTCAATGATTGTTATCCTGATATGGTGACTCGATTTATGGGTGATTTTACTTTTGAACAGGGCTTGAAAGTCTTTCTGGAACAGGTACCCATGAATAACAAAACATATCGTACTATTCGTTGGGGAAAAGATTTGCAAATCTGGTTAGTGGAAGGCAGAGATTATCGTAGTCCTAATCCAATGCCCGATGGTCCACGAAAATCAATATGGGGCAAAGAACAGATGGAATGGTTCATATCAACTGTCCATAGTTCAGATGCAACTTTCAAAGTGTTAATAAGTCCAACCCCAATTGTAGGACCTGATAGAAAGGGTAAAAATGACAATCACTCTAATTCCGGTTTTGAATATGAAGGTGAACTTTTGCGAGAATTCATAGCAAAACAGAAAAACATGGTTACAGTTTGCGGTGACAGACATTGGCAATACGTTTCCAAAGATGCAAAAACAGGATTGATTGAATTTAGCTGTGGCCCCGGAGGTAATGGGCATGCAGGCGGATGGGACCAGGAAGATAAACTTCCTGAACATCTATATTTAAATGTTGTGGGTGGATTTCTGGAAGGGGCCGTTTCCCAATTCAATGGAGAACCAACTTTGATTTTCCGGCATTACAATCCTGATGGAGAAATGTTAAACGAATATATTGTAAAAAATTGAGTCATGATAAAGTTTCTACTGGGGTATTCACTTGACTTCGGTTCCTACTATAATGTAGGTTGTGTGGCAATGGAAGATTACCCCGAGACAATCATTGAATTTGAAAAACGGTTTAGCACTGAAGACGATTGCCGTAAATACCTTTTTAATTTGAGATGACCTAACCCGGATAAACCGGAACCCAAAAAGCTTTTAAATCTTTTGCCAAATGTGGTCACAAGTTAACTTTTAAGACACTATTAACAATCAGGGTCACAAATGAGCATAATGAAAACATTCCTCATCTTCGCGCCGACTTTACATTTTATGGCGGTATTTACCCGAATGTCAGGCTTATTGTTACAGATCCGGTCCATTTCAACATGAGTAATCATACCTCAGACGGGGTTTTCACTGAAGTAAATGATATTTCTCGTGATAAAGCAGATGTTTTCCGTTGCGGGCAGGATTGTCAATACTCAAAAACAAAACCGCAAAGTCAGTTTACAAACATACATAACCATTCACACTCAAAATGTGGTGGTCTCTGAAAATTTTGAATTAAACCTTCCCGCCGGAGAATCTTATGATTTTCAATCAGGAAATATGGTAATACAAAAGCCCAACCTTTGGTCACCAGAAAATCTATAACTGTATAATGTAATCATGCGGGTTTATAGCACGGGGAAAAACGAAGAAATGCTTGATTGATGAGATAATACTGCCTTTGGGGCTTCGTTGGTTTAAATTTGATAATCAAAACCGGTTTGTGCTAAACGGAGATCCGATAAAACTGATTGGAACAAACCGTTACCAGGATTTACCTGAAAAAGGCAATGCACTGTCTGATGAAGATCATCGAAACGATTGAAAAAGATAAAGGAACTGGGGTTCAATTTTGTCCGGCTGACTCATTACCCCCACGCAAAAGAGGTTTGCAATCTCTACTTAGCTTATTTTTCAGGAAAACCGTTCCTTCACATCTCTTTACGTAATTATACCAAACAAAGCGGAATTAAAGATGAAAAAGGTAGGGGAACAAGTACACATCCCGTAAAGATATCCTCAAACGGCAAAAAAATGGAATTATTTCTTAATGGACTTTCATTGGGCAAGAAAGAGGTAAAGTCCCATACATTAGTTTTTAATGTTCCATTTAAATATGGACATAATGAATTAGAAGCAAATCGATAAAAAAGGGTTGAAAGACAAAATCTGGATAGATTTCGAGTTATATTAGCACGTTAAAAGCTCGAATTCAAAATTTGTTAAATACCAGACGAGAACTTTGTAAACGATTTCGACGTGAATTGCACATAGAGCCTACAGATATTACTGTAAATTCAACAGAGGAATCATTTATTATAAGGGCTCACTAGTGTCCGGTTAAAAGTCGAATAATTCCAATTGGTTAGAAATATCATTTAATCTAGTTAAATTTTCATTTCTTGTAACTATTTGTAAAATATTAACTTCATCAAAAGCTGAAGTGCCCAGAATGTCCAAAAAAGTGTAAAGTGAAATATTTAGATTCATCCGCTCTTTCAGGATTGCGGCGTAGACATAGACACAAACCGCAATCCAAATTTGGGTCTTTACAGCATTTTCTGAAGTACCGAAAAATGTTTTTATTCGTAAATGTTGCTTGATCCATTTAAAGAAAAGTTCAACTTGCCATCGACTTTTGAACAGTTTAGTTATAACCAAAGCCTCATGAGCAAAATTGTTAGTAATAAATGAAAACAAGCGGTTTGTATCTGAATCGAAATATCTCACTCTTCTGAGGTGCTCAGGATAGTAATCGGATGTTTTTTTTCCAGTGAGTTTAATTGTTTGATCACATTTTAACCCTGTCGATTTATCTATTTTGTGCGAGTAGACCCTGCAATATTTCATATTAGTTTTTGCACGGATGACGAAGAAAGCACCTAAAATATGTAGCTGATATAAACGATAAAAATCGTTATAGGCTCGGTCCATAATAT
>CAZSMC010000099.1:0-11873 GCA_964607755.1 uncultured Cytophagia bacterium | reverse complement strand
GTCATTTAATAACTCTGCATATTTTTCGCTTATTTCGCGTGTTCCGCGGTGAAAAATTATTGCGCTTTTATCTGTTCAATCAATTTTGACTGAATTTTTTCCTGCATCTCTTCAGTCAATTTATTCAGTGCATTGGTCATGGCCTGAACATCTGTCATACCAACATTCCGAACCGTGACAGCCGGTGAAGAATAAACCACAGCTTTTGTGTTCGGGCTCAACAGTTCCACATGAGCTGTAACTGACACTGTCACCATGTCCGAATTGTACTGTTTGAGCAAATTGCCCAGCGATTTGACATTCAGCGGCATATTAAGAATTAGATCGCTGTTTTGTGAATCTTTGGAAAAAGTTGCGTGAACCGGTTTTAATGCGTTTTGCAAATAGCTTTTCAAAATTCCGGACCGCTCTGCTGCGTTCCGGAGCTCTGGTGATGAAGCAGATACTGAGACTGTTTGAAAAATGACCGGACCGGTTATCTGTACTGCAACTTCTGTACCTGCCAGATGGGCTGTATAAGACGCTGCTAAATCAATGACCTCCGGTTCTGTAGCCAGTGTAGACCAATCAACATCAGCGGTAACTGCCAGGCTGGCATCCCGGGATGATTTTATGTGACACTGAACCCGGCCCCTGGAATCTGTAAAAGACTGTTCTGTAATCTCGGCCATACCCCGGGAAACGCGAAACCGGACGGGCAGTGAATTGACCGGGACAGCACCACCGTTATTCTGCCATGTTGCGGTGTAAACAACGGTTTTATCATTCTGAAAAGAAAAATTGATATTGCTGTGCAAAGGCTGTAAATGCAGTCCTTTAACCAAACCCGAAAAACGCTGCTCCAGGGCATTCCACAATGAAATTGACCTTCCCTGATAACTCGCCGAAAGCGGTAAATCACGGAATGGTGCCAAAGCCTGCAACCCTTTCAGATAATCTTTAACAGCCAGAAACAGCTCACCTTGCTGCTGCAAATTTTGACTGCTTTGCAAATGCAACAATGCATTTTGTTTGCCCTGTTTTAACCGCTCAGCAAGACGATTTTGGTAATCCTCTTTCGTCATAAAAGCATATACCCAATAGGTATTGTCATTGTCCACGTATTCCTTTATCGCCACGTCCTGGCCAAAGAATCTGGCACGGGTGACCGCATTCACTTGATAATCGGTTTTTTCGGTCACCTCGCTGCCAGTATCTTTGAGCACCGAGTTCATCACGGAGGAGATATTCACCTTGATTTGTCCGGCAATATCCGCCAATGCGCGATTACGCACCGCAGCTCTGTCTTCCTGGCTGAGATTTCCCCATGCCACGGCATAATACATCGATTCGTGCTGCTGCGGCACAAACGCCGGGTCCGCCCACTGCGGCCTGGCGGCAAATACTGTTAGCGAGGTAAAGAAAAGGACCACGATAGCGAAAATGCCCAACCATCGAGACGTACGAGATGGATTCATTTCATATCCTCATTTAAGTTTATGTTTCTTAATGCTCAGTAACCATTTCCGTTTAGGTCATATGACCTCATCTTTATAAAATTTGTAGCACACCTGAGAGGTGTACTACAAATGTCTTTGCAGATGACAATATTATGAGCTAATCGTAAACGACCACACCTCAGACCACTCGCTCCATCTGAGCAGGGCATCGCGGCAGCGCACTCGCCAAAAATAGGTGCCAGTATAAACAACGGTATCGCCATGCAGACAGGCAAGACGCAAACTTTTTAATCCGGGTGACAGCGAAAAATCGCCGGAAACACGTTCGTTGGCAACGAGCAAAGTATCTCTTTTAACAATCTCAAAGCTGTTTTGAGTGACCTCGGACAACAGTTCGTGGTCGTACTCGAGCCAGTAGCTGTTAAAATTCCAGAGGTCTGTGCGAGTTGAATCGAAAAATTCCCGTTCCGACGAGTAATATTTTTCGATGGTTTGATCGAGCGATTGATCGATATGATAAAAGACAATTTCCGCCCGATTGACCTCGGAAAAAAGTCGAGTTGTTTTTATTATTGGCTTGTACGATTGGAAATAGAGTACATTCAATTTTACCGTAGCATAAGAGGTGGGCTGCTGGGATTGTTTGACATCACAGGAGATAAAAATGACGCACAAAATGTAAATTGTCAAACCGGAAAACAAAACCTCAATAAGCTTGTTCATAAATAAAGTCCTTGCATTTTACGATGCATTTAAAGAGGTATCTACCAAAGTTAACATTTGAAAATGATTTTTCCTATTAAAATTCAGATCATTCCCGATTGGTGCTTGAGGCTTTTTCTCTGGATTTTTGATAGTCTCGGTATAATCTTTTAGCAATCGTTGAACCAAGACTCAATGCTGTCCCAACTGGATTGCTGAGATCAAAATGAACAACAAAATTGGTATAAACATTTGCGCGCGGCGGTGGAAAGGTTCTGGCAGCGACTGTCGTGTCTTCTAATTTGTACTCGTGTAAGCGATGCGACGAACAATTCAATCCTGCAAGAACACTTACCAGTACAAAAGCGATCATTCGCTTTTTCATATCTCCTCCCTTTTTTGATATTTATTTTCGCGTTGAATTATAAATATATACGATATTTTACGAACAATTTTTGACATTTTCAATCCGCAATTGCGATTCCTTAACTTTCTGCATAAAAAGGCTTTCCGGCCAGTAATACCTCAGTTACTGGTGGATAATACAGATGTTTTTGCATATGAATAGAAACATCGGTAACTAACCCAACAATGGATCGCTGTACGAACTTGGTATATTTGATAAGATCAAATTCAATAGTGGCTTACAAAAATAATTCGTAATCAAGAAGCGACCCATTGTTTCGGCTGCCAGAGCATCTCTCATTGAAACTGAGGTTATACTTCCGGCAGAGACGAAAATATTGACTTTTATAGCAATTAGTGATAATTTACACATCCATACAAAAGAAACCTTTGGCATTTACATTGGTTTCAAGAATGGAAATACTATTTTTATTATCAAAGCAGTAAACAGGCTGTAATTCATGCTCAAAGGACTTCGACGAAAACTTTACCTGATGTCCGGGACGCTGCGCGGACTCTTTTTTGTTCTTATCATACTGTGCATCACCGGCATTGTGCTGTACACGCAGCAACTTGTGTCTGAGTTGCGCAAGGAATCCCGTAACATTGTCGAGTTTTATGCCAACACCATTCAACGCGTGGCTTCGGATCCGATGAACTCTGAGGCACTGGGGTGGGTGTTTGAAAATATTACCCAACGGACAAACTTTCCTCTTATTTTGGCAAACAAAAACGGCGAGCCGTCTTCATGGAAAGGCCTGGGTATTCCGGAAGAAAACCGGACTCTAGAAAATCTTGCCAGAGTTCGCGAAATCATGAAAAAGATGGGAAAAGAGAACAAGCCGGTTCCCATCATGTACAACGACAAGATCATTAATTATTTGTATTACGGCGATTCTAAACATATCACGCAATTATCTCAATTGCCGTACATCAGTCTCTTTTCCATGGGCCTGCTGGTTCTTTTAGCGTTTCTCGGGTTTTTCAGCATCAAACAGAGCGAGCAGCGTTTTATCTGGGTTGGCATGGCAAAAGAAACCGCCCACCAACTCGGCACGCCGATTTCCTCTCTTATGGGATGGCTGGAGCTGCTCAAGTCAAGCGAATTCGACAATGCCAATAAGGACATGATCATCACCGACATTCAAACCGATGTGAACCGGCTGGAAAAAATTGCTTCCCGTTTTTCGCAGATTGGTTCCACCCCGGCTCTAAAAAAACAAAATCTGCGCCCGGTTATTGACGATATCCTTGCCTATTTTAGCCGGCGTCTGCCCCACAATAACAAAAAGATTACCATCCGGGATAATTTCAGCGAGTTGCCGGAACGGCCGATAAACCGCGATTTGTTCGAATGGGCGCTCGAAAATCTGATTAAAAACGCCATCGATGCCGTGCAAAAAAAAGACGGGCTCATCGAAATTTCGTGCGGCACATTGCCAAATGACAACCAGCATATTTATATCGATATTCAGGATAATGGTGTGGGATTGAATCCGAAAAAACGCAACGATATTTTCAAACCCGGGTACAGCACCAAAAAGCGTGGTTGGGGCCTGGGCCTGAATCTGGCAGAACGTATTATTGAAGATTACCACAAGGGGAAACTGTTTGTCAAAGAAACCCGGCCTAACGAAGGCACGACCATGCGGATTATTGTATAGCTCTTAAATTATATTTATACAAATGATGCGACCTCGACAGAACGCACTTTGGCAAAGTTTTTACGGTAAAGTTTTATTCGTTCTATTTCATGAAGCGTATCTGCTGTAAAGTAGCTTTCTCCGCAATTCGGACAGCTAATCATTGGAATATCCTCAATCAATAATAAATCTTTACCTTTTCCATACGCTTCTGTAACTTTACGGATACGCGCTCCTTCTTTTCCACATATATCACAAATCATGCTTTCACCTTGTATTTATTTTATGGCTTGTAAACTGTGATTATTACTAAATAAAATTTTTTATAATCAAACATTTTTTTGAGTCAACTGGACAATAAGGATGATCGAATTTATTTTTCATCAGCAATTAATCATCCTTGAATTAAAATTTGAATTCAGATTTCATTTACACGAACTTATCGCTAATGCTGAAAGGTTATCCGGAACGTCCCACCTCTAACTAACCTCTTGAATAAATTCCCGGCAAAAACTTGATTCACCTGTTAAAATTTCTTACCTTATAAGCTAAATTTTTCAAGTAAACGGAGAACACAATGGCACAAATTATTCCTTTTCAGGGACTTTGTCCCAATCCTGCTTTGGTCCAACAAATCGCTTCACCGCCCTATGACGTGCTGGATTCTGACCAGGCCAGAACAATGGCTAAAAACAATCTCCATTCTTTTCTGCACATCATCAAACCCGAAATTGATCTCGACCCGGATAGGGATCCTCAGTCGGATATCGTCTATAAAAAAGGAGCCGAGAACCTGCAACGGTTTCAAAAAGAATATAAGCTCATTCGCGAAGAAAAACCACAGCTTTATCTCTACCGACAAACTATGGGTGAACATGTGCAGACCGGTTTTGTCGGCTGTGTTCCTGTTGATGAATACCGTCAGGGCATTATCAAAAAACACGAACACACCCGTCCTGACAAAGTTAAAGACCGGATTCGCTTGATGGAAGCCACAAAAGCGCAGACCGGCCCGGTGTTTTTAGCTTTTCATCATAACACGCACATGGAAGAGCTGCGCCAGGACGTGTTTGCAACATCCGAACCTGTTTATGATTTCATCGCCTACGATGACGTCCGGCATCAGTTTTATAGGATTGATAAACCGCACATTGCAAAAATTCAAGCGGCTTTTAAAGACATTGGAGCGCTCTACATTGCGGACGGTCATCACCGTTCCGAAGCGGCTGCAGAATACTGTGAGCGACAGCGAAACGCTCAACCCAATTACACTGGCGACGAGCCTTTTAATTTTTTCTATGCCGTTATTTTCCCGGAATCGGATTTGAAAATTTTGCCTTATAACCGGATTTGCCGTGATTTAAACGGGCATGCACCTCAGGAATTCCTCGAGACTGTTGAAAAGAATTTCACGATCGCAGAGGCGAATGAACCTTTTAACGGGCCTGGCTCTCCGCAAACGTTTGGCATGTATTTGGAAAATCAATGGCGGATTTTAAAGCCAAAGCAAGGACTTTTTAATCCCAGAGATGCAGTGGAACGGCTCGACGTGGCCATTCTTCAGGATTATCTTTTGCAACCAGTTTTGGGAATCGACGATCCCAGAACCAACCCGCGCATTGATTTTGTCGGCGGTATGGACAGCATTCAAGACTTGACGAGCAAAGTGGATAACAGGGAATACAAAGTCGCATTTGCGCTCTATCCCACAGCCATGCGGGATGTTATGGATGTGGCAGATGCCAACAAAGTTATGCCGCCAAAATCCACCTGGTTCGAACCCAAGTTGTTGAGCGGTATGGCTGTACATGTTTTGGATTGAATTTCAAGAGATAAAGTCCGCTACTTGGCTTTTTATTAGTTCAAATTTCTATGCGATAAAACCGGGCATCAATGTCATATTCTTGCTGCTTGACGACTGGCAGCGACTCAACGGTTTCTGTGTAACGCGATAACTGATCCGGTTCAAAAATATCTCCGGTTTTGTAATCAACAATGATGATTTTGTGTTCTCTTGTATTGACCATCAAGCGGTCAATGCGAATCTGGCTACCGTCGGGGTGGAATAAAGAATATTCCGTGAAAATATGCCATTCAGAGTCAGGAAATAATTCCGGATTGTTATCAACAAAGGCACTTGCTTTTTGGATAAGCATCTCTACATCCTGACCCGGCATCAGACTGCCGTACCGGCTCAGGGTCTGGCGGCGGGCATATCGCCGCTCTTCCGGCGTATCGTGACGAATAAAAGAGAGATAATAGTGCACAATTGTGCCTTTTTCCACACCGCGTTGTTCTACAAAGGCTGACTTGAAATCAATGTGCGTAAATTGCTGCTGATATTCTTTATCTATTTTACCATACTTTGCCCGGTCAGCATCAATATATTGTTGCAGAAAAGAAAAATCTTTGTGCTGTGCCTCTGATATGGATTCATGGATAGCGTCGAAAGTGCCGTACACAGCGTTGAATTTCGAATCATCTTTAAATGCAACATTGCCATTCTTTTCAAAAAAGTTTTTAAGCGTTCTTGCCATGCATTTTGCAATGTCAATTTTATCATCTCTGTTGTCAATTTTTAAAAGGCCGTCCTTGCTGTTAAAAAGAAAGCCGATAAACAAATTGCTCTTTGCGCGGGTCATGGCGACGTAAAGTGCGTTCAATTCTTCAATAGCCTCACGGCGTTCCCACTCTTCAATCACATCTTTATAACTGGATTGCTTGACAATGTTTTTGTAATTGAATGTGAGCACAAATTGATCCAATTCTCTGAAATTCTCTTTGTATTTATAATAAACTCCCAGCTTGCGCCCCCGGCCGCCGGATGTACTGTTCATATCGACAAACAAAAATACGCTGTTAAATTCAAGACCTTTTGACTTGTGAATTGTTTGCAGTTTGATAGCCTTCATTTCTTCGATAGCAACTTGCTTGAATGCGTCCCGGTCACTAAACTCATGGCAATAATCGAGAAATCCTTTCAAAGTGTTTGGATAGGGACGACTTGTCTCTGAAAAACCGGCGGCGATCTCGAAAAAGCGATTGAGATTTTTAATATCGCTTTCCATGTCAAACAAATTGTTGACGTTATATTCCTCGGCAATTTTCTTGACGAGTACAAGGATATTATCGTTAGATACATTGTCCAGCAGTTTTTCCAGTTTTTCAATTGCCGGAATATGACGGGTGTGTTGAAAAAGAGCGTGCCGATCTGTATTTGGTTTGACGTCCCTGGCAGCCAAAAGGATTTCTCTTAGCTGAGGCGTTTCCAGCAACACATAATCGGAACGCAAAAAGCGCAACAGATCAGCCGCATCCTGATAAACCATATAATTCAGTAAATGCATCATCGGCGCAACGATCCGGTGATGCAGAATGGAAGAAGACGATTCCAGAACGCAGGCGATACCAAACTCGTTCAACACCGCAGCTATATTATTGAGGTCCTCATTTTGCCGGGCGAGGACGGCTGTGCTTTCTTCTGAAACAATACCCTTTTCAACAGCATAAACAATATTGTCTTTGACAAACTCGCGGATAGCTTGCAAACGGCTCGGTGTTTCTTCGTCATCCGTTGTCGTGTAATTGCGCAAAAAAAAGTGCACATATCCCCTGGCGTTTTTTTTCATTGCTGTATTTGGCGAATATTTCCACCGAATATCATGCTCGTGCAAATGACTTTGCACATCCTCGCTGCCATAAATGGCGTTTATAAACTCGATGATGTTCTCATCGCTGCGGTAAGACACAGTCAATTCGATCTGCTGCGGATTTTTCAAAAGCTGCGGCATATAACGCAGCAAATCGCGTTCGCCGCCCCGCCAGCCATAAATCGATTGCTTTTCATCGCCAACAACAATTACGCCGCCATAGTCTCGCACCCCGGCTCCGCTGATTACTTCCTGTATAACCGGCAGCAACGCCTTGAATTGCACAATACTGGTATCCTGAAATTCATCGATCAGCACAAAACGGTATCTGGCAGCAAGGTGCTCATAAAAAACATTGGTCACCGAATCCTGGTCAATAAGAGACAGTTCCGGATCGTATAAAAATTTGAATGTGTAATAGAGCAGATCATTGTGGGTAAAAACGCGTTCCCGGAATTTCAGTTCATCGTATCGATTCAGGATACGTTCAACCATGAGGCGAATTTCCTGCTCTTCAGTCAAAACCAGGGTAAAAAACAAATAATCAGCAAGATAAGTGCAGGCCTCATCCCAGGTCTCCTGGTACCATTCTTTTATTTCGAGATTTTTCTTTCCACAAAATAATCTGTTCCCTTTCCAGAATTTCTTTTCAAAAATAAAATCATGTTGAAAGGTCAGCGTCTCTTGAGAATACAACTGTTTTTTTAGATGTTCCGAACATCGAGACAGCGGCATGAGAGTACTATTGAAAAGCTTTTCATAATATTCTTTTGTAATAATTTGATCGACCGTTTTATCAGCATATTGGGACATCAAATCCTTGTGAAACGCGTCAAATATAGCAGTGAGGGTTGTGCGATATTTTTCCAGTGCCAGATCAGCTTTGGTTTTTATTTCTTTTTTGGGAAATTTCGAATTGGCGCCGGCCAGATAAAACAGCCAGCGTTTATCAATAATATCCTTGACAAAATTTTCATACCTCTGAATAGTTTTCAAATCAGTGCGTTCGAAAAAAGAGCGGAATAGATCCCAGTTTTCCTTTTCCTCAAGTATGGCCTGGTATAGTTTTTCTTTGATGTTATCCTCTAAAACCGGATCGATAACATAATCTGCAAGTCCCTTATAGGGCGCAATAACGGTTTTAAAGATATTATTTATAAAAGAGTCAATCGTACTGATTTGCACCTGGTGCTTGTTGGTCAGCATGTCCTGGTAAACCGACCGCAGGGTATTGAAATCGTCCTGATTCAATGGCCGGCCAAGAATTTTTTGCAAAGAATTTTTAATGTTATCTTGCCCGTCTTTGCCGGTAACCAGTTTTTGCAGATGCTCAAAAATGCGTTCGCGAATTTCTGCCGTTGCTTTTCTGGTAAAGGTTATGACGAGAATTTCAGGATAACGCAATCCGAGTTTATGATAACAGAGCAGGAGATTGATGTACTCGAGTGACAGTTGGTATGTTTTGCCTGTTCCGGCGCTGGCACTGATTACTTTTTTAACGAAATTGTCGCCAGTCTGTATATTATTCTGAGAATGGGATTTTGTCCAGTCGGTTTGATAGCTCATAACAAGTCAATCCACTAATGGGTTTTTAATTTTTTCATCACATCCCCTAACAAACGACCAATGCCCCAGAAAAATAAAACGGTACAGAACGCGAACATGCTCAGACTCACCCACAGTCCTGTGGTAAAAGTGCGGGGACGAAAAACGAATTCAACTGTATATGAACCGGCCGGTAAGAACACCGAACGGAGGATGTTATTGGTTTTATAAATTTGGGTCTCCCACCCATCAATAAAAGCACGCCATCCATAAGGATAGTACGGCTCACTAACCACCATACATGTGGGCTGGTTAACAGACGTTTTTATAACATGCCGGTCGTTGTCAAAAGTAATAATTTCGGCTCTTGGAGAATCTGCCGGAGCAATTGCAAACGGCGGATTTTCAACCAGCAAGGCTGTGTGTGCAGGATCAAATCTCTTTTTCTTCATTACATCAAAAACACTTTTGTGGCCGGGCAGGACATTGACAGAATCAACAAAAAAAACATGATCAAGCGCCCCGGTATTGCGATGGACGAATGGCGAAACATCAGTTACAACCCGGTAACGCGGATCGTGAATCATCTCCGGAGAAACAACGATGTCGATACTCAGCATATCCATGACATGGTAATCAAATAAAAGTCGCTGCTCGTTAATGTGTGGGATGGGCACAGCTTCTTCCATGACGTCGTTATTTCGCACGATTGTATGAAAATATTTGGCAATAAAGGGATTATGAATCCACGGCTTGTCTATGACATGCAATCCGGTTTCGTTAAAAAAGTGCAGATAATCTTCCGGACACGTTGCGGAAAATCCGTTTATCTGATCCCAATAACCGGTTTCAGTTGTTGGGATGTATAGCGTCCGGTCCCATTTCTCTGTATTCTCATATTCCACTGTTGCTGGTTTCTTTTCCGGTTGAATTAATATGTGATAATTGGTATAGCCCACGTCCATAAGAAAGACAAAAAGTAAAATGATGATCAAATAAATCACATTAAATCTACCATTCACAAAAACGTGCAAAAGAACAGTGAGGAAGCCAATTAACAGAAACGCCTTGATCGCGTCGAAAAGCAGGCTGGCTGCCATGCTTTGCTTTTGCTGCACAGAAAGCACTGCATTGACCCCGGGAAACATGCGCTGAATGGGCGTTTGCAAAGCAAAAAGAATGATAAATAGAACAAACAGGCCAATAAACCACCAGCCGGTATATTTGCATAGTATTCGGGCTGTTTTCTCTGTACGCTTGTTTATCAACGCATCCACGCTTGCAGCCGCCAGGGCGACGAGAATTGCCGGTAAAAACAGGGGAACACAAGAGACTTTTCCGGCAAAAGGGACAGCGCATAATACAATAGTCAGGAATATTGCCGTCCAAATAAAACCATCTCTCCGGAGAACAAGAGACAACCCAGCAAGATAAAGCAATGTCAAGCCAATATAAACTGACGGGAAAATGTGTTGGTGAAGGCCCTGTTCAGACAGAGACGGTGAGATAAAAGGCAGCACAGTCGTAACAATTGAGCGTGAAGCACCTGAGGTTACCGGTACAGCATGTCTAAAATATTGCAGAGCTGGCAGCCAGATATAAGCAGATAGACTGGCAGCGGCGATGAAAACACTCACTAGCAGGCCAAGATTGCGCAGGATTATTTTCACGTTTTTTTGTTGTATGCTTTTAGCAATCACAAAAACAAGGAGCAGCCAAAAACTCGCATAAATGACCGGAACGCTGCCGCGTAGCATAAGCCATGCAGAGGCGAGCGCAGACAGTGCCCACCAGTGCCGTCTGTATTCTTTGAGCAATTTGCCAATTAACAGCAACAAGAGGGGAACAAGTGAAAGTGCCAGGAGATGACGGCCGTGATCAGCAATTATCTGTTGCCAGTAAAATGGAATGAAAAGTGCGAGCAGTGCTGCCCAGGCTGCAATTCTTGCAGATATATTTTGTTGGCGCAGAAAAAGAAAAGCACAAAAGATAAAAACCAGCACGTTGGCAAGTAGATAGATGAAAAAAGGATTCCCGACATAAGGCTCGAGTAAGCGGAAAGCGCTATAAAAGCCAGCGTCAATCACATTCAACCGGGCTATGCCGTTGGTTTGACTGTAAACAGGCATGCCGAAAAAGATGCCCGGGTCCCACAGATCAATTTTCTCCGGGTTTAAAAATTCCTGAAATGCGATAAATGCCGTTCCCGGGGCAGGGTCTTTCTGGACATGAATGAAAAGAAAATAAATATTGACCAGAAAAAAGAGTGCTAACACAAAGAGCATTAGTGTTGTTAGTTGTTGTCGAGTCATAAATTCATGCTATCCTAAACGTTTCACTCGTAAATTCCGGTTTTGGTAATTTATTTCGCTAATAACCGGAGCGAACAATTTCCCATAATCGCCATCACCATCGAGATGCAAAACACTGCCACCCGGCACGGCCGGCCAGGCGGCATGAAAAAAACTAATGAGAATGATTGTGGTTAG
>CAZSMC010000098.1:0-12852 GCA_964607755.1 uncultured Cytophagia bacterium | reverse complement strand
CAATAAAAACGAATGGACGGAAAATACCTGACGATGTGGCTGTTATCGGTTTCGATGGTCTGAGCTATGCGCCCTATTTAGACCCTCCCTTGACAACCTTTGAAGTGAAGAGAGAATTTGTGTATTCTGAAGCGGTGCGCATTTTGGTTCAGATGATCATGAATGATTTTAGTCAACATGTTGAATTAACCTATAAAACAAAGCTTGTCAAACGAGAATCAATTGGTTGAAGGAAGGTGAAGGAGTAAATAAATCGTCACGGTTTTTTAAAGCCAATATACGCGAACCTGGCGGCGGCAAGATCGATTTTCCCGGTGCGATGCGGCTATTGCTGGAAATAAAATATAAAGGCTGGATTAATGTGGAGCAGGACGCCACAGAATTGGCACCACGTGCTTCTGCAGAAAAAAGTATGAAATTTATAAACAATATGTTAAAGCCCATTTATACTTGAATCATTGTAGATTTTAAAATATGGCTTGAACAAAATATAGGAGATTTTTATGAAACGATTCAACAGACGTTCTTTTATGAAAACTGCCGGCTCCACGCTGGCGGCATTCACTGTGGCTGGTGTTTTGCCTGCCCAAAAAGCAAAAGCATCGGAGCGGCCGCCCAATATTGTCTTGTTCCTGGCCGATGACCTGGGTTATGGTCATCTGGGGTGTTATGGTCAAAAATATATCCGTACCCCTTATATTGACCAATTTGCCAAAGAGGGTATGAAATTTACTCAAGCCTATTCGGCCTGTACCGTTTGTGCTCCGGCGCGCAGCTCCCTGCTGACCGGATTGCATACCGGACATACTCAGGTACGCGGCAACAGCGGCGGCATTCCTTTGCGTGATGAAGCCGTAACCGTTGGCGAATTGTTGCAGCAAAGCGGTTACACAACCGGTATTTTCGGGAAATGGGGAATGGGTGATATTACCACAGAAGGCGTGCCATCGAATCAGGGGTTTGATGAATTCTTTGGGTATCTGCATCAATTGCATGCTCATTTTTATTATCCCGACTATCTTTGGAAAAACAACCGAAAATGGCCGCTGCCCGGAAATCAGGTCCTGGACAAGCTGCCCGGCAATGCATTGGGGAACCGTACTCAGTATGCACCGGATGAATATATGAATCATGCGCTGCATTTCATCCAACAAAACCAGGATCGTCCGTTTTTTTGTTTTCTGTCGTCGGTGATCCCGCATGTGGAACTGGCCAAGCCGCCTGATCAGGAATTGTACGAGTCCTATAAAGGACAGTTTGATGAAGAATGGTTTAATGACCCGCGGCCGGGACAAGTTGATGTTCGCGATCCCAAAGCCATGTTTGCGACGATTGTTTCGTATATGGATAAAAATTTCGGAAAGTTGATGTCGGCTCTTGAGAAAATGGGCCTGGATGAAAACACAGTGGTGCTGTTTATGTCTGATAATGGACATCGGGGATACCGTGGAGGAAGCGGCTGGCAATTCTATGACTTTTTTGAATCCGGCGGACCGTTTCGGGGTAAAAAAGGCGAATTGTACGAGGCGGGAATCCGAGTGCCCATGATCGCGAGATGGCCGGGAAAGATTCCCGAGGGAAAAACAAACAATGATCTGGTCTGGTATTTCCCGGATATTTTGCCCACGTTTTGCGAACTTGCAGGAGCTCATATCCCTGAAAATATTGACGGCATTTCCGTTTTACCCACGTTGCTGGGTAAAAACAATCAAAAAACTCATGATTATCTGTATTGGGAGTATGGAAAATATAATGATGCCGGTTCGGCCTATCGTTTGGATCAAGCGGTCAGAAAAGGAAAATGGAAAGCTGTTCGAAACCATGCCAGCGGTGAGATTGAACTTTATAATCTTGATACGGATGCATCAGAATCAAATGATGTTGCAGGACTACATCCGGAACTTGTATCCGAAATGGAAAAGCTGATGAAAGAGTCTCACAAAGATACTTATCCGCAACTGGATCCGCTAAAAGTCAAATATCACCGATACGGTTATTGAGTGTTGATGTTAAGATGAATTTAATATGAGGCATTGTTCAGATGAAACGACGTGATTTTTTAAAACTTTCCGGTATTGCTTCGCTGCCTGTATTCGGATCCGCTCTGTTGTTTGATGAATCGTTCGCAGCGAAAATGGAGCGAGTCAATCATCTTGATTTGAAAATTACAGACGTCAAGACCTTTTTGGTAACTCGCCAACAATCTGACGAGAATTTTGTTTTTGTTCAGGTCTATACAAACAAAGGACTCATCGGTCTTGGGGAAGGCACACTTGCCGGAAAGGCAAAGTCTGTTGAAGCTGCCATTCTGGAATACGGACGTTTTCTTATGGGAAAAAATCCGGCAAATATCGAAATGCACTGGCAGGGCATGTACAGAGCCCCTCGCTATCGGGGCGGTCCTATTCTCATGAGTGCCATCAGCGCATTGGAAATTGCGCTTTGGGATATTCTGGGACAGGCTCTTGAGCAGCCAATCTGGCAGTTGCTCGGGGGCAAAGCCAGAGAAAGAGTTCGTTTTTACCCGCATTTTAATCAATCTTTTGATCAAAACGATCCTTATAAAACTCCTGTAGCCGAGCCGTTTAACCGCGATATCTTTTATGATGCCGAACGGTATGCTGGATTGTGGGCCAATCGAAAAGCAGATGGGTGGACCGCAAGCAAGGGGCCGTTTCTGAAATTTTTTGATCAACGCATGCGCCCCGCAGAAACGACCAAAGCGGTACGCCAGGGTCTGCGCAATCTGGAGGCCGTTCGCAAAGCAGTCGGAGAAGATTTTGATGTCCTGGTCGAGCTCCACGGCAGAGCTACACCGCCGATGGCGGTAGAATTTTGCAACGGAGCAGAAGCATTTTTTCCCATGTTTGTAGAAGAGGCAACCCAGATTGAAGACCTGGGAGAGCTGCAGCATTTGCGCGAACATACCTCAGTGCCTCTGGCCACCGGTGAACGCTTGTTTACAAAGTATATTTTTAGTGATATTTGTGAACGTCATTTGGTGGATTATGTGCAACCTGACGTAGTGCATGCCGGCGGTATTTTAGAGTTGAAAAAAATAGGCGCGATTGCAGAAGCCAATCGGATTCAAATGGCCCCCCATAATCCCCAGAGTCTGGTGTGTACCATGGCCTCGCTTCACATCAATGTGTGTACACCAAATGCTACAATTCTCGAAGTGGGGAGAGAATCATTCGAGTTTCAAAGTTTGTTCAAGGGAGAAAAGCTTGTTTTTCAGGAAGGATATGCATTACCCCCGACTTTACCTGGATTGGGTATCCGATTGAATGAAGAGCAGGCAAAACTGTATCCCTATGAACCCAAAAATCTCCATAGTCCCAGGTTGTATGACGGCTCCTGGCATGACAGGTGAGTTCTCAAACCGTGAATGAGAACCTCCTTGCTCCCCATTGCCTGTCGGTTGTTCATTAAACCGGCAGGCAATGATTTCTGCTATCTGTCAGGTTGATATAGTGAATTGTTAATTGAATAATTCGTCCAGTTTTTGTCGATCATGAAGTTTAGAGGAGGTAGAGCTTGACTGCATCACTTTCTGTGCTGGATATCATGGTTCTGGTTATTTATGCTGTGATATTAATTTTCATGGGGGTATACTATACGCGCAAATGCCGGACCTCGAATCAATTTATGGTAGCAGATCGTTCCATACCTGCCTGGGCTGCCGGCCTGGCGGTCATGAGCGCTTATACCAGCAGTCTTTCATACATTGCGACACCGGGCAAGGCGTTTGACACCAACTGGCATCCGCTTATTTTCGCCTTGACGATTTTGCCTGTTGCCTGGGTTGTTACGCATTTTGTCATTCCGTATTATCGAAAGATACACATTATTTCTGTTTATTCTTTTCTGGAACACAGACTCGGGAATTGGGGGCGTATTTATGCGGCGTTTTCATTTATTTTTTACATGATCGGTCGTATCGCCGTGATATTATATTTAGCCAGTTTGCTTTTAATTTCATTTATTCCGTGGAATATTGTCATGGTTATTATTGTCATTGGCATCGTGACCATCGTCTATACCCTTTTGGGCGGGATGGAAGCGGTGATATGGACCGATGTCATGCAATCTCTGGTTATGATCGTTGGTATTCTTTTCTGTGCTATTATGCTAACAAAAGCTGTTGTGTTTGATTCCAGCCAACTGATCGATTACGCGATCGAACAGAATAAATTTAGTCTCGGAAGTTTGAAATTGTCACTATCTTCCCGTACCGTTTGGGTTATGATTATTTACGGATTGACTGAAAATTTAAGAAATTTAATGGCGGATCAGAATTATGTACAAAAATATTCATCCGTTGCAACCGAAAAAGAAGCCAAACATTCTGTCTGGATTGCCATGCTGATTTATATACCATTAACCGCTATATTCCTTTATATCGGCACGACACTGTTTGCCTTTTATTCCTCGAGCGGTACAGCACTTCCGGTTGAAATTACAAAGGGAGATCAGGTTTTCCCCTATTTCATAGCCACACAGGTCCCGGTTATTTTCAAAGGATTGATTATTGCCGCCATTTTGGCAGCGGCGATGAGTACGATCGATTCCGCTTTAAATTGTTCGGCAACGGTGTTATTGCTGGATTTCTGGAAGCAATATATTCAACCGGGCATGAGTGAGAAAAGCAGTATGCTCTTTTTGCGCGGTACCACGGTTTTATGGGGATTTATCGGCACCGGTTTTGCTTTATTGATGATCAAAGCGCAGAGTGCGTTAGATGTGTGGTGGCAGATTTCCGGTATTTTCGGCGGCGGTATTCTGGGTTTGTTTCTGCTGGCTCTTTTTAAAATTCGGCTCAAATTATGGCAGGGCCTCACAGCCATTGGGCTGAGTATTATGATCATCAGTTGGGGAACATTCATTCGTGATTTGCCTCCGTCATGGACCTGGCTGGAATGTACATTTGACCCCATTATTGTCGGCGCGGTAGGCACTTTTGGATTAATTGTGTTGGCTCTTTTATTCCATGCAATAAACAGCAAAACTGGTATCAGCACCCCTCTTGACAAAAATAAACATTAGAAAGAGCCAAATCATGTATTCATAAACTAGTGTTGTCGTTTGAAAAATGGACTGTTCATTCGGAGAATAAAATGCTTGTAATAAAAAATGTTCAATCGAGTTTAGTGCTACTGTGCATTTTTATGTCGATATCCTGTAACCAAAAAGCAAATGAATTAATAATATCAAATCAGAAAACAGCTAAAGGTACTCCAATTGTTCATATGTGGGAAGCTCCCATGCCAAACCCGGATAAACCGGCGGCAGGATTTCCAAGACTGGAAAATGTATCTGATACCTGTTTATTTAAAGCAACCCGGGAAACTGGTGCTTATAATCATCATTCTCAATTATTTCATTACCAGGGTAAATTTTATGCCATGTGGTCTAATCATCCCCATGGAGAAGATTGTGCCGGTCAGCGAGTATTATATTCTGTGTCAAAAGACGGAATTAATTGGGATTCTTGGAAGGAATTATTTCCACCACCTGGTGATATCAAAGAATGGGATCAAAATGGATTGTTTTTTATGGCGGGTGGTTGGGCAGTTAAAGATGACAAGGTATTTGCCCGGGCATTATGCACTTTAAGGGAGGGATTTGAAAATTCTGATCGAACCAGTTTTAGTGCAACTCGGGACAAGGAACATCATTTCATAAAAAGGATACAATACAGTGATTTTATTCGTCGTGTATATCCTGATGGCCGGTTGGGTGATATATTTCCTCTCTCCGATAATTTACCGCCAACCGCTCAAATCGTTTTTTCTTTTACGATTCCCCAAAATAGACAGGATAGTTTATTGGTCCAAGCCTTAAAAGAAGCTTATAAAAGACCTGATCAACCTGAATGCGTAGACAATGTGAGCTTATGTGAACCAACCTATTATCAGGCAAAAGATGGAACGCAACTCTGTTTTTTGCGTGATAAAAGTCATTCTCACAGAATATATGTTAGCATTCGCGAAAAAGACGGCAGCTGGAAATTGGCTATGCCGACGGATATTCCAGATTCCCCAAGTCTTAGTACCACGGTGACTCTTGAAAAAGGCACAGTTTTTTTAATTGGAAATCAAACTGCTCCGAAATTTGACAACCCTGCAGAACCCAGACATTATAAACGCGATCCTTTGACTATTGCAGTCAGTTCGAACGGTTATTTATTTGATCGGGTTTTTGCTTTGCGTTCAGGTCGAGGCGAGTTTCGGGTTGAGGGCGTTAAGGGCAGAGGTAGTGGCGGCGCCCAGTATCCTTCGGCGCTTGTTAAAAATGGCAAATTATATGTACAGTACTCTATGCGCAAAGAAGATATATGTGTGTCAATTGTATCCATTGATAATATTATTAAATAATCGTCAATCATAATAAAAGGTATTCAAATCGATTTGAATATTAATAATATTATACCGGTTTATTGCAGTTAGTGAGAAGTGTCTTTGAAAAACCGTATATTAGATAGAAATTATAATTATTGATTAATGCGAGAGGAGGTCAATATGCATCGGCGGGAATTTATATCGAAAATGGCAATTTCTGCTCTTGGCAGTTTTTTGTGTATCGGATCCTGTGCAACTTTAAAACGTAAGCCTAATTTTGTTTTTATTCTAGTTGATGACCTGGGCTGGATGGATTTGGGATGTCAAGGCAGCTCCTTTTATGAAACACCGAATATTGACCGGCTTGCCGAGCAGGGCATGCGGTTCACTCAAGCCTATTCTGCATGTCCGGTTTGTTCACCGACACGAGCGGCTTTATTAACCGGCAAAGATACGGCCCGGCTGCAGTTTACCGGCCATATTACCCGGCACAAACGTCACCGCCATCCGGATAACAGCCGGATTATTCCGCCTGATGATCGCATGTACATCCGTCCGGCGGAAATCACAATTGCCGAGGCCCTCAAACCAGCAGGATATGCGTCAGCCAGCATTGGCAAATGGCACGTCGGACATGAACCGAAATATTGGCCCACTGAACAGGGATTTGATATCAATATTGCCGGATATACCCATGGGAGTCCCCCGACGTATTGGTCGCCGTACGAAAACCCGGAAAAAGATTGGAACGCTGATATTCCCACATTAAAAGACGGAAAAAAAGGCGAATATTTAACCGATCGTTTGACAGATGAAGCGATTTCATTTATTCAGGAGAATCGGAAGCGTCCTTTTCTGCTGTATCTATCTCACTACGCCGTTCATACACCGCTTGAGGCGCCCCTAGATGTGGTTGAGAAATACAAACGCAAACTGCAGAGTGATTCTTCACAAAAAAATGCTGTTTATGCAGCCATGATTGAAAATCTGGACCAAAATGTAGGCCGTCTGCTGACATCATTGCAGGACCTGGATTTGACGCAAGATACGGTGGTAATTTTTGCGAGCGACAATGGCGGTTTGTCCAAAGTTACCAACAATGCCCCCCTGCGGGCGGGGAAAGGGTATTTGTATGAAGGCGGGATCCGGGTTCCCATGATTGTAAAATGGCCCGGCCATGTACGTCCGGGTTCAGTTTGTGGGATTCCTGTGACCAGTGAAGATATCTACCCCACGATGATGGAAATATCAGGCCAAGATTATCTATCAAATAATCTTGACGGAAAAAGTATTTTGCCCCTTTTATTGCAAACCGAACACTGGAAGGAACGTGATCTATATTGGTATTATCCGCATTACAGTCCACAAGCCCAAAATCCGGGAGCGGTTATTCGATCCGGAAAATGGAAGCTCATACAGCGTTATGATCCCGTTGGACTAGAACTGTACGATTTGGAAAATGATCTGAGTGAACAATGTGATCTGGCCAAGCAGAAATCGCATCTTGCGCAAGAGTTACAAACCAAACTGGTGAACTGGATTGAATCTATTGACACAAAAATGCATACCATAAACCCAAACTATAATAAATAGGAGACCGAAAATGAAAATACTTTTTACATTATTAATGTTTGTTATTGGCGCTGGCATGGCAGGCGCAGATTCTATTACAATCGAGTCTACAGAGTTTATTTACAATGATGCGCCGTTTCCGGAATGTCATGCCTCAACAATCGCGGAAACGCCAAAAGGATTGATAGCCGCCTGGTTCGGCGGGACTCATGAAAAGCATAAAGATGTGGGAATCTGGGTCTCACATAAAATAAACGATGAATGGACTGAACCGGTTGAGGTTGCCGATGGTGTACAACACGACAACAAACGTTATCCGTGCTGGAATCCTGTTCTGTATCAGGCGGAAAACGGATCGTTGTTGCTGTTTTACAAGGTAGGTCCCAGTCCACAAACATGGTGGGGGATGATCAAAACATCGCGTGATCATGGAACAACATGGTCACGGGCTTGCCGATTGCCGGAAGATATTCTGGGGCCTATAAAAAACAAGCCGATCCTGCTGGATAATGGTGATTTGCTATGTCCCTCAAGCACTGAACATGACGGTTGGACGATTCATCTGGAGCGAACCCCGGATTTGGGGAGAACCTGGTCGCTTATAGGTCCAATCAATTCAGGTGAAACCTATAACGCTATTCAGCCCACAATTTTGCTTCATCCCGGTGATCGTCTGCAATTGCTTTGCCGAAGCCAATGCGGCTGGATTCTTGAGAGCTGGTCCAGAGACGGAGGAAAAAGCTGGAGTGAACTGCAAACCACTCAGCTGCCCAATCCGAATTCCGGCATAGATGCGGTTACACTGGCAGACGGCCGGCATGTGCTTGTTTACAATCCAACAGGCGTGATCAAAGGAACCCACAAAGGCGTGCGTACGCCTTTAAGCGTTGCAGTTTCTGCAGATGGAGTGGACTGGAATAAAATACTGGATTTGGAAACCCAAAAAGGTGAATATTCCTATCCGGCTGTTATTCAAAGTCAGGACGGACATGTGCATATTACCTATACCTATAAAAGAGAAAAAATTAAACATGTTGTTCTGGATTTAGACAATTAGAATAGTGAAATTATATGGAACAGCATTAGAACGTAATTTTGAGGTAAACAACATAAATTCATCAGAAAAAAATACATTTCCGGACGGCGTTTGGCCCACTATGATCACGCCGTTTACGGACAGGAATAAAATCGACTATTCTGCATTGGAAGCGATAATCGAGTGGTATATCCAGCATAAAATCGACGGTTTGTTTGCTGTGTGTCAATCCAGTGAGATGTTTGATTTATCACTTGAGGAACGTACTACTTTGGCAACCTTTGTAAAAAATCACGCGCCGTCGCATATTCCGGTGATTGCTTCTGGTCACGTCTCCGATACCATTGATGGACAAATCCGTGAACTTGAAAAAATAGCGGAAACCGGGATCGACGCGTTTGTTTTGGTCACCAATCGATTGGCGCGTAAAGATGAATCTGATGCATGCTGGAAAGCCAATCTGCAGAAAATTCTTGATCATATTCCCGATTCAATCCCTTTGGGACTTTATGAATGTCCGTTTCCCTATAAGCGCCTGTTATCTCAGGATTTGTTAAAATGGATTTTATCAACGGAACGGTTTTATTTTTTAAAGGACACCAGTTGTGACGAACACATTATCCGTAACCGTTTAACGTTATTAAAAGGGACTTTATTAAAACTTTATAATGCCAATTCGGCCACTTTATACACCAGTCTGAAACTGGGCGCCTCTGGCTACAGTGGTGTGATGGCCAATTTTCATCCCGAGCTGTATGTCAAAGGACTGAAATTGTTCCAAACATCATCTGCCGATGCGGAGTACTGTTTTCAATTTCTAAGTGTGGCATCTCTAATTGAATATCAGTTCTATCCGGTGAATGCAAAATATCATTTACAGAGAGAAGGCCTGCCGGTTCAGCTGTTTTCACGGGTAAAGGATCAAAACAGATTTACCCCCGGTCAAAAACTGGAAGTCGAACATTTGCGGAATCTGTCAAATAAAATGAAAAGATTCTTTTAAAATCAAAAACTCATGGAAAAAATATGCTTTTATACTGTTTTGCTGGTTTTTTCTTTCCAGACCGCAGGACAGGAATTAAAAAAAATTGCTGAATATTCAATTCCTGAAGCCCGTCAAGGTGTGGCAGTCGATCAGAACTTTATTTATGGAATCGGTACGCGGCAAATTGCAAAGTATGAGAAGGAGACAGGCACATGTGTTGAAAAATGGTCTGAAAACGAAAACGGTCCCATACTTCATCTCGACAGCGGAGTCATCGTCGACGGCAAACTGTATTGTGCTCATTCCAACTATCCGAATATACCCATGACAAGCTCTGTGGAGATTTGGGATACACGCAAGCTACAGCATGTCGGATCACACAGTTTTGGAATATATCGGGGGTCTTGTACCTGGATTGATCGTTACAGGCAGTGCTGGTGGGCGGTATTCGCCCATTATGATAAATTTCAACAACGAACCGGTAAAAACAACCGATGGACAACGCTGGTTCAGTTCAATAACGAATGGCAGGAACGGCAATCTTGGGTGTTTCCGGATTCTCTTTTAAAGCGTTTTCGTCCCATGAGCAATTCAGGCGGCTCCTGGGGACCGGATGGTTATCTGTACTGCACTGGCCATGACTCTGCTGAGGTCTATGTACTAAAGCTCCCAAACGCGGGATCGGTTTTAAAATGGGTGGACACACACTCTTTAGATAATCGGGGACAGGGACTGGCCTGGGACCGGATTCATAAGGGCAGGTTGTATTGGACCAACCGGATCAATAAAACCGTGGGGTGCTCTGTTTTAATTAAATCCGTAAAATAAAGGCATATCTGATTCAGGATACTATGCGGGTGAAATTGAAACGCCCAATCTGGACCGTCTGGCTGAACACGAACTGAGATTCAGCCGGAAAAAGTATCTGAATTGAAAAACGTATATCAAACCTGGGCTCAAGAAAACGGGGTCAATGATGTGAAACCTGAAAATAAATATACAAAACAGGAAAAATAATGGTTTTCAGCGGTCATATTTTTTATTATTTTGTTTAGCATGATTTTGAACCGCAATCGATTTTCAGGAGGTATTCGGATGAAAGTATATGTTATATTGATAGTTCTCTGTTTTTCATGTATAATCCTTTCTGCTCATGAATGCGACACGGCTGTAGAGCAGGCTGAAGCATCCTCAAAGATAGCCGGCTATTCGTTGAGCAAGGTTCAACGATGGCTGTATGAAAAAGCATTGCCGGCCATTGATAAAGAAACCGGTCTTTATATTGCGGACGGTCACTGGAATTACCGGGATACGGCAGCGGACTGCTATCCGTTCTTCACCTGGGCGGCATGGGCCACAGATCAGGAGGTGTTGAACCATGAGGTTCGTTCCGTTTTGGATGCCGAACAACAACTGTGTAACCATGTGGACCGAATTCCGGTGCCCTATGATCTCAAGGCAAGGAAAAAAATCATTCTCGATTATGACGAGATGATGTTCCAGGCTTCGGAATATGTCAAGGACGGCCTGATAGCCATCGTGGAAGTGACCGGCGATGATGAATGGCTGGACCGCATGCGGGCCATTGAAGATGATATCTGGAAACATGCCCGTATTCAAACAAAGTTTGGCAAAATTCCTTCCAAAAATGTCGAAGTGAATGGAGAGCAAATTCAGGCGTTAACCCGACTGTTTACAATGACCGGTGAAGAGAAATATCTGCACGATGCAGAACGGCTGGCGGATTATTATCTATCGGATACGGAATGGGTCCCCAGCCGGCTGCGAGATCATGGGTGTGAAATTATCGGCGGACTGGGTTTGCTGCTGGCCGTCGAGTCAGTTCATTATCCCGAAAAAGCAAATGCATATGCCGCGCGAATTAAAACGATGTTTGAAACCATTCTGAAAAAGGGAACCAATAAACATGGATTTATGTATGATCAAATGCCGTCAAATAATTCGAAAGATACGCAGAAACTCAGCGACGGGTGGGGATATAATTATGTGGGTTTTCTGGATTATGATATGGCCACTGAAAACGAGTATTTCACTCCTTTTGTAAAAAACGTACTGGACAACATCATGAACCCGGCTTATCGAAACTATCGATGGGAACGTTCCATAGATGGATTTGCTGATTCCATTGAAGGTGCCTTGTATTTGCTGAACCGAATTCCGGTCGCAAATGGCTTTGCCTGGGTTGACCGGGAAATGGCAAATCATGTCGTTTTTGCAGATGCCCCTCTCAAAACAGCTGATCTCTGGGGAACCATGAAGCTGCAATCCAATGCGGTACGTACGGTGATTATGCACGCCTTGATGCATACACAAGGGGTTCTTGCCAGGCCCTGGGAATCCGGCATGCAACTGGGGGCAGCGCCATACCAGGATGGAATAGTGATCGTCTTGCAGTCTCAAACCCCCTGGCAGGGAATTCTGGAATTTGACAGACCGCGTCACAGACTTTATATGGGATTCCATAAAGACTGGCCGCGTATGAATACACTACCCGAATGGTATACGGTTGAACCGGAACGAAACTATTCTGTTACAATTGGAAAACAGGAACCTGAAATCTATACCGGAGCGCAGCTGCATCGGGGCCTGTCTGTAACACTTGATCAAAATCAGAAACTGATTGTCGAGGTACACAACACGACTCCTTGATAAATCACCTATGTATTGAGGCACAGAATCATCGTCATTGCTGTTTGAAACGACTCAATATCCAACATCATTATATCTCCCACATGAAAGGAAAGGATGGTTTATGATAACAGGACCGTTTCTGATTGTAATATTGCTGGTTGCCATTGTCTTTATTGTTTTAGCTACATCCCGATTCAGCATCCACCCTTTTGTCGTTTTACTGACAGCCTGTTTCCTGGTTGCTCTATCGGCTGGGATGCCGCTGA
>CAZSMC010000097.1:0-12937 GCA_964607755.1 uncultured Cytophagia bacterium | reverse complement strand
ATAAGCGATACCGATGCCATCGGCCACATCAACAACGTGGCGCTGCCGGCATGGTTCGAATGGGCGCGGAATCGATTGTTTAAACTTTTCATGCCGGAAATCGATTTTAAACGGTGGAATATTTTGTTAGCGCGACTGGAGATTAATTTTAAAGCTCAACTTTATTTTGAACCGCCAATCGAAATCCGAACGTTCATTTCACGGATCGGCTGCTCGTCTATAGACGTTTATCAGGAGGCCTGGCAAAACGGTAAAAGATGCGTGACCGGGCTCGCTGTGGTTGTGCATTATGACATCGAACAAAATAAATCAAAGCCAATTCCGGAGAGATGCCGTGATGTCCTCAGCCAGCATATGATCGAGCAAGTGAAACAATAGCATGTCATTACTCGAAAAGTCAAAGGTGACGATTGCATATTCGGCTTTCAGGGTATCCCCTAAAACCGATAGAATCACCAAGCGAAAAGAGTCAAAGATATAAAAGTTAGAGCAGTAAAAAAGCTTGTAAAAATAGATTGCCTCCTTATTCTGTAAGCACGACCAAAAAAAAGAGAGACAATCCCATGCAATCGACAAGCGACTGCAGATCAAGTGTAATCAGATTCAGGCCAAATATCAAGGATTATCCACAAGCCGGTTTATCAATTCTATCGCCAGGTGGTTTACGGTATTCTCAACTTTTTGAAATTATCCACCAAAACTGAACCGTCAATTCAACGTGGCTTTGGAGTGAAATTTTGGGGATACTGAGCTAAAATAATCCTTGCTCCAAATGAATTTATTTTTTATTTTCGTGTGACAACAAAACAGAGGGCTCTATGATTGGCTGGGCACGTATCGGGGAGACAATGTAAAAAAGTCACATTCGCTTATTTCGAGAGACCGGGGGTGCGTTTTTTTATGCTGCTGCCGAAATAGCACCACACCTGCCATGTACGATTTGTCTCGTTTTGTTTCAGGTGCCAGCTTTTAGTTTTCCGGGAATTTTCTTTTCTTACCACTAGCCTGTTATTTGTAAATGTGTGTTTACACAACTACTCTGGTACACTTGTAAAAAATGGTGGTGTGTCGCAATGATGTTGGCGCTCTGTTTTACGTTTGCATGTTGAAAAAAGTTATCGTAACCCTTGGAGAGTTGCTATCGCTAAAGCATAATAGGGGAATTATAGGACTCCCTGGGACATAAAAGTTCAAATAAAGCAACAGTGCCATGATCCTTGTTTTAGTTTGGACAGACTGGCGGACGCCTTGAATGTGAGCCCCTCGTATTTGCGCGAGTTGGTTAACACCCACTTTGGCTGCGGCCCGCACCACCTCATCGAAACCATTCGTTTGGAACGCCTCATTCGACTTTTATCACAGTCTGAGGAACCGCTTTATATACTCGCTCCTAAAGCGGGATTTGCCAATATAAAAACCTTTCGAAGGGTATTTAAAAAGCGCACCGGCACAAGCCCGCACGAGTTTAGGACAAGTCTAAACCATTCAAAGGATAAACAAAAGATGATCCATGACATGACAAACCACCTATGGCAGTCGTGCAAAAAATGACCGGCGATTTTGACCGTTGAAAATAACCGTCGATTTTGGGAGTTGACACAATGAGTAAATAAAAGAAGGAGGAAAAGGCAATGCTTTAGAATAACTCTAAATGGGGTATACTAAAACGTTATGGCGGACCAACTTGATAAAGAAAGGATTTTAGCAATGAATAATAGAACCGTAGCAAGCTTACTTTTTACTTGTGTAATTTTGATGCTTTTATTTTTGACTTGTTCCAAATCCACTCTGGAGCCCGAACCCGCTCCGCAGCAAACTTTTAAAGGGCAAATGGTGAATGATATAGCGAACGCCGTCTTGAAGCCAGATGGCACGCTTTGGATGTGGGGTCACAATTTTACAGGCATTCTTGCCGATAGA
This sequence comes from uncultured Cytophagia bacterium, assembly GCA_964607755.1. Classification (GTDB taxonomy): domain Bacteria; phylum Zhuqueibacterota; class Zhuqueibacteria; order Residuimicrobiales; family Krinioviventaceae; genus CAZSMC01. Next base: position 11,017 of record CAZSMC010000097.1, on the reverse strand, counting down.
ACCTTAACTGACTCTAATGAGCCCAGAAAGGTGAAAGGTCTGGCAAATATCACTGCAATACAATTATCAGTGGGGATGGCCATGGCTGCCGATAGCGACGGCAATATTTGGCATTGGGGCAAAACGCTAATTTGGCTTGATCCATATGATCCTGTTCCGCCGGTATTACGTCCAGTTATCATTTCCAATTTAAAAGGTATAGTCCAAATTGAAATTATGAAAGATATTTTGTTCTTAAGGGACGATGGAACTATTTGGCGGTTGCGATGGAACTGGAAAAAGCCCACCCAATGGTTGGAACACGAATTGGTGCCGAACATCTTTAACGTAAAACAAATTTCAGAAGCCCTGGCACTGCTTAACGATGGCAGTTTAGCTTATATTGATCCACTAGAATACCCTATTGAAAGTTTTGGGGGCCTGCCCACGGACGCAACTATTAATAGCGTTAAACAAGTACAAAATGTGTACAATCGAAGAACAGTAATATTGAAAAATGATGGTACCGTTTGGGCGTGGGGCCGAGGAAATTGCGGTGAAAACGGAGACGGCACATTTGAAGATCGCGCCGAGCCGGTTCAAGTAACCGGATTAAAAGATGTTATTGCCATTTCTGCGAATTACAGCTTTACGTTAGCCTTAAAAAAGGATGGCTCTATTTGGTATTGGGGTTTTACCGGCAAGGAAGATGGTGAGAATACGGGAATTGCAACGCCAATCCAGGTTCCTGGAATGACCGACGTTGAGCTTATTCACGCTAATTTAGAATGCCTGGCCAGAAAAAAAGACGGAAGCTACTGGATGTTTTCTTATGTCAACCAAGTTCCCCAACCCCATATTGTATTAGAGGACTAAGTTTAAAGGAGGTTATTGTGCAGCTTAAAAAGCCATAAATGGGCTGGAGAAATGTCGGCTCATTCCTCCAGCCATTTTGAAAACGAGTGGATGATCTCATCCAACTGTATTCAATTGATTTTAATAAAAAATTATGAAAATTTCAAACATTCTATTAATGGAGCTAATTATGAAATTCCAAATTCTTGTAGGATTAATAATCCTTACTATAAGTCCGCTTCTTGCTTATGATTTTGCCATAATGCCAGGCAGTGATTCTTGGAATTCTTTAGAATCTCGAGCAGCCCGAGTGCAAAAATTACAGATTCCCATCGGTGAATTGTCGAACATGAGTACAACTGAATTGGCAGACGCTTGCCTAAAATATCCATATAATATTGAAGTGTGGGCCTATGATAGTTCAACCCGGGGCATCCAGGTAGTTCTTGATGAGTTTAATGGCTTCTCCGAATTATTCAAGCGTGCAGATGCCAAGGATGTTTTATTTGAAGCTTATAAAGCTTTGAGCCCTGAGAATGTCGATGAGCAGTGGACATCTGTGCGAAAAGGTGAATTTGCACTACGTGGTGCGTTTGCTGAGCTACTCTTAAAAGAATTGATTTCTGAAACTAAAGTCGAATATGCTGGGCTTATCGATATTTTAAAAATAGCTATGCGTAACTATAACGTGCAATTACAAAAGTCTGGCACATACGATATTTTGAAAGCAGAAACTACCGCACTTTTGGTTTCTGCGGTTTTGTTTGAAATCGATAAAGTCTCTTTTCCGATTTTTGTTGAATCGGATATTAATAGAAAGGCATTTATCGAAACCGGCAGAACCAATGATTTTACCGTCACTTCAGAAATATTAGATTATGCGGCAAAAGCACTTAACAAATAATGGAGATCAAAATGAAGAAGATATTATCATATAGTCAAATCCTGATTTTGGGGCTTGTTATTGCATCCCACGCCATAACTACTCCAAGAGGCAGCAATGTTGGTGACACATGTTATCCAACGGAATTTAGTCAAGCGACCATAGATTATCTTGATTCTCGAACGCAGCAACTTTATCCAAATGCTATACTTGTGTCAAGCGCTTCCAATAGATATAATTGCCATGCGTATGCCTGGCATATGTCTGAAGGAGGCGGTACAGTTTGGATTGGTTGTTCCACTGAAACTGCTGAGGATATTTATTGGACCGATGGAAGTTATAACGAAGTGTCATCTTCTTATTGTTCAAAAATAAGCTATTCCGGGAATCACTCTGCCATAAAGAGTTCGGGTGGGTACTACGAATCTAAATGGGGTTCATGGCCACTTATGAAGCATTATCCAACTGATTGTCCTGACGGTTATGGTAGCCCATCGAAATATTATTCAATTGCCTGCGATGTTCCGGAAGAGTATTCTAATATCGCAACTGCTCTATCGAACGCAGTTTCTAGGCAAACAGTCTATGTTAATGATGCAACAGTAACCCCGTCGTCTGACATCTCTGTACCCTCAAATAAAACTTTGAATTTAACATCAGATGCTACCATCAACCTGGCTATATATAGTGCAAAAATTACAACCTCATCCGGTACAATTGAAGTTGATGGTGCGACATTAAATCCGAATATTCAAAGAAAAACAAGCGCTTCCGTACTTAAAGGCTTGCATCCCTCGATTGCAAATGCAATCAATGATGCCAGCACAGGAGACGAGGTCTATCTCGGCAATGCCACCTATACGGAAAATGTGGATATGCCGGGAAGCGTTGAATTGTGGGGCAGTTCTTGAACCTCAACCATAATCAATGGGGATGTGACATTTGACGGCGTCAGTTCCAGCAAAGTCAGTAACCTGACTGTGAATGGCGAGATTGTCGCGGACAATAACAGCTCTTCAATATATATCCATACATTAAACGCCAAAGATGTTATCGACATCGACCTCGGTTCGTCGCATGATATTTGGAATGTGACAACGCAAAATTCAGGTTATATTGAACTCTATTGTACTTCACCTTTGGTTGATCTGATTGACAGCAGAAACAGTGAGAACTGCGGCATCACGGTTTATGGTTCGGATTTTTCTGCGGACGACGGCTATTACGAGAACAAGTCCTCGTGGGCGATTTATTGCACCAGTTCCAGTGACCCGGAACTGGTTGATCTGGAATTTTGCAGTAACGACATCGATATTTATGCCACGTCCGGTTGTACGGTTGACGCAACGGATGTGAGCTGGTTCAGCGAATGCCCCGCACCGACTGGCGGTTCGGGTACGGTAAATCTGCCGGCAACCTGCTCTTCGTGTCCCGGCGCATTAGCAAAAGGTGTTCCGAATGGCAATCTGGCAGAAGGCCATAAAACGAAAGCAACCGATCAGGGTGACGCCGCAGAGTTGTTCTTTGAAGCCTTGAGCGTGTATCGCAGTATTCATGACAAAGTGCGCCAAGATCGTGAAAAAGGGATCGAACGCACCCCGCAAAAGTATGCATCGGATTATCAAACTGTTGCAAACAAGATGAAAGCAGTATGGACAACATATCCCGGCTCTCCCTATGCGATCAAAGCGCTGAGATACATTGATTACAGTCATCGAACGCTTAATCGAGCTAATGAAACGAGCACTATTTTGGCGAGTGCCGCCAGGTCCAATTCCAAAGACATGCGTCTGGAAGCCAAACGTCTCATTGCGGCGGACGTACAGCGGCTGGAAAAGTATGATGAAGCGATCTTGGTTCTGGATGAGCTCATTCAGACTTTAGAAGATGTTGACATGGTGCAGCCCTTTGTCTATCGCAAAGGTGTTATCTGTCAAAAATACCTGAACGATTTTGATAAAGCAGCGGATTTCTATTCTCAGGCCATTGATTTGGATCCGGACTCCCCGGTTGCCTGGAGTGCTCAACGCCGGTTGGACAAGATGGGAAAAGAGTACGAGCCGGAAATGTCACCGGAGGAACCGGCTGAGGAGTTGGAGTTAGCTGCCACCAACTATCCCAATCCCGCCAACCCTGGCACTACCATCCATTATGTACTGCCGGAGCCGGGATTGATCAACATCACCATTTACAACATCAACGGCCAAAAAGTGGCCACGCTGGTAAACGCGGACTTACCGGCCGGCCGCCACACCATACACTGGAACGGTCGCAGCGCCACCGGACTCGATGCCGCCACCGGGATGTATTTTTACCAGTTACAGTTTGAGGATCAGGTGTTGTCGAACAAGTTTTTGTTGTTGCGATAGTATCTCTCATTGAACAAGCAGGGTGGGAAACCCTTCACCCTGCTTTCCCTTCGCTGCACCTCGATATTGAAAATAAATTCACCATCCTGCCAAAATAACAAGTATCCCCTAAAACCGATAGAATCACCAAGCGAAAAGAGTCAAAAGATAAAAAAGTTAGGGCAGAAAAAAGCTTGTAAAAATAGATTGCCTCCTTATTCTGTAAGCACGACCAAAAAAAAGAGAGACAATCCCATGCAATCGACAAGCGACTGCAGATCAAGTGTAATCAGATTCAGGCCAAATATCAAGGATTATCCACAAGCCGGTTTATCAATTCTATCGCCAGGTGGTTTACGGTATTCTCAACTTTTTGAAATTATCCACCAAAACTGAACCGTCAATTCAACGTGGCTTTGGAGTGAAATTTTGGGGATACTGAGATCCGGGTTTCGCTTGATAAAATCCATGAATTTTAGTACATTTGTATCTTTATTTATATTCGGTTCATCGGCCTGTAAATTGTAAATTTGTTCAAGATAAAAAAACCGAAAAGATTCGAACAGGATTGCAAAAAACGATGATAAATGAACAATTTGAAAAAGCGGTCACATTTGCTGCGCGAGCGCACCGCAATCAGGTTCGAAAAGGAACAGATACGCCATACATCATTCATCCGTATATGGTGGCTTGCATTTTGTGGCAGCAGCAATGTGCACAACACGTTGTCATTGCCGGACTGCTGCATGACACACTCGAAGACACGGATGTCGACTTGAAGGAGATCAAAACCACATTTGGCGACAAGATTGCGCACATTGTCAACGAATGTACAGAACCTGATAAAAAGCTGCCGTGGCGCGTCCGCAAGCAGCATACTATTGAGAGAGTTCGCACCGCTTCGACTGAGGTAAAGTGTGTGATTTGCGCGGACAAGCTGCACAATCTCTATTCTCTGGAGAAATCTCGCAAGGAATTGGGCGTAACAATGTGGCAACATTTTAACAGTAATTATCAAAGCCAAAAATGGTACATGCAGTCAATGGTTAAAAGTTTATTTGAACGTTTAGCCCCGGAGGATAAATTATCCATGTTCAACGAGCTCGACCGCCGAGTTCAGGAATTTTTCACCAGTCGTTAAAAGGTTATGCAAGAACAAAGAAATCCCTGGAAAACAATCTGGCTGAATCCCAAAGCCACGATTCGATATATTGCCGAAGAGCAGCCATACAAACATTATATTCTGCTCATGGTTTTGGGCGGCATCGCTCATGCTTTAAATTATGCATCAGCAATGAATCTCGGTGATGTGGTCTCTGTCCGGGAAGCCCTGGTCATGTGTGTGCTTTTAGGTCCGCTTAGCGGTTTTATTACACTATCGCTCGGCGGCTGGGTTTTACACTGGATTAGCCACCGCTTGAATGGCCAGGCAACAATTCATGAAACCCGTCTGTCAATGGCATGGTCGTGGGCACCGATTGTGTATCTTTTACCCCTCTGGGGTATCAAATATATTCTGTTCCGTAACGAGCTGTTCACGGCAGACAAATCTTATTTAGAGTCCGAGCCATTTTTGAATGGACTGTACGGAATTTTCAGCATCGTTGATTTTGTGATCACGATTGTCTCGCTTTACATCTTATTTTCTGCTCTCTCGGAAGTCAACCGCTTTTCAGTGTGGAAAAGTCTGGGTGCCTATTTACTGATGACATTTGTTTTCACAATCCCTGTACTGTTAATTTTAAGCATAACATCGATATAAGTGATAATGAATAATGAACAAAAAAAAGGAGTATTAAAATGACAAAAGTTTTAGATGTTGTCAAACCCGGAGTGCTTAGCGGGGACGACGTACAAAAAGTGCTCAAAATTGCCAAGGACAATCAGTTTGCCATTCCCGGTGTGAATGTTGTTGGCAGCGATTCGATCAACGCTGTCATGGAAGCAGCCGCTGCTGTGCAGTCGCCGGTTATCATTCAGTTGTCAAACGGCGGCGCCAGTTTTAACGCCGGCAAAGGCCTTGCTGACGATAATCAAAAAGCCAGTATTTTAGGTGCCATTGCCGGAGCCGAACACGTGCACAAGCTGGCTGAAGCTTATGGCGTAGCTGTTATTTTGCATACAGATCATGCGGCAAAATCGAAACTTCCCTGGATTGACGGCCTGTTGGAAGCGAGTGAAAAACGCTACAAAGAAAAGGGCAAACCCCTGTTTTCGTCTCACATGCTGGACCTGTCCCAGGAAACGCTGCAAGATAACATCAAAATTTGCAAAGAATATCTCGAACGCATGGACAAACTGGGCATGACTCTAGAGATCGAACTGGGCATTACCGGCGGCGAAGAAGATGGCGTGGATCACACCGGAATCGATAATGCCGCTCTGTATACCCAGCCGGAAGACGTGGCTTATGCGTATGAGGAATTGAACAAGGTGAGTAAACGCTTTACCGTCGCTGCTGCATTTGGCAATGTACATGGTGTTTACAAACCGGGCAACGTCAAGTTGCGTCCCAAAATTCTGCACAATTCGCAACAATACATCCAGGAAAAATATGGTACCGTGGAAAAACCGGTTTATTTTGTTTTTCACGGCGGCTCTGGCTCGAGCCAGGAAGAAATCCGCAAAGCCATTTCCTACGGCGTGATCAAAATGAACATCGATACCGACACACAATGGGCGACATGGAAAGGCGTACTGGATTATTACAACAAGAACAAGGATTATTTGCAGAGCCAGATCGGCAATCCTGATGGCGAGGACGTGCCCAATAAAAAATACTATGATCCCCGTAAATGGCTCCGTGCCGGCGAGGTATCAATGGTTGAACGCCTGAAACAGGCGTTCGATGACCTGAACTGCATGAACCGGAATTAACTGACCACCCGGTGATATTTTATCTGGTAAAATCTTTTCGTTAAAACCTGGTGTTTACAAGTGATTCAGTCTTCAAAACCACCAAACTTTCGATGAGGTAATGTCGGAAAGCGCGGTGGTTTTTGGTTTGTATACCGAATATGGAGGAATTTATGAAAACTCGCAAACTTGGCGCTGCCGGACCGGAAGTCACAGAAATCGGTTTGGGCACATGGGCCATTGGCGGCTCCTGGCAATTTGGCTGGGGACCTTCAGACGATGTTGAATCTATAAAAACCATCCAGCGCGCCATTGATCTGGGAATCAACTGGATTGATACCGCAGCGGCTTATGGTCTGGGCCATTCTGAGGAAATCGTCGGCAAAGCGGTCAAGGATCGCCGGCAAAATATTTATCTTGCCACAAAGTGCGGACTGCGCTGGAATGAAAAGGGCAAAATACATAATAACTTGTCCCCGGACAGCATCCGAAAAGAAGCTGAAGACAGTTTAAAACGTCTGCAAACAGATGTCATTGATCTCTATCAAATTCACTGGCCCGATCCGTCCAGTTCTTTAGAAAAAGCCTGGCAAACAATGAGCACGCTACAAAAAGAAGGCAAAGTTCGCTGGATCGGTGTATCCAATTTCAATGTGAAGCAAATGGAAACGTGCGAAGCGATTGCGCACATCGATTCGCTGCAGCCGCCTTATAATATTTTGGAACCGGATGCAGAAAAGGACCTTTTCCCCTATTGCCAGAAAAAGAACATCGGTGTGGTTGCTTACAGCCCGATGGCATCCGGTTTGCTTACCGGTTCTTTTGAAAAGTCAAAATTAGCAAAAGATGACTGGCGTCAGCGAGATCCGCGATTTCAGGAACCGCGTTTGTCACGCGTGTTGTCTCTTGTCGACGAACTACGGACAATAGCACAGAAATATGGTAAAACCGTAGCGCAATTGGCGATTGCCTGGGTGCTGCGTCATCCGGCTGTCACCTCGGCGATTGTCGGCGCCCGGCGCGTTGATCAGGTGGAACAAAACGTCGGTGGCACCGGTTGGACACTTGAACAGGAAGATATCAGCCGTATCGATGAGTTACTGTCAGAATTGTTGTAGGATTAAAACAAGAATCTTAATATGAAAAAAATAAATCGCTCTGTGTTGAGCATCAGTTTTCAAGATAAAAATTTATGTACCCGCTGTGGAACGTGCATTGGCGTTTGCCCGACTGGTGCGCTCGGCCTGGACAATGATTTCTTTCCCGCCATCCAGCCTGATTTATGCACACAGTGCGGTTTATGCAAACGAACGTGTCCGGGCGGGAAAGTGAATTACCTGGATTTGACGGAAACCACGTTCGGCCACAGGCGCATGGCGGAGACATTTGACGGGCACGTGCAAAAGACGTTTGTAGGATACTCTGACGACTCGTCGATCCGCAAAGGAGCCTCTGGTGGCGGTGTTGTCACTGGTCTTTTATGGTACTTGTTGAAGAACAAAAAAGTTGACGGTTGCATCGTCACTCGCATGAACCCGGAAAAACCATGGCAAGGTGAGGTTTTTGTGGCACGGAATTATGAACAGCTTTTGTCAAGTCAACAGTCCAAATACGTTATCATTCCCGTCAATGCTATTCTCCAAAAAATCCGCAAACTCCGCGGCGGATACGCACTGGTGGCACTTCCCTGCCAGGTTCACGGTTTTCGAAAAATCCAGAAAGAAAATCCGCGACTCGCCAAAAAAATAAAAATGGTCATCGGACTTTTTTGCGCCACATCTCTGGAGCCTTATGTGACCACAGAATTGCTGCAATCCAAAAACATTGATCGAAACGACATTAAAAACTTTGAATACCGCGGCGGCACCTGGCCGGGTCAGATTCGAGCGATTGAGAAAAACGGAACGTGTCGTCCGTTACATTATGCCAATTTCAAGGACGGGGCCATCAATTATCTCACCTATCTTTACAGTCCTCCGCGCTGCCAGACCTGCATCGACGGATCCGCCGAGTTTGCTGATATCTCTGTAGCAGACACCTGGACTCGCGATACCAAAGGCGATTATAAATTCAAAGGCCAGTCACGACTTTTGGTGCGCACGAACCGGGGCGCAGAACTGGTCAATTCAGCAATTGATACCGGTGATATAATGGCAACAGATGTGACCGGTGATCCTTTTTACCAAACGCACCAGCTTCATGCCCGAAAAAAAGGAGTGACAGCCAAAATTCGCATCAAGCGTCTTGCGCGTCAAGGAGTGTCAGTCACCCGTTACGACCGAGGTATTAAAGAAGCTACACCTGCTCAGAAGAGACTTGAGCGACTGGAAACCGGGCTTATGCAATTGGCCCGACGACGTTCTTTTCGGTTGCCGCTGATTACTTTTTTAACTTCGAAACTGGGTATCCCGCTGGTCAAACTCCGTCAATGGAAAAAAAGCCGAAAATATCGATAGGATGGAATTTTCGGAATCATAACTGGTTTTCAAAAACATTGATATTCGTGAAATAATTTGCTAATTTATTTTGAAAAGTACAGATAAAGGGCATCATCTTAAAGCTTTGAGTGCTTTGGAGGTTAAAATGCTTAAAAAAATAACATTTAATGTGGAGGAAGAGCTTATCACAAAAGCTCAACACAGAGCTCGACAAGAACATACGACACTCAATGAAACATTCAAAGAGTGGCTAAAACAATATGCAGATGATTCTACAAGCACAAGTGTTTATAATTATTTAATGGATCGACTACATTACGCCGACCCTGGACGGAAATTTTCCAGAGACGAATTAAATGAACGGTAATTATTTTATAGATACAAATATCTTCATTTATGAAAAAAGCCAAATTTTACAAATCACTGGATCAAAACAAAGTCCAATGCTTTCTGTGTCCGCATGAATGTACGATTGCCGATGGCAAAATTGGTATTTGCGGTGTGCGACAAAATATCAAAGGCACACTCTATTCGCTGGTCTACGAGCGGGCTATTGCCACTCATGTGGATCCGATTGAGAAAAAACCTCTTTTTCACGTTTATCCGTCATCACGCTCTTTTTCTGTTGCCACCGTAGGCTGTAATTTCCGCTGCATGTTTTGTCAAAATCATGACATCGCTCAAATGCCCCACCGTATGGGTATTGCTGGTCAGAAAATGCCTGTGAACAAGATCGTGCAGCAAGCCGAACAACAAAATTGCAAAACCATTGCCTGCACTTATACTGAACCGACCATCTTTTACGAATATGCTTTTGATATTGCCAAATCTGCGAGTAAGAAAAACATAGAAACGGTGTTCATTTCCAACGGCTATATTAAATCCGAACCAGTCAAGGAAATTGCCCCGTACCTGTCAGCCGCTAATATTGATCTCAAAGGCTGGGATGAAAAATTTTATCACAAGGTCATTGGCGGAGACCTACAGAGCGTATTGGAAACACTCAAATTGCTTAAAAAACTGGATATATGGGTCGAGGTCACTACACTCGTTGTTCCGGGGTATGTAGATAACGAAGAAACTTTGCGGGAAATCGCCAGGTTTATCAAAAATGAACTTGGCGTTGAGACGCCCTGGCACATCAGCCGTTTTCATCCGCAATATAAATATATGGACCATGCTCCCACTTCTCTGGATATTTTACAGCGTGGCCGGGAGATCGGACTGGAAGAGGGATTGCGCTACGTGTACAGCGGCAACGTTCCGGGCGATGACGGTGAACACACGAGATGCTACTCGTGCGGGAAGATGCTCATTCGGCGATTTGGTTTTCGGGTGCTGGAAAATCATATCAAAAATGGAGAATGTCCCGAGTGCGGCGCCAAAATAGACGGCATTGGCATGTGAAATCATTCATCGAGGCACACGCGGCCAATCTTCCAGCGCAATGCCCGTGAATCATAAATGAGTTCGAACGAACCGGAATTTTGCGTTGCCACATGAAAGTGGTACTCTTTGGTCTGGCCCACTGGATTGCTCCATACGCCGTTAACGTGCACTATTTTATATGCCCGGTCCCGCCACCGGAATCGCAGCGGACGCATGTTTTTGACATCAAAATAAGAAATAACCTCGACCGGCTCGTTTACTGTCTCAAA
>CAZSMC010000096.1:0-13084 GCA_964607755.1 uncultured Cytophagia bacterium | reverse complement strand
AGATTCCTTTACATTTAACAGGCACTTTAGTGCCGAAAGATTAAAACTTACACCCTAGACTGAGCTTTTACAAGGTGCACTACAATTGTCTTGGAAAGCTACATAAAAAAGCCCTGCTGATTAGAGGCAGTTTTAGCAGAAACCTCAACCTGTCATGCAGCAGGGCCTGGCGGATATGTAACCGATGAGGGAAAAGATTACATATGCAGCACGCGTTAATCCGTGGGCTTTTTTATTTCCGTTTAGGTCATATGACCTCTGTATAAAATTTGTAGCACACCTGAAAGGTGTACTACAAATGTGTCCTGGTTTCATTTGATCAGCATCATCTTGCGAGTCAATATCTGGTTACCCGCTTCCAGCTTGTAGAAATACACGCCAGAAGGCATATCCGAAGCATTCCAAACAATATTGTAATGTCTGGCTTGCTGGACTTTGTTGACCAGCACGGCAACCTGTTGTCCGAGCGTGTTGAAGACCGACAATTTGACCTGTTCAGCGTTTGCAAGTTTGTACTCAATTGTGGTTGCCGGATTGAACGGGTTCGGATAGTTCTGAACCAGCTCGTACACCTGCGGCAACTCACGGTCAAGGCTGATCGTTTCAACTTTTGTTTCCACAGGGAATCCGGCCAGATTTTCATAAGCTTTGCCATTCTGCACCGGACGCGGATCAAGAGTTTGATCCTGAGCGCGGCTGATGTTTATGAGTGGGCTGGCAGATAGAATCTCATTAGCATTGGCAGCATCAGCAAGCAGAGCTGCTTCCCATTCATGAGCGCCGAGTGCTTCAGGGGTGTTGCCAGGAGCAAAATTGAACCACAAGTTATTTTGAATGACGATCTCGCCATCATCCAAACGCTTTTTACTGTCTTGTTCGTATTCATCTGTTTGTTCGATATCCAGGGCGAGTCCGGACCGGTCGCCAAAAATAGAATTTTTGTATTCTCCGCCCCAATTGTCACGGAGCTTCAGCGCGGCATCTTCCTGAGAAGAGTTCATGCCCGGGCCAAGATAGGTCACATTGTAGATAACCGGGTATGCAAACGGTTTTCCGTCTTCCGGATTGTGACCACCGTCGTGTTCGCCGGCACAGCCGGCAGCAGCCGCATCCTGAATAGTGAACAGGAATTGCATATTGCCGCGCAAACCCTGGTCGTGATCAAAACCGTCATCGCCACAGAATGCAGCAACCAGGTGCTTGCAATTTGCTTTGCCGCCAAACCACTCAAAACCATCATCTTTGTTGCTGAATACTTCAACATAATCGATTTTTGTACCGTAACCCACAGCGCCCAGCGTCAGACCGTTGATCTCATCTCCGGGTGCCAATTCGGTACCAGCGTGACGAATCGAGATATATTTCAAAACGCCGGATACATCATTGTCATCATTGCCTCCGAAAGCCGTGCGCTCGGATTCTTCGGCAATACCTTCGATGTGATCCGTGCCGCCGGCCTCGTTAATCACAGCCTTACCCAGGACAATCACCCCGCCCCACTGACCGCGTTGATCGAATTCAACGTCGTACGGGTCATCCGTGTTGTCACTTTCGGCAGTAAAAATAATCGGGTTTACACCAGTACCCTGGGCGTAAATTTTCCCACCCCGGGAAATGATCAGAGCGCTGGCGTTTTCACCGGTGCCAGCTTTGCCCTTAATCACAGTGCCAGCTTCGATGTTCAGAACAGCGTCGTTTTCAACGTAAACCAGACCATCGATCACATACGTGTTGTCGGCTGTCCAGTATACCTGGTCACCGGCATTAATGTCATCATCAGTCACAGTAACGGTGTTTACAGATTCTTTATCTGAGGCGAGGAATCCGTACTCATCCAATGCGGTCCACCCTTTTAACCAGTTGGTGGAACCGAAGGCACCTTTGTAATTCACGTGTTCAAAAAAGTCGTCTTTGGGAATGTCAGCAAGATTCTCATAGGCAACGCCACCGGCAACCGGACGCGGATCAAGAGTTTGATCCTGAGCGCGGCTGATGTTTATGAGTGGGCTGGCAGACAGAATCTCATTAGCATTGGCAGCATCAGCAAGCAGGGCTGCTTCCCAGTCGTGAGCGCCGAGAGCTTCAGGGGTGTTACCAGGAGCAAAATTGAACCACACGTTATTTTGGATGACGATCTCGCCATCATCCAGACGTTTTTTACTGTCCTGTTCGTATTCATCTGTTTGTTCGATATCAAGAGCGAGTCCGGAACGGTCGCCAAAAATCGAGTTTTTATATTCACCGCCCCAGTTATCGCGAATTTTCAAAGCGGCATCTTCTTGAGAAGAATTCATACCCGGGCCGAGAAAAGTCGCATTGTGGATGACCGGATAGGCGAACGGTTGCCCATCTTCCGGATCGTGGCCGCCGTCGTGTTCGCCGGAACGGCCGGCAGCAGCGGTATCCTGAATGGTGAACAAGAACTGCATCTTGCTGCGTAAACCCTGATCGTGGTCAAAACCGTCGTCTCCGCAAAACGCAGCCACAAGATACTTGCAATTTACCGTACCGCCGAACCATTCAAAACCGTCATCTTTGTTGCTAAACACTTCGACGTATTCGATCGTGGTACCTCGACCGACAGCACCCAGAGTCAAACCATTGATTTCATCACCAGGGGCCAGCTCGGTACCGGCGTGACGAATCGAGATGTAGCGCAGAACACCGGAATTGTCGTCATCGTCATTTCCGCCGAACACCGTGCGTTCGGATTCTTCGGCAATACCTTCGATGTGATCCGTGCCGCCGGCCTCGTTAATCACAGCCTTACCCAGGACAATCACCCCGCCCCACTGACCGCGTTGATCGAATTCAACGTCGTACGGGTCATCCGTGTTGTCACTTTCGGCAGTAAAAATAATCGGATTCGACGCAGTGCCTTCGGCGTAAATCCTCGCACCCTGAGCAATAATTAAAGCACTGGCATTTTCACCAGTGCCGGCTTTGCCTTTAATCACCGTACCGGCTTCGATGTTCAAAACAGCGCCGGCTTCAACGTAAACCAGTCCGTCCAAAACATACGTATTATCTGCAATCCAGTAAACCATATCGCCAGTGTTAATATCGTCATCTGAGACAGTAACGACTGTTGATCCTTTTTTGTCAGGCGCCAAAAATCCGTATTCATCCAGAGCCGACCAGCCTTTCATCCAGTTTGATGAGCCAAAGGCGCCTTTATAATTGACTTTTTCATAGAACTCATTAATTTCAGCATTCACAGCAAAAGCTGAAATGAGCACTCCTAAAGTAATAAAAAGTGAGGTTAATTTTTTCATCTGAATAACTCCTCTTTGGTTTTCATGAATGTTTTATTCCTGTATCGTGGTAACTATTTACTCTCCTGAATCAATGTCCGTGTAAAAAATTCAGCCTCACCTCCTCTCATCTATTTTATAAATCGTACTTTAGACCAAGGGAAAAACTGCGACCGCGCTGGAAAAGACTCGACACATATTCTTTTCCCTTGTATTCGTGGACTTTTTTATCCTTGCTGTCCAAAATATTCTTTGCCGCTAATTTCAGCGACAGGTTTTGGATGATCTTTTTCGACAGCGAAAAATTCAGCATGGATGCCGGTTGTTCGTACACATCCGGGGTTCCGCCCTTGCCAATAGCTGCCAGACGTTCGCCAAAAATGTTGTAATAAATGCTCGACGACAGTCCTTTTTCCATATTGTCATAGGACAAGTTGAGATTGAGCAAATAAGGCGATTGTCCCTGAAAAGGCCGCGTGCTTTCAGCATCCGGTTTTGTCTGGCGAATGATTTCCAGTTCCCGGTCACCGATATCTACGCTCGAATGAATGAGCGACAGGTTGCCGCCAAGAGTAAAGTTGGCAAGCTTACTGTAGAGCACATCCAGCTTTTTACGAGCTTCAAGCTCGGCGCCGAACGTGAGTGCATCATCTACATTTTGCCAGGTGATCCAGTAATTATTATTTTTGATAACCAGTTCGATGGGATTATAAAACCGTTTGTAAAAAACACTCACTGCATAAATTTCGCCTGGTCGGGAGAACCATTCCCAGCGCAGATCAAAATTGTCAATCAGAGTGCGTTCCAGGTCCGGATTGCCGATGTACTTGTCACCTTCCTTAAAATCATACGAAGCGAAATTCGAAATCTCGCGGAACGTCGGGCGCGCCAGAGTCCGTCCATAAACAAAACGGGCGTTCATGTTTTCATTTAGCGTATAAATGAAATTTACAGAGGGTAAAAGATCATAGGTTGAAATTTTGCCTGCCGGTTGGTCCGGGTCTTCACTGACTACGTTCATCTTTGTTGTTTCATAGCGCGCACCGCCGGTAAACCGCAACCGTTTTATCAAAGGCATGTCAAACATCAGGTAATAGGCATTGATGGCTTGATCGCCGGTGTAATTACTCTTCTCCTGCGGCGTTTCCTGGAGGAACATGCCCAGCCGGTAATAAACTGTGCCGTTAGGTGCCACTCGATTACCAACAATACCCAGATTGGAATCGTTAAACAGAGCATTCAAATCGCCTTTTGCCTCGCGATACAGGGTGCCGATGGTGCTCTCTTCGCTATAGACAAACCGGCGTTCGTTAAAATCGCGGGTTTTTATCGCATAACTGCCACCAAATTTAATATTCCCGGAACGGCTATTCGGTAAAGTAAACGGTAACGTTATATCAATTTGTGAATCGTAGCGGTCTTCATTCAGATACCGGAAAAAGCGTTCCTGGGGAATATTCGTTTTTACCCCGTAAGTACCCTTGTCAGTGACATAGCTTGTGAAATAACGTAAATCAGGTTCATTTTGCCGGGACTTGGCGTAAGACGTTTTCCAGGTGATTTTTGAGCGAAACAGAAAATCGAGTTGGTGATCGCCATCCAGTTGAAAAGAGCCCAAACTTTGTTCGCTATACTGCTGAGTGTGAACTTTATAAGTCCAGTTTTCAGAAAGATCGTAAGGAAACGGCCCTTCCATGATCCGGCCTGCGCTCACACCGTTCTGGTTATATAGTCCTGTAAAACTTAATACATTGTTCTGGTTTAATTTAAAAGATGATTTCAGGGTAGCACCCCACAGCACTTTTTCTGTGCTTTTGTGATCAGAGAGATTAAAGATGTTTTGCAGACCGTTTGCATGATCGGATAATGCTTTCAACGCATACCGGGCATAAACACCGTCAGTGTAGTTTTCATGACTCCGGTCATAGGTCATGCTCGCCAAATAACCCAGTTGCTTTCCAAATAATTTCACTTGATTTCCCAGTGAAAAAGAATAACTCTGATTCATGGGAGCGGTTCGTTTTACCGGAGACATGGAATGATGAAAAGCCCTGGTTTTCTCATCCACTGCGTGTGCCAGGTCCGCACTCTTTTTCGCAGCAATCGCGTCAAGATTAAGTAATGCATCTCCCACTTTCGAAGGCACATTCATGGAACCATCATCCATGCCCAGCCATTGATAATTACCGGTGTTAGTCACCTGCAACACATTGTCATTGAATGTGGCTTGCGAGTTATAGGAAGTGGACGCTGAAAAGGACATGGAAAACACATCCGGAAAATCCTTTGTTTTGATATCCACCGTACCGCCGGAAAAATTGCCCGGCTTGTCCGGTGTAAAACTTTTCACAGTGACAATGTTGTCGATTAAATTCGACGGGATCAGATCAACAGATCCGGAACGCTTGTAAGGATCGGCGCTCGGAATCTCGGCGCCGTTCAATTGCGTGCTGGTGTAACGGTCACCCAGACCGCGAACAAAAACATGTTTGCCATCCACAACAGAAGCGCCTGTCACCTGTTTCATGGCCTCGGCCGCGTTGCCGCTGCCGCTTTGCGACATGACCTCAGCGCTAATGGCATCGCTTACTGCCCGCGCTTTTTGGCGATCCTTGAGCAAAACAGCTTCTGTATTTTTTACTGCTTTGGCTGTCACAACCACTTCTTCGCCCTGAAGCGCTTGCATGCCCATGGAAAAATTAATCTGTTCCATCTTGTTAGGCTTTATGATAATTTCCTGAATCGAGACTTTGGAATAACCGATATAAGTCGCGGTGAGCGTATAGGTACCAGGAGGAATTTTTTCGACGCGGTACTCGCCGTTTATGTCTGTCGCAGCCCCGATCATGGTGTCTACCAGCAGCACATTCACTCCGATCAAAGGGTCGCCTGTCTCAGCATCAACAATTTTACCGGACAGGGTTCCCGTTGCCTGAGCAAATAAGCCGGAACTCCATATCAGAGTAACAGTCAGGATAAAAAGCGTTCTTGGATAGATTAGTTTGTTCATCATTTTAACCACCTCTTTTATTTAGTATTAGTTAAGGTATCTGCCAAAGTTGACATAAATATAAAGAGGTGGGTTTAGAAGAAAATAAAAGAAAAGTTAAGATCGTGTTAAGGGGGTGGAAGGAAAGATATCGGAGAGATTTATGATATTGTATATATTTGGTTTACGGTAAAATATCCAAATCAAATAATTTTTTTACAGTACATTTGGAATAACTAAAGGGCTCATTGCAAAATAGATTCAATCTTGCAAGTGAGCCCTTTTCGTTTAAACCGACTAGTAAAAAAAACAGGTTGTTGGGTATTTTAGTTATTCTGTTCTCTGTTCAGTGGTTTCATTATAACCTTTGAGCACTTCGATATATTCGTCGACCACTTCGTTGTAATATGCCAGAATGTTTACGAACAAAAGCGTTTTGCGCGTTTTTGATTGGCCTTTCTTGATTCGTTTGATCTGCTTCCGGCTGCGTTTGTTTGTCTTTTCCTTCAGCTCGACACCGCGGTCAATCAGTTGACTTATGTGCTGTCGGTCAGCTTTTTGTAAAGCAGAATTTCCTTCTTCAATATAATCGGCCATTTCTTTTTCGATATCGCGCAACTCTTCAGCCTGAACACTATCCAATCCTTTGTGTTGATTCAGTACATGCGCGGCGCACAGCTCGGCAATTTCAAAAGCATGACGTCCGACGCCGCGAATGGCGGCAATAATGCGCGGACTTATTTCATCCGGATTTTCAGGATTATGGATGAGGGACATAAATTCGCGTAAAATCTTTTTACCGTCATCCTTGAGATTATCAGCGTCTTCCACAACCTGTTTCAGATCATGCCGGTTTTCTTTAATGAGTCCTTCAAATGTTTCATAAATAATTTTTTCTACACATGTAAAATAAGAAGTGCACCGATGGACGCAATGGGCAACCGGCGGCAATTCTTTGAATACTTCTTTTTTCTCATATTCTTCACGGTCGCGTTTTTTGTGAATCCTGTGTGTGTGATACACCATAAAAGCGGCAAAAAGAACAAGCAGAACAATAACCGGAGCCCGGAACTTGAAAATGAGCACAGCCAAAACAAATGACACAGTAAATGCAATCAATGCCGTGAGAAACCATCCGGCAATAACCGTGAACACACCGGTTATACGGTACACTGCACTCTCTCGCCCCCAGGCCCGGTCCGACAGCGAAGACCCCATGGCCACCATAAAAGTGACATAAGTCGTAGATAACGGAAGCTTCAAAGACGTTGCAAACGAAATCAAAGCGCTGGCAACAACAAGCTCCACGCTTGCCCGGACCAGATCAAAAGCGGGCCGGTCTTCGGATTTTATCTTGTTGAGAGGCGAGCGGTTTTCATCAAATTGGGTGCGAATTTTTTGCTGTACGGTTTTAGGTACAATACCACGGATGAATTCAGCAGCGCCCATACCCCACCGCACAATTATACGGGAAAGAGGGGTAGCCTGAAAACGTTCGTCATGTTCTGCGTCCTGGCGACTTAATCCGACCTGGGTTTTGGTTACACTGCGTGCTTTTTTGGAAATCCACAGCGTCACCATCATGATAATACCGGCGATCAGCAGCATCCAGGTTGCGGTTTGCACAGTGCCGCCCATGGCATCCATGGTCATTTCGAGCGGATTAATCGGATTCTCAGCAGCGAGCCGGAACGCATGAAATCCGGCCAGGGGCACGCCGATAAAGTTCACCAAATCATTGGACGCAAAAGCCATGGCCAGTGCACCAGTTGCGACCAGCACAATGATTTTTAAAATATTGATTCGGGTAAACAAGGTCAGACTTTGAAACAGCAAGTACCAGAAAATAAGGCTCCCGCCGAGAATAAGCGTGCTATTGGTCATAATCCAGGTTGTCACCTCATCAGTTAAAAATGAGGAACCTTTAGCACCTTTGATAAGAATAAAATAGGTAATAGTGGTGAGGGCAACGCTTCCCCAGATTGCGCCATAACGTTTAATTTTCGCTTCATAATCAAATGAAAACAAAATTCGCACAATGGACTGGATAATCGCACCAGCGGCAAAAGCAACGACGATAGAAAACAAAATACCGAAAATGATTGCCAATGCCTTGTCGGTGTTAATGTAGGTTCCTATCGTAGCAAAACTTTCATTTGCCTGTAAGATTTTCATAATAGACACAGCCACCGCAGCGCCTAACAATTCAAATACAATTGACACAGTGGTAGATGTTGGCAAGCCAAAAGTGCTATAAAGATCAAGCAAAATAATATCTGTAATCATAACAGCGAGAAAAATGATAAGCAACTGGGGCATGTTAAAAAATTGCGGATGAAAAATACCTTTTCGCGCCACTTCCATCATGCCGGAGGAAAAAGTCACGCCCAAAAACATGCCAATGCTGGCAACAATCATAATAGTACGTCGCGTGGCAACCTGAGAACCGATGGCGGAACTTATAAAATTGACAGCATCATTGCTCACCCCGACCACGAGGTCAGAGATCGCCAGACCAAAAAGAACGACGACAATGAACAGGTAGAGTTCCATTTGTAGAAAGATTCCTTTCTGTTGTTATTCAGTCCGCAACGATAAACTATTATTTTAATAATATTTTGTTAGCTTTACGTTATGTGTTTGTTAATTTTATGTTAAGAGTTTTTTACTTGCTTTAAGTTCTGACAAGTTCTAAATTCCATTTTACGTTTTATTAAATGCTGCTATCTACAAAATATATTAAAATATAACCTGGTTACAGGTCCCAAAATAGGTCACAAATGGAATAAATTTCATGTTTTGATTTCAAATAATATAGTATGATATAATGTCAATGCAAGAAAGGGTTGTGACCTACTTTTTTTTGCCCATAGAGTACCGCCTCCTATAAATCAGGTAATACTAAAATATGCGAAATTTTTTGGGATTAAAAAAGCATTTTTATAGTCCTTTGGGACTATTAAATAACAAATTAAATTTATGTTTTTATAAAGAAACGGAAAAATTATGGCTAAAAAAATTCTCATTGTCGATGATGAAAAAGATATTCTTGATCTGTTAGAATTTAATCTGGAAGCTGAGGGCTATAAAATTGTACTGGCAAAAGATGGCGAAGAGGCACTGGAAAAAGCGAAAAAGAAATCACCGGATTTAATTTTGCTGGACATCATGCTTCCGAAAAAAGACGGCTGGGAAGTGTTGCGGGAATTGCGCGCAACAAAAGACACGGCACACATTCCGGTTATTTTCCTCACCGCCAAAGACAGTGAAATAGATGAAGTGGTTGGCCTGGAACTTGGCGCCGAAGATTACGTTGTAAAACCGATTGCCATTCGCAAACTGCTGGCGCGAATCAAAACAGCGCTTCGCCGAACAACAGCGAGCGAACCGGAATCGCCAAAATCATTGCAATTCAATGGCCTGATCATCGATCCGTCGAGTTACAACGTCACTATTGACGGCAAAGAGGTTATGCTCACTAAAAAAGAATTTGACATATTGTGTTACCTTGCCCAGCGCCCCGGACGGGTCATCACACGGCGCATTTTACTGGATGAACTATGGGATGACAATGTGGTGGTTATCGATCGCACTGTCGATGTTCATATCCGGAAAATTCGCGAAAAATTGGGCCAGGATTACATGAACCATATTGAAACCATCAAGGGAGTAGGCTACCGGTTCAAGGAGGACATTTAAACGGGCATGCGGTTGTCATTACGCAAAAAAATTATTCTGCTTATTCTGTCGCTATTGTGCATTTCTATTTTTGTATCCAGTCTGATTTCTTCCTTTGAAATCCAAAAATATTACAAAGACAGACTTTTTACCCAACTGCGCACCCAATTGAATGAAATTGATTATATGCTGCGCGAAAACCAATTTGATTTCGCAGATCATTCTGATTATCAATATTTTACAGATTATGCACAAGCGTCAAAAAAACGACTGACCCTCATCGATTCAACAGGCATAGTGGTTTTCGACTCGAATGTGCCGCAGGATTCTCTTACTTTTTTGGAAAATCACATTAACCGGCCGGAAATTCAAATGGCACGGGACTTGAATGTTGGGCAGGACCAACGAGTCAGTGCAACCATTCATCGGTCGCTTTACTATGCGGCCAAAATATATTCGCAGACGCATCAAAACGATCAGGTTCATTATATTCGTCTTGCCGTGCCCATGGAAAATATTCAATCTGTGCTGGATACCATGCGATGGAAAATAATGGCTGCCGGGGGAATGGCGCTGGTTGTCATTGTGATTGTCAGTTACATTTCGGCCAGCCATTTGACCTATCCCATTCACAAGTTGTCAGTTGTGGCTGAGCGTATCAAGCACGGTGACTGGAATGCACGGTTTACTCACGAAGGCAATGACGAGATTGCTGATCTTGCTGATTTGCTCAATGAAATGCTGGAAAAACTGCGTGAAGATCTGGTCAAACTGAAAAAGCTGGAAAAGATGCGCAGTGAATTTATCGGCAATGTTTCTCACGAGCTGCGAACGCCCATTTTTGCAGTTCAGGGTTATCTTGAAACGTTGATGGGTAATCCGGACACCTCGCCAAAAAATCAGAAAAAGTTCATTAAAAAAGCTCATCGCCAGGCTGTGCGATTGAACAATCTGTTGAACGATTTGATCGACATCTCGAGGATCGAAACCGGTGACATGAAAATGACCGTCGATCATTTTGCTGTGCACGACTGGCTGCAAAAAATTGTTACCGATTTAAAGGAAATTGCCACCGACCGGAACGTGTCGCTCAAACTGGCTAATGAACAGGCGAATGGCGTGCGTGCTTTTGGTGATGTCGGCCATTTGAATCAGGTGATGCAAAATCTGGTCAACAATGCGATAAAATACAACAAGCCCCACGGCAAAGTGGAACTGGGTTATGTGGATAAAGAAAACACAGTCGAAATTTACGTCTCCGACACCGGTCGCGGCATTCCACAGGAACATATCCCGCGCATCTTTGAACGCTTTTACCGGGTGGACAAAGAACGCTCCCGGGCCGTCGGAGGTACCGGTTTGGGACTGGCTATCGTCAAGCATATCATCGAAGCGCATAAAAGCACAGTCAGGGTCGAAAGCACAGTCGAAGAAGGCTCGCGGTTTAGTTTTGAGTTGCCAAAGGCGGCGGCGAAAACATGAGTGTGTTATTATGATTTATTCAAAAAGGATCTTTTAAACTCATTTGCTGTGCGTTTACAGCCTCTCTCCATGCTTTGAGTTTGTCATAAAGTTTTCTTGCCAATTCTTTTTCTTTCTGAGCAAGATCATGTTGTTCACCAATATCGTTTTCCAGATCGAATAATTCAACAGCGCCCGGCTGGTCAATTCCATTGATGCTTTTTTCAAACCATTCGATCAGCTTATATTTGCCCATGCGTACGGCTCCGGAAGGCGCCACGCCGGATGTGTGATAGTGAGGATAATGCCAGTAAAGCGCCTCTCTGTGAATGGGGCCAGATTCGGTCAAAAGAGATATTAGACTCTTGCCGTCAATATCTTTGTATTGATTTTGGTGAGCAGCCATATCGAGAAACGTCGGAAAAAAATCAATGCTCATTACCGGCGTGTGACATTGGGTACCAGGATTGACCTGTCCCGGCCATCTCACAATCAAGGGAACCCGAATACCGCCTTCGTATAGAGCAGCTTTCCCGGCACGCAATGGATTCTGATCGGCTACTCGTTCCAGACCGCCATTATCCGAATAAAATATAAATACCGTATTATCCGTCAACTGTAATGATTCCAGTTTCTCCAAAAGCCGGCCAACACTATGATCCAATGTCTCTATCATCGCTCCGATGATTGGATTGTTTTCCGGCAATTCGGAACCTGTTTTTGTTTTATACTTTTTGATCAATTCCTGCTTTTCTTTCAATGGCGTATGAATGGAATTATGAGACACAAACAGGAAGAAAGGCTGTCCCTGATATTCTTCAATAAATTCTAGGGATTTTTCTGTAATGATATTCACATTATGGGCATCATTCTCTGCCGTCTGCCATTCTTTGGCCATAGATGCCACTGGTTTGTAGGTGACAAACGAATGATCAAATCCCTGTTTATCCGGGTTATGTGACAGACTCCCCGGGGGCAGCTTTTCTTTACTCAGATGCCATTTACCGAACAGGGCTGTGGCATATCCTGCCTGTTTTAAAACTTCGGCCAGGGTCACATGATCGAGTTTAAGGTATTTGGTCCACTTTGGTTGGGCCAGCAAGCTGCCCTCCGGGTCCGGATTTCCGGCAATAAAATCAGTTAAATGCAATCTTGCAGGATATTTCCCGGTCATTATACTGGCACGTGTGGGAGAACAAACCGGGGCGGCCGCGTAAGCATCCGTGAATAGCATGCCCTGTAAGGCCAGTTGATCAATATTTGGGGTTTCATAATAATCACTGTTATAACACCCCAACTGGTTCCATCCCAGATCATCCGCCATGACAAAAACAATATTGGGTTTTTGTGAGGATGAGCGTGAACAATAAAATAACATTGGCGTGGATGCAGCCGATAAAAAACCGATATGCTTTAAAAATGTTCGTCTTGTTAGGCTCATGGGAATCTCCTCTGCATAATATACTGTTTTATTAAATTGTTGATCGAAATCCAAAACTACCTACATTGCATAATTTCACTTTATTGGAATAAACCTTATGTTATATCTAAATTAAGCGATTTTCCCAAAATAAAAACCCTTTTGTGATTGTAACGGATTGTTATTATTTTAACTACATCAAAAAGCAAAAAAACCAATCCACGCACCTAAAAGTTGATATAAAGATGATGAAAAAAACCAATTTAAAGCAAGTAAAAATTT
>CAZSMC010000095.1:9698-13319 GCA_964607755.1 uncultured Cytophagia bacterium | reverse complement strand
TTTTGTTTCAAGATTCCAAAAACGGGCGATGTTATATCCCAGATCCACATAATATCCGGATGACGATTCGATCTGATAAAGATTGGATTCAACGCTGTAATTATTATAACTGATATGACCATACTCCACGACAGCATAAACTCCCCGGCGTTGATAGCTGCCATGAATTTCGAACAGATTCAAACCTATGGGTTTCTGATCCGCACGATAAGCGTCGTTCATGGAAAAAGACAATCCGATTCGAGCACCTGTGAGTCCGGTATAATCAAGGCGCACACTTTTAAGCATATCATCTGCATTTGCTTTATAGCCTTTTTGCCGTCCTCCCCGCAGTCCCGAACCAGGAGAGAAATGATCACCGTCAAGACCTTCCATCAATGTCAGTGTATATTGCAGATCATTAAAAGCGCCGTATAGCGAAATACCATTGCCGAACCAGGTAGTCGGGATAATAACCTTGGCATAGTCGGGACGTTCGACACTCAAAAACGTCGGTGGTTCATGCACCAAATTGATAATCCCCGCCGGAGCCAGGACCACTCCGGCACGGAACCCGAACCGGGGATCCGGATGAAAATCGATATACGCCTGCTCCAGTTCCAGTTCGCCCTGCCCGCTTTTCACCAGATTATGTTCAAGTTCAACTTCGGAATTGAACGACCAGGCTGGCGTCCATTCATGCTGATAAAAAATGATAAACCGGTGAAAATCCAGAGTGCGGGTCTCATGAGTTTGATCGACATTATAATGCAGCTCACCATAACCGCCGACAGATGATGATGGTGAAAAAAATTCATCCTGTCCCCATAAACACAGAGGGATCAGAATCATTATCGTCATTTTAGCTAAATTCATATTGGATTCCTTTTTTTAACTGTTTTCCTTGTTTTTAGATGTTGTGCTGTAGATGTGTTTAAATGCATTTAATTCATCGCTTGAAAGTTACCAGTGAAACTTACACGGTGTAGGTTCCTCAAACAATGAATGATTCATTCTGGCCGGCACATTTGAACGGACAAATATACGTGTATTTCAGGCTCAAATCAATCGCATGAAATTGTGATTTTCAGCACAGTGTTATAGCTAAAAAAAGGGATAAAACAGCAGAAACGGTACAGAACAGATCATTGAATGTCCAGATAATCATCGACATCAATGATATTATGAATAACCCCGTATATTGCAAGACCGGCAACGGATTTTATACCGAGTTTGTTGGATATATTTTTCCGGTGTGAAACGACAGTGTGAATGCTGATATAAAGCTCGGCTGCTATCTGTTTGTTGGAATACCCCTTGACCAGCAGTCTGAGCACGTCAAATTCCCGCCTGGTTAATTGTTCGTTTTGTACCTTTTTCTCAGGCGTGAATATTTGCTTTTTTATAACCCGGACAATTTGTGCACTGTTATCGGACATATAGATCAAATCATCGAATAGTGACGCCAGTTCGCGGTCATAATGGTATGTCACCAGCCCGATTTTCTTCACCTCGGGAATGCTCTTTAGGGTATTCATGGCGCCTGTTTTCATCAACTCGGTATTTATGAGCAGCAGCGCAGGCGGTTGTGCGGTTGCCGAGGCTTCCAGCTCTTTTAATGTAAACAGATTAACGATCTCAACATCAGGCAATGCCTGTTTTACGATGCGGGTGAGTCCCTCCTGAATGATATCAGATTTTTCAATAATAAAAAGTGTATTATCCATTGACTTTCGCTTCAAGACGTTCGACAAGTGGAATCAGTATATGATCCTCGATAAAAAGATGAATATTTATATCTTGTTCCAGATCGAATAATTCAAACAACATGCGTCTTCTGATTACGGAATCATAATCAGGAGGTACATATTTGAACAGCAGATTTTTCAGATCAGTCAGTTTGTCCTGGATATTGGTATGGTGTTTTCGAACTTTGTGCAAACTATACTTTTTATTTTTCGGTGATCCCTGCAAAACCGACTCTATATAGGGAAAAACAATCGTATTTTCATAGTTGATATGTTCGTACACTTCATCGGAATAATCATTGAGAAATTTTTTGATCAGCAGCGAATATTTTTCACCAGATGACCGGTCAATTTTCTTTTGTATCAGAGACTTTAATTTTGGGAATTTTTCGTCCAGAAAATAAACATGGGAACTTTTTAAAAAATCCAATATCTGGTGCGCATCCTGCCGGTCAAAATCCTGTACATGAATAGTAACGCTGTCTTTGCAGCAATACAAATTGGCAATAGTTAAAAACAAGTGTTCGTTCAAACGATATTTTTCACAGACCTCATGCACCGTCTGCTCGCCGATACCCAGTGGGATATTAAAATGCTCCAACACCAAAAGCAGCCGCGGATTCGCATAAACAAGGTCAGACAATTTTGAATTTCCGTTTAACATAAATATAGCTCCTGGCCTGTCAAAGGCAATCTATGCTGATCAAGCTCAATGTCAAAAAAGTGAGAATTTGATATAATAAGTAAATTTTAATGTCTTAAACTGTTCTTTTAATTTTACCTTCTCTGATTGTACCCGTCGAACGAATCGTTTCCTCGAAGCCGGAAGGGTATGCTAACCGAATAATCCTGTGGCTTGACTGTTTTCATACTCCTTGTCCGGCGGCAAGTTATTTTTACCGGCAGCTTGCACAGCCAATTCATCGCAACGCTCGTTCTCTTTTTTACCGCCATGGCCCTTGACCCAGTTCATCTGTACATCGTGTTCGTCGAGTAACTTTAACAACTGCTGCCACAGATCGGCGTTTTGCACCGGTTCCTTGTTTTTCTTTTTCCAGCGCTGCGCTTGCCATGTTCGAGCCCATCCTTGAGCGATGCTGTCGACAATGTATTTGGAATCGCAGTACATCACCACCTTGCTTTTTTGCTTCAAGGCAGAAAGAGCCTCGATGCATGCCATCAACTCCATACGGTTATTGGTGGTTTGCCGGAATCCGCCGGACAGTTCTCTGCGGTGCCCTTTATACATCAACACCGCAGCGTATCCGCCGGGACCGGGATTATTTATCGTCGAGCCATCCGTATAAATAACCACCGCATCATCATCCGGCTGTTTTTCAGTTTTGACCTGGTTACGATATTCTTCAGACACTGGCACGCCCTGTTCTTCCAGCCAGGCCACCGCGTCTTCCAGAGCGTAGAATCCCTTGTATTTGGCATCATTGTAGCCCTTGATCTGCTGCTCGGCTCCCCCCTCGCCTGCCCATTTTTCATAAATTCCCAGCTTTAATCCTTTGGCAACAGCGTAATAATTTTTTTTATGTTTGGCCATCATTGTGCTCCCACGCTTTACAGCCAGGCGTTTTCAATTTCTGACAGTCCAGCCTCAGGCCATGTAATGTTGTTCAATATCACTTCCGGCGCTTAAAGATGAAACGCTATGGCTATGTAATTCACATTGAATAAAAATTTTTACCACTGTGACGCATGAAATTTTGTTCTTTGTCTTTATAGTGCAGAGCCTTTAATCTGTGCTCCCGGATCCGGAAAGTGTCGGATAGGTATCCGGCGGCATTATAAATTTGGGTTTCATGGGATTTGTCGTTATCATTTTTAAGTACCGATAAACCGGATCACTTTTCAACTCGCTTACCACCGGCGACATGCTTCCCTG
>CAZSMC010000095.1:0-9598 GCA_964607755.1 uncultured Cytophagia bacterium | reverse complement strand
CGGATGAGTTTTTCCACCCGGTCGCGTTCGTTTTGAGTGAGATTGCGCGCCGGAATTCTGCCAAGCAGTGGGATGCTCACCCCTGCCATCACATCGCTATGCTCTCCGCGCTGCACGTGATCTGATCTCATGCCCAGCTTGTCAGAAAATCCTTTATCCCACACCCATCCGCCAATCACGCCGATGGAGCCGGTGACTGTATTTGGACCGGCTATAATCTTGTCCCCGTACATGGAAATCCAGTAACCGCCGGATCCTGCCACCTGGCCCTGGGTGACGATGACAGGTTTTTTCTGGGCGCACTTTCGCAGAGCCTCGGCCACCAGGTCGCTGGCCATGGCATCTCCACCGGGAGAATCTACCCGGAACACAACCGCTTTTATGTCATCACGTTCTTTCAGTTTCAGAAACACATCTTCGAGCCAACGCGCCCGGATACCGGTTTCCATGGCGCACACGCCGAGCCCGTAAACCAGGGCGATTCTTTCTTTCTGGCCCCACCTCTCGGTCAGCACAGCATTGTCCCATAATAATTCATGTGGTAATTTCACGAGTCTTTTGCCCTGGATATTCTCGACCACATCGGACAGGTTTGACCAGCGATCGAGCCGGTCAACCAGTTTGCTCTCCTTTGCCATATCTGCTGTCAAAATAACGTGCTCATCAATAATCCTGTCAAAATCTTTTTCTGACATTTCACGCGACGTGCTCACGTTTTTGCGAACCAGGTTATACACATCCTCTACATAAGCATCTAACTGCTCCTCGTCTGCGTCCGACATGTTATCTCTGCTGAGTTGCTCCATAGCAGATTTGTATTTAAAAAACCGCCATTCATCAAAGCCAAGGCCGAGTTTTTCGAGTGTGCCTTTTAAATAGGTCCGGTTCATTAAATATCCGGGGAGCAATAACGTGCCTTGCGGATCCATGACAATTTCATCTGCCACGCTGGCGATGTGATAGTGCGTCATGTCGGCATTTTCGATGAATATTGTAACGGTTTTGCCGCGGTTTTTAGCAGTTGCCAGCTCCTGACGAATTTCCCAGGCAAGTTCCGGAAGCACAGTTAATCCGGATAAATTAACAGCAATCATTCCGACACGGGGATCGGTTCCGGCAGCGCGAATGTTACGCAGTAAATCGGCGAACCGGATGGTGCCTGCATCAAATAAACGATAACCCAGATAATCGACTCGTCCCTTGAGATCAAAAGACACATAGCTCACATCTTCTAACAAGTGACGCTGGAAGGTGTTGTTGCGTAATCCGCCGGATCGAATCTGATGGCTATTATAAGCGTGATTCGTTTCGGGATCAAAATGCTGTTGATGGCTGTAGGACAAATTGCCCATATCCAGCAAAATCCCGAATGTAAACGTCTCCCTGCCAAAATAACGGCCGACAAGTTCCAGTCCCGGAAAAACGCGTACTGCAGCGCCGGCGCTTCGTGCCCGGTCAGATAAGGAAATTTTGTCAGCAATGAGCGCATCGCCAAACAGGGTAAGAAAAGGTGTTCCCAGCGGCCGGAGTCCGAGTTCGATCAATCCTTCCCGGGTGTCACTTTTAAAGCCGAAAAAACCGGTCATTCCCAAAGAAACGTAACGAGAGGAACGCCATAAAAGGCCAATCTGGCCCATATTTTCCCGGTTAAAAAAAGTTGTTGCACCGTTCGCCCATGTATAGCCAAATCCCAGGGTGAATCCCCGATCCCCCATCGCTGTGGAAATGCTGTAATCTGTCACGGTTTTTTCATCCATGTGAGAACGGTTCATGCCAAAGCTCCAGTTCGGCACTCCGGCAAACACGCCCCAGTCATTGAACGAACCGCCGCGAGTATTCCAGGCAAACCGGACATCCGGTGCCTCGATCATACCGGCGTTGGCAGGATTAACATGACCCAGCAATCCCTGATGATGACTTGTTGACGGTGCCATAAGAAAGTGATAGCGGTCATAGTAATTGGTCAGGTTTTGAGCGAACACAGAGGTTAAAACGGCAAACAGGATAAAGAACACAATCATACCTTTCATGACTCGGCTCCGATCTTTTCAGACAATAATTTTACGAGCCTTACGGCTCCGGGACAAAAAAACTCAGCGTTTTACTGACAAGATATTCAACAGACACATCCAGAAGCAAACCTTTATAAAAATGATATGACCCTGAATTATTCCCATTCAAAAGAATAGTTTGACAGATTTAATTCATCACGCATTTCGATCATTTGTTGCCGAACGAGTTTGGGCAAAGGAACGCCAGTTTTTTGCCGTTCTTTTGTCTTGATATATTCTTTTTCTCCATGGGTATAAATACGTTCGGCATGTTCTGCTTTTTGTCCACTGCGGAGTGTGCGTAAAATATCGCCTGTCTGTTTTTTTAAAGCATTAACATCAGTAAAATGCGCGACATCGATAGCGATAAAAAAATGTCCCAGACGAATCGGAATGCGCTGACCGTTTTCATCGACACCGGACAGTTGTTTGAGAAATTGCCCTTGCTGCAATCCTGCGGAAAGAAGTTCGACTGCTGTTGACAGACCGTACCCCTTGTGTCCACCGGTTTCTTCGCTTATGCCGCCCAGCGGAGTGAGTGCCGCTTTTTGGGCAGACAACTGTTCGAGCGCTTGTTTAGCATCGGCAATGGAATGTCCCCGGCGGTCGATCACCCATTCCGGGACTAACTCGCGATTTTCCCGGGCGTACTGCTCGAGGCGGCCGCGTTGCGCCATGGACGTGGCACAATCGTTCGTAAAGTGGAATGGTTCATCTGTAGGCACGGCAAAAACCAATGGATTTGTGCCGAGCATATTTTCGACACTGAACGTCGGGGCCACCGACGGTCTGGCGTTGGTCCCGGTGATGCCGATCATGTCCTGTTCGCAGGCCATGAGAGGATAATACGCCGCAATGCCGTAATGCGTTGAATTTTTTGCAATGACCATTGAAATGCCGTAGGTTTTGGCTTTGTCGATAGCCATGTCCATGCACTTTTTCGAAATGACCATACCCATGCCATCGTGACCATCGACCACGGCAGTGGCAGCCATGTCTTTGACCACATCAAAATTGGTTTCGGCGTTCTGGATTTTAAAATCCATCACCCGGTCGTAATAAATCGGTTTTAACCGTCCAATGCCGTGTGAATCGATGCCCCGTTGGTCTGCGGCATTCAAAACGTCAGCACATATCTCGGCGTCGTCTTGCGGGACTCCCATACCCATAAAAACATCCTTTTCATACTGTTTGAGCTTTTCTACTGAATAGTAAAACGTGTTGTCCATAAGAATCTTCCTTTTAGCGCATGTTCGTGTTTAAATTGAAACAAAAACCTACGGAAAACTTCGAAAAGAAGCAATAAACATTTCGAGATTTGTCGCCAGGAAAAAGAATTACTTGCCGTGCATAAAAAAAGCCCTGTCTTTTCAAACAGAGCTTTTTTTATTTTTTTCGTGGAGACGGCGGGAGTCGAACCCGCGTCCGGGAAACCGGCCATAGCAGTATCTACATGCTTAGTCCGATGCTTGCATCTCGATCATCCGGCTGCATCGGACAAAGCCGCGATGATCCAGTTCCGTTAAATTTTCATCAACCCCGCCGGAACGTCAGGATTGACTATCCTGCTGTCATCGACGTCCTTCCAAAGCCCCAGCAGGCTCAAGCTAAAGAGGACGCTGGCTGTGTTTATGCAGCCAGTGCGTAATTGTAGTTATCTGCAATTACATTTTGCTCCCGGTTGATTTACGAGGTCACCAGGAGATCCTCGACATGCTGCTGCTAACACCACGAATCCCGTCGAAACCCATTTCGTCCCCTTGTCAATGAACATAACAGCGATTTTTTCCGCTTTTGTTTATCAAAACTTCAACGGTCAAATCAGCAAAAATGTTCCTGACCTGATAATCTTTTTTAGTGTTTCTTTTGGTGTTTTAGAGCTTTAGTGGCTGTCCATTTTTGCCACAAAAACACGAAAACACTAAAATCCACTAAAAATATTTTAGACAGAAAAATCATCTGCCTTGCGATAAGCGTCGATCACTGCCTTTTCGCCTTCTTTGCCTTTAACAGATTGGCCATGTTCCATGCACAGCACGCCGTCGTAACCTTTTTTGTAAAGGTGTTTAAAAATATTTTTATAATTGATTTCGCCGGTGTAAGGTTCATTGCGTCCCGGATTATCACCCAGGTGAAAAGACGCGATTTCATCCCACGCCATGCCGATATTAGGAATGAGGTTGCCTTCCTGAATTTGCTGATGATAGAGATCATTCACGATTTTGCAGCTCGGACTGTCCACAGCCCGGCAAATCATATAAGCTTGTGGAATTTTGGTCAAAAAAAGTCCGGGGTGATTTGTCCAGGCATTCAACGGCTCCAGCACCATCACCAGTCCGGCCGGTTCCAACACATCAACGCAATATTTGAGATTCTCAATAACGTTCGTCGTTTGGTAATCCCACTCCAGTCCCTCATCAAATCGTCCTGGCACCACCAGTGCCCACTTTGCATTCACTCGTTTTGCTGTTTCTACTCCCTGTTTCATTTTTTTGATCAGCATTTCACGAATCTCTTTGTCACGAGTGACAAATGATTTCACTTTAAAATCGGCGTACAGCACAAACGGGCCGAGGTCCATGTTGCGTTTTGCCAGTTCACTGGCAATTTTTTCCTGCAACGATATCGGTTTGCCCATCAGTCCGTTATCAAAAATGGCACGAAAACCTTGATCGTGAATGAATTTAATATGGTCGATCGGATCTTTGCCTGCATGCTCTTTAAATGTTCCGAAATGCGGCGCATATTTCAATTTGAATTGACCTGGTTTTGGCTCGGCTTTGGCAGGCTTGTACAGTCCCAAAGCGGCTGTGCCAGCGGTGACCATACCAGCATGCAAAAAGTTACGTCTGTTCATCTCTATCCTCCTTAAATATATGGATCTTTAATTTGTGATCTTATACTAATAAATTTTAACTCAATAAGCAAGCATTGTCTGCTATTTCATATAAAAAGCTCACTGATGGGAGAAAATCTTTGCAGCATTACAAAAGGGGAAAAGCCCGTTATGTTGATGAATCGTTAAACCCCGAAAGCTCGGGGCGATATCATAGCCCCGACTTTTATTATTGAGATTCTTTAACAGGCACTTTAGTGCCCAAATATTAAAACTTTTCAGGACTGAGCTTTTACCTGTTTATTCCGAAAAAATCTTGCATTTATTAAAATAAATTTGTAACTATTATCAAATAAAAAGACCAAATGTCATCTTTAGATGGGTAAATGGGGTATCCTTCACACATCACTCGCAAAACCAGACTCCTGGATCAGGCGCGGGGCGTGCTACGGGCGCGGCACTACAGTCTGCGCACAAAACGGACGTACATCATTTTGATTGTCAACCATGTCAGATTTCATCATTTCAAGCATCCACGTGATATGGGGGAACCGGAGACCGCTCAGTTTTTGACGCATTGGGCAGTCAGGGAAAATGTGTTGGCGTCCACTCAGAATCAGGCCTTCTATGCTATTATTTCTCGATATAAACATATTCATGAAACTGTCCTGCAAAAAACAGTTAAAAAAGCGATTAAAAATGCTGGTATCCATAAAAATGCCGGCTGTCACACCTTCCGCCATTCCTTTGCAACACGACTCCTGGAAAACGGATACGATATTAGAACTAATCAGGAACTGATGGGACATAGAAAACTGGAAACTACCATGATTTACACGCATGTGATTAATAAAGGTGGTTTGGGAGTAAAAAGTCCGGCAGACGAAATATGACGAATTTATGATGTACACAAAACGAAAAATAGTCCCCGGACAACCGGGCGCAAAAAAGTGGATGAAGAAATACGGCGACGATCTGGTCTGTATTCGCTACAAATACGATCCCTATACCCACCGTAAAATGATGTCCGTTGAACTGGCTGTTGAAGAACAGGAAAGGCACAAAAATCACAAACACATTCAGGAGAATAAATTGAAGGCTGTCAGGATAGAATACGGAGAACGAGAACTGGGCAAAAAAGTCAGGGCAGTTGGAGGCACCTGGAACCGGCAAGAAAAAGTATGGCATGTGCGCTGGGAAGCGGTCAAAGCACCGGGGCTTCAATCCAGAGTTGTCAATTTTTCTAATAATAGAAAAGCTGATTTTTCTAATAATAGAAACTGTTTTCCAATATTAGAAATTTTTTTCTGATAATAGAAAAAAATTATATGATTTAGTATTCTGATAAACTATAACGTTATGTGTAAATTGAAAATTAAATAACCAAATGGCTATTTTCCCTTTAAATGATATTTCGCAAACACTAGAGAGATATCCAGAGATTCATCAGATGATGGAAAATTACCACATCCGGTTTCCCGGGAAATATCAGATACGGCAATAAGAAATTGTACTTTGAAAGTATGCAGGGTCAGCTACCACAGACGATGTTTGTCAGCCCTGTAGGTCATCCCACTAACCTGAATCCGAAAGGTGCATGGGGTGAGATAAGTTGTTACATCTCACCCCATAAAGGGGACACACAGCCGGTGGGAAAAGCGGAATAGTGGTGAAGCAGGCTATATACCTGGTGATTCCGCAATATCCGCCAACTGGCGGATGAAAGCTATACTGCTTGTACTCTAACACCCGGGAGTGTTCAGCTCACTCAGGGGGAAAGCCTACCCGACTGTAGTTGGCACGATTGCGGCTTACCAGGCAGAAGGGCACCGTTGATTACCTCCTGCCTGAATAGCAGGGATGAATCAGTCAGGTGTCATCCCGAAAAGTATGAGAAGATCAGTCGAGTGCTCCTGTGAATGGAAGCTGTTCAGGACATTCTTCAGTGAAAAGTAAGAGTGTGATAGGAGCACCCAACGACTTGCTCACGTCTTGCCGGAAGACTCAGTCCTGTGAAAGCAGGATGCTGGGTTCGGCGGGGGGTATTTGAAAAAGTGTTCGCCAAAGGCGGATAACTCGTTAGATACCTACCCGACCGGCGGGGGCGCCGTGCAAATTCAAAGTTTGGAGCTTGTCTGAACTTTTGTTGTGCATCGAAGTTCTGTGCTCGAAATCCCCGCCGCAAGAGAGCCGTAGCGTTATGTGGAAGGGGAAAACATTTACCTCAAAGGTAAATTTTATCCTTGACATCTATATGTTATGTTATTATCTTTACCTCATGGGTAAAGATGATTAATATGAATCTGAGAGACTTGCGTGGAAGTTCAATTTAGGACGAAAAAGCTTCAGAAGCAGTATGAAAATTCAAATGACGCAGAACGTAGCTATGGGAAAGATGTCGCTCGAAAATATATTCAACGAATTAATATCATAAAGAACGCAAGAGATATAAATGAACTACGTTCTTTACCTGGTCTATACTGTCATTCATTAAAAGGTGATAGGAAAGGCCAATGGGCGATAAAGCTAACAGGATTTTATCGTTTAGTATTTACATTGAAAGGTGATTTTTTGGAAATCGCCTACATTGAGGAGGTGAGTAAACATTATGATGACTAGAGAGAACTACCATTCTGACTTGGCAATTCCACCGGGCGAGTATCTCGGTGAAGTCCTGTCAAAGTTAGGAATGACTAAAAATGAACTTGCTCGACGGATGAATCGTCCAGCTCCCAAACTGAGTGCAATTTTTAATGGAGAAAAAGCTATTACTCCTTATACCGCACTGCAACTAGAAAAAGTTATAGGAGTCCCTGCTCATATCTGGGTTGGCTTGGAGTCAGAATATCGTCTAACTCTTGCCCGAAATCAAGAGGCGGCTGAACTGCAACGATTAAAAGCAGAATCTAATTTAATTACAAAATTTTGCTATTCAGAATTAGTCAAACTAGGCAAGGTGCTTAAAAAAACAAAGCCAATAGAAAAAGTTCAGGAGCTACATCGCTTTTTCGGTGTGACCTCACTGTACAATATTGCTTCTTTAAAGCGTTATCAGACTATCTTCCGTCAGGGCAAAGGTAAACGATCTCCTGAAGCCACTGCAACGTGGTTAAGAATTGGTGAACTCGAAGGTCAAAAAACAATTACTGCACCATTCAATAAAGATGCTCTATCCGATGCGCTACCCACGATTCGAAAGATGACTTTGATGACACCTGACACTTTTTTGCCAAAACTTCGAAAATTGCTATTAAATGCAGGGGTAGTCCTTGTACTTCTCCCGCATTTACCCAAAACTTATCTTCACGGGGCGACATTTAGAATGGGTTTTAATAAAGCTGTATTAATGCTGACTATTCGCGGTAGCTGGGCTGATATTTTTTGGTTTAGCTTCTTTCATGAAATCGGGCATTTGCTACTACATGACAAAGACAAAGTTTTTTTAGAGGAAGATAATCATAAAAGCGATTTCCTAAAGTACGAAAAAGAAGCGGATATTTTTGCTGCTAACACTTTGATTTCACTAAATGCTTATTTGGATTTTGTCAACGCAGGTTCCTTCTATTCAGATGATATCGAACGATTCTCTCGCAGTCTGGAAATCGATCCTGGAATTGTGGTTGGAAGATTACAGCATGATGGCCATATAAAGAACTCTTGGCATAATAAACTACGATCAAGGTATGAATGGGGTGCGAAATATCCAGATAATTCTTCCAACGTCACCACATAACGAATAAGCGTTGCACTCGACCTGAACGCAGTAAAGGTCGACGTGCGAACGCGGGGTTGGACTTGGCCCTAATGACTCGCGGCTAGTCCCCCGATTTTAATTGTTTCTTATTGGAATTTACATTTTTGTGGAAGGTGCTCTGTAAAGCAGTTACAAAATGTTCAGAAAAGCATTTATAAAGGAGACGATCCATGGCTCATTCGAATAAATATAGAGTTACGACCATGTCCGAAGACGGAGCGCGCGATATTGTATATATGAGCGAAGAAGAATTGCAAAAAATGCGTGCAAAACGATTACAAAAGATCAGAAAAGAAGAATTGGGCCTCACACAAAAATTATTAGCCGAAGCTATCGGAGTCAAGCTCAGAACATTGCAAGATTGGGAAATTGGTCGATCGCCAATGCCCAAACCTGTTGAAATCTTAATGGAATTAATGCGAGAAATGCCGGAGGTGAAAGAGAGATTATTAAAGGAATCCGAATAAAAAGTACGGAATTCCAAGAACGAGGGGTGTAAAAGGGCTAACAAAATACTCCACCTGACTACCGTCCGGGGGCCGTGCTCTTTCACCAATTTTTACCTCGTTCGTTGTTCCGTGCCGGGCCGCTTTGATGATCTGCGCCGGCCCGGCCGGAGGTGAGTAAAATGTTATACTGTGAAAAAATAAGTTGGCAATGCCTCCTATTTGTCTTATATTTGATTATGAAAACATTTAAATGGAATTCAGAGAAAAACGAAATTCTTGCTCTTAATAGAGGAATTACGTTTGATGAAATAGTTCAAAGAATACAATCTGGAGCTAAAGTAATCGAAACTGATCATCCAAATAAAGAGAAATATCCAGATCAAAAAATCATGTTTCGATGTTGATGGATATGCTTATTTAGTTCCTTGTGTGATTGATGGTGATGAATATTTTCTTAAAAAGCTGCAGACCAAAAGAGTAAAATTGAATCAAGCTATACAAGTAGCGA
>CAZSMC010000094.1:10245-13634 GCA_964607755.1 uncultured Cytophagia bacterium | reverse complement strand
TGCCTGATTGATGTCATTCTCACGCATCTCTTGTTTTGCCTGAGCAAAATACTCATTCGCCAATCGCAATCCGCCGACCAACCGGTAATAGCGGACGGCATTGGGGGTGTCATAGGTGCTGCCCAGGGCTTCTGCGGAGACTCTCACATTGTCGTTCGGATAGCGGGAGATAACTTGCAAATGATTATTTCGGATTTCACGTTCCGTTTGCTGTTGATCTGCTTTGCCAGCAAAATAACCTCCATCATACGATTGACCGAATTCCACAGTAAAGAACAGACGAAAATCGTTGGATAGCGCTTTGTAAGGTTTGAGCTCATAGGCAAAATCGATTTGAATGGCAGCCATGTCGGCATAGCCGAACTGAAATCCGCCGCCAAAGCTGGGTTTGTTTGTTCGCGAGTTCCAGCCAAAGCGTAATTTAGGTAAAGCATCGGCAAAGTCTAACGGAATCGCGGTTTCAACACCTGCATAGTGACCGGTGTCGCGGCCGGAAAACGATTCCTGATCATAGAGTAAATTGATCCGCCAGTCCGAGATGAACAGTTCATAACTGGCGCCCCAGCGAAAAATGAACGGATAGCGGTCCTTGTTGCCGCCGCCAATTCCCACAGCCGGATAACCGCCGATATTTTGCAGCGACACACCTAACTGAAGCGGCATTAAATAGCGCAGGGAAAATATTTTCAGCACCGGCATATTGATTGGCCGGAATGTCGCCCCAACATCCAGTCCGATGCCCCAGCCTTGTTCAGAGGTGTATCCGGGAAAAGCCTGGTTTACCAGTTTGACATTAGCGCCGTAATTCAAAATTCCCCACGTACTGACAAATTCACGTGCTCCGGACAGCATGAACGCCTGCTCGTAGATATCGAAAGTTCCGAGCGGATTGTTGGCCTGGTCACGCTCGTCAAAGCCGGCCATGGTTAGATTCACCCATCCCAGACCGACGGCATTGTGTTCGCCGACCAGCGTCCGCGGCAACGCCGCTGCCATGTAGGTGTATCGGGAATCGTAAAACAGGTTGGAATACATAGTGGTGAACTCTTTGCGCGGCACACTGATGAGACCGGACGGATTCCAGTAGATCGCGCTGGCGTCATTGGCCAGGGCGGTAAACGCATGGCCCATGCCCATGGCGCGCGCACCGACGCCATAGCGCAGAAACTCGCCGGGCTGGCCGGCTGTGCCGGTTTGGCCTGCGGTGAAATGTGCGGTAAAAAGGCTCACACAAATTGCCAGTAAAATTTTCGGGTATATCTTTTCCATATCATCGCCTGCGTTTAGATGCGCACATTATCGCGCAAAATATTCAATATATAATTTATGTTTTTAAAAATCAACTCACACCCGTTTGTGAGGGCTTTTTTTCATCAATTCGAGGGTCACTTTTTCATAACGGCAATTTTCCGGAAAAATTTTTCCCCGGAATCCAGCGCCTGAATCACGCAAATATAGCCGCCATTGGCCACTATTTTACCTTTCCCGTTTCTTCCGTCCCATTTTAACTTTTCGTTGTTGTTATAGGAATTGAGACCCTTTTCCCCCTGTGTGTACCATTGATCAACCAAATTACCAAAAGCATCTAAAATAGAAATTTTGAGACGCGAGTCCTGGCTCAAGGGGAAAAGTAGTATTGTGGACTCTGCGTTCGGATCAAAGGGATTGGGGAAATTTGAAACTTCTTTGGGATTAAGCCGCAATTTATAACATTTCATCTTTCTCTGATGATCGATGGTGCTGAAATCACGCCGCTGCAAGCGCTCCTGTATCAGCTCCGGTCGATTTTGATCGACGTCCGCTTTATCGAGCAGAAAAGCACACAATTTCCGCAAACCTATCTGGGGGAATAACATGATTTTGTTTTCCTGACCAACCGGAATAAAAGTATATGAGGTGTCACAACCATTAGTACAATTTTCCAGCAACGCTTCGCGAATAACGATACCAGCCAACTCGCCAGGCGCATCGTCTTTTCCGCTATACGTAAATGAATAAAGTGAATCCGACGTATTTGAAGGTCCATTAAAATCAATCAATCTAGGTGGTTTAATATCATAAATGATGGCATAAGAAGCGCTGTCTTTTAAACCAGCCACGTTTTTGACGTAAACGGAAAAAGAGATGTGTCCCAGAGAATCCGGCACATTTTGGAGCGGGATTGTTCTGAGATCGGCCGGGGATTCCGGGTGTGCCACTGGCTTGAATCTGTCCGTTACTTTTCGATCAAAATCAGCCACAATCCGAATGGAATCCCAGTTGCCGCTGACGAGCCGGGTCAAAACAACAATCGAATCTCCACTTCCGTCGGTAAACAAACTGTCTGACCTCAGAAAATCGGCTGGCAGTTCATCGGTTGGTGAATGAAAATCTGGCACTTCGGAATAGTCATAAACGGTGGTCGTGATTTCGGGTTCGAGCTGTAAATCAAAGAAAATTTTATCCACATTGCTGCTGTTCCCGGCCGAATCTGTCAGGATCACGGTTTGCTCGCCGCGTTCAAGAACTTTGAACGGGACAAAGCAGCGCAAGCCATTACTCACGGTCTCACACGCTTCTATATTGATATCTGTCGTTAGCGTATCAGCAGACTCTGTAACCGGAAAAGTAAGCGCTTTACTTAAATATTCGGGATAATCACCGCTCACAACTACGGGCACATAAAACAGAGCATTCTCTTGCAGCGCCGTCTGCGGAAGGGTGATCGTTTCCACAGTATCAATTTCCGCTGTTATGTTTTGCTTTAAATAGGTAATCGATGATTCTGCTGGACCGGACCAGTTACCAGCGCTGTCCCGCACTGCAACGGTGATGTTTTTTACATCGAAATTTTCGGTATCGGTCAAAGTGAGACGTTGAGTGACCGAATATTCCAATGTATCTGGCAACTCATGCTGACCATTTTCATTTAAAAATTCCGCATCACCGGTAATTGATATTGAATCAACATCATTTGATGCGGATGTTATTACATCTATAACAAGGCTATTTGTAAAGCCGGAATATGCCTCGAATGGTGAATCATCAATATCTTTAAGAGAATATTCATTTATTTCGGGAGCATGTTTATCATAAATGATAGAATCTTTATTCATCAAAGAATTAGGAGTGCTAATCTTGTTTTTCAGTGTGGCTCTGCCGTATACCGTATAACTACCGGCTTCCATGTTACTGTCATATAATTCGTAAAGATGAATTAACATGTTCTCACCGGGTTGCCAGTCATCTGGAGGTTCTGTCAAGTCTGCATTGTAAAAATCTATTTTTTCAAGGTCATCCAGCTTGAAATTCTTGCGGACAAATGACCAACTAACAGTTGTATCATTTGTGTAATCCGGTTGGGCAGGATTGAGATTTGATGAATCTGCCATTTCGAACTCAAAGACAGG
>CAZSMC010000094.1:0-10145 GCA_964607755.1 uncultured Cytophagia bacterium | reverse complement strand
GATTCATTCCCGGCAGAATCACAAAGTTGAAACGCAAAGGGCCATAACTGTTCGATTTCAAAAAGCTGGTAATAAAATCTGCGCTCCGGCTTGACATAACAAGAGTCATTGGGATCAGTTTCTTTCATTCTGTACACATCAGGTACAGCTTGCGCTGTATCGACAGTAACCAGGACACGGACGTCATTTGTCCAGCCGGGAAAAGCACCGAGCTCTGTTGGAAATATATCTTTTTGCAGTTTTTCGATCCAGGTGGTCGTGTCCCGTACAGAAACGTGGATATCTGCAATGTCATTATCAAAGATAATAGAGTGTTCGGGGATATTTTCCTCTTGTTCATTTCCGAGGCTGTCAATGGCTGCCATGCGGATATTCAATTTATCGCCAGAGTCAATTCCTGTCATGATGCTCAAAAGATCGATTTCAAAAAAACTATCTGATAAGGAAAGCACACTGTCATTAGCCGTCTCTTGATGACTCACGGTTATTCTTATCGAATTTGCCTTACCTTTGGCATATTCCAGACTGTCAATGCGAACAACCGTGCTGTTCGTATAATTAAAAGCTGGTTTTAAACAAATCTCGTCGTCAAAATTCATATCCGTAACCCGGAAATCTGTCAGTTCAGGCGGTTCTACCCTAAAGACGAGTTCATGCTCAACAGAATCCGCATTGCCGGCAACGTCCATTGCCCGCAGCTTTAATTTAGCGGTTGTATCCATGTCGATGCCGCTAATTATTATGCGCCCGGTTAACGTATCCGCTTGTTGTACATCAACGGCAATTTGATCAACTTTTAGAGGAGAGGTAATTTCAGCGCTCACCTCATTTTTATCAACGCCAGAGAGCGCATCTGTAATGATAAACGGTATTTCAACAACTCCATCATCTACATCATTTGAAGAATAAACATCCTTGACAGAATCAAACATAACAACAGGAGATGTAGTATCGACTTTGACAGCCACGCTATCCAGGAAATAGGAATAATTCCCTTTAATCGTCCAAAAGCTAGCTATGTTTGTACCGGGGCCATGTGATGCCGGCGTGTAGGCTGCGTCGCAAGCGCCGCCATAAATCGTGTTCACCCCTTCCACAACAGCGGCTTTTTTTAATGTAAAAAAAACGCTGTCGATGGGCGAGGGGCCGGGTGAGCCGTCAGGGTCTGATATAAATATCGTATCCTGGAGTACATTTTGAAGGTTGTCATGGAGAAAAGTGCGGTAAATGCCTGCCGGATCGCGCAAGCCATAAAAGCCAACATCAACCGCACCGATGGTGTTTAACCAGCCATTGCGCCAATGCTGGGGATTGCGTGGAACAAGCTGTAACGAATCCAATCGTGAAATTGTTGTATCCTGAATGGATACAGCAATGCTATCGGGGCCGGCCCATTCGCCGGAAACAAAAGTTGTATCTTTGGGAACCCATAAGCGCGCGCGATAGGACATGGGTTCTCCCAACCATGATGAGAGATTAAACAGAATGGATTTCTTTTCTGCCGAGAAATAAAGTGGCCGGGGAGCATTCACCGATTGTCCTGGCATAGCATGCACATCTATATAACATGAATCAAGTGGAAAGCTTTTTCCTTGATATTCAACCGGATCAGGGAGGGAATCAATAAATATGATATTTGAATCACCTCTGGTAAACCGGGGTTCTTTCAGCACGTTAACTCTGGGTATATCCGGATCAGGCGGTGGCGCAGTCACCCCGGTTTCATTTCTTTGCAAAAGCCATTGCGGGATATTTTGTTGTGAATTCGGTTCCGCTCTCAGTGATTGCTGTGCTGCACCATTTATCATAGCGATTAAAATAATGGTCACTATACTAAATAGTGTTTTATTAACAATAGTTGTTTTACTCATAATGATATTCATTTCCAAGATATTTTGCATTCATATTTCTATATGAAACCCTCATTCGGAGGTCACGCGACATGACATCAGAGTTGCCAAATTGAAGAAAAATCATGCACCGGATAGCTTTTGACCAGGCAAAATGAGTCACTTGATCAAAACCATTTTCCCTGTTTTATTCGTTCCTGGTCCGGTTTCGCTCCTGGCATGAATCCGGTAATAATAAATCCCGCTGGAAACCGCGCGGTTCTCATCATTATAGCCCTCCCAGATAACATTATGTAGTCCCTGGCGTTCGCGCCGATTTAACAAGGTTTTGATTTTACGTCCCTGCACATTGTATATCTCAATGACAACGTCTGAATCCTTTTCCAAATTATAAGAAATATTCGTTGACATATTAAAGGGATTGGGATAGCACTGAACCAATAATTTACGATGCGCCGGCAACGGATCAGAGTTTTTTTCAATATCATCCAAATCATTCACTCTAATGATAGAATCCGGTTTTGACCAAAGACTCATGGATTTGTCAGGAAACAACACTTTGGCTCTCGCCACGTATTTGCCTGTTACTGGCAATTTAATTGGCAGCGTATTTTTTTGCTCCAATTCTCCATTTGCTTCGTACTTTTTGCCGTTCACATCATAGATCAATTTAGCATTTTCAAATTGTTCAAAATGATTCAGTTCGACATTCAAAAATGCATCCTCATAAGTGGTATATCTTACACCATTTATGACCGTATCAACATCTGACCCCTGGAAAAAAATCACCGGAGCTGAATGCGAAGTTACAGTCACTTCAAAATTCGTCATGCTATAGTCCCGGCGGTTACCGACATTGTCTTCAGAACCGATCCTGTATGTCACCTCGCCATTATAATTGATATTTTGAAAAGAGTCGGCATAGGTGGTTTTCGTGGTCCTGGCAACGAGGTCGAAAACAGTATCCGCTCTGCTTGTTTTCCGGTAAACCAGAAAACTGGCAGTACCGCTGGTGAGATCCTCCCCGCCTTTCCAATTCAATTCTATCCATCCACTGGCGTTATCCTCACTTGTAATAACATTGTAATCGAGCTTGGAAATATCATTAGGCGGGAAACAATCCGGGATGCTCCATAACGTATCCGGTGAGGTCCATTGGCTGTAATTATTTCTGCTATCTTTAAATCGGGCACGAAAATAATAACGATGGCCATTGACAAAATTTATCTTGTGCTCGCCGTTATTGGTCAAGTCAAAAGTATGGCCCACTGTCGTGCTATTGGTAGGCAACTCTATCCATCCACTGGTAAAAAAGTTTTTACCCGGTTGAAAATGGCTGTCAAAAAACTTGAGACTGTCTCTGACGGCTTGAAATTGGACATAATGAAAAGCCGGGAATTGGACTTTTTCGATATTCGATAACAACTCAACCTGGCAGCCCTTGTGGTAAAACTTTTCCGCCTCGTCAGATACGAGCACAGGTTCCGGGATCATTTCAAGTTCCGGCGGGCTTAACTTTTCGACCGTTTGTGATAATTTGCCGGTGCTGACATTGCCAACATTGTCAGTAGCATCAACCCGGTATTGATACCGGACAAAGGACGTGACAGAGGTATCGGTAAACGTATAGCGTGAAGACATGTCTTTTCCTGCAACGGTGCAATCTGCCTGAAAAACTTTGAGCAAGTTCGCAGATGCATCAGAATCTTTTGTTACTCGATAAAGCTCATACGAACCAACGCCGGAGGTTTTATCATTTACTCCCTGCCAGGAAATGATTACATCATTTTCATTTT
Source organism: uncultured Cytophagia bacterium (assembly GCA_964607755.1). GTDB lineage: Bacteria > Zhuqueibacterota > Zhuqueibacteria > Residuimicrobiales > Krinioviventaceae > CAZSMC01. Next base: position 6,499 of record CAZSMC010000094.1, on the reverse strand, counting down.
CTCTAAATGCGACAATCGAATCGATTTGCACTTTTTCGGGCGGAGATGCGTCCTGCGTCGAGTATGTGGTGTCCGAAGTCTCGATGACTGTACCGTTCCTGTCATACGCATTGACAAAATAGCCATACTTGTTGCCATCTGTTAGATTTTCGAACACAGAGGTCCGAAAGGTATCCGGTAGAGCGGTTCGATAAAGAGGGTCTGAGCTTTTTTTCAGCAGTCCGCTTGTCCAGTCAAAATAAACCACTTCCTGATGATAGGCTCCTTCAATGATAGGTGTCCATTTTATTGTGTTGGACAAGCCACGTGTAAATTCGGGTTCTTGTTCTATGTGAGGCGGTATAGAGATTCGGATTGAATTAAAGTGAACGCTGTTGGTGTTTCTTGGATTTGCCGATTCATCGTCTAGACTTTGGTCACCTTTTAAAAAATAAACTGTATTGTTACCTTTTTTCAGATATTTTAATTCGTGATTATTCCATATCCATATATCTTTTTCCTTTGCTTCAGATGGTTCGGTAACAATTGACCCGACACTGCCATTCAAAACAAGACGGTATTCTTCTTTATCTTGTTGTTTCGAATATCCTGTATGAATACGGAAATCCTTATAATATCCGCCATAAGGGATATTTTGCAAAATAATTGTAGAGCTTACACTTTGTTTATCAAGGGCGCTAACAAAAACGTCATCCCACGTGTATGTAAGAACGCCATTTTCACGGACCGGATTAACGAAAATCGTATCTTTGCTAATAGCTATATTCTGGTTCAAAGCACTGGAGTTAAAACTTTGGTGCACATCATTTTCAACATCGGGCAATTTGCTCTGCGACATGCATTGGTTAACAAAAGGATTCGGCAAGATATGAAAAGTAAAAGGGACGTTTAAAATAAAAAAAACTGTAAAGAAAAGAACCCGCTTTTTCATTGTTCCCTCCTGCAATTTAAATGTGAGGGTCAGACTTGACTGCTTCCCAAAAGGATATGCTGCTTTTCATAATACAGTGGCTGCACATTGTTGGCACGTTTAGGAATAAACTTTTATAAAAGTTAAATTTAGTATGAAAATAACAAAAAAAATTAAAAATGCAAACCAAATTATTTTTTTACAGTAAAAGCTCAGTCTAGGGTGGAAGTTTTAATATATGGGCACTAAAGTGCCTATTAAAGAATCTCAATAACAACTTAAAAGTCGGGGCTATAATATTGCCCCGAGCTTTAGCTCGGGGTTAAATATGACCTCTCAACATAACGGGCTTTAGCCATTTTTTGTAATGCTGCAAAGTTTTTCTCCCATCAGTGAGCTTTTACTTTTTACAAACGTTAGGCTCCCCTGTTAAGACATATTTAAAAGCTGGTTTTGTAATGTATAAAAACAATGGACTGTCTAAATGATAGTTCCCTAAAACCAGGATAATGTTGATGCATAAGAAGAAATAAAACATAGACTCTTTAGTGTGATAGCGCCCCGGAATCATCTATTCCGGGGCGCTTTTTAAAATCACAGGGGCGATTTATCTACTAAATTCAATAATGAGTTCAGGAATCACTCAAATTAATGTATCGCTTTACTTTAGCCGGGTCCGGCGAGGCGTAGGCTCTGGCAAATTCTGTTGTAACCTGCATTATCTACGAAACTTGTTAGGGATTGAAAATGCGTCATAAACAGCAGTTACATCAGTTTTAAATTCATAACCATGCAGGCAGCTCACCCAGAGTCACGTGAAAGGCTTTTGTAACCAGCAAGTAGGCAATAAAAGTTGCCAATACAATAAACAATATTTTTATCAGCAAACCCGCTTTGACCATTTCCGGAATTTTGATATGGCCGCTGCCATAGACGATCGCATTCGGCGGTGTGGCGACCGGCAACATAAATGCGCAGCTTGCAGCAAGGGCTGTCGGGACAACCAGCAACAAAGGATTTTCGCCAATGCCGATGGCCAGCGAAGCCATAATCGGTAAAAAGGTAGCGGCAGTGGCTGTGTTGCTGGTCAACTCAGTGAGCAAGCTGACAGCCAGGGTGATGAGTAAAATAATGAGTATAACAGGCAACAATTGAATGTGCCCAAGACTTTGGCCGATCCAGGTCGCCAGGCCACTTTGGTTGATGGCATTCGCCAGGGATAAACCACCGCCAAATAGCAACAACACTCCCCAGGGACATTTTTTAGCCGTTTCCCAGTCCATGACAAATTCGCCCCGGGATAAATTGACAGGAATAACAAAAAGCGCCACCGCACCTATCATAGCGATATTGGCATCTGAAAGGTCCGGTATTAAAGCTGTAATCAACGGACGCGTGATCCATAGAAAAGCTACCGCAAGGAACACCACTCCGACGATTTTTTCAGCATAAGCAATAGGGCCCATCTTTTTTAATTCATCGTGAATAAACTGTTCTCCGCCATCTAACGACGACATATTCAGGCGAAAAGCAAGACGGGTTAAAATGACATATCCGATCGGCAAACCTATCAGGACCATTGGACCGCCAACGCTAAGCCATTTGACAAAGCTTATTTGATAGCCATAGGTCTCTTTCATAAAACCTGCCAGCAGTGCATTTGGCGGGGTGCCAATAAGCGTGCCGATGCCGCCAATATTAGCGGCATAAGCGATGCCCAACATCAGCGCCAGAGAAAATTGATGCAAATCTTTTTTACCGCCGTTGGTGCGCGCCAGTTCGATAACCGACAATCCGATTGGCATCATCATCATGGTGGTGGCCGTGTTACTCACCCACATGCTGAGAAACGCCGTGGCGATCATAAAACTGGCGACAATCGATCTGGGATGCATGCCCATCACCCGAATGATATTCAACGCCAGACGGCGGTGCAAATTCCATCGCTGCATACCCAGGGCAATGATAAACCCGCCCATGAATAAAAATATCAGTGGATTCGCATACGGCTGAGCAGCATCATCCATGGACGTGATGCCTAGCAAAGGAAACAGCACCAGCGGCAGCAATGCCGTAGCCGGTATGGGAAGTGCTTCAGTGATCCAGAAAATAGCCATTAAACAGGCCACGGCTGCCGTTCGCCATGCGTCTTCCGGCATATCCAGAGGAGCCGGCAGAAGCATCAAAAAAATGAAAAAGACCGGTCCGCTTAATAATCCTATATATTTTCGTTTCTCGAAACGTTTTTGTTGCGAGTTCGTTGTTTGATGTTGTCGTTCTTTTTTTGTCATACAAATAATCGTTTCCGTTTACCAAATTCCAATCAGTTTCCACCATAATCCGCCAACGCCCAGCCAGATTAAAATATTGAGCACACTAATAATGCCACCCATCTTCCACCAATCTCCCATTTCAACATAGCCGGAACCGAACATCACCGGCGCCGGCCCCATACTATAATGAGTTAGGCTGCCGAACAAGTTGCTGAAAAACGCCAACACTAACGCCGCCAGCAAAGCAGGGGTTTGAACTGTCAAAGCGACAGCCAGAAAAGGCAGGTACATCGAGCTAACGTGAGCAGTGCTGCTGGCGAAAAAATAGTGGCTGTAAAAATAAATCAGACTTAACAGTAAAAACGCGCCCATCCAGGGCAGACTCGTCAGGAGCTGGCCAACTGTCTCGCCGAACCAGGGAATGAGTCCGAGTGTGTTGAGATACGAAGCCATCATCACCAGAGCGGCAAACCAGACGAGTGTATTCCACGCGCCCTTTTCATTGAGAATATCATCCCAGGTCAATACACCGCTGACCAGAAGAATCACAAGTCCCACCAGCGCTGCGGATGCGCTGTGCAAGTTTAGCACACGCCCAAAGATCCACAAAATGAGCAAAAGAATAAACGTGAACAGCATAATATATTCACTACGTGACATCTTTCCCATGCTGTTCAATTGTTTTTCTGCCAGTGCAGCGGCTTCGGGCGTTTCCTTTATTTCCGGAGGATAAAGTTTATACAGCACAAAGGGCACGCATAAAAGACTCAGGAATCCCGGCACCACAGCGGCTAATGCCCATAAACTCCAGGAAATGTCGACGCCAAGATCACCTGCCAGCTTGACAGCCAACGGGTTGGCAGCCATGCCGGTTAAAAACATGGCGCCAGTAATGACCGTGCCCTGAAAGGATGTTTTAATCAGATAGGCGCCAATTTTTCGAGCTGTGCCGTCTTCAGGATGACTCTGGTAAATGTGGGCAATCGACCGCAGAACCGGAAACAGCACACCACCGGAACGCGCCGTGATACTGGGGATAGCCGGGGCAAGCACAAGATCGGTCGCGACCATACCGTACGCCAGGCCAAGTGTTTTACGGCCCAACAGCTTCATAAACATATAGGCGATCCGCTGCCCAAGTCCGGTTTTAATAAATCCGCGGGAAATAAAAAAGGCCATCACAATCAGCCAGATAACACGATTACTGAATCCGCTGAGACTTTCTGTAATTGTCAGTGTCCCTGTGATAACCGTGACCGTGATACCGATAATCGCCACTGCCCCCATGGGCAGCGGCTTTGTAATGATTCCGACAATCGTGGCCACAAAAATCGCAAGCAAGTGCCAGGCATCGGTCGACACACCATTTGGTTCGGGGATAAACCAAATAATCAAAAACGTTGCACAGGTAACCACCCAGGGTAATATTTTTTTATTCATCAGAACCTTCTTGAGAATTAGTGATATTTTTGTTTAACGAGTGTATGTTTTTTAATAAAATCCGGATCAATCTCTACTCCGAGTCCGGGACCCGTAGGCACTTTCACCACACCGTTCTCACTGGTCAATGATGAGGTTTTGCATTGCATCGGTATTTGTTCATTCAAACCTTTGAACTCGTGGTAAGGTCCGGCATTGGCAACAGCAGAGACAAAGTGCAACATATAAAGATACCCAAGGCCGGACCCTGAAATATGCGGCACGCATGGCATTGCAGCCGCCGCTCCCATACGAGCTACTCGCATCGAACGGATCATGCCGCCGAAATAAAACATATCCGGCTGCACTATCTGAACAGCGTTATTGCCGATCATCCAGCGAAAATCGTGCATACTGTGAGTTTGTTCGCCACCGGCAACGGGAATCGACAATGCATCTGCAACTGCTTTGGTTTCTTCCAGCCAGTCAAACGGACACGGTTCTTCGAAAAAGTCAAACTCGTATTCTTCCATTACTGTGCCGATTCGAATCGCTTTCCGGATATCGTAAGAACCATTGGCATCGGCATAGATTGTCATGTCATCACCAAAGGCTTTGCGCACCAGCGGAATCAATTTTTCCGAGCGGCCGGGAGGCTCTTCCGGATTGTTCATGCGGCCACCGACTTTGAACTTTACCGCCCGGGTGCCTGTTTCCTGGACTCGCTCTTTGATTCGCCGGATGCTTTCTTCAGCCGATGTGCCGCGGAAATTATTGGCTTGATAAACAGCGATTTCCTTGTTGTGGATGGTCCCGATCAGTTCACCGATGGATTTCCTAGCTATACGACCAAGCATATCCAATATCGCAAATTCGACTGTTGCAACCGGAATCCAGAGTGCCAATCCCTGCAACTTGTAATTACTATCCCAAATATACACGCCATCTACAAGTGCGTCCAGATCACGGGCATCTTTATCCAGAAAAAATGGCATCACTTCGCTGAGCAGAATGGTGTACATATATTTCATGTGCATGTTGTTGCTGACTGACAATCCTTCAGCACCGTCTTTTGACCGCACCCGCACAATAAAATTGCCCTGGTAATGCAGTAATTCAAGCGAATCGATGATAACCGGATCGCTGAATAAATTTTTATTGAGCACAGGTTTTTCCAGTATTTCATCCAATATTTGGTAGGATGGTTTTGCCGGGCTGGCCAGCACTGTTTGCGCCATGGCGCCAGCCATTCCGGCTGCCACAGATGTTTTGAAAAATGATCGCCGATTCATTATTCACCTCTTATTGATTGATTGACTTTTGCGCTTTTTCTTGTTGCTGTTTAATCCACTGATGCCGGCGGGCGTTCAGATTGGCTTCTTCGCTCATCCATACCCATAATTTAACCAAGCCGTTCTGATGGGCGCTGCACAAAAAGCTGCCGTCGGCGTTGAAATCAATATATTCTGCATTGTCACTCGCCCACACTTTATGAGCCACGGGAATATAATCGTTGCTATAGCGCAAAATATCGGCGAGACGGTAAACGTAAATGTACGGATCGTGCCCGGCGTGGGCAATGTACCGGCCGTTGGGATGCCAGGAAATCGATTCAATTTTCTTGCCGGTGTGATTGAACATCTTGACCAGTTCGCCGGTTTTCCATTCCCACAGATATACATTACCGCGCGAGGTGCCACCCTGTCCCACAGCAATGACATATTTGCCGTCCGGGGAAAAGACACCGCTGGTAAAAATCACCCAATAGTCCGGTTTCAGGGTTTGCGTCAACGACCAATCCGAAGCATCGTACACCTTGACCGCGCCGTGTCCGACTGCCAGCAGATAGCGGTCATCCTCTGTGAAAAACAACTCGTTCACCGTATTGCCAAAATCC
>CAZSMC010000093.1:0-13852 GCA_964607755.1 uncultured Cytophagia bacterium | reverse complement strand
GCCAATGTGGCAGCTTGATTTTTTGATAATCCAACCAAGTTTTGGGATTATAGCTTATTTGATCAGAAAATCCATTAATAAACTATTTATTTTTATTGTTTTACACAAAACCCAATTGAAATCGATCCTAATTTGGAGTGTCGCCTCTGCGTGGCGACTGCGGGCGTTCAGCCCGCAAGTTAAACGAGCATATTCAGAAAAAAGTATGGTATTTGACGGCTTTGCCGTCATGAATTCACACAGTGAATTCACTCCAAAAGTTTTTTCTGAGCTAATAGAGTAATCATATAAATTAAAAGTTGCAATAACTGAAGTTAAAAGCGTAATGAAGATATTATTCTTATTTTGCAATGAATAATACTTATTCTGGTTTATGCCTGTCAAAGAATGAGCTTATTTCATTTTTCTGAATATCCCAACCATATGACCAGGCGATCCGCTGCATGGTAGAATATACCAAATCAAATTTATCAATTGGGTCTTCTAAAGATTTTTTCATTACAACAGAATTGTATTTTATTTCATCTTCAAGTGTCAGTAATAATTTATTATATGGACCTATAATTCTACGGTGAGAACCGTTTTCAAAATGCATACGAAAATCAAGTGGGCCTTGATAGCCAATTCTATCATAAAATTTAACAGAAGAATCATAAAACTCATCCAGTCTTGCGTATATAATATCGGTTGGGATATAATCATCTTCATGTTTATGATTAGGATCCTCTTGGAAAAATAAATTTTGTTTGTACGATAACAATCCAAAACAATTTAGCTCAATAAAATAAATATGATGATCTGTTTGGAATAATATGATCGTGCCATTGGGTGAAATACGGCCCCGGATTTGGTCTCCCCAGAACGGAAATTCACTCCAATTCCCATAATAATTGTTGACTTTTATGTCGTTAATAATTTTCGATATCTCAGGGGGTACTAAAAAAGGTTCTCTGGGATAAAGTGGACATATGGATAACGTAAACCAATTATCAAATATATTTTTAATAGTAAGCTTTGCATATCGTTTTTTAAAATTATTTTCTGATTCTTTATACAATTGTTCACGAAGTGATACGGCTTTTTGTCTATGCTCGGCTAACCAAAAAATATCATTTATTTTAGCACGTTCTTCGGGTTTGTTGCGGTTGGCTGTTCGCAAATAGACTTTAGTATTATTTGCAATGGCATGTGGTGTCTGATGACTTTGGTGAATTCGGATTAACACAATTGCTTTTTTCTTATCAGAGTTTGGACAAACCTGAATGTCGGGGAAAACAGGAGGTGTGATGTTTGAAAGAATGATATTAGTAACCCGTTCTGATAATCCGCGTTCAAAAGGTACACCTTCTATCGGTAATTTCGGTTTATTCTCATCATCTTCTTCAATACCAATGAGAATAATGCCTCCAAGAGTATTAGCCATAGCAGCAATGGTCTTTTCCAAATTATTTGGAAATTCTTCTTTATAATCTAAATAAGAATTTTCGGATATTTTCTGTTCACAAAATTCTTCAATTGTTTGCCAGGTTATGCTTTCGAGACTTTGAGTGTATAACATTTATGCCCCGTTCGATTTATGCATCAATAAACAGATGCTAAAAATATTTGCAATCAGACCCCTGTGCTAATGTTTTATTTGTGGAAATACAAGCTGAAATAAGTATAAAAACATTTGTAACAATTGCAAGTGAATTCTGCAAAAAGAGTTATAATGTGGATACAAAAAAAGGCGCCGGGTGTCAGTCCGCCTATGGGGTGTCAGCGGCTGACGAGGGGTTACCGGCGCCTGTTTTAGAGAGTTTATTTTTGTCATGCATTACTGCACTTTGATTACACATCGGGATAAATCCGGGGAGCAGGCTTTATTGACGATACATGCCGGATAAAATATTCAGTTATACATAAAATACCCGGTAGCCACACAATCTCGATCTGTTTTTATTCTTACCCAGTGCGCAGAATACCCATCCGGGAATTCGTGATGTTTATAGCCGTTGGCCGGGACGGTGATTGTTTTGTACTGTTCCCACGAACCGTTGCCTAAAAAATCAATTTCGAGTGTAAAGGTAACGGATTGTTCGGATTCGATAGCGAGATGGAGGACTTTTTTGTCAAATCCTGTCATAAGAAAGGGATCGCTGTAATGGTTCTTTTTTACTTCCGTTTTCCACCAGGGTCCTCCCCATCCTTTTGGTTTGCCGAAATTCCACAGATCATCAATATTGCCAAACCATAATCCGGACTGCGGCTGGCCCACGGCATTGTCTGTTTGATCGCCGGCTAAAACCAGCATGCCTCGCCAGTAACAAAAGTCGGGAATGATTCGCAGGTGCGAACAAATCGGCCGAATGCCCCACACCCAGCCGTCGTAAACCAGAGCCGGAAGATCGTAGAGCATGCCATGAACGTCCATTAAATAGCGTTCTGTTTGTGCTTCCCGAATCCGCATCCATTCGGTGTTCCAGGCATGATCAAACGAGTGGCTTGCCTTTGGCAGCAGATATCGTTTCCATTTCCTGTCATGCAAAACCCGTAAAACAACTGACGACCGCGTCCAGCCTGTAGCATAGAGTGTGTTTCCATATGCTTTACCTGTGCTTGGGTTTTGCTTGCCGGACACCTCGACAAAAGGATTGCGTTCCAGAATATTCCATACCTCACCATCCCATTCGGCTAGCCGTCCGCCTTTGACCTCCCCGAGAAAGTCTTCTTCCCAATACCGGTTTGCCGCTACGACGACCCGGCCCTGGGCTGTATGCCCGGATTTAAAATGCGGTGCCTGTCCTTCAGGAAATTCGAGCTCTTCCACTAGATTGAAAAGTTGCGTTGATTGCATTGATTTCAGATCAACCTCGAAAAACAGACCTTCCATGGTGAGAAAATACACTTTGGTATCGGGATGTTCAAGATGACGCATAGTGGCAGCTAAGCGGTGTTTTGCCATCTCCGGAACTGTTCTGACATTTCCTTCGGGATCAATGATGTGTGGACCAATAATGACGTGCTCGCTCTCCCAGTGTACCATGCGATTGGCAAAAGTCCCGGTCACAGATGCCGGATGTTTTCGCATGGTCATGTCTTCACTTATTTCGTACAAACCAATTCCCGAGCCTTTTATATGCGCCACATATCCGATGGCCCATAATTTATTCGCCCAGGGGATCAGGGCACCAATGCCGGTTTCGCTTGTACTGCCGACACCGTCAGCATGTACGGTTAAATTGGGGAAAACGCCATCAACATGAATGGGATATTCCGAATGTTGGGCCAGTGTAATGCTGGCAACAAAAAGGCAACAGATTAAAACACTTCTCATTGTCAACTCCGTTTTTGACTCTATATTTTTGAATAACCTTTTGCAAAAAAGTTATCAATTTGCTCGATACCCGCAGTTTTCGCTTCATCAAGCGGACCGCAGAAAAGAACTTTACCGTCATCCATGAAAACGATATCATCAGCAATACGCTGAATACTGGTGAGTTCATGGGAGACAATAACCACGGTCATGCCCAACTCGTCGCGCATTTTAAGCATGAGCCGGTCCAGCGCCTCGGACGTGACCGGATCGAGACCGGCTGACGGTTCATCACAAAAGAGCAGCGGCGGGTCCAGCGCAATAGCTCGCGCCAATGCTACGCGTTTGCGCATGCCACCGGATAATTCAGAAGGAAGTTTATGCAAAACCCGGTTCAGTTCTACTAATTTCAATTTCACACGTATTAATCTGTGAACGAGCTCCTGGGGTAGTTCTGTATGCTGAACAAGAGGAATGGCAATGTTTTCGCCAACTGTCACGGAATTAAGTAATGCACCGTTCTGGAATAGCACACCGATTTTCATCAAAAGCTCGTTAAAATCTTTTTCATCCATTGTAGTAATCTCGTTGCCAAAAAGTTTAATCGAACCGGACCATGGACTGTACAAACGGATCATGTTTTTCATCAATGTAGTTTTTCCACAACCGCTTGACCCGAGAATTACAGTGACGTGATGACGTTTGGCTTCCATGGAAATGTTATCAAGTATCAACGTATCTTCATATCCAGCATTCACTGAATTGACTTTTACGATATTTGAGTCTTGCTGTTGGTTCATGGTCTGCTTTTCACCACTTGAAATAAAAAAGTAATCCAAGAATACTATCTGCCAGAATAACCATAAAAATTGCCGCTACGACCGAGGACGTCGTCGCGCGCCCTACATCGGTTGCGCCGCCTTTTACCCGAAAGCCATAAAATGCACCTACCAGCACAATAATCCAGGCAAAAACGACGCTTTTTACCAGGCCGGTTAAAATATCTTTAAGAATAAGCGCATTGACCGCTTGCGAATAGAACGCCTGAAGACCAATACCAAGATAGCCATAACCGATGACAAACGATCCAATGATACCGATAACCATTGACAGGACCGTTAGCAGTGGCATCATAACAGTAATCGCATGGACTTTCGGCACCAGAGTATAACGCACCGGATTAAGTCCCATAGCCCGGAGTGCGTCTGTTTCTTCTGTGACGACCATTGTAGCAATTTCCGATGCGATCGACGAACCGCTTCGTCCGGCGAACAAAATAGCCGTGATAAGCGGGCCCATTTCCCGGGTCATCGAAATCGCCACAAGATCGGCAACATAAATACTGGCGCCAAACTGGCGCATCTGGGCTGCCGATTGCAGCGCCAGGATAAAACCGATAAGAAACGAAATAAGCGCGATGATAAAAAATGCGTTCATGCCAATGATTATGCACTGATTAATAAACTCACCTTTGCGTGTTCCTTTTCGGCTGATAAGATTGACAATGGCAAAGTAAAAGGAATCGGAAATGAGATAAAGCGCATTCACAAATTCCTGCCAAATTCTGAATGCATTTTTGCCCAAATTTTCGACTAACGAGATGTGAGGTGGCACCTCTTCTGGCGGCAATTGCAGCGACGAAAAAGTTTGCAATGATTCTCTAACCGATCCGGACGCATTGGCAATTCTTATTGACTTTTGTTGTTCTTTGGCAAGCTCATTAACATGATCTAACAGCGCCACACCGCTGCTGTCAATGCGGGACACGTCAGCCAAATCGACAATAATTTGATCATACTGTGCATGTCTTATAATATTGCGAACCTGTTTTAAGGAAGAGCTGACGTAATGAAGAGTCAATTCTCCCTGAAAAGAAAGAATATTTTCAGTAAAATATATTTTCATTTATCTGTTTGGGTTACTTGCCGTGTAACAATCCATTGATTCATGATTATTGTTGAAATTGTTCAGCGACCTTGGCCATAAACTCAGTGCTTGTCTCATAAATAATATCGCTGACAATGGCTGCAAAACGATTCATACTTTGATCATCTTGCATAACGCGCGTCACATCAGCATCATGGCGAACCAATACCCGACCCGTGCTGCTGTCTTTTTCTAATCGTATAACAAGAGAAACATGTACGAGATCTTTGGATTTCGTGTATACCCTTTCGAGACTTTTTACTTCACCTGTAATGATATAATCGGGATTGTAGGATAATCCCCTTGAGATATATCTGAACATTTGTTTTTTATCGAAAACATAATAAAGCATATCAGCTATAGCATAGGCGGGTCTGACAGCCCAATGATGATAGTGAAAATATTTCAATTCATGAGTCGCGGTGCGCACGGCAATGCGGGTCTGTTCAAATGCCCGTGCCACTAAAAAATCTCGAATATCAACCCGATAGTTGAATGTTGTGTCTGCCAAAAGTGTATCCATCGCTGCTGGTGTTGCCAGCGCAATGGTATAATATCTTCTCGTTATGTCCCTCTTGCTGCAAGCTGAGATCAACATTACGACAATGAAAAATAGAATGAGGAGGCGTTTTTTCATAATTAATTCTCCAGATTAAAATCAGGTGCGTTTTTAACCTCGACACCTCTTATTAACACTGACGGATTTTCACTGATCATACGGGAGAACTGATTCAAATAGTCAACGCTTTCTTTTAACCGTTCTATGGTATAAACAAGATCGGTCCGGCTTTTTGAAAAACTGATTTCTACATCTCTTAACATGTTGTTTGTCTGTTCCAGGGTAGTATTGATTTCCTGAAACAATCGCACCAATTCGGCTTGCTCCAGAGCCGAGGTGATATTAGCTACATTTTCAACAATTTGATGAAGTGTGTCTGACTTGGCAAATTTGTCAATGCTGGCAAGTATGCTTTTTGTATGCAGGGTTAAGGAGTCAAGATTACCTGAAAAACGCTGTGTATTTTCGATAGTACTGTTTAAAGCACCTTTGTTCTGTCGTATGAAATCATTCAAATAAGAAATCGCTTCAGATGCATTATCGGATAGAGCTAAAATACGCTCCACATTTTCTTCTCTGGTCATTTCGGATATGTTGTTCAGGATAACTTCTGTTTGCGCAGCCAATGCTTCGGCACGGCCGGTAATTTTTTCAGTAGCTGACGGCCCGGTTTCTATATAGGATCCGGGCGCTAATCGCGATGCTTGATTGCTGCCTCCCCGTATTTCGATAACTTTCAATCCGGTAATGCCCAGCATTGTTATCTCTGCCCTGGAATCTTCTTTCACGGGTATGCCTTCTTCCAGACTTACCTCGACAATGACACGCTGGATATTCTGTTTGTCGATTGAAATACCACTGACAAAGCCAACCTGAACCCCATGATATTTTACTGCGCTGCCTTCCTGCAAACCAGTTACAGATACATTTTCAAAAGCGATTTTGTATTTATCGCGTTTTTCCAGAAACTGTGGGGCAACAACAACACCGATGCCCACAACTATAATAAGCACAGCGACAAGGACAAATATGCCTAATCGAATTCTTTGAGCCCGGGTAATCATAAATAATAACCTTTTATAAAAATAAATACAAAAATAATTGATCCGTTACATCTTAAACTACATTTTCAATTTTAATTATACAAGAAATTTTTTTTCTAGTTGCAACCCTGACGTCGCAAGCCTTCCTCCCTCCATGATCTCGCATTTTTTCTTAAATTTATATTTAACTTGCATGGAATCGACAAATTATTAAATTATGTCTGAATCCAAAATTCAAAAAACAGGGCAGGTTATGGAGCTGAAATTTACGGAACTTACCGATCACGTTTATTCTCAACTAAAATCCATGATTTTTAACCGACAATTACGTCCTGGCGACAAACTGGTGCAGGAGAAATTAGCTGCTGAACTTGGTGTCAGCCGCTCCCCCCTGCTCAAAGCCCTTGCTCGTTTAGAAAACGAATTGCTTGTAGAAAGTATTCCCAGACGAGGCATGTACGTTAAAAAAATGTCAGCCCGGGAAATGGTCGATGTCTATGAATGCCGGGCTGCTATCGAGGGACTGGCGGCAAAACTGGTTGCTGAACGCGCTCAGAAAAATGAAATTAAAGAATTGGGCAGACTTTTTGAACCATTTCACTATCAACACCCAATTGATCCAACGACCTACGAAACAGCGGATCATAAATTCCATTCTATGATCATCGTTCTAAGCGAAAACAAGATTATCAAACGACTCGAAATGCTGGGTAATATCCATCTCATTGCCAGCCAGATTGGTCTCGTTCGGCCGCCTGAAGAAACGCTGCCTGAACACGACCGTATTATAGGTGCCATGGAATCCGGAAATGCAAGTCTTGCTGAAACCGCCATGCGCGAACACATCCAAAGCTCTGCTGCCAGGATTAAGATTAAAAATAATCTTGCGATAAATAAAGACTATTACTAAAGATTTTCACATCTCCCGCATTTATGACAATTTCTAAAAGAGATTTTTTCTATGATTAAAAAATATTTTGTAACAAACATTTTTAAACCACAAACGATCCTGTCTGAAGAAATATTTAATTGTTCCGAAAAATAGAGATTTTGAAATAACTATTCATCATCATTTTCGTGCTTGATTAAATTAAAAGAGGCGTTCTATGTTAAAATGGTCATCAGGAATCGTAGCTGTAATGTGTCTTGCTGTTCCATTGCACTCTCAACTTCGCCCTGATTACGATGTGCAGCAATGGCAGCAAAAAGAGCATCGCGAAGAAATGGCTATGATTGTCACAGGGCAAACAGAGCAAGCCATCGAGAAATTGCAGCACTATCTCAAATCTCATCCTTCTGACGCTGAAGCCATGTTTGTGCTTGCTTTTGCTTTCTCGAAAAAAGATAAAGTAGATAAAGCGTTCCAATATTGCCAGGCTGCTTTAAATGAAGGATTACCTATTGAACGATTTTTAGCAGGTCCGCGGAGCGATTTCGGACCACTGATTCAATCCGAAAAATTTCAGAACATTTATAAACAAAATCCTGTTGAACTGCTGCATGGTCCAATGCTGGGCTCTGTGACCGACCATTCTGCCAAAGTGTGGGTAAGAACTTTTCATGAGATTCCTGTTCAAGTGGTGATAAGCACTTCCTCCGAGATAACGTCGCCTGTCACGTCCCGAAAAATAGTCACGCGTTCTGAAAACGATTACACCGCTAAAATTCCGCTTTTCTATCTGTCGCCAAACACGAAATATTATTACCAGTTAAAACTCAATGGCGAGCTCTATCCGAAAATATATTCTTTTACCACCTGGCCGCAACAAAATACTGATACCCGGTTTTCTGTGGCATTTGGAGGCGGTGCCGCCTATAATCCTCATAAAGAATATATCTGGAATGTCATTAAAGATCACGCGCCAAATTGCCTGTTGATGATGGGTGATAATGTGTACATCGATCATCCAGAAGAACGAGAGGTTCAGCGGTTTTGCTATTACCAGCGGCAATCATCGCGGCCGTGGCGACGGCTTTTATCCACTGTTCCTGTTGCGGCGATTTGGGATGATCACGACTTTGGCATCAACGACGATTACGGCGGCCCGGAGAAATACAACCCGGCATGGAAGACCGGGGTTCTGGAGGTCTTTCAACAAAACTGGGCAAATCCTTCTTTTGCAAATGGCAAGGACACACCCGGGATATGGTTTGATTTCATCATTGGCAAAGCGCACTTTTTTATGCTCGACTGCCGCTATTACCGCGAGCCATCCACGACTGAAAATCCATCGATGCTCGGGCCGGTTCAGAAACAGTGGCTCAAGAATCGGCTAAAGGCTTCCGATGCCACCTTTAAGATCATCGTCTCTTCCGTGCCCTGGGCAGATGAAGCCAAAGGTAAAATGGCAGGCCGGTACGATACCTGGCGCGGTTATCCGCAGGAACGTAAAGAAATTTTTGATTTTCTTACAGAGAATGAAATAAAAGGTGTGTTCTTGCTTGCAGCCGACCGTCACCGTGCCGATGCCTGGCAGCACCAGCGCGAAAACGATTATCCGTTGTGGGAATTTGAAACCTCGCGCCTGACCAACATTCACGTGCACGCACTCATGCCAGGAGCATTTCTGGGATATAACAAACGCTGCATGTTTTACTTGTTAGAATTCGATACCACGGTTAAAGACCCAAAAGTAGTTGCCAAGGTGATCAACAATCAGGATGAGCTGATTCATCAGGTGACGTTGTACCGGTCGCAGTTGGAATAGAAATTGAAAAAGGGATCACTTTACAAAAATGATCCCTTTTGGGCAGAACTGTTTCGTCAGCATTTGTTTTACTTTTTTAAAAAGTCAAGATCAACTCCACCGCTTTGCCAATTGACCTGGGCTCCGGCAGAAAAACTTGTCACAAAAAGAAGAAAAACGATCCACGTGAGTTTCCTGAAATCCTCCGGTTTAGAGTAGATATGAACCAATTACCGCTGTAAAATCATGGTCTGGATGTTTCTGGAATGTGCCGTCATTAGTTCACACAGGTATAAACCACTCGATAAATAGCTGGCATTCCATTTTATCGAGTAAAATCC
The DNA here is from genome assembly GCA_964607755.1 of uncultured Cytophagia bacterium. GTDB lineage: Bacteria > Zhuqueibacterota > Zhuqueibacteria > Residuimicrobiales > Krinioviventaceae > CAZSMC01. The sequence goes on along the minus strand of CAZSMC010000093.1, from coordinate 4,001 downwards.
GGGATTATAATGTCCATCAACCAACCGTTGCACCAGTTGACCGGAGGTATTATAAATTGCAAGACTCAGCTTTGTCGGAGAATGCACTGAAAACGGAATGCATGTGGATGCATTGAACGGATTTGGATAATTTGCATGCACGTTGCATTCCAATGATTTTTGCTGACTTTCCTCGACAGCACTTGTGTGAATTTTGCCGTACAGACGAATGTTGGTAAACAGTCCGGTGTCGTCAAACGAGCCGACACCGATTTTGCCGTGTGTAAAAGTGGTATCGTGTGCCGTCAAGATCGGCGTTTCAAAATCATCGATATACGCTTTTATGGTGCCGTCTTTGATGCGGCGCACAATCCGTAATTGATGCCACTTGTAATCGTCCAGTCGCGCAGCCGATGACCCCGGAGGTTCTTCGTTGATCTTGACCCGGTCAGCATTATTGACCAGTCCGATGATGTTATGAACATTGTCGCTTCTGGCAGAAAAGTGAGTGTAATAAAAATGCGTATCATCCTGAAAACCGTAAAACAGGCACAAATCGCGGTATGAATTGGTGGAATCTTCAAGGCACTTTGCCTCGACGATCAATTCAAAATCGCCGACATTGTATGGCGACAGGATCGAATAGGTCGTTGGTTTGCGGATACCGCCGCTTTGCTCGCTGGTTTTTACCAGATGATAAACATAGCGATCGTTTCTCTGCTCAGCCCGCCAGCTATCTTTGGGATGCGGATTCCAGTTCTCCGCTGTGCCATCGTCGAATGTTTCAGTGTATAGCAAAGGCAAGTTACCTTCATTCTGTTTTTGTGCACAGGAAAGACTCACAAATAACAGGCAAACACACAATGTTAATAATTGTCTCAGCATGGCATTTTCCTCATAATTCAGTTTTATGTGAATAATCTTCGACCCATTCTTGACATAATTAATAGGCCAATTGTTTTAACCTTTGCCCTCTCACCGCACATACAAAAGCTTTTGTTGAAAGACGCGATTGTTAACATCGTACCGGACAAAATAAACGCCGCTCGTGAGAGCCCGGTCATCAGCATCTGCGGCGTGCCAGTCAATTTCGTAACGGCCGGGAGCAAACCAGCCGGAATTGACCTCATCCACTCGTTTTCCCAAAACAGTAAAGATAGATATAGACACGTTGGCAGGTTGAGCTAAATCAAAACAAAGCCGGGTCTGGTTATTAAAAGGATTCGGATAATTTGGCAGCATACGGAATTTCTTCGGTGTGACTGTCTGGGACCGTTGGTCAACAGAAGCCTCAGGAGCACCGTGAATGAAAAAGCCGCGGCCACCGGTTCCCACCACAATCTGCTCGGGATTGTGCGGATTAAATATTAGAACTGAACCGCGCAAACAGGCAAGTCCATTGTTTTTCTGCGACCAGGTCTCACCAGCATCTTCTGAGACGTACACACCTGTGGCATAGCTGACATCGTGAAACGGATGATCATCTGTGATAAAGGCAATGAAATCCGGGTTCCCCGGCTTGACTGCTACGGTTTTAATATGATCATCGCTATGTAATTTTTCCCAACTCGAATGATCATATCGCCACAAACCACCCCGTTCACGCCAGGACGTCACATAAATGACATCATCATTGTTTGGATCGACACTGACTTTGGTTGCCGGTTTGGGTGAGCCGGAAATCGCTTCAAATGTTTGGCCATCAAAGGTTTCATAAACTCCTTTTTGGGTGGCGAGATAAAAATGCAATGGTTCGCTTTGTTCTTTGGAAATCCAATGCACATCCGTGTCATCAAAAATGACGGTCCAGACATCACCCATGTTGCCTGAAAAATACAAATCACCGCCAATAACTGCCCACACTTTTGTCGAGTCCAAGGGATGAGCATAAATTGACGTCGGCTTTGTGCCAGCGTATTTATCCGGCAGCCCATGCGAACTTCCGGTCATGGTCTTCCAGCGCTTGCCGCCGTCGGTTGTTCGACCTATGCCTTGAAAGTTATACTGTCCAAAAGCCGCGTACATGGTGGAGGTGCCGGAAAACGTCATATCATTGCCGCCTCCCCAGGTGGGTACACCGTTTGGTTTCTCCCAGCTATAAAGGTAATCCTGACTGTGCCAAAAGTTACCGGCATCCATGGCCATGAGCACGGCATGGCTCGGATCGTTCGGATCCCAGTAAAAAGCCTTGCAGACCAGTCCGGAATATCCGCGTCCCCGCCAGTTGTCAGAACCGTCGGGGTGATAGGATGTAGCATCGATCCATGACTCACCTCCATTTGTGGTGCGCAGCACATAGGAATCACCGGCGGCAAAAATAACATCCGAATTGTTGGGATCAAAGCAGGCCAGTTTCATACTTTTTCCGGCAGGATACGCTTTATCGATTCGTTTTGCCGTGACCTCCCACGTTTCTCCGCCGTCCCGACTGATATACAAATTGGCGCCAGTCCAGGAAGTGTTGCTGGTAAACAAGATGGATGGATCGCTTTGACAGGCGACCACAACTCGATACTTTGCCGTTCGATTTTCATCCGATCCGATATTTTGTGACAAGCCATCGTTTTGTGGCGTCCACGTTTGACCGTAATCTCTGGATTTGTAAATACCGCCCGGAATAAAGTCACCTTCTTCAGTTTTAGCGTTGCCAAGTGCTGCCCAGAGGATGTGTGCTTCATGTGGATGAGGTTCAACCCATTCAACGTGAGTGTGCGGTAAACCGTCATTTGCCGGCTCCCAGGTTTCACCGCCATCTTCTGAAATATACACACCCAGTTTATTCACAGCAGCATAAATAATCTCCGATGAAGCGGAGGCAAAGCCGGCTGCCAGAATATTCTGACCTTTACCGTTGTCATCGCGTATCGTGGAAATATGCGTCCACGAATCACCGGCATCTGTGCTCTCCCACACCGCTCCCCACATCGGGTCCCCGGGTGAATTCCAGCGTCGGTGTGAACCGCTGACCGCAATGAAATGGTCGCTGTCATTCGGATCGAACAAGATTTTATCGATTGGAACAGAATAATGATAACCGGCCACATCCGGCATGCCCTCGCGGCGCTCCTCCCAGTTCACTCCGCCATCTGTGGACACATAGGGTCCGCTCATTGTACCCGCCCAGACAATATTGGGATCGGTTGGATGAAAAGTAAACTCGGCGATTTCCCAGCTTTTTAAGCCGAACGTCGGTTCCCAGCTTTCACCCTGGTCCCAGCTCACGCCGATACCGAGCATATCCCCACCCAACAGAACATGATTGGAATTATGTGGACTCACTTGAACCGAGCTCAACTGTCCGCCGGACCCAGGTTCGTACAAAGGCTCCCATTGCAATTCAACAGCAAAAAGAGTTGACACCAAGCAAAAGAATACGAGTAGATATTTCATCACAATAGACCGGTTCCTTAATATTCACATTTCAGATTTACTTTTTTACAAATCGAATCGCTGCCCCGCCGCTTCCGGCCAGATCGAGTTTCAGCACATTCTGAGCCGTAACCGTTTTCTGAGATGTTTTTACACGGTCGGGATAATCTTCAGCCTCATCCGGATCCAGCCACATGTGCGCTGAGTATTTTCCCGGCTTTAAAAAGGAAAGTGGCACTGTAATCGATCGCGCGTTTTCATTGGTCATCGCCCCCAGGTACCACTCTTTTCCGGACTGGCGTGTTATGACAATAAATTCTCCGGGATAACCATCAATGACTTTGGTATGGTCCCAGGTTGTGGGGACAACTCGCAGAAAATCCAGTCCTCCGGGACTCATTCGGTAGTTATATGGAGAATCGCAAGCCACTTGCAGCGGGCTTTCGTAGACAACAAATTGCGCCAACTGATGAGCCCGGGTAGTCATCACAAATGGTCCGGGCGCATCTCCCCCGACGATCCGAAAAGTTTCCGGTGTTTTATTTCGGAATCCGCCGGGAGTATAATCCAGGGGGCCACACAGCATGCGGGTGAAGGGCAGGGTGACGTTATGCGACGGCGTAATCCGGTCGCTCCATTTGTTGTATTCATTT
>CAZSMC010000092.1:0-14155 GCA_964607755.1 uncultured Cytophagia bacterium | reverse complement strand
TAACTTTACGCATTTCAGGGAAATCGCTAAAAACAACGGGTAATCCCGCAGACAGATATTCAAAAAGTTTGTTAGATAAGGCATAGTAATATTGTAAGGACACATTTTGCAATGGGAAAACACCAATATCTGCTGAAGCTGTATACATTGATAATTGCTCCCACGGTACTGCATCTAAGACATATATTTTATTGGCTTTTTTATGTTCTTTTACCTTTTCACGTAATTCAATTTTATAAGAACCGTCGCCAAGAAAAATTAACACTGCATTATTATTTAAGTACATCATAGTGTCGAGTAATTTCTCACAACCTCTGTTAATCTCTATCCCCCCCTGGTATAATATTATTTTTTCTTCAGTATGAATTGGTAATATTTTTCTAAATTCATTTTGCGAATTTGTAAAATTTAAATACTGACAATTCCTTAAGGTAATCGGTTGCTTAACTCCATAACGTTGGGCGTACAGTCTGCCTCTCGAATCTGTTTCCATAAATGTTTCGAAAGGTTTTTGTGATAAAAATTTTTCAATTTGATACCAAAACCATCTTCTTATTCTACTATGACGATCCTGTTCAATATATAATTCATGCGAGTCATAAATTAGAATTTTATTATTTATTTTAGATAGTATAAAAGCAACTGGAAGTGTTTCCAAATCATGTGCATGATATACATCAAATTTTTCATTTTTATTTTCTACTATTGTACGAATTATATACTCAATGTATTTAATAAAAAAAAATATGTTACCTTTTGGCAATCTATAACGAGTAAAAAGACTCGTGCGTTTGATTAGGAAATTATCCCTTATCTCTTTAATTGGTGTCTTTTTATCTTTTAGAGCAACCACCAAGACAGAATGCCCATTCTTTACTAAAGTACGAGCTTCTTTTGTAACTCTGGCATCATGTGTGAATTCTGTCATCAAAAACATACAACTATTCATAAGTCAAGCCTATTTAAATATTGTCGCCTTGTGTCTGTTTTGTTATGCGATGCGTTGCATAAATAGCCCACACAAGTCCGGCTGAAAACCATACCATATTGTTTGCAAAGATATTCCCCGTAAACATAGCATTCCACAACGTATTTGCAAATAAACAGGCCACCACAATGCTGAGTTGTGTCTTTGACCTGTTTTCTTGTTTGTAATAATATTTTATATTGTTAATGGCATAGTAACCTGAAATAGCAATAAATAATAAAATCGCAGATAATCCCAAAATACCATTCTCACAAGCCAGCTCCAAAATAAGATTATGTGGATAAATAAGAGGAATAAATCCTGTTTCCAGAAAAAAACTGCCAGTTCCAATTCCTAAGAGAGGTGATTGTATAAAGTCCAGAATCGATTGAAACCAGGCTAACAAACGAAAAGCCGCACTAGCTTCTTCCACCACTGGTGTACTCATTCTGGATGCAACGTGGCCTCCAACATGTAAAAAATAATAAACGATTCCAACAAGCCCTATACATATAAAAATAATTTTTCTGGGCAGAGATTGAGACGGTTGCAAAATATAATATAATATTGCAGATAAGATAATACCTAACATGGGCGCTCTTGATCCAGTCCAATTAAGCGGTGCCAGAAGGAAGGGTAAAGCGATAGCACCAAATAGAATGGGCATCCATTTTTTTGATTTTGTGATAAAATAAAGACAACTCACAGCAGCAATTGCAAGTGCTCTTGACAGATTCAGAGGACCCACATCTTCTGACAGTCGAAATCTTACAAATTTGAAAAAAGCACTATCAGAAGCGATTTGAAAGCTAAAATAACTGAGAAATAATCCCACTATAATAGTGAAAACTAATATTTTTTCAATTCCAATAAAATCTTTTCGATATAACGAAGCTACGACAAAATATGGAATGTTCAATATAAAGAAAAAAGTGATTTTATAGATACCATATGTCCTATCAGAAGAGTAGAATAGTCCGAATATCAGAATTATGGCGATAGCAAGAGTTATCTTGAACAATGGCCCCAATTTCAATTCAATTGATGGATGTTTTAATAGATAAAAAGTCGCTCCTAATACCAAAAGGATGATATATGTCAGCATTTCAGGGTATGTAAAGGGAACCGAAATATGATCGAATAGAAAATAAAGAATAGTGTTTCCTGTGAACGCAACAGCAAAACCGATTTCCGGATAGAGATATATGAGAAACAGAGTACCAATAAATATTAAAAAGAGCAAGCCCAGAAAGTTCGATTTTAAAAACAGCAAAAAGAACAAAAGCTCTGTTAAAAGAATCAGAACAATATCCCATCTGAAATGAAGTTTTATGTCGAGAGCGTTACTTGGCATCATTTTCTACCAAACCTCAAGAGATAGTTCCAGCCCTTTAGCATTTCTTGTTTTTTTAACTCTTGCAAAATAAACAAAAAGCCGATAAAAAAAAGCAAGCCGGCGGGGATAACGAGTATAACTACAAAAAGGGTTTTTTGAATCCAGCCAGCCATGATGGTCATAAGCAATCCGGTAACTGATCCCGCTAACACAATTTTTGTTATAGAATAAATGGGTGGTCTAAATGCGAGTTCCTTGCGAGCGAAAAACCAACCTGATAAAAAATAAACAATATATGCAAGACAGGCGGAAATACCAGCGCCTATATATCCAAATTTTGGTATGAGTATGATATTTGCAATGATGTTTGTTGCTCCGGCAAAAAAAGCGAGTCCTGCTATTTTATGGCTCTTTTTTTGTAATTCAAAGCTTTTCAGCACATATTGATTCAAGCCGTTAAAAAAAACGCCAATCGCGATAAATGGCAGTACATTCGCTCCTTTGATAAATTTGTCGCTGGCAAAAACGAGCAGCACATGATCGGGTAACGTGACTAAAATGACAAGAAAAGGTATGCAAATAATAAAAAAAATACGAGTCAATTCCGAAATGAGGTGTTGAGTGTAGTCTCTGCCGTGTTTTTCCCAACTGTCAACAATAATGGGATAAGCGGCTAACATTAAAATCATGTACAGAAAATTGAGTGTTTTTTCCGAAATAACATAGCCAACGCTGTAAAATCCGACCTGGCTTGTGCTCTGGAAATATTCGATTAAATATCTGTCTGACAAAGAAAGAATCCAAAATGCTAAAAACGACATTGTGATGGGCAGGCCGTATTTTAGAAATTGTTTGGCAAGATCGTGTGAATAATTTTTTCCTGAGAGAGACTGAAAAAGGCCAATGCGGGTGAAAATAATGATTTCCAAGATAAAAGGTATGACAAGAAAGGCCCAAAAAATGCCGTCGACCCGGAATCCAAAAAGTAAAATCAGCACGATACCTAAAAGTGGTTTACCAACGGAGAAAAGAATCCAAAACAGCGAATATTTTTTTGCTTCGAGTCCTGCGCGAAAGACCACGACAAACGTTTCGAAAAGCGCTGTGAAAAAAGAAGCAGCAATGGCAATATTAATAAGATGATAAAGTTCTGTATCTATTTTTGATAGAAAATAAAACCGATTGATAAGAAAACTGACGATAACGACAACTATGGCACTAATGACGGCACATATGAACAACGTTGAGTGAAAAATGTGTTGTTTATTTTGATTTTTATAGCTTAGAAAAAATCGTGTTACGCTTGAAGATACCCAGACCATACTGAAAACGCGAATGAGTCCAAATGTTGACAATGTAATCTGGTAAAATCCGTATTCCTCTGGTGTAAAAATGGTGGTTAAAATACGAATTAAAAGAATACCTGTTATTGCCGGTATGACTCTGGATGGCAGGTAAATAAATGAATCTTTAGCCGTACGCTTGATATCATTATTCAGATTTTGTTGGGTTTGAGGGGTGATTTTCATTTCAACAGATTTTTCGGCTTGAGATTCGAAAAAATACCGGAAAGTTTTTCATATTTTTGAGGATCAGAGAGTCTAAGCTCTTCAAGATGAATTTTTAAATAGGCCACAATACCGCAAAAAACAATACTCATAAAACCGACAGCCAAGACCAATATGGATCTTTTCGGTTTACTTCTTTTGATCGGCCGGTTCGCCGGATCCAACAACTGTATCGTGGGTGTATCTTTTTGCTCCTGGATTTTGGCTTGCTCGTATTGGGGGAGCAAAAATTCCATGATCTTTTCCTGCATTTTGACATCTCGGTACAAGCGGGCGTATTTTAATCCCAGGTCCGGAGCATCATTAAGCGGTACGAGCACACTCTGGGATTTTGGCCCATCTCCTTTTGGCAGGTTCAACAGTTCATTAAATTTTTCTTTTAGCTCAAGATATTCATTTCTCGTGCGCTTGTAATCTGGATGAGTTTTGCCTTTGTAGTGTTCGAGTATATTCAAATCAACTTCCTGCATGGCAAGCTGAGCTTTCATTTTTGCCATGGTTTCAATTGTTGCTTTGGTTTGTTCTTCCAAAACAAGCATGCCGTACTGCTTTTGAAAATCCCTGAGCGCTTGTTCCGCTTCTTTTAAATCCTGCACATTTTGTTGATAACGGTCTTCAATAAATATTCTGGTGTTGGCTGCTTCTTCTCTCTTCAAAGTCCGGTTTCTTTGATCAATTTCATTGACCAAAAAATCCACCATATCCTTGACAAATGTCCGGACCGCTTTGTCTTTGTCAAAGAAAGCAAAATATTTGGTCTTTGCCTCGGAGGATATTTTTATGGTATTTTCTTCGGTTATCTCGACGTTGATGTTATTACGCAACGTCCTAACGGCCTCTTCCATATTTTCCGATTTGTACCGCTCAATCAAATCAAACTCATTGACGACCGATTCCATAACAGTCCGACTGTTGATGATGGCAATGACGAGAGCGGCTTGATCGGTTCTGCCGCCTAGTCCCAATCCCAGAGAGCCCACAGGTAACTGTTCCAATATCCCGCCAAAATTAAAACTGCTTTCGGATGTAGGAGGAAGTATTGTTGCTGTGGATTTGTACCATTTCGGAATGATTAAACTTATGATGGCCGTAATGAGACAAACTGCGAAAAAATTAATAATGATAAATTTTCGCCATTTGACCAATACTGAAAGATAATCCAGAAAAGAGAGGTTCTTTTTTGCCATATCCATATTCCTTAATTGTCAGGATGAGAAGAGATGTGTTATAACAATTTTTTAAACTGCCACATACACAGTTTTGTTCTCATGATTTCAAAAAATGCCAGTTTATTCGGCATGCTGTTTTGAGTCCTTTTTATCAAAAAAGAATTGCAGCCTTGTGATGAAATATTGAAATGTCTTGGTGGTAAATTGCTCATTCCAATACATCGAAATCAAGTCGGGTAAATTAATAAAATTCGTTTCTTTAATCAAGTTACTTTTCACGATATTGGCAATACTTGGTTACTGGCAGGTAATACAGATGTATATTATATGAAAATAGAAACATCAGAAACAAGCCTAACAATGGGTCACTGAATGAACGTTATCTATTTGATAAAATGTTATTAAATAATGCCTTATGAAGTTAATCCGTAATCAAAAAGTGACCCATTGTTATGCCATCCGGAACATCGCCACTTCTAACTAAAGTCATATTGGTATTGTATTGACACACATAAAAAACGGACATCCCGGTGTGAAAGATAAAAACAGTGGCATTGATGGAAAGGCATTCAATTCCTCCTGCAATGCATTGATTCCAGGAGGAATAATGCTGTCACCTCACCCCACAAACTCATTCCCCACTTTGCGGGCGCGTTCGGGTTTGTCGAGGTTGATGCCGAGTTTGAGACCGATTTCGACCAACAGGTTCCAGCCGGCGCAGAGATAAACATAAGGTGTCAGGTCACCAGCGTCTGGCACGCGAATGGTGTGGAATGGCGTGTCACGGTTGGCAATGGCGACGACTTTTAAACCAACACCTTGTTCCAGGACCTCCTGGAATTTCTCAACTTCGTCATCTATCGGATCGACAACAAATACGATGTCTTTTTCATTCATCACTTCTTCAATGCCATGCACTGCATAGGTACCTTCGAGAAAGTCGGATTTCTTGCGGGTAATTTCGTTCGTTTTTAATGTGAGTTCTTCGGCCACGCCGTCGTTGTAACCGGCAAAGTAAATCGTTGGCGCCTGAACCGCGGTTTCGATAATCGAGTCATCGATATCTTGTGTAAGGGCCGCGTGTATGCTGTTCGATAATTCCGGCAGCGCTTTAGCTAAATCCTTGTTCGCTACGTTCCAGAGCATTGATTCGTAAACCAGCGCCTGCTCGACAACACTTTTTGTCGCTGCAACGGCTTGTTCCCATCCACAAGTTAAAACGATGGTGTCAGTGCAGGATTGCTCAAGCAGCGTATTTGCATTAGCTGTGAGCGCAAAACGATTGGGATTGCCCTGCTGCGCCAGTTTTTTTGCCAATAGCACGACTTCCTTTGTGCGACCGGAATTGGACGCGCAAAACACGGCGTATCTGGACAAATCGTATTGCGCCGCCTGGCGCGATCCATCGGTGGCAAGACTCCAATCAATGCCCCAGGTGAGGGCGCGGCGAATTGTGTTCTTTGCAGGAAAAATACGGCTGGAACCTTCACCGGTGAAAAACAACCTGCCAACAGAATTTATCTTCATTGCTATGGTTTTGGTTTGTCCGGGATCGAAATCTTTTACCACTTTGACGGTGTCCATCATTTCGCGAACGAGTGAAAACGAATTGTAACGGCTATCATCTGGTTTCATGTGATCCTCCCTATGAGTTTTAACGGTTTTTAATCTCATTGATCCTTTTTTTGAACGATTCTGTATCCTTTTGCACCTGTTGAATAAAACTGTTATCTTCCACCGTACCAATGGCAGCATACATTTCATCCAGGTTACGGTATGTGGCCTGACGGAACGGATTGTCATAATCCTTTTGCCGCGATTCATAAACACGATCGCGAATTAATTCTTGAATACTGACTGCCCGGTCCAGTAATTTATGCCATTGTTTTTTTGTGAGCGACGAGGTGCCAAGTAATGAGCACAGCGAGGCCAATGCGTGGCGCTGTTTTTCTTTGGGATAATTGTCCCATAATTCATCATAACGCTTGTGAATGGCAGCCCATGAATCGAGTGCGCCGTTGCCAATATCCGCGCGCAATTTCTGCACATCCTGCTCTTTGACCAATTGTCCGCCAACATTGACCCACTCGGTTTGCCGCTCTCCGGAAAGCTCGTTCGTCATGTCTTTAAATGAAGCTTGAGGATTCTTTTCAAGATAGTCAAGAAGGTTTGTAATGCCATAATAAACAATCATTTGTTCGTAAGCCTGGTATCCTTTCTGGGCTTTCAGGATAATCACTCTACGATTGCTTTTTTCTATGTTCTCGCCCAATACAGTGATGCCAAGGAGATTTTCCTCAGGGCCGGCCAGCAGATCGCGACCTTTGGATATTAATTCCTGTTTAGACATTTCCGTAGAATATTTCCCCTGATAATAGAGCCAGGCTTTTGCCGTCCATAGAGCCAGCAGATCGCGACCCTGTAACAGCTCTTCCACGGTATCCGGTGCCAGCGAATTGAACTCGATGTGCTGGCGTTTATGCTGGCGTTTGTCCCTGGCTTGAAATTTCCACGTGTTTCGCGCCAGAGCGTACATGTCGTATAGCCACCAGAACGCGGGCATGACTTCAAGCATGTCCTGGGACACATTGTTGTTCAATAAAGAAAATGGCAGCGGAATGTTCATCTCGGCAGGATAATCGGCTTTGGCCAACAGAATAAAAGAGGCAAACCGGCTTGAATGCTTGACGCTCGAACAAAGTCCCGGCCAAAAGCCGCGTCCGGCTTCGATTTCATTGTCATTTGCCCGGCTATTATGATTGGAGCCGATAGTCGCGCCGGCTGCCATGTTGCTTTGACCTTTCACCACAGAAGCGATGAGAAAAGAGTTGTTGTGATGCTGTTCATGCGCCGGGAAAATGAGATTATTCAGCACCTCACAGCAGGAAATCGTCGAGTTTTCACCCAAAAATGAATTGATAAGCCGGGCGCCATATTTGAGATTGGAACGATCCCGAAGCACGAACCGGACCGCTTTACAGCCGTAAAAAATATGACATCCGTTGCCAATGATGCCGTTCACAAGTTCCACGCCTTCACCGATTTGTGTCTTTTCTTCTATAGTGGAATTGATAGTCAGGTTTTTTAATTTATTTGCCCCTTTGATATAACAATGGGAACCGATTTTGACGTCTTTGAGAATGCGCGAATTTTTAATGACGCATTGTTCACCCACGGTGCCGTAATATCCGCGCCGGGAATCGAATTGATTTTGAGTGTATTCGCCTAACTTTTTTTGCAATTTTTCATCATCCCGGTATTTTGCCCACAGGTAAGCATCAGCAGGCAGCATGCCGTCAAAGGGCATGATTTGTCTCGCGCCGGTTTCGTTCATAACGTCCAGCCAGACGCGAACATCCTCATCTTCGCCGTCTTTGAGGATACCGTTGCCAAATTTAGCGTGATTTGTGGTGTGCATTTCATCGATGTTGGCGAGAATGCACCGCTCGCCAATGATATAATGCGCCAGGTAAGGCACATTGTGGATGGCAACATCATCGCCGATGTCGCAGGAAATGATCTTGCTGTTGGTGATTCCGGCTGGTAGCTGCAAGTCATGGTGCTGTAAAAACATATCAGTGAGCCGGCCAATTCGAACCATGCCAAAGAATTCAGAATTTTTGATCAGATCAGGATCAAATTCATCTGTCACCCAAATATCATCCCATTCATTGGCACTGTTATTGTTTTTCACCAGCATCTCGACTTCAAAAGATCTCAGATGACGCCACTTTTTATCCGGCGTACCAAATTGCTGGTTGCGGAGATAATATTCATTCTTGCCTTGCGGTAAAAATTGCGACGGAATAAAATCCCGACCACTTTTTGGTGATTCTATGATGGATACAGTGTCCATACACCCTCCGAATTAAAAAAATGATAAATTTAGTAATTTTTATAACTTGTATTTCATTCAAGTGAATCTTGCTGGGCTGTTCGGCTAAAGCTAAAAGATTCATCGATTGGGATAAAATGCAGCAGTTCCGTGCTGGTACCTGTGCGATTAAACCCCTCAACGCGGAAAATCGTCTCAAAATAGCGAGTAGGAGACTGGGCCCGATGTCGCAAATAATTCTCTTCAAAGTATTCCAGTTTTTCCGGAGTGGTAAAATATTTTGTTACCGATGTTGTGCCGATATCGTGATTTGAAATAATGATCATAATTGTATTTTGATTGGGGCCGGGAACTTTGGCCACAATAGCATAGTCGATTTCATGGCCAGTATCCGATGATTTTAATACGCTGTACTCTCGCGGCGGCTGATCCTTGTACCCATGAAAAAAAAGTTTGGTTGGTTTGACCTGATAGGTGAAGTGCAAATTGTTAACCACGTTATTGAGCAACCGCAAGGTCTTGAATGATCCGATAAAAATGATATCGTGATGCAACAAGTCTGTCCATTGCAACTCTGACGAGATTTTCAGAATAACCGATTCGCCAGCAAGAACGAGCGGCGGTAAAATTTCAAATAAGGACCATGGTGCATATTTGCCGAAAAAAGAATGTTTGGATTCTTCAAATGACTGTCTTGGTAGATTTAATTTTTTTATGAAATAGTCTAAATCCGCCGGAGTATTGATTTGCGCACTGCGGACATAATCTATAGGCAATCCGTCCGATTGATTTTTAGACAGAAAAAAATAATCTCCTAATACAATTTCAATTGGAAAATTACTAGAGGCAAATTCCTGCCAGACCAGGTTATTCAAATCAGTATAACGCGCCGAAACTTTTACTGTATTTTGATTATGTATGAACCAGAACAGATTAGAGAGCAACAATAAGCTAATGGAGATGAAAAGAACGACTGAACTTTTTTTGACACGGCTGCGTTTGCTTTGAATTTCTCTTTTTTCAAAATGAACTTCATAGTGCCCTTTGGGAATGGTCAGCCGGATCGTATCATCTTTACCCTCGTTCAGGTAGTAACTATCGAGTTTTTTACGAAGATTATGTATATAAACTCGCACGGTGGAGCTATTATGAATATCAACCGGGACGTGTTTATTGAACACCTCGATGGCAATAGTCGATTCTTTTGGTGACTCTCCATTAATTGACGCATTGACAAGATACTGCAAAAGTAACTGATACGTTTGCGCGTCCTGAAATTCCTCACTCGGAAAAATACGCTGCTCAAGAAGAGTTTGTATTTTCTCTTTTTTTATCATGATGGCAGGAAAAAATACGAACTGCGCTTTTCTTAATTTAAAAATAAAGTTTATTAATTCAATTAAAACCTGTTTATAACGAGTTGTAAACAGTTAATACGTTGATTATTTGGTAAATGTAATGTATTGTAAGATGTATTGCAAATATAAAAAATTTCAACGAGGTGTTTCAAATGACGTCTTGTTCAGACTATTTACCATTTCACTGGCAGCATAGCGCTCGCCATTCCGTTGATTCTGTCTCTGAAAAACTGACCATAAACAACAAGGGCGCGTCATTAAATCAGGACACATTACAACCAAAAGTTATTGGGCTCGTCCTGCCGCATGCTCAGCATTCCTATTATCGCCAAATTATTGACCAAGTATTAGAAAAATCGCGTGATCATAATTATGAAGCTTGTATCCGTTTCAGTCGCGGTAACATCAACCTTGAATGGGCACACATTCGTCATTTCAAAGAAATCGGCGTCAAGGGAGTTTTGCTGTCATTGACTGGCACAGATTACAGCGATCATGATATTGAGCGTTTAAATTCGCTTAAAATACCGATCGTATTTTTAGATGCCCACGAAACATCGAATCAGTTTCCTTCTGTTAGTATTAATGAACACAAAAGTATTATCGAAATTGTCAACAAACTGGTCGCAGACGGCTTTTCCCGGTTTGTCTATCTTGGCCCGATGAACGTCCCTTCCTATATATCTGCGCGACGTCGTTGTTTCAAAAACGCTGTTGCAGATCATCATGATGTAAAAGATTTTGCTGAACTCGAATGTAACATGACTGTTTCGGGTGCTTATGAAGCAATGACAAAACATCTCCGGCAATCTCTACAAAAGCAGGCTATTTTTTGTGCCGATGATATCATCGCTTTGGGAGCTTACCGGGCTGCTTGTGAACAACACCTTACAGTCCCGGAAGACATTGCCCTTGCCGGGTCGGGTCATTGCGGGGAAGCCTTTTTCCTGCCTTGTCCATATTTGATCGTTGAGAGGGATACACATGCCCTAACGAGTCATTCTCTCGAGCTTTTATTTGAACAGATGCGTCCTGGATGCAAATCTCGCACTATTTTATTGCACACTGATCACTGCCAAATATAGACAGGACGGTGCGTAACCTGCACCGTCCAATCGTTAAAATCACGCTTTCGTTCTCGCCAGTCGAACCAGAATCACACACAGTACTACAAAACCAGCCAGCGAAACAAATTGTCCGAGTGGTTCAGGCCAGGCCAGGCCGATACCGTAAGGCAGATGTCCTGCCAGGGCGGCAAAGGCGGCAATGAACACGCCCATCAATCCTTCTCCGGCGATTAATCCGGAACCGAGCAACACACCTTGTTTGGTTTCTTGTTTTTCTTTAGACTCGGATTTTTTCTTTTTATCAACAAAATGTCGCAACACACCGCCGACAAATACCGGGGTCATGGTGGCTAAAGGAAGATAGATTCCTACGGCAAATGGCAATGACGGAACACCGAGCAGTTCAGCCATCAAAGCCAGGGAGGCACCGGTCATGACCAGTCCCCAGGGCAGATCAGCTTGCAATACACCCTCGATAACTGTTTTCATCAGCGTTGCTTGCGGAGCCGGAAGTTCTGCCGAACCGAATGAAAAAGCACGTCCGAGCAGCCAGACAGCACCGGCAATAGCAAAAGCTGAAGTCACCGCGCCGATGATCTCTGCGGTTTGCTGTTTTCTTGGGGTGGCGCCGATGAGAAAACCAGCTTTTAAATCCTGTGAAATATCCCCGGCAATGGACGAGGCTACGCATACAACCGTTCCGATAGTCAGCACGGCCGCTTTGCCAAAATCACCAGTCCAGCCAAGAGCAACAAAGATAAGACTGGTTCCCAGCAGGGTGACAATCGTCATGCCGGAGGTTGGGTTTGACGAAACACCAACCAGACCTACAATTCGCGATGAAACGGTCACAAACATAAAGGCAAACACGGCGATACATAACGCACCGACAATGCGTACAAATAAGGTGGATTCAAGTCCGAGAACGTGCCGGGTGGAAATGATTGCCAGGGTAACGATGACAACACCGATGAGCACGACAATCATCGGCAGATCATGTTCGGTGCGCAATGGTTTCGCCTCATCCAATTCTGCTCTCTTGAGTAATTCTTTCAAACCGGTTTTAAGCGAGCTGAACATGGTCGGGATTGATTTGATAACAGTAATAATCCCTCCGAACGCCACAGCACCAGCACCAACGTAGCGGATATATTTTGTCCAGATTTCGCGTGCTGTCATATCACGGATGATCATTTCTGTTTCCGGAAACAAAGGAGAGGTTAAACCTTCGCCGAAATGATTGATCAGCGGAATAATCCCGACCCACGACAGCAGGCCTCCTGCAACCATAATGCCTGCTATACGGTATCCCAGAATATAACCGACGCCAAGTAAAGCAGGTCCAGCTTCGAGACCGACCTGGGCTTTTTTCATAAGTGGCAGTTTGAGGTGCAATGACTCTGGCCATGCTTTTAAAAAACTGATTATGAATTTATAGACGGCACCTATCCCCAGCCCGACAAACACATTTTTGGCTCGAGCTCCGCCGGCATCGGCTGCCATCAGCACCTGGGCAGCGGCAGTGCCTTCGGGATAGGGCAGGGTTTTATGTTCTCGAACAATGAGAAAGGGGCGAAGCGGAATCATAAAAAGAACGCCCAGCACACCGCCGAGCATGGCTAAAACCCCAATCTGCAAAAGTGAAGGACTAAAGCCCCACAAGAAAAGCGCCGGAATGGTAAAAATAATTCCCGACGCCAGCGATGAACTGGCGGATCCGGTAGTGGCGGCGATGTTTTGTTCTAAAATGTTAGACTTGCCAAAGACAGGCTGCAATAATCTGAAAACAGCAACTGAGACAATCGCTAATGGAATCGCAGTGGAAATGGTCAGTCCAACGCGTAATCCGAGGTAGGCATTGGCAGATCCAAAAACAACACCAAAGAGAATTCCAAAAATCACGCTTTTGGGATTGAAATCTTTCAAGCTCTGTTCTGGTGGAACGTAAGGTTTGTAATCCGGCATATCGGTTTCCTTTGTTTAGATGAACAATCTGATTTTGCACTTTTGAAATCCGTCATTCTGAAAAAGTCAAGAAAAGACAAAATAAAAAATTTGTCATGATTAAGCAAGCTGCATTTTAAATTCAAGGTATAAGCTCAGTTATCGGTTGATATGTTCTACCTAAATTAAACAATGGGTCACAAATCTTTTCTGCATCAATGTTGTATCGTTCTATAAATTTTGAAATCATAATGTGTTATTTACTAGTTTTGTGATCCATTGTTAGAATTGTAACTGAGGTATTTCAATTCAAGATGTTTACTTTCACTCTTGAATTCACTATCTTTGAGATTTCATACACGTTATCGAGGTGTCATGCAGCAAATTGGTGTTATTGAAACAGCGATCATTCTTTCCTATATCAGCTTTACTGTTTATCTTGTCTACCGGTTCAGCCGCAAAGCGGATGCCGGCGACGCAGCCGGATTCCTGTTAGCCGGCCGGCGATTGACCCTGCCAATGTTTGTCGCGACTATTGTGTCCACCTGGTATGGCGGGATTCTTGGGGTGGGAGAGTTCAGCTACCGGTACGGCATTTCCAACTGGCTGGTTTTTGGCGTGCCGTATTATCTGTCCGCTTTCTTTTTTGCCATTTTTATGGCAAAGCGGGCGCGCAAAGTCCCGGTGCTTACGATTCCTGATCAGATGAATAAAGCCTACGGTCGGTTCCCTTCATATGTCAGCGCGCTGTTTGTTTTTTTTATGACATCTCCTGCGCCTTATGTCCTCATGCTAGGTGTGTTGTTAAAATTCTTTTTTCAGTGGCCATTGTGGCTCGGTGTTTCTGTTGGTGCGGTTTTCAGCATGGTTTATGTTTTTATTGGCGGATTCCGTTCGGTGGTGCGCACAGA
>CAZSMC010000091.1:0-14174 GCA_964607755.1 uncultured Cytophagia bacterium | reverse complement strand
ACCTCTCAACATAACGGGCTTTAGCCCACTTTTGTAATGCTGCAAAGATTTTCTCCCATCAGTGAGCTTTTACCAATTAACCATAATTGCTCCAGGATTCTTGTATTGAAAAGATATTCCTTAATGATTATATTGCAGTGTTAAAATAAAAAAACCGGTAGCGTTCATTCATGCCACCGGTGTAGAGCGGGAGACGGGAGTCGAACCCGCGACGTCAAGCTTGGGAAGCTTGCATTCTACCGCTGAATTACTCCCGCTAAAACGAAAAAAACATAGGCATTTCGATTCGAAAAGTCAAGGGATTTTTAGGGTTGGATCAAATAATCGAAAAAACAAGTTGGGCAATAAGAGGTCACTATGAACTTTTACAATTTTTTTACTGAAAATTTTTCAAAAACACTGGTCAAAATTGGGGAAGCGAGCATCTCTTTTGGAAATTTGTTACTATTTCTTCTGCTGGTATTGCTCACTCTGTTTTTGGCAAAAAGACTTGCTAATTGGCTTGGAAAAAAATTATTTTCCCGATTTGGAATTAGCAGTAATGCTGTTTATTATCTGAAAGGGCTCTTCTATCTGTTGTTATTAGGCATTGGACTCATCATCGCTTTCCGGGTTCTCGGCTTTACTCTGAAAACCATCGCCGGGATATTTAATGTTATCAATTATCCGCTATTTAAGATCGGCGACACCCCAATCGGTCTGAGCAGCATTTTCATCTTTGTATTTCTGATTCTCCTTTTCCTGCATCTCTCACGTTTTGTTTCCAAACTTGTTATCGACAGGGGACTTGCTCGGATAGAGATTGAAAAAGGCAAAAAGTATATTTTTCGACGTGTAACGGAATATGCGCTTGTTATTATTGGTGCTATCATCGCCTTTCAGACAATCGGGATTGATTTAAGCGGACTGGCGGTCATTTTTGGTATGCTTTCCGTAGGTGTTGGTTTTGGTTTGCAAAATGTGACGTCCAATTTTATTGCCGGTTTGATTTTGCTGTTTGAACGCCCCATAAAAGTTGGCGACCGTATCTCCATTGAAGATATTCAGGGAGATGTTGAAGAAATCAACATTCGCTCAACCACAATAAAAACGCTGGACAATATTATCATGATTGTGCCGAATTCAGAATTCGTCTCCGGCCGGGTGACGAATTGGTCGCATAGTGATCTGAAAATCCGCATGAATATAAAAGTGGGCGTGTCGTATAGTTCCAACCTGGATGATGTTCTCAAAGCTTTGCGAGAGGTTGCCGAAGAAAATTCCAAAGTGATGAACGATCCCGAGCCAGAAGTGATTTTTATGGAATTTGGCGATTCCTCATGGAACATGCGCCTGCGAATCTGGGTCCGAAATCCTAAAGACTATTTTCACGTGTTGTCCGAGATTAATTGTGCTATCGTACGCAAGTTTCGCGAATACAAGGTTGAAATCCCATTTCCACAACGCGATGTCCATGTTCGCTCGCCGTTGCCGGTGCCATTGGAACAGAGCGGTGAAATCAATGTATCAGACAAGGTAAAGATGAATCTATAGAAACAAGAAAATAGGAAGTAGTTTTTATGAAAACAGATCAGGACAAAGAAAAGCGGGCGGTTAAAATTAAAGAGCACGGGGTTAAGGAAATCAGTTTTGGCGTGAATACGATTGACCTGAGTGCAACAAGTCAATTGGTAGACCGCGCTCAAACCCGCGCTATCAGAGATGCTCTGTATATCGCCAAAAAAAGAATGCAAAATAATGCCACGCTAAGAGAGGTTGCGGATGCGATTGAGAAGGATATTGCTGAGAGGTCTTGACTCCATCTATCATCGACCCTCAGGTGGGTACGCCGCTTTTCGCAAGTACGAGTTGGTTGCAGCGGTGAACAGGTTGCGGACCCTTGTCGTGGATCAGAAAATGTAAACTTTTTCATTTTGAGAATGCTCAGAAATATTTTCGAGAGGAATTATGCTTGGTGCCATAGCCGGAGATATTATCGGTTCACGATTCGAAGCCATGCCGATCAAAACAAAGTCATTTGACCTTTTTCATCCGGAATGCCGGTTCACAGATGATTCGGTTTTAACCGTGGCAGTTGCTCATGCTATTCTTGACAACAAGGACTACGTATCGAGCATCCGGGAAATCGGCAGGCGCTACCCAAATGCCGGTTACGGCGGATTTTTCATGCAGTGGCTGTTTTCGAATGGCGGAGCGTATAACAGTTTTGGCAATGGTGCGGCTATGCGTGTAAGTCCGGTTGGATTTGCTTTTGATACAAAAGAAAAGGTCCTAACTCTGGCAGCCAAAACAGCAAAAGTTACGCACAATCATCCTGAAGGCATCAAAGGTGCCCAGGCTACAGCGCTCGCTGTTTTTCTTGCCCGCACAGGTTATGACAAGGAACAGATCAGACAGGAAATTTCGTCTCGCTTTCACTACAATTTAAACCGGTCTCTGGAAAACGTTCGCCCGCATTATCATTTTGACGTCACATGTCAGGGCTCTGTGCCGGAATCGATTATTGCTTTTTTAGAATCTACTGATGTGGAGGATGCCATCCGAAACGCTATTTCGCTTGGCGGTGACAGCGATACCATGGCGTGCATTGCCGGTGGAATCGCCGAAGCTTTTTATGGCGGTTTGTCCGGGGAAATGGTTGCAGAGTTGGAATCCCGACTGCCAGATGATCTCTGGAAAATCGCTAAACGATTTTGCCAAACCTATTACGATGCATCTCTGAATTCATCTAGTTGAGTACGTTTTTCTTTTCTATTTTTATCGAACCTGAAAAATGCAGTGACGTTAAATTCAACTATGAAGACGGAAAATCGACATTTCAAAAATTTAAAAGACAAAACATCGATTGCTCTAAAGCAGATGGAATCCTGTGCGCTTTGTCCGCGGGAATGCCATGTGAATCGCCTAAAAGATGAAACCGGCGTGTGCGGCACAGGCCGCCACGCTGTGGTCGCAAGTTTTAGTCCGCATTATGGCGAAGAAAGCTGTCTGGTTGGTCGCGGCGGATCGGGGACCATTTTTTTCTCTCACTGCAATCTGCTCTGCAACTTTTGCCAGAATTATGACATCAGTCACCTCGGCTTTGGCAAGCCCCTAACCCCGGAACAATTGTCAGATATGATGCTGAAACTGCAAAACATGGGATGTGAAAACATTAACTTTGTTACCCCGTCGCATGTTGTGCCGCAAATGTTGGAGGGACTTTTGCATGCGCGTGACAACGGTTTATCCCTTCCGGTTGTCTATAATTCCAGCGGATATGACAAGGCCGAAACATTGCAGCTTTTGGATGGTATCGTTAATATTTACATGCCGGATTTTAAATTCTGGTCTGCAACTTTTGCCGAACGAACGGCCAATGCACCGGATTATCCCGAACGAGCACGCCAGGCTTTGTCGGAGATGCATCGTCAAGTTGGGGATCTTGTTATCAATGAGCGGGGAGTAGCGGTTAAAGGCTTGCTCGTCCGGCATCTGGTTATGCCGGGCCACCTGGCAGAGACGCGCGCGATCACGCGATTTCTCATGAACGATATTTCTAAAGCCACTGCTGTAAATGTGATGGGCCAGTACCGGCCTTGCGGCAAAGCATCGCAAATGGCCGATTTGCGGCACCGGTTATCTGCAGATGAATATGAAACCGCCTTGAAAATAGCCCGGGAAGAAGGGGTGAGCAGGTTCGTATAAGAGGGTGCTAAAACTCGGACCTGACAATATTGAAAGATACGGCCATTGGTGATTCGATTCACGCAATTATTGTTTCGTCCGGTGTGGGCGGGACGTGCATTTCCTCGCGCATGAGTTTGTAGGTAATCCGGTCAACAAGTGCCTGCCAACTGGCTTCGATTATATTTTCCGAAACCCCCACAGTACCCCACACCATGTTTTCGTCTTCGGATTCGATGAACACACGCACCTTGGCTGCAGTGCCGAGGTTACTGTTGAGTACTCGTACTTTATAATCCCGCAGTCTCATAGTTTTCAACGTTGGATAGAACGGTTCCAAAGCTTTCCGCAGAGCCTTGTCCAGCGCATCAACCGGGCCGTTGCCTTCGGCTGCGGTGTGTTCAATGATGCCGTCTACACTGACCTTCATAACCGCTTCCGAATATAAATCGCCTGTTTCGTGCTTGTCTATGGTGACTCGGGCACTTTTCAGTTCAAAGAAATCCTTGTGCTTGCCTGTTGTTTTGTGAATCATGACCTCAAAGGAACCCAGAGCATCTTCGAACTGATAGCCCAGATGTTCCAGCTCTTTCAAACGATTCACCACAGCTTTAACATCTTGTTTATCCGAGAGCTCCAGTCCCATTTCCTGAGCTTTGTGTAAAACGTTACTTTGACCGGCCTGGTCTGACACCAGGATGCGCTGATGATTGCCCACCGCTTCAGGATCGATGTGTTCATAAGTTCGGCGATTCCGTTTAATTGCACTGACGTGAATGCCGCCTTTGTGGGCAAAAGCGCTGTTTCCCACGTAAGGAGCATTTTCGCGATGAGGCAGATTGGCTGTTTCACTGATAAACCTTGATAATTTTGTCAGTTCTGCAAGTTTTACTTTTGTTTCCAGTTCTTTATCGCATTTAAAAACGGCGTTAGGGATGACCGAACACAGGTTCGCATTGCCGCAGCGTTCGCCGTAACCGTTCATCGTTCCCTGGACGTGAAAGATGTCCTTTTCAATAGCGATCAGGGAATTGGCAACAGCCATATCGGTATCATTGTGAGCATGAATACCCAATGGAACACCAAATCCCGCGTCTTGTGTTTGATTGATAACCTCATTTGCCTGTCGCGGCATTGTGCCGCCGTTTGTATCGCAGAGCACGAGATATTCTGCGCCGCCTTTTTGTGCTGCTTCCAGGGTTTGCAATGCATATTCAGGATTGTCGTAAAATCCATCAAAGTAATGTTCAGCATCAAAAATCACTTCTTTGCCGTGGTCTTTTAAATAGGCAATGGACTCGTAAATAAGCTGTAGATTTTTTTTCAGAGTGGTACGCAATCCGTCTGTCACGTGCAAGTCCCAGGCTTTGCCGAAAATTGTCACCACCGGCGTTTCAGCTTTTAATAAAAGTTCGATATTTTTATCTTTTTTCACCAGGGAATTTACCCGTCTTGTGCTGCCGAAGGCAGCGATTTTAGCGTGCTGCCACGGATGCTTCTTTGCCTCCTTGAAAAAATCCATGTCCTTGGGATTGGAGCCCGGCCAGCCACCTTCAATATAATCCACGCCAAAAGCATCCAGTTTTTTGGCAATTTTTAGTTTATCAACAGCAGAAAATGAAATTCCTTCTGTTTGAGCGCCATCCCTTAATGTTGTATCATAAATGATGAGTTTGTTCATGAAATAGATCCTGATGATAGTTCAATGACAATATTGGTTTTCATTCGAGAATATCCCGAACGCGTTTTGTCACCGTATCTCCCATTTGTTGAGTTGATACAGTCTGTTCGCCCTGACGAGCAATGTCTGCTGTTCGAAGTCCGTCTTTCAGAACATTGGCTATGGCGTTTTCGATGGCCTCCGCTTCAGTTTTGCGATTAAAAGAATAACGCAGCATCATAGCTACAGAAGCAATGGTGGCAATAGGATTTGCTTTGCCCTGTCCGGCGATATCCGGTGCAGAGCCGTGTACCGGTTCGTACATGGCGTAATTTTCGCCAAGACTGGCTGAAGGAAGCATGCCGAGCGAGCCAGTCAGCATGGAAGCTTCATCGCTTAGAATGTCACCAAACATATTGCCAGTGACAATGACATCAAACTGTTTGGGCCAGCGGACGAGCTGCATGGCACAATTGTCCACGTACATGTGGCTCAATTCAACATCCTGATAATTTTGCGCAATTTCTGTAACGACATGCCGCCAATATTGAGAAACTTCCAGCACATTGGCTTTATCAACTGAGCAGAGCTTTTTATGCCTTTTTTGTGCTGCTTTGAACGCTAACCGGGCAATGCGCTGGATTTCATTTTTTTCATAATCCATGGTATTGAAACCACGTTGCTGTTCTTCATCTATTCCGCGCGGAGTGCCAAAATAGATACCGCCGGTGAGCTCACGCACAATCAAAATGTCGATATTTTCAATAACCTCTGCTTTTAGCGAGGAAGCAGACACCAGCGCCGGATAGATACGAGCGGGACGCAGATTGGCAAAGAGTCCTAACTCATGCCGAAGTCCAAGCAAACCGCGCTCAGGGCGTTTGTCCGAGGGCAAATTATCGTACTTTGGTGCACCAATGGCACCGAGAATGACCGCGTCGCTTTGTTTGCATAACGAAAGTGTTGACTCGGGTAACGGATTGTCGTATCTATCAATGGCGCATCCACCGACATCTGCATATTCCAGTTCGATTGTAAAATCGGATGCATCTGCAGTTGCTTGTAACACCTTGACAGCTTCAGAGACGACTTCCGGCCCGATTCCGTCGCCAGGAAGAACGGCAATTTTCAGTGTTCTATTTTCTGGTGTCATTGTTTCTCTTTCTTTTTTATCCGATAGAAAAGTGCAAATTCTATTACCTTTTTTATAGTCCTTTTTCTGTTTCTACTTTGCCGGCTTTTTCGAGATGAATCATTCGGTTAAGAGCATTCACAAAAGCCCGGATGCTGGCTTCGATCACATCCGTTGATGCTCCGCGGCCGAGAAAACGGTTACCGTTATTTTGAATGCGAACGACAACCTCGCCCATGGCGTCTTTACCGCCGGTCACGCCGCGTAAAGAATACTCGGCCAATTTCAGCGGCCGGTTAACGATTTTTTCAATAGCGCGATAAGCGGCATCGATCGGGCCGTCTCCCACGGCAGCATCTTTGTATTCCTCATTATCACGCTTTAAAACGATTGTTGCTGTGGGCAGCAGTGAGTTGCCGCTATTAATGTGAAAATAATCAAGATGATACGTTTCTTCAAATTCCTGGTATTCATCGCCGACAATGGCAATAAGGTCTTCGTCGAAAATCTCTTTCTTTTTGTCGGCGACTTCCAGGAATCGGTCATAAACTTTATCGAGTTCTTCTTTTTTGAGTGAATAGCCGAGCTCTTGCAGGCGTTGGTTCAGTCCATGACGACCGGAATGACGACCAAGGACAATTTTGCTGGTATCCAGGCCGATCTCTTCCGGGGTCATAATTTCATAGGTGCTTGAATCTTTGATCATTGCATCCTGATGAATGCCGGCCTCGTGTGCAAATGCGTTCATCCCGACAATAGCTTTATTAGGCTGCACCAGCAGGCCGGTCAGATTACTGACCATTCGACTGGTATGAACGATTTCCCTGGTATTGATTCCGGTGGTTTTGCCGTAATAATTTTGCCGGGTTTTCAGAGCCATAACCACTTCTTCGAGAGACGCGTTGCCGGCTCGCTCGCCAATGCCATTGATTGTCACTTCAACCTGCTGAGCGCCGTTTTGCACGGCTGCCAGGGTGTTGGCCACAGCCAGTCCTAAATCATTGTGACAATGCACGCTCAAAATCGCCTTGTCCATATTGGGAACGGTGTTGATGATTTCGCGGATGAGGCCGCCGTATTCCTCCGGATTGCTATAGCCGACTGTATCCGGTACATTAATTGTCGTGGCGCCAGCATCGATAGCTGCTTCGATGATTCGAAACAAAAAATTCTTGCCGGTCCGTGCCGAATCTTCCGGGGAAAATTCGACATCATCAACAAAATTTCTTGCTTTTTTAACAGCGCGGGTTGCCATATCCAAAATTTCATTTTCAGATTTTCGAAACTTTTTTTCCAGGTGTATTTTGGACGTGGCGACAAACGTATGAATGCGAGGTTTTTTGGCATTTTTTAACGCTTCGCCGGCTCGTTCAATATCCTGGTCAACACACCGCGCCAGGGCAGCGACTGTCGGGCCCTCCACATCTTCGGCAATAGCTTTTGTTGCCTGAAATTGCGCTTGCGAAGAAATGGGAAAGCCGGCTTCGATGATGTCAACCCGGAGTCGCGCCAGTTGATGCGCAATGGCAATTTTATCCGTTACGCTCAGGCTCGCTCCGGGCGATTGCTCACCGTCTCTCAATGTGGTGTCAAAAATGAGAACTCGATTTTTATCCACAATGATCACCTTTATTTTTTCAACCAACTCATCATTTTTCGCAGTTCTGCGCCCACTTTTTCGATCTGAGATTCCTCGATCTGTTTTCTGAGTGCTTTGAACCGCGGCTGATTTGCCTGATTTTCCAGAATCCATTCGGTAGCGAATTCGCCGCTTTGAATTTCATCCAGTAATTTTTTCATGGCTTTTCTGCTCTCATCGCCAATAACGCGCGGTCCGCGTGTGAGTCCACCATATTCTGCTGTATCGCTGACAGAATAATACATTCGGGAAATACCGCCTTCATAAAAAAGATCGACGATCAGCTTGAGTTCGTGCAGGCATTCAAAGAATGCAATTTCCGGTTTGTATCCTGCATCGACCAGGGTTTGGAATCCGTTTCGCACCAGCTCGGTGACACCGCCGCACAGCACCGCCTGTTCGCCAAACAGGTCAGTTTCGGTTTCTTCCCGAAAAGTTGTTTCCAGTGCTCCGGCTCTGGTAGCGCCAATACCCTTGGCATAGGCAAGTGCCGTGTCTTTGGCAGAACCTGTCGCGTCCTGGTAAACAGCAATGAGGCAGGGGACGCCCTGACCAATCTCAAACTGTTGGCGAACGAGGTGTCCTGGTCCTTTGGGCGCAATCATGATCACATCGACATCTTTTGAAGGCTCGATTTGGCTGTAATGAATGTTGAAACCGTGGGCAAAAGCAATTGTATTGCCGGCTGTAAGGTGCGGCTTGATGTCCTGCTCGTAAACCATTGGCTGGATCTGATCCGGCACCAGGATCATAATGATGTCAGCTTGTTTGGCCGCTTCGTCATTCAAAACCACTTTTAGTCCGGCTTTTTCCGCTTTTTCAATATCCGGATTGCCTTCATTGAGACCAACTATTACATCCACTCCGCTCTCTTTGAGATTGAGAGCATGGGCGTGGCCCTGGCTGCCATAGCCGATAATGGCCACTTTTTTTCCTTTAAGCAGGTTCAAATCCGCGTGATCATCATAATATAGTTGCATGGGGTCCTCACTTTTTTTTATGAAATGTTTTATTTCTTCTTTTGAGCTTCCCGTATCATGGATATCGGTCCGGTTCTGGCCACTTCTTTGAACCCGTACATCTTGACCGTATCCAGGAAAGCATCGATTTTTTGTTCACTGCCTACGACTTCGAGGGTCATCGATTTTGGACCAATGTCCACCACTTTGGCATTAAAAATGGACACTACCTGGGAGACGTCTCCCCTTTGCGATGGCGGACAATTGACTTTGACCAAAACCAGTTCGCGGTCAAAATAGTTGTTTTTAGTGACATCGGTCACTCGAATCACATCGATGAGTTTATTGAGCTGTTTGCTGATTTGTTCGATAATCGCATCATCTCCGCGCACCACCAGGGTCATGCGGGAAATGTCTTCAGATTCTGTGTTTGCCACAGAGAGGCTGTCGATGTTAAAGCCTCGGGCGCTAAAAAGTCCTGAAATGCGTGCCAGGACGCCTGTCTTGTTTTCAACTTCCATATTAATTATGTGTCTCATTATGCCATCCCTTTTATCATTTCATCCAGTCCGGCGCCTGCTGGCACCATTGGATATACGTTTTCGTCCTCATGAATTTCAAATTCAATAATAACCGGGCCAGGCGTATTAAACGCGCGTTCCAGTGTCGGACGGACTTGCTCTGGTTTGTCGGCATACAATCCGGTTGCGCCGTAAGCTTCTGCCAGTTTGACAAAATTGGGAATATATTCCGGACAATTATCACTGGTCCCGTCACAATTCGGCGGGCAAAATTTATTTCGCTTTAAACAGGTATGCGAAAACCGGCGTTTGTAAAAGATGCCCTGCCACTGACGAACCATGCCCAGCGAGTGGTTATTGAAAATAACAATTTTTACCGGGATTTCATAAGTCTTTGCCGTAGCAAGTTCCTGAATGTTCATCTGGATGCTGCCATCGCCAGCAATGTCCACGACGAGTGAATCGGGCCGGGCGACCTGGGCTCCGATCGCGGCGGGGAAACCGTATCCCATCGTTCCAAGACCACCGGACGAAAGAAACGTTCGCGGTTTGATAAAGTTGTAAAATTGGGATGCCCACATTTGATTCTGGCCGACTTCGGTGGCAATAATCGCCCGGTGCCTGGCCAGCTCTGCAATTTGCTCGACTACGTACTGGGGCTGAATTTTGCCATTGTCACGGTACGTCAGCGGGTGATTTTTTTTCCACTCGCCGATTTTCTCCAACCATCTCTTGTTTTCTTTGGGGTGAACATGTTTATTCAATTCTTTTAACACATGTTTCACATCGCCAACAACCGGCAAATCGACCTTGACGTTTTTTCGAATGGTTGTCGGATCAATATCGATGTGAACCGTTTTGGCGTGCGGCGCAAATTTTTCTACATTGCCAGTTACACGGTCGTCAAAACGGGCACCGATGGCTATCAGCAAATCACATTCCTGTATGGCATAATTTGCATATTCTGTGCCGTGCATACCCAGCATTTTCAACGCTAACGGATCATTTTCCGGGAACGTCCCGAGGCCCATCAATGTCGTCGTTACCGGTGTGTTGGTCTTTTTGGCTAATTCTGCCAGCTCTTCGCTGGCGCCGCTAGCAATGACACCGCCTCCGGCGTAAATGACCGGTTGTTCCGCTTCTCCTATAGCCTGAGCTACTTTTTTTATCTGCTGTAAATGACCTTTTATGGTCGGTTTGTAGCTCGGGATGTCTATTTTATCAGGATACTTTGCCTCTGTGGAATTTTGCTGAACGTCTTTTGGAATGTCAACAACCACTGGTCCCGGACGTCCGGTTCTGGCAATATAGAACGCAGATTTTAAAATACGCGGCAAATCATCCACACTTTTTACCAGGTAATTGTGTTTTGTAATCGATCGAGTAATGCCGGTTGTATCCGCTTCTTGAAAAGCATCATTTCCGATGAGATTTGTTTTGACTTGACCTGTCAGTGCAACAATGGGGATGGAATCCATGTATGCCGTTGCCAGTCCGGTAACCAGATTTGTGGCTCCTGGGCCGGATGTGGCGATGCAAACGCCCACCTCTCCAGAAGCTCGTGCGTACCCGTCTGCTGCGTGAGCAGCGCCTTGCTCATGTCGAGTCAAATAGAACGGTATTTTTGTATCATAAATTTTATCAAAAATATCCAAAACCGCTCCACCCGGATACCCGAACACAGCGCCAACTTTTTCTTGTTTTAATGCATGAAGAATCATTTCTGCGCCAGTCATCGGCTAGTCCTCTTTGTTTAATGAATAAAAAGATTACTCTTCAATTATTCCCTGTTTAAAAAGTCACACGTCAAAAAGACATTCTTGTTCCTCAGGGTGCAGAGGGAAATTTTAAGTTGGGAATTGTTATTTTAGATGATGTTGCTTTCGAGTCCTCTTGCACCCTGTGTATTTTATTTTAGGAGCAAGAGGTTAATAATAACGATAGCTAGTACGACGAGTCGTACTATTACGACAGGCAGGGAAATTATGTTTAACAGAACAGAATCTTGAGCGCACAGAGTCATCCCATTGTTTGCAAAAAAGTGAATTTGTGCGCTTGTTTTTTTCACAGTTTATCCTGAAAAATGAATTCTGTTCGTTTAAAATTGAAACCTAAAATTAAGGATTTTTATGAAAATGTCAAGTAAAAATTATGTAATAAAGTAAAGATTCGAAAAAATTTCGCTCGATTTGTCAGACACTGACAGATCAATCCCAAAATGACCAGACAAAACCGTACCGCATCCATGTCTTTGGCATGGTATAGCCGTATACCTGTTGATATTCCTGGTTAATGAAATTATCAAATGCAAAAAAGAGACGGGCATTGCCAAACACGACGTTTACATGGACGTATGGATCGAGTTGCGGAGACAGGCTAACGGTTTGCGAAGACCAGTCGGCGTAGAAAGGATATGCGCCATACCGCGCACCAAGTACTGTGGCGCCCAGACGGATTTTCAGGTCAATGTCACCTTTGAAAAATGTATTTTTATATTCGGCATAGACCTGGCTGAACCAATTCGGCCGGTTTATCACTTTGGTATCAAACGAAGAGAAATATGCTCCCTGTGCCCAAAAGGACAAATTCTTAAATGGTGACATATTAAAGTGCGCATCGGCTTGAAGGCAGGTGTAATCTGTGCGGTTAGTGAAATAGACACTCTCATCAATAAAGTGCTTTTGGATATGTCGGAGCCGGTTTTGCAAAGATAGAGAGGCGAAAAGCTGATAAAGATTTGTTTGCTTTTCCATTCCTGCAACAACCTGGTAGGTTTCTCCTGTATATAATTG
This sequence comes from uncultured Cytophagia bacterium, assembly GCA_964607755.1. Taxonomy (GTDB): domain Bacteria; phylum Zhuqueibacterota; class Zhuqueibacteria; order Residuimicrobiales; family Krinioviventaceae; genus CAZSMC01. The sequence continues at coordinate 1,805 of CAZSMC010000091.1, read as the reverse complement.
GTTTTGTTGAGGATTTTTATAAACGCTCGTGCCAAAAGGACCTTGCGTATAGCGCGCCTCCAGGCTGGGAAAGGTTACGATTCGATTGGCAAAAGCAAAAATTCTGCTCGAATCAGAGAGATTGTAAAAGATAGAGATTTCCGGCAGCGGATACATTTCATATTCCTGATGAGCTGTGCCGCGCATTGTGAGACGCCAGTCCAGTTTATTTTCTGCATTTCCGGAAAAACTCAGCCAGGCGGCGGCTTGCCAGTCGCGATGATTGCCCCATACTTTGCTGTCAAAATCAAATCCCTGGCCGTAGATTCCGGCATTGAGTTTAAAAAAGTCTAACGATGTGGTGTAGGAACCGGTCATCCGGAATTGATCGATGCTGTGTGTTTCGTCAAAAACATAACCTTCGGTCCATACTTTACGATTCAGTCTGGTGTGCTGGAATGACAATTCCAACTTTTCAGAATGCCGGAGAAAAAGACCATGATCGGCACGGTTGTCCTGCTGGTGGGGCGTCTGTAAAAAATCAAATTCAGGTGGTGTGTCTGCCAGGGGAAATCGGACATGAGATTTATTGTTGAGGAACACGTAATGCAAGGACCATGATGGAGTCATTTGCTTGTCGATTTTCAGGTTCCAGCGTTCCGCCTTGTATTTGGTGTTGGGCATGGTGCCAAAATACAGTTTGGACAGGCCTCCGGCATTGATAGCCAGACTCTTGTTGACCAATATGCCCAGCCGGACATCAACATCGTTGTACGAATGACCGCCAGTCCGGTAAGCCACTTGCGACCGAATTGGCAGGCTTGCCATGTTGTGAGAGGAAAGGTGCAAAGATTGACCGGAAGGCATGTAGCCGTACTGGTGATTCGGGCCGTGCTCAACGCGAATACGTCCGATACTCTCAGTAGGAATGATATTCAGATCTGCTTTTCCGGTCAGGGGATCGTTGAGGATCAATCCGTCATATTCCAGAATGATATCGCCTGGCGATCCGGCAAAAAATGATGTGAATGCTTTTTGGCCGACGCTGCCGCGGTTATGATGGTACACACCAGGAAACAGATCCATAATATCCGCAAAGGTAGTGTATTTTGATCCGGCAAGAATACTTGTGTCCGCCCAAAGAACTTGACAGACAAAAGGAGAAGGGGATGGAAGGTCCAGTCTTAATGTATCAATTTTTTGAGGTGCCACTGTCTTTGTCGTATCTTCTTCTACCTGGGCACTGGATGTTTGAGAGAATAACAGAAGAGCGGAAACGATGTAAGCAATTATTTTCACTGGTTTTTGCTTGTTTGATAGGTTCGCACACGATTTAAAATGATGGGCACAACTGTTGCAAAAATAGCAGTATTAACAATCAGGTGAGTGACATAGAATAGAGCACCTGATGCGTAAATTGAAGCAATTTTTGTGGTATCCCCCTGAGCGATAAAAACAGCAAAGCTCAAGGTGGTCAAAATGTCAAAAATGAGGGTGAGAAAGAATCCGCAAAGTGCGCAAATGATAATTTTTTTACCCAAAGAAAAGCGCATCCAGCGGTTTACCCGCAAAAGTCCACCAATAAATCCAACCAGACTCATGGATATGATTTGAGCAATAAGCAACGGCATTGCTGAGGCCCCAAAAGGATTGAGGGTACCGTAAATGAGTTCGGCCAGAGCGCCAATGAGTGAGCCATATGCCGGTCCTGCAATAAATCCGGAAATAAAAACTGTGGCGGTGAACAATTCAATATTTGGTACAGCCATAAATACATAGCCCATGGCTGCGGAAAGCGCTGTCAGCATTGCCGCGGTAATGAGTTT
>CAZSMC010000090.1:0-14329 GCA_964607755.1 uncultured Cytophagia bacterium | reverse complement strand
TTTAAAGAGCTCTGGAAAAACATATTAATTATTCTTGATTTAAGAGAAAATTATTTGTAAAATTTGCAAATTGAATCCAAAAACAAAGAGGTGCCTTATGAATTCCCGTTTCTTTCTGTTTGTCATTTTTTGCTGTTTTGTGCTCATTTCTTTTAAAAATGTTGCATCTGCAAATGCAGATGTGCGGATTACCAATTTAATCTGCGAGTACAAAACAAATCCCCTGGGTATTGATGTTGTCAAGCCCAGATTGGGCTGGCAGTTGCAATCGTCTGAACGAAATGTGATGCAGCAGGCTTATGCCATTCAAGTTGCGTTAACAGAAGAAAACCTCGAATCCGGTAATAATCTTTTATGGAAAACCGGACAAGTCAAATCCGATCAATCTGTGCAGGTGGAATACCAGGGTGAACCGCTGCGTTCCGGCCAACGGGTTTACTGGCGGGTCAAGGTGTGGACGGAGAACGGTGAAAGTGAATGGAGTGAACCGTCGTTCTGGGAAATGGGGCTTTTGGAAGCGAAAGCCTGGAAGGCAGAGTGGATAGAACCGGATCTGGTCGAGGACTATTCGGTCTCAAATCCCTGCCCCATGCTGCGCACGACATTTTCACTGGAAAATGACATAAAAAAAGCACGCGCTTATGTTACGGCTCATGGTCTGTATGAAATGCATTTGAACGGCAAGCGCGTTGGCGAGCAGGTTTTTACCCCTGGCTGGACAGCCTATCAGGAACACATCCAGTACCAGACCTACGATGTCACTTCTCTGCTCCAATCCGGCGACAACGCGGTCGGCGTTTTTCTCGGTGATGGCTGGTACCGGGGTAATCTGGGATTTCAAACTCAGCGAAATACCTACGGCAGAAAACTGGCTCTGCTCGCTCAAATCACAGTAGAATATGAGAACGGTGACATCGAGACTTTTGGCACGGACGACACCTGGACATGTTCCACCGGCCCCATCCTGGCTTCGGATATTTACAATGGCGCAAACTACGATGCGCGCCTGGAAAAGCAAGGCTGGACAACCGCTTCATTTGATGACAGTGACTGGAAAGGCGTCAATATACAATCTTTTCCAAAAGATAATCTTATTGCCCCTGCCGGTCCTCCGATCCTCAAAATCGAAAAGATCAAGCCGATTGACATTCTTGTCACGCCTGAAGGAGATACGGTCGTCGATATAGGGCAGAACATGGTCGGCTGGATAAGAATGCAAGTGGAAGGTGAAAGAGGCCGCACTATCACCTTGCGTCATGCCGAGGTGCTGGACAGGGAAGGCAATTTTTATACAGAGAACTTGCGCGCTGCCGATCAAACAAACAGTTATACGCTGAAAGGAACAGGCAAAGAAGTTTATGAACCGCGTTTCACGTTTCAAGGATTTCGATATGTTGCTGTGGATAATTATCCCGGCGAGTTAACGCTTGATGACCTCACCGGAATTGTGGTGCATTCCGACATCGAGCCGACTGGCACGTTCGAGTGTTCGAATGACATGATCAATCAACTTCAGCATAACATAAAATGGGGTCAAAAAGGAAATTTCCTGGATGTTCCCACAGACTGCCCGCAACGCGATGAGCGTCTTGGCTGGACTGGCGATGCCCAGGTCTTTGCCCGCACCGCCTGTTTCAATGCCGATGTTGCCGGATTTTACACGAAATGGCTCAAAGACGTCAGCGCAGACCAGCAGGCGCGTGGTGAAATCCCTCACGTTATCCCAAATTGCCTGTCTTACAAAGAAGACAAAGGTCAGTCTGCAGCCGCCGGCTGGGCCGATGCCGCTTTGATCGTTCCCTGGACGGTTTACCTCTCTTACGGTGACAAGCGAATTTTAGAAGAGCAATACGATTGCATGAAAGGCTGGGTGGATTACATGGCGTTTCGTGCCGGGGACAGTTATTTCTGGAATACTGATTTTACTTTTGGCGACTGGCTGGCGTTTTCCACAGACCGTTCCGATTACCCCGGCGCCACCACGTCAAAAGATCTGATTTCTCAGGCCTATTTTGCGCGGTCTACTGATCTGCTCATCCGCACGGCAAAAATTCTGGATAAAAAACAAGATGTTGAAAAATATTCTGAACTCTTTGAAAACATCAAAACTGTTTTTATCAATGAATTTGTCACGCCGAACGGCCGGGTGGCGTCGAACACGCAAACCGCCTATTCGCTGGCACTGGCGTTCGATCTTCTTCCGGATTCCTTGCGCAAAAACGCCGCCCAACGTCTTGCCAACGATGTGAATGGGTTCAAGCATATCACAACCGGATTTTTAGGCACGCCGCAAATATGCCACGTGCTCGGCGAATACGGCTATTACGACGAGGCGTTCATGCTTTTAAATCGTAAAGAGTATCCGTCCTGGTTATATCCGATCACCAAAAATGCCACAACCATTTGGGAACGCTGGGATGGTATCAAGCCGGACGGCACATTTCAAAATCCGGGCATGAATTCGTTCAATCACTATGCTTATGGTGCCATTGGCGAATGGCTGTACAGGGTGGTTGCCGGAATTGAAATCGATCCTGACCAGCCCGGTTACAAGCACATCATTATTCAACCTCATCCGGGTGGCGGACTGGATTACGCCAGGGCAGAGCATCACTCTCTCTATGGCAAGGTTGGTTCCGGCTGGACACTGAATGACGGCACGTTCGAGCTAAAAGTGACCATTCCAGCCAACACCTCAGCGACAATCCTTCTTCCGGACGCTGAAACGGAACTGGTAGAAGAAAGCGGCAAATCTCTGTCAGAAGCAAAGGGAATTTTGTCTCATGAACAAAAAGGAAATAAAGTGCTTATTAAAGTCGGATCAGGCGAATATGTGTTTCGATATTCTCAATGAAAAATCAAAAAAAAGGAGGCATTATGACACGAGGTTTGATGTGTGTTATTGTATTGTTTTTATTAGCAAGTATGGGAATTGCCGGGCAGACTGAACTTGTGCAAGCCAGTATCGAGCCGGATGAAGCTGCAATCGGAGATACGGTGACAGTCAAGGCAGTATTTACAGGTGAGCAGGAAGATATCAGCAAGGTCACCCTTTACGTGCGCGAATACCGCTGGGATGCACCGGAGTATAGCCTGTATCCGGATACTACAGCCGAAAAAAATGTCTGGATTTTGCAGGGACCTATTCCAAATGACGCGCCGGTTGGCGAAACTCTCAATCTTGATTTTACCGCTATTGACAAAGAAGGAAAAGAAATCGTCAATGAGGAGATGCCTGAAAACGCAGTTGGCGAAACCGGCACGATGAAAATAACGATCAAATAAAAGCTCTATTTTCAGCTTAATTTGAAGAGTTGGTTAAAATGTCCCGGGTTTTTAGCTTCCGGGACATTTTTTTATACAGCCAGAGATTTATTTTATCTTGATCCCGAAATCAAAAATTAAGAAAAGATAATGCAAGTCTTCATATTTGTTTCCGGCAGTGCCTTTGGCAAGCCGAAGCATATCAACGCCATTGCTCCGCCAGTCGCCGTAGAACCGGCTTGCACGTTCACGGTAAAAAACAAAACTGTGACTGGAGATGAGTCCAAGCCTGGCGAGAGCGTCTTCATTCGCTATAATGGCCGGAGCGTATCCCCACATATGAAACCGGTGCCAGTTTTGTGTTTCGCCCGGGGTTACCCGGACTTTGTGCAGACCGTTTTTATCCAGCATTTTCCGTGTGATTGACAGCATGTCACCTGCTGCTTTTCAGATTCATCTAACAAGCTAAAACCGCCGTAATCCTGCGCCCACTCGGAATAATCGCGCGTCTGGCACGTTTCGACGTAATTGACTCCGAATCCATCCCAGGGTCGCACAGGCCTGCTGAAATCCACCGTAACATTTGTGTAGGCCATCTCTTTTTCCGGAACCGAGCTGTAAACCGGAAAATCTCGTGCTAAACATAAATTGCCAAAAATTAGTCCGAGAAAAAAAAGTACCCATATACACGTTTTCGCAACATCCTACCTCCTGTAAATTGATTATTATCATCTTGTCCAATTAATGTATTAATACTTTTATCTCGCTTTTTGTCGATGCAGACAATTTCACAAAAGTTATATTTTGAGTCGAATCGTAATGCCAGCCAGATTGCATTAAAAGACGAAAACTGGGCATAACGAACGTAGAATTCATCGCTCAAGTCCGGGCTATCGAATTCCTTGAATCCGCCGCCATCGTGGGTGAAAAACGGAATGGCATAAGTGAAAAGCGCGGGATTGGCAACCATCTCGATATTTTCTTTCAAGCCACCATGAGACCACTCTTTATAATCAGGCCAGACCTCCTGGGTCCATGCCGATTTAGTATCGCCGCTCCACTTGCCGTCATCCGGATTCTTTCGTCCCAGCACCCAAAGGGCATATTTACCGGGATGTTTGAATTGAATATCAAATCGCAGAACGCCGCCTTTCCAGGCGCCGGCCGAATCCGCTTTCATCCCGGTGCCAGAAGGCATATCGGCTTTATACCAGTGATTGTAATGGCTGGCATGCTCTGCTTCCATTATCACCAAACCGTCAATTTCATAAAATTAGTAAAATTTTCCTGGATCTGACAAGCATCCGTTCTTCCTGGCAGTCAATATAATGCCAGGAAGTGGCTTTTGTTTTGATGGTTGGATAAATTGGTTTGCAACTCGGGCCGGAAATGACAGGAGATTAAGAGAATGGTATATTAGCCAGTGCCCATATCAATTTTTCATTTCATCAATAATATCTTACGTGTCTGGTGGAAATTTTCAGCGCGCAAGTTCACAAAATACACTCCAGAAGGCACAACATTTCCATGCTCATCCCGGGCATCCCAGATAACGCGGTGCACGCCGGCTTTGACCGTTCCTGTTTTCAGCGTCCTAATGATCTGACCGTTTTGATTAAAGACAATTAAAGAAACCGGCTGGGTTTTTGGGCAGTCAAAAACAATTGTGGTTAGAGGATTGAATGGATTGGGGAAATTTTGATAAAGCACAAAATGTTCCGGTGCTGTGACGGTAACCTGCACCGGTCCGTGCATAGTTGTGTGACCATTGTGTGCAATGTCTTCGAGCCAATAAAAATAAGTGCCAGGTGTGATATTCTCATCTTGTTGGATTGAATAGCGCGCTTCTTTCGCTGATTTGCGCCCGACTTGACGAATCACTGCAGCATCGTTTCTATTTTCTGTTTTGCTTTGCCACAAACGGAACGCCTTTGTGTCGTTATGTTGGGCCACGTGCCATTGCACTATAATACCATTTTCTCTGTCATAGTTTGCCGTAAAAGAAGACAATTCTACTTTTGTCGGATTGACAGTCATGTTCCAGGTCACACTCGTGGTATCACGATGATCGGTAACCAAACAAGTGACAGTATTCTGGTTCGGAAATGCCTGGCTAAGAAAGAGTTCAAAAGTTGTTTTTTGACTCACTTGCCGGCCGTTGAGCAGCCACGAATAAAAAAGCGGGTCTTCATCCATGTCAGCCGCTTCTATAATTTTAAAGATTACTCTTTCGCCATAATTGACATGTAGATCCGTATCCTGAGGAAAGAAAGAAAGAATTTGAGGAGCGCTGTTTTGTTCCATCGCTGTGGCACGAAACAGAGCCATCGCGCCATTGTCTGTTTGGGCTCTAAACGTATAGTCTCCGCTACGCTTTCCGACGGCAGCTTGCGTTACTGCCCGGCCGAGTGAATCGGACAATACGGGCTGGCTGGTGATAATTTGTCCCCCATCTATTGCAGTGAAGGTGACTTTTTCATGAGCAATACAATTTGCAAATTTATCATGCACAGCGACCTTTAAAGTTTCCGGCAGCACGCTCAGCGTGCGAACATTTTGCCCGTCACCGGCAAGTTTCACTAGCGATGCCGGTTCACCTGAGTTGCCGTAAATTTCAAAGCTTTTTTCACCCTGGGTAATTTCGGAGCTCACTTTCACTCTATTCAATCCTGCTTTTTTGCCGATTTTATATTGAACAGAAGCCAGACCAGCCGAGTCAGTAATGGTTTCGACGCTGGGCTTGCCATCAAAAGCCCCGCCGCCCTCAACGACAGAGAAAGTAACTTTTTGATTTGCCAGCGGTCGATTGTTGCTGCTCAATTTTACGGCTAACGGAGAGGGAGCATATTCGCCAACCGTACCCGTCTGTGCATTTCCAGAGATCATAAAAAGCTCTGGTTCACCCCAGGAAAAAGACACCACAGCTTTTTCTTCCACCACTCGATTATCAGGAATAATATAAGCCATGACCAGACGGTCGCCTTCAGTGGTTGCAGAGAGATAGGCACGGGTTTTTCCTTCCGAGTCTGTTATCGAATCGGGCTGTACCAGCACATTGTTGGCGCCGGTCGCATTAACCCGAACGCCCACTCCAGGCAACACTTCACCATGTTGATCGCGGATAGTGACAGTGATTTCTGAACGATCCAGGCCATCCGGCAACACCGGAGAGGTTGCGCGTAAACCGGACTTTGCCACGTCTGGCAAGCGAGGTTCGTGAACAATTAGAGTAAAAATAACAGAAGCGAAACTCGTCTTCGCCTCGATCTTGTGCGTGCCGGCTGCTTGACCAAGAGTCACCGCCGCACTGGCATGACCTGCAGAATCGCTCTGAACAACAGTGGATGATGAGCCGTCAAAATGACTGTCCCCGGATTTTGTGCGAAATTGCACCGGATATTCGGGAATCGGATTCGCATACACATCGGCCACTTGCACAACCAGTGGATTTATCAATTTTTGGCCGGCAGTACCTTCTTGATTATTCCCGGAGATAATGGACACATTTCGCGCTTCGCCAGGACGCGCCTCGATGGTAAATTGAATCGGCGAATTATCAAGTTCTTCTGCCCGTGCCTCAACATGTACCGTTCCTGATTTTCTGCCAAGTGTAACCACAGCCTGGGCAATTCCGGTTGCCGCTGTGGTGTCGATAAAACTGGTTCCCCCGTTAATTGAAGCATCTCCCTGGGTCACAACATACTCGACAGGATAGTTTGGTACCGGAAGGTCGTTTGTATCCAGCACTTTCACTTGCAGGGGAGTTGCAATCGTGCTGTTTACGGTTGCAGCTTGATTGTTACCGTCAACATAAACCAAACGCTCGGCAACCTGTTCTGTGCTCTCAAACACCACTTCGGCTTGTTGATTCAATGTCAAAAAAAGTCCGGTTACAATGGCGGTTATTCTTTTTGTACCTGGAACTGTACTCTTTAGAAAAGCCAGAATTTGTCCGTTTTCATCTGTTGTTGAATCCGGCGACCGGAACGTGTGTCCCGTGCCGTCTGCAGAAAGTTTAACCGTCAAGCCGGAACCGGCCGGCTCATTGTCACTGTTTCGCAAGGTCACAACAATTTCTGATTCTGTGATTCCGTCTGCAGGAACCGGACTGGTGGCGGTGATGCTTGATTTTTGCGGATCAACATCGATCTCCGGAAAATGCCAGGTTACCGGTGAGTTTTGCAACGGATTGTCATTAAAGGAGGAACTGGCCTGGAGGGTATTGGCTGGACCTTTATAAGCATCCGGAGTCCAGGATACAGAAGCATAGCCGCTATGATTCGTCACTTGTCCAAAAAACTGACCGTTGTCATTTAGAATACCGTTGCCGTTTGTTATCTGAAACGACACCGGATGATTTCTTACCGGGTGATCGAAACGATCAACAATTTGAACTTTGAAAGAATCTGCGAATGCCACCCCTGGCTGGACGTTTTGACCATCACCCGAGATTTCTTTGATTTGATGCGGATCACCAGTAAGCGCTGTCGCCTGAAATTCCACAGCAAGCCCATTCAATTCTGCGTGACAGGTCTGTTGTCCTAAATTCGGACCAAGTATCCAATATGCAGCAGCCTTGCCCTGAGCGTCTGTGGCAACTGATGTGGTCGTATCACCGGCAAAATTACCGCCGCCGCTTTTTATTGTAAAAACGATGTTTTCCCCGGCTACGGGCTGGCCAGTAGTATATTGAGCAACAACCGAAACAGGTTGTGGTAATTGTTCGCCCACTTGACCGGTCTGTTGGTCACCGCTAACTTTGTTCAGCGCAATATCCGGTACTTGTGCGATAGCTGTAAAAACAACCGGAGAGTTTTTCGCAGTCTCGTGCCGCACTTCGATAGTGACCGATCCGGGAGCATTTCCCAAAACAACTGTTGCCGATGCTTCCCCGTCTACATTTGTTTGGACAGATGCAGAACCTTCGATCGTGGCATCGCCCTCAGTCACGACAAAAGTTATTGTCTCATCTGAGACCGGATTATCATCCTGGTCTGTGAGACAAACGACAAGAGGTTGCTGCAGCTTTTGATTGATATAACCGGATTGATTGTCGCCGCTGACAGCTCTTAATTGAGTAAAGTCCTGCTGCAAGGCAATTTCGATGCGTTGATTCGCCGCCACATGCTCTCGTTCTATGACCGTTCCGTCAACCAGAGTAATGCGAACATCACAAAACGAACGCTGACCTAAACCGAAATGCTGGACCAGTCCGGAGCCGCTCAAATAACCGACAGCAGTCGTGACCTCTCTGTGACCGAGGAGGCGGGTTGGATGTCCAAGATAGCCATCTTCATACACATCAATTTTGCTGCCGACACCGCCGGTATCGCCTGCCGGTCCTTTTGTTGAAATTTGGATATAGTGTCCGGTTTGTGGCGTTTCATTTTCAAGGTAGATATTTTCAAAATTTTTGGTTGTTATATACATATCCATATCACCATCATGGTCGACATCGCGGACCAGACAGCCGCGCGAGTCACTGGCAATTAGAGCGGCACCGCAATATCCCGCTGACCGAAACTGGCCTTGCCCATCATTAATATTCAAAACGGTGCATGCGGTTGGGTTGTAAACGGTATTTCGAAGCCGGAACAGATCCAGATAGCCGTCATTATCCGCATCAAAAAGCTGAGCCGTATATCCTTCCATGGCGATGTCATAATCGGTTGTTTTATCAGTAAAATACCCATTGCCATTATTCACAAAAATATGCAAAAGCATATCACCTTTATAATCGGGTTGCCGGCTGTTTGCCACAAACAGGTCCATGTCTCCATCGTTGTCGATATCGGCAAATGTTGCACCGTCTGAGCGGCGACCCACGTCAACGCCCCGTTCCGAAGCAGCTTCACGGAATCTGCCGTTTTCATTGATGTAAAGTTCATTAGCTTTTTCGCGCTTGCATATATAAAGATCATAATCGCCGTCATTATCGATATCTGAAACCGTCACCCCTTGCGTTCCGATCGTCTCTACATCTTCTATTGCACCTTCAGCCCCCCAATATTCACGTGTAAAATGTCCTGTCCCATCATTAATATACAATTCGTTCTGCATGCCCCAATTGGCCGCAAAAATATCCAGCCAGCCGTCATTGTTGGCATCAAACACAACGGCACCGCGCGTTTCACCGTCAATATCTTCAATCCCCCGGGAAAAGCTTTCTTCAGTAAAATATCCGTTTCCATCATTGATGTAAAGCTGATTGGGTTCCCAGGTATTAGCGTTGAACAAATCCAGGTCGCCGTCATTATCCGCATCGAAAAAAATGACGCCATGGGTGCAGCACTCGTCAGCCACACCGCGTTCGAGAGTCTCATCTGTAAAGGTTCCATCCGGTTGTTGAATGTAAAGGATGTCCCGCAGACATTTTCCTTGCGAGCAATTGCCAACATAAATATCTTCCAGTCCATCACCGTTCACATCGCCGACCGTCAGGCCGTGCCCGGCAAAGTCCGGGTAACCCAGTCCTTCCAAATTTAAAGAGCCGGTTTTATCGCTGTAAATAATTTCTGTATTTGTTGTGTAGACTTTGAGATTGGAATAGATGGGACCAACCAAAGAAGGATAAGTGGGGTCGCCGCTGAGATAAAGGTATTTGAACCGCTGACTTTGGCCCTCAAAATCCACCTTGCGTATGAGTTGATCATCGATATAAAAACGAAGCTGATAAAGATCATATTCAATTTTGAAGCGATAGCTTGCATTTTTATCCCATTTTTTCCAGTCTAAAATGTGAGGCTGAGAGCGTCGGTCGACTCCCATTGGCGAGCAATCGATTCGGAAAGAACAAGAACCATCCGGCTTGCGATATGATTCTCCGGTTCGCAAATATAACCACGATCCGTTTTCATAAAACCGGCGGTCAAAATCTTCTGTTGACGTTACAAGCGCCACATGGTGTCTGGAATAATCTGATTGATTGTAGGGATCAAAGTTGCGAATCGTCCACTCAATTGTTCCGACTTGTGGAAGACGGTCGTTAAAAGTAATCTTTAGTTTGCTGCCGTTAGTGATATCCGGATCTGTAGATTGCCAGCCGTTTGCATCAAATTTTCCGTTCAGGTTTTCAATGGTGGAGAATCCTTTTCCATTGTCATTGCTTAAAGAATGTTCAAAAATGAGACGCGTGTTCTCTGCGGACAAAAAACCAGACGTCAAAAAAATAAAAATAGTGACCAAAACAAAGAGGCGCGAGCTTTTCATGTTTAACCTTTAGATGTTTTTCATATACATTCAGTTGACGTATACTATTGTTTTTACGGTTATAATTTGTATTATTTTAAATGAAAAAGGGCAGGTTTACGCACTTGCCTTTTAGAGTTCAAGCTGGTGGCACGGGTCAGCTTTTCAGTTAATCTTAAAAATATACATATGTTAAAGAGTGTTGCAAATAATCTGCCCAAATTAATTTTTCTTCAGTTTTGAAAAGTACCCTCGAATGTCTATATTTGCTGAATATTTGTATTTTTTAAATCGCGGAACAATTTCCATCAATAACTTCCGTTTATACATTGCGCTGTGCAGTGTATTTTGAACCGGTTTCGAGCTTGACCACTATAAAAAGATTACGTGAATGAAAGCGACACACATAACTGAAATAATTCGTCGATTGGAGCGTGAATTTGGCGAACCAGTGTGGAAGGGACACAGCGATCCGTTGAGTAGTCTCATCAAGACAGTCATGTCTCAAAGCACTAATGACCGGAACCGGGATGCCGCTTATTCCAGGTTGCGTGCACGTTTCCCGGAGTGGAAAGACGTTATGGACGCGCCGGTGAATGATATTGCAGATACTATCCGCGTTGCTGGTCTTGCTAATCAAAAAAGTCAGCGCATTAAAGACATTTTGCGCTGGATCAACGATACCTACGGCACACTCAACATTGACTTTATTTGTGAAAAAGACCCGGATAAAGTTATTGAGACATTTACCGCACTGAAAGGCATTGGCATCAAAACGATTTCTGTGGTGCTAATGTTTACCTGTGGCGTGGATGTTTTCCCGGTAGACACACATGTCCATCGGCTCTGTCGCCGACTTGGTCTGGTGCCGGAAAAGTCAAGTGCTATAAAAACATATCATCTTATGCAGCCACTGGTGCCTGAGAACAAATCTTATTCGATGCATATGAATTTTCTAAAACTGGGCCGGCGAATTTGTATCGCGCGCGCTCCGCGTTGTAAACAATGTCCTCTAAATGATTTATGTCCAACTGGTAAAATATTTCTTGAGAAGAGCAATGATCCAAACAGGGTTTAAAATAAACTTTACATTCTTTTAGAAAATATGTATTTTGGACAGGTGTGGTTTTCATGCCAAAAACGAGAAAATCTTGTTTACAGGAATTATTCTTTCAACATAATTTGTTCATGTATTACTCGATTGGTACTGGACCAGACCCGGCATTTTCTCTCCCGCCACTTCTTTTCTGTCCGGAAAACTAGCAAATAATCTCTTTTTAGACTGGAAATGGATTTGAAAAACTTTTCTCTGTTTTGAAATTATTTTTAAAAAGATAATTCATTGTCGTCAAATCAGACCATTACTTTACTATATAAAGTGGGTGGCAAAATGAAAAACTATCTTGTACTTTGTGGCCGTCCTTTTTCTGAAAAAAGGAAAGCACAACCTTTTGTTCTCTCTGAACAGCTAAAAAAAGTTGTGCAAGAACGCAATCAGAAAAGTCAGGATGTTTTAGCCGTGCCTCTAACCATAAAAGATTCCGGGGAAGCGCGGGCTGTGTACAGCAGCGCGGATTCGTTGTTTCAGGATATTTTTCCGATATTAGAGGCGGTGAGGCCGCAGAAATATCATTTTTCATGTGCAATTGGCCCGTTAGAAACTCCACTGTCCGATTCATTTGCTGGTCCAGCCCTGGACACTGCGCTCGAAAATATCCAGGGTATAAAAAAATGGAAAACAATTTTGTCCATTAACGGTTGTGGTGAATACACAGAACTGATGAATACATCTCTGCAGCTTTTATCGCACAGCATAAGAACGTGGAAAAAGAACCGTTTTCAAGTATTGGCTCTACTAATGAATAACAAAAAAGTAAAAGAAATTGCCAACCGTGTGGGGCTTAGTGACAAGGCAATATACAAAACCATTGACAACGGTGGGTTAAAAATTATTCTGTCCTTATTCAACGAACTAGAAGTAAAAATGAACGAGTTTATTGGTAAAGAATAGAATGTGTTTGAATTTCGTTCCGATAACTTTTTCTGTTCAGTTCAGGCGGCATTTTACATTCTTTTTTAACGGGTAAAGTGTTATACATTTCTGATTTTATCATCCATTGGAATAGTCTCGTAACGAGGAACTTTTGCGACAAGAGAATTAAAACTTGACTGGAAGCTATAATATATTTAAATTAACAGAATAAATTTTATTGTAAACTCAAGTTCTAAAAAATTATGGCAAAGAAAAAGAAAAAAAATCTTGCTGCTCTCTCCCTTTCAGCTAAAAATTACTGGCTTTTTGGACTGGCTGTTTTGCTGCTTATTATCGGTTATATTTTTATGTCTATAGGACCGGTCGATGGCGTAATGACACTAACCATAGCACCGATTATTTTAGTTATTGCGTATTGCATTGTCGTTCCGATTGCCATTTTTGCTAAACCCAAATCAGATCAAAGCAGCATTGAATAGCAACCGGGCGATTAGCTCAGCTGGTTCAGAGCACCTGCCTTACAAGCAGGGGGTCACTGGTTCGAATCCAGTATCATAAGCTTCTAAATTCCTGCCTATCAATGACTTACATTCGGAAATGATAATGTGTTATTTGCCAGTTTTATGACACATTATTGGAATTGTACCTAAGCATTTCACGGAAAATTAAAAAGTACTTGATTTTTTAAACATTATTTTATAAGGTACAAAAGATAATGAAGGAATAAAGCATAAAAGGGGTCGTATGAATAAAATTTAAAAGGCACAATAGAGCTAATGGCTTGATCGCTTTATTGTGCCTTTTTTTCATAGTATTCGACATCATTATTATGCTACCTTTTCATCAAAATTAAACTCGTAAGTTGGCATTGTGTTTTGAGATAATATGGATCAATATAGTAAAAATAAAACAAGAGTTTTTGAAAGAAAAATAGCTATATATATGAGAATTGGTTTCCTATATTTAGGAGCATTGAAATTATATGTATAGCCATTTTTTCCTATATGTATTCATTGTTTTTAAAGTAGATGAACAGTACTTTACTAATGTTATGCATTACCAAAAGATGCCAGATTTTTTCAATCACCCTGGTTAATTCTTTTTGAAAAAATATAAAGTACTTGCTGAATAAAAAGTGAAAGAACAATACAGGAAAATAGGAAAGAAAATTAGCCCTGTTAATATTCCTTCTTGATACATTGCGTAAAGCAAAAATACAACTACGATTGATATCGGCCATGTTACGGCAGCTGCTTGAGTCATATTCAGATTCTGTTTCTCATCGTAGAGCTCTTTGGCAACTTTGACTTTTTTGATGATAGCAGTATAAACATAGACAAATAAAATCGGAAGTAGTATTAGTTCAAAGTAATGTCTTTCTAAGACTAAATCTGGCCAAAGAAAAGATACAATGATGCCCAATGTCCCAAAAACGATTCCGATTACATTCATGATGTAAAATACTCCGACATTCATTCTAAACTTTTGAGAGAGTTTGGTTCTGGGCAAAATCCAGTAGAGTATGGCCACAAATACAAGAATGGAAACAAGAAATAATTTGATATTCATTTTAACCTCCTTAGCTCAGTAAGTAATTCTGTCAGGTTTTATTTGCTAAAGACTTTGATTCTCATCCTCTATGATGAAAAAGATTTCCTCAACAGGTTTGTTAAAGAATTTTGCGATTTTCAGTGCAAGCAAAGTGGATGGAACAAATTTACTTTTTTCAATTGAAAGGATTGTTTGTCTGGTCACGCCGATCGCGTTGGCCAATATTTGTTGAGACGTCTCATTTTTGTCAAAACGACATCGTCTAAGATTATTACCTAGTTGTCGAGTAGACATAATATGGTTCCTTTCAAAAATGTTTTACATTATTGTGAG
>CAZSMC010000089.1:0-14673 GCA_964607755.1 uncultured Cytophagia bacterium | reverse complement strand
CATAATAAAAAGGAGGAGTCATGAAAAATCTAAAAGTTATTACAGCTTTGGCTTTAGGGCTATGTCTGGTATTTAATTTGTTTTTCTGCAAAAAATCTGAAGATAAAGATGTAATGGTTACTGAAACATTCGAAGCCAAGTTTACTGGCAGTTACATCTATTTTGGCCCTGACACGCTTCTACACAAAAAATGTACTGATTCTCTGCCTTTTCGAATTTTAGTCGATTGTATTGGCACTTCGAACATCATGGGTGATATTAATGTTCATTTCGATTTTTGTGCCAATGAGCAGGGATATTATGGTAACCAATCCAGTTATATTGTTGATAAAAACAACGATACTCTTTTTGTGTCATGTGAAGGCCAGGTAATTGAAGGAAAAACGGATGAGCATCCCTCATTTGTTACTGAATACTGGAAAGATGATTTTGAAATACTTGGTGGGACCGGAAAATATGAAGGCGCTACAGGAAAAGGCAAAACAGATGATTATAATAGTTCGGAAGACCCTAATTCACACCATCACTGGAAAGGGACCATCACTTTAGTTAAAGAACGTGAATGAAATAAAGTCGTATTAAATTTAAATTCTTAAGCAACATACCGCTAGAAAATGTATACGCAAATACGGTTTGTCACACTTATTGAATTCAGAATCTAATAAAATGTTTGCATCAATAAAGAATAGAAAAAGTATAACGAATAAGCGTTGCACTCGACCTGAACGGAGTGAAGGTCGATGTGCGAACGCGGGGTTGGACTTGGCCCTGAGGACTCGTGGCTCAATTCCGGAAATGCCTGACATATTTTTGTGCCTCATTAATTGCCTTTTGTGTTGCGATGCATTAAATTTCATGGTGAAACCCTTTCATATTTTTTTATTAGCGACTGTTTTGATAATATGCATGTGAAAGGGTTTAATTTCAATATGGCATTATTTTTTTGTTTATGAAAAATAGAGATCGTTAGACAGTACGGAGACCAACCATGACTGATCACAACGAAGAAGCGGCTCATTGGCTCCGACGTGTTGACGCCATGGGGCGGGCTCAAAGCCGGTACCTATGGATTCTGTTGCTTATCGGCATCTTCTTCTTGGCACTACAACACGCATGCCCAGAAACGCAGAATGTTCGCGTTCCTTTCGTTGATCTGAAGCTGGACGCACGTATCATTTTAGCTTCGGGCGGAGCAGTCATTGCGTTTCTCCTCCTCGCAACTTTCGGGGCGTTGAGAGCCTGGAGGCGCGCCATTTACCAGTATTATGAGCTTACCAAGACCACAGGATCGGAGCGCTTGGACATCCACCCGAACGCGCTAGATATTGCCTTCTATACAACGGCCAAGTCGCCCCGATGGATTAGGAGGATTACATGGCAAATGTATCCGCTGTTCCTCAGTGCCCTGATCGCAGAAGCCTGGTGGCTTTTCGTAGTTACGTGGGCCACCCCCAACTCCCCCGGGCGCATTGCCTTCGTTGTGGTCGGAGCGATTTTACTTGTTCCTGCCACCCTACTCGTCGCCAAGCTATGGTGGACAAAGAACCTGTAGGCCAATAGCGAGTCTACTAAGCGGCAAACCGTTAATAAGGGCGGATCCCAAAACACGTAACTCACCTGGAAAATGTACTACGAGAGTGCCTTTCTAAACCTGAGCTTTTACAGGAATACTTTTTTCATATGATTTTTCCTCGGAAATATTTATTTTGAATCACTCGTGTCAGTGTTGACAAAAATCTCAATCACAAAAATCTGAGGAGACACATAATGAAAACAATGATCTTGCCTTTGATGGTTGTGTTATGCATAACGTCTGTTTCAACAGCCGAACCGGTCAATCTGCTCATCATCACCGGCGGCCACGATTTTGAGCGGGACGAGTTTTTTGCGGTGTTTGACAGCTTTGATGATATTGAATGGACAGAAATGCAGCATCCGCAGGTCCGGGACTTTTGGGGCACGGAAGAGATAAAAAAGTACGATGCGCTGCTTTTTTATGACATGCCCAAAGAAATCAGCCCGGCGCAAAAAGAATCTTTTCTCCGGCTTGTTGAGGATGGCATGGGCATTGTGTTTATGCATCATTCGCTGGCTTCGTATCCGGATTGGCCAGAATATGCGAACATCATGGGCGGCCATTACCACGAAAATCCGTATGTGACTGCCAAAGGCGATACCCTGGTATCAACGTACAAACACGGTGTGGACATTAACGTCAAGGTGGAAAAAGAGCATCCGGTTACCCACGGTGTAAGTGATTTTACCATTCATGATGAAGTGTACAACTATTACTCGGTTCTACCAACCGTCACTCCCCTGCTTTCAACCGAGCATCCTGAAAGCGGCGATCTGTTAGCCTGGACGCATTCCTATAAAAACTCGACCATTGTCTACCTGCTTTTGGGACACGATCATCATGCGTATGCAAATGAGAATTTTCGAAAATTGGTTCACAATGCGGTTACTTTTGTGGCAGGCAAGTAATGCACGAAATAATAAAAAAGGGTTGCAAACAGGCTTTCTGTTTACAACCCTTTGTGGCGCATTATGGGGACAATGAAGAAATTCTTTATTCGATCCGTTCACCTTTAAATATGTTATCCACTGCTAAACCACTGTCTGGTTTCGTTCACGTCCCTCTGTGGAGGGTGTATATATGAGAAGAAGAGGTTATCGCAAAACAGTAATCGTATGTACATCACGTACATTGTCAAATTTCAAAGTACAAATATAGACGCCATTCTTGACGCGTCGTTGTAATTCGTCCAGACCGTCCCATGAAATCTCATGTCGGCCTGATTTCTTGTGAGATGCCATTAGGTTCCGGATGAGTTCGCCTTGCGGCGTTTCTATCCAAAGTTCGACAAAACCCGCTTTTTTCGTTTGAAAGGAAATTTTCTGTTCACGGACAAACGGATTAGAAACCGTTTTTTGAATAAATGCTGTTTTTCCAAGATTTGTTCCGGCACTATCGTATTCTGACATTTTGTTTTCGTTTTCAGCAATCACTTTAACCGGCAGAGTTAAAAATATGCCGATGGTGACAACTGTGAAAACAAATACGAATCTGTTAAATATGAGCCTGACTTTCATGATGCCCTCTTTAGTACACTGATTTATGCATTTGCAGTTTTATCTATTACAAATGCAGTGCCAGAATTATTGATATTTCACTACTAATCTTAGATTTTATTTTATCCTTTTGTTATCATTAATATTAGGAACTATAATTTCTTTGTATATAAAAATTTAGTCGCGAACTTTTTTCGCAATATCTGTCACAAATTCATACTCTCTATTTCATTTTGTCTCTATTTATAACATTTAATCAGAATTTACATTCTTTCCGGGATGTTTGCTCTGTCAGCGTAATACCTCAGTCCTGGGTGGAAGTTTTAATATTTGGGCACTAAAGTGCCCATTAAAGGTAAAGTAATCTCTATCACAACCCCGACTTAAAAGTCGGGGCAATAATATAGCCCCGAGCTTTAGCTCGGGGTAAAGATGAACTCTCGAAATAACGGGCTTTAGCCCAATTTTATAATGCTGCAACGATTTTCTCCCATCAGTGAGCTTTTACCTGTCAGCCATTTTATTGTTTGCTTTTTTCACTGAAATAACTAACTTATAGAAATTGAATTCTCAAACGAAGGAAAGGTGTGGTTTTATGCATCGGAAAAAAGGTATTACGCGACGGCAATTCGTATCCGGGTTGGGCGCTGCTACAGCAGGATTCATTGCAGGAGCATGCAGCCGCGGATCCAATCCATTATCAAATCAAGACACAGCTAAAAATAATGCATCACCTTTTAATCCTGGACAACCGCAAGGGGCAGGCCATCAATCGCAGGTTAAAATCACCACAGCAAACTGCACAGATTACAACACCGATAATTTGCGCGCTCATATTCAAAAAATGGTCGATGAACTCGGCGGTGTCGGCGATATCGTCAGTTCAGGTGACACAGTTGGCATCAAACTGAATATGACCGGCGGTTCCGGAAGCGCAGACAAGTGTCCGGGCGAATATGGCGAAGAAGCACCTGAACTTTTTTGGACTCATCCGGAAATTTTGCGCGTCGTTGGCGAGCTGTTCAAAGACGCCGGCGCCGGCAAGCTTGTGGTCATGGAAGCCATTTACGATCAGAAATCATATTACGGTTACGGTTATCGGGATGTGGTTAATTATCTCGGCGCTGATTTTGTCAATCTGAATGTGGTAGACCCTTATCCTGATTTTATCGAGCTTGAAGTGCCCGGTCCATTAGGCCATTACGATCACTATTATCATAATCGTGCGTTGCACGAATTAGACTGCTTTGTGTCACTCCCTAAAGCAAAGCGACATTATGGGGCAGGTGTTACGCATTCGATGAAAAACATGGTGGGATCCATTCCCTTGAATTATTATAACAACGGAGCCGGTCATCGCCAACAGTTGCACGAGAATGGAGATCCAATTCTAGTTCGTAACTTTGTCGATATTAATCGGGTTCGCCCGATCCATTTTGCGGTGAACGACGCCATAAAAACAGCAGAGAATGGCGAGGGACCCTGGAATGACGGGTTTAGACCTGTTCGTCATGATAAATTAGTTGCAGGTAAAGATCCTGTAGCTGTTGATTCTGTTTCAACTCAAATAATTGGATGGGATCCAATGTCAGCGGACTTTGAAGGTCCCTTTGCTGGTGGATCTCTACCTGGAAGATTTGACGGCACAGATAACTATCTCCGCATCGCCGAAGAGAACGGTATGGGCATTCACGATCTGAACAAAATCCAGGTTGTTGATGCCACGGCAAGTACTCTTGTCGAAGAAGTTGGCGTTTAATTCAAATTATCTCCGTGTCATAAACAGTGGCACGGAGATACCCTTTCCTCCAGTCATTCAAAACTTATGAAATATAGTCACCTATTTTCACTTTTATTTATCCTCTTTCTTTCATGCCACCCTGTTAGCACATCCTTCCAGGCCAAAGAATCTGTTGATGAAATTCAACTGTTCAATGGTGAAAATCTCGACAACTGGACGTCAGAACCATTCCGGTATGCCGGAGAAATCAATGTACAAGACAGCATGCTCGTGCTGGGACGCGGAGGGTACCTAACCGGTGTCAGGTGGACAGGGCCGGTGTTGCGCACAAATTACGAAATGAGCGTGGACGCTATGCGCATTGAGGGACTGGATTTTTTCTGCGGTATTACTTTTCCGGTGGATTCCACTCATTGCTCGCTGATCATCGGCGGTTGGGGCGGATTTACAACCGGATTGTCCAGCATAAACGGCATCGACGCATCGGAGAACGGTACTTCTGCAGTTGTCATGTTTGACAACAACCGGTGGTATCATATCCGGCTGCGAGTGACTTCAAAACACATCCGGGCCTGGGTTGATGAGGAGCAGATTGTCAACGTCGAAACCCGCGGCAAAGTCATCAATCTCCGCAATGATGTGGAAATGACAACGCCGCTAAGTATCATGACATTTAACACCACCGGCGCTGTGAAGAATATTC
Source organism: uncultured Cytophagia bacterium (assembly GCA_964607755.1). Lineage (GTDB taxonomy): Bacteria > Zhuqueibacterota > Zhuqueibacteria > Residuimicrobiales > Krinioviventaceae > CAZSMC01. The sequence goes on along the minus strand of CAZSMC010000089.1, from coordinate 9,157 downwards.
GGATGCAGCGTTTATTATTCAACTAATTGTTTATTCAAATAAAATTCAAAATCAGTGAACATCTGTGTCAATCTGTGGCTCATAAAAAAATGCGGCAGCGAGAAACATAATTCGCCATTTATGAGCAAAACCGGGATTATAAATCGTTTTTAATTTGCCAGTTTTACAATAAACCACACTGTCTCCCCTCTGAACTCGCTGGCCAACTGTTGTCGATTATTCGCTGATGTTCCTCCTTGCGGTGGACCGCCCATGCCTCCCCGACCGCCGGTGCCGCTCAATGGATCATTTCCGCCCATACTCACTTGTACGTTTTCATCGATCGCTTCAGCCGGCTGGTCTTCTTTTAATTGTTCGAGAATATCCTGATCCAGACCGCCAAGCTGCAGCCCCAGTTTTACTTTATTTTTAGTGGATGAAAATCCTTCAACAGACTCTGACAACGGTACACGAAATTCAAGTGTGTAAATGCCCTGATTCAGGCCGGCTGCGGCGGCAAATGAAACGGATTCTTTAATTATCCAACTTTTTCGGTTTGCCTGTGGAAAATACTGTATATCCTCCGTTGCAGGTAGAGATGCCCTGGCAGCCGAAACAATGGGTCGCTTCTTGATTACGGATTTTTTTGTAAGGCACTATTTAATTTGATCTTGTCAAATATATTGAGTTCGTACAGCGACCCATTGTTGGGTTAGTTTCCGACGTTTCTATTCATATATAAAACATCTGTATTATCCACCAGTAGCTGAGGTATTACAAAATACTCACTTTGATGCTTGAACGGATCATGACTATTTATTATCTTGACACGGCAATCAAATTGGAGTATGCATAATGAACGTAATCAACCTGTCGTCAGACAATCTTTCGGGTGCTGCGGAAATTATCGACAAAGCGTGCGACATTTTCAAGAAACACGCGGATGAGCTGCCCGATGAAAATCCGTTGCATGCTCTCAGAGAAATTGCCTGGCAGATTGTTGCCTCGCAGCCACAAATGGCACCGCTGTTCAATTTAGCCAATTCCGTGCTTATCAATTGCCAGAACATTCAGAATAGAGATGAACTCTCGGACTGCGTCAAGAGAACAGTTCTTTTTGCCCGTAAACACAAAAAAACGGCAGAAAAATCCATTTTGCAGCATTGTCGTTCACTTTTATCAGATGGTGTGGTCATCGGTACAATCAGCAGAAGCAGCATGGTCATGAAAACCCTCATTTCACTTTCACAAGAAGAGATACTGTTCTCGGTCGTGTTGACCGAATCCCGGCCCATGAATGAAGGCCGCAAGGCAGCGCAGGAGCTTGCGGAAGTTAAAATCCCGGTAACTTTTATGGTAGATGCCGCGGTCCAGGCGCTGGTAAAAAAAAGCGATATCCTCTTTGTCGGTGCAGATGCATTTTCTGAGCAAAACGTCACAAATAAAATAGGAACGCATGCATTAGCGCTTACAGCGCAACATTATGGCAAGCCAGTGTACTGCATTACCACTATGGACAAATTTCTTCCCAAAGACATACACCTTCCCTCTGAGCCACCGCACGCTCAAAATGAAGTCTGGCGCCAGGCTCCGTCATCCATTAGCATCTGGAATCATTACTTTGAAAATACTCCGCTTTCTCTTTTTGCAGGTGTGATTACAGAAGACGGCTGCCTGGATAATATTGCCATGTCAAAAATACAAAAACCTGTTGATTCCTGGCTGGCACAAAAAATAGGGGCTGAATTGTCATGAAAAATGGTTTTCAAAATGTAACACAGATGAAGCGGATTAAATGAATCTACACGGATTTTTCATGCTTTTTTATCGTTGCACATTTCATTAAAATTCCCAATCCGTGAAAACCCGTTCCGTCCGTTACATCCATGTCCCAACTCCGATTTGAATGTTCACCTTTCAATATTCGTAATCAAAGCAATCTCGTCGCAATCCGGGAATTTAGGACAGTTGATGCAATCTTTCCACACCTTGTGAGGCAGCTCTTTTTTATCGATGAGCTGGAATCCCATTTTCTTGAAAAATTCCGGTTTATAGGTAAGTGTAAAGACCCGCGGCACTTCTAATTCTTTGGCTTCCCGGAGCAAATATTCGACAATGGCGCGGCCGTACCCTTTACCAAGATGGTCGGGATGGATAGCCAGGGAGCGCACTTCAGCCAGATCTGACCAGACGATGGATAACGAACCCACTCCGATGAGATGATTGTCAGATTCCAAAACAACAAAACTGCGCAAATTGCTGAAACATTGGGACTGCACCACTGGCAGCATTTCGCCTTTGTCAGCATAAATTTTTACGAGCTTGACTATTTCCGGTACATCATGAATTTTTGCTCGACGGATCATTCATCTCCTCTGCAATTATCCAGTGCGCGTTGAAACTTTTGCAACGCTTCTTCGATGTGCTGTTTATTGACAATCAACGGAGGTAAAAACCGCACAGCCTGGCCGCCGGTTTTACAAATCAGCAATCCTTGCCGCGCACATTCGTTAATTACTTTTTTCGGCTCGATAGCTAACTGGACGCCAATCATTAAACCAGTGCCGCGAACCTGTTCAATGACTTTTTGTTTTTGCAAATCCAGGAGCTTTTCATTGAAAATAATTCCCATCTCCTGGATGTGCGCCAAAAATTCTGGCTGAATCAATCGCGAAACCACGTGTTCTGCCACTGTTGTAACCAGCGGCCCGCCGCCAAACGTGGTGCCATGGTCACCTGGCGAAATGGCCTCTGCAACTGCATCGGTTACCAACACGGCGCCGAGCGGCAAGCCGTTAGCAATGGGCTTTGCCAGGGTCATGACATCTGGAATGATATTGTAATTTTCATAAGCACAAAATGTTCCGGTTCGTCCCAGTCCGCACTGAATTTCATCCAAAATCAGCAAAAGGTTGTTTTCATCGCAGAGTTGCCGTACAGTCTGCATAAAATCCAAATCTGCCGGGAAAATACCGCCTTCACCCTGGATTGGTTCAACAAGTATGGCACAGGTCTTGTCATTAATGGCTTTTTCGACAGACCCGGCATTATTAAAATCTGCAAAGACAAATCCGGGAAGCATCGGTTCAAATCCCTGCTGCAACCGGCGTTGTCCGGTAGCGGAGAGCGCGCCAAAGGTTCGACCGTGAAATCCGCCGCTCATGGCAATGATTTCTTTGCATTCATTTCCTTTTGCCTCATCCGCCCATTTTCTGGCAAATTTAATAGCCCCTTCCATCGCCTCGGTGCCGCTGTTGCAGAAAAACGCCTTGTCTGCAAAAGTATTTTGGATCAGCAATTGCCCCAGCCGCACCTGGGATTCAAAATGGTATAAATTTGAGCAGTGCCATAGTTTGCCAGCTTGCTCACAGAGCACGCTTTGTAATTCCTTGTCAGCATGCCCCAGGGCACACACGGCAATTCCGGCAACAAAATCGAGGTAAGCGTTGCCGTTGCTGTCGTAGAGATAACATCCGTCACCGTGAGTTAAAACGAAATCGGGACGGGAATACGTATTCATTAAAACTTTTTCCTCGAGTTCAAAAAGTTGTGTTTTATTCATAATATTGTTTTTTATTGGTAGATGGTTGTCTTTTCGATATCCTGATCTTGTGAGATCTGCCGCAGCGTATGCGGCCCATTCCAGCGGGCAATGTGCACGCGCTCGACTCCCTTTTGCAAAGCATCAAAAATCGATTCCATTTTAGCGACCATGCCGCTGTGGATAGTTCCGTTAGCAATCAATTCCAGGGCTTTTTGAACGGACAGGTTGCGTACAATCCGGTTTTCTATCAGCACCCCGGCAACGTCTGAAAAATAGATCAAATCTGTGCAATGCGTTGATGCAGCCAGCGCAGCAGCAGCCGTATCGGCATTGATGTTAAACGTCGTTCCAGTTTTATCCGCGGAGACAGGCGATATGACAGGAACATTTCCATGCTGAAGGGAGGTGATAATAGCCTCCGGCTGTACTTTTACAACCCGGCCGACAAAACCGATATCCCGGCCGTTGCGAGTGATTTTTTCAGCGATAATCAATCCATTTGATTTTCCGGACAGACGTTCGCAGGTGACTCCATCCTTTTCGAGTATTTGGACGATGTGCGCATTGACTTTGCCCGAAAGCACGCGTTCGACGATTTCGATATCCTCTTGCCGGGTCACACGCATACCGTCGATAAATTCAGATTCCTGTTCCGCGTCCTGCAAGGCTTTAGAGATTTGAGCGCCGCCGCCATGGATGATGATAATTTGAACGTTTGACATTTCACGAATGGCCTGCGCCAGTTCGGACAAGCCAGCATCGTGAGAAAAGGCCCGGCCGCCAATTTTTAGCAGCATGCGCTGTTTCATAACAATCCCTCAGATTCTTTAAAATTCAGCATGACATTCATATTTTGCACCGCCTGCGTGCTGGCGCCTTTGCCCAGATTATCGATTGCCGAGAAAAGCAGAACGCCGTTGGTTTGCTGCACCGGTTCCACGCCAATAAAACAATAATTCGTATTCCGCGCCATGGCGATGGATGGAATGGAATCCAGAACGTGCACAAAATCCTTGTCAGCATAAACATCGTTGAAAATGTTCAACATCTCATCCTTGCTTTTATTGGCAGCCAACGGCACATAAATCGTTGACAGCAAGCCGCGAGTCAATGGCGCGAGATGCGGGGTGAACACAACAGTTTTGGATGATCCTGCGCTTGCCGTCACTTCTTGTTCCATCTCGCCCACGTGTCGATGCACTCGACCGGGTTTATACGGCGTTATGTTTTCATTGGCCGCACAAAAATGCGTATTCGGATTCAACGTTTTCCCGGCTCCGGATACTCCGGATTTGGCATCCACAACAATTGGTGCGTCAGATATCAGTCCTGCCCGAGCCAGCGGCAGCAGAGCCAGGAGCACGCTTGTGGGATAACAGCCGGGATTGCCGACAATCATGGCGTCTCGGATTTTTTGGAGATACCATTCCGTAAGACCATATACGGCCTGGTGCAGCAGTTCTGGCGCCGGATGCTCTATATGATACCACGCCGAATATGTCTTTGGATCACGAAAGCGAAAATCCGCACCCAAATCGATGACTTTGATATGCCGCTTAAAAAAATGCTGTGCCAGTGGCGCTGATTTTCCAGCCGGCAAGCATAGAAAAACCAGATCCACGGCAATATCTTTGGCTTTATCTACAGCCATAAATTTGAGATGATGATATTTGGGCAGATGCGGAAAAACATCCTGCACGGAGGTTCCCGCTTCCCGCTCGGATGTTATCCAGTTCACGTTGATGCCGGAATGACGCTGCAGCACCCGAAGCAGTTCTTCACCCGTGTAACCTGTAGCTCCGACAATTCCAATATGTTTCACTCTGTTCATCGTTCCTAGAAACCTGTAAAAATTCTATATTCGATCATCTTGTTATATATTTTTTTCGACAAACTGGGACAACTCTTTCGATCTCTTTGTTGCCGCTTCAACAGCATCCATGATCATCGCCCTCAAGCCTTTGTCTTCCAGTTGATAAAGAGCTTGAATAGTGGTGCCACCGGGAGTTGTCACCTGATCTTTGAGCGCTGCCGGATGCATGCCTGTTTCACGAACAAGCTTCGCGGCGCCCAACACGGTTTGCGTTGCCAGCTTGAGCGCGACGTGCCTGGGCAGTCCCATACGCACACCGCCATCTGTCATTGCTTCGATAAACATGAACACATAAGCGGGCCCGCTGCCGGACACACCGGTGACGGCATCGATTAAACTCTCCGGCACCACTTCAACGTCGCCGATCGCGCCTAAAATAGCAGCAGCCATTTCTTTATGCTCGTCATGGGCGTATTGCCCCATGCACATACCGGAAGCGCCCTCTTCAACCAGAGCAGGGGTGTTTGGCATCACACGAATGACAGGATTCTTTTTGCCAGTCAGTTTATTTATAGCTTTTGAGGTTATTCCCGGAATGACAGAAATGAGTAATTGATCCTCGCGCAATTCGTTTTTAATCTCTGTCAGAACATGTTGTATGATCTGCGGTTTGACAGCAAAGACAATGACATCACCAAATCGCGCTGCCTCGGTGTTATCTGTGGTCGTTTTAATGTGCAATCGTTGAGATAATTCATTTAACCGCTGCTCGCGCGGGTCGCTGGCCATTAATTGCTCAGGCGAACACAATTTCGCTTTCAGAATGCCGCCCAGCAGAGCCGTTCCCATATTCCCTGCGCCGGTAAAAGCAACTTTTCTATTTGTTAACATAAATCCTGCCTCCTATGTATGATACTCAGCATTTATGGAAATATAGTCGTATGTCAAATCACACGTAAAAACCCGGGCTGTGGCATCGCCAACGCCAAGGTCAATGGCGAGGTCAATACTCTTTCTTGCCAGTCTTTTGTTCATCTTTTTTGTATCAAAAAAAACGTTCTGGCCATTGTCGGCAACGGTTATACCAGCGCAGGTGACGCGGAATGCATGCACATCGATCTCCGCGCCGCTGGCTCCGGCACTTTGTACGATACGTCCCCAATTGGGATCGTTGCCAAAAATAGCGGTTTTAACCAGCATGGAATTGGCAATCGCTTTGGCTGCCTGTTTCGCCTCGCGTGAATTTTTAGCACCAGTCACGGTTATAGTAACTAACTTTGTCGCGCCCTCACCGTCAATCGCTATTTTTTTAGCCATTTCTTCAGCCAGTTTTTTTAGCGCCGTAGCAAATGTGGAATATGACTCGTTTTTCTGCTTAATCACCGGACAACCACTGGCACCATTTGCCAGTAATAACACACAATCGTTGGTACTCATTTCACCGTCCACGGTAAGTGCATTTAACGAATCACCAACAGCTTCGCGAAGGGCGTCCTGCAACAACGGAGCTGACACAGCCGCATCTGTGGTCAAAAGGCAAAACATGGTTGCCAGATTGGGATTGATCATGCCGCTGCCCTTGGCCATCGCGCCGATGGTGCAGCTCGTTCCGTCAATCCGGAATGAAATGCGACCGTGTTTGGGCACTGTATCTGTAGTCATAATTGCTTTTGCTGCCTCGATACCGCCATTTGCTGAAAGATGATCCACAGCCAGATCAATCCCTGTTCGTATTTTCTGCATTGGCATAGCCTCGCCAATCACGCCTGTTGACAAGCCGAAAACATATTCTGGATCAATGTGGAGCTTCTCAGCCGCCAGGGTCATCATTTCCAGGGCATCTTTTTTCCCCTGTTCTCCGGTGCAACAATTGGCATTACCGGAGTTGATGATGATAGCCTGGCCTCTGCCGCTTTTTATCTTTTTCTGGTTAAGCACAATACAATGCGCCGGAACTTTATTTGTAGTAAACATAGCTGCGGCATGTGCCGGCCGGTCACTGTAAATCAATGCCATATCCGGCCCGGATTGTTTCAATCCGCACCGGACACCGGCCGCCTGGAATCCTGCAGCAGAAGTCACTGAACCTGTTCCGATAATTGCATTTTTTTCTTTCATGATAATTTTACGAGCGTGTTTGTTTTGTGTTTCTGTGGATTATAATCGAGGTCCCCCGCACATCGCATTTCCTGCTAATGTACGGGGTTTATACGGCGAGGGTAGAATGTCCTGTATTTTTGAAAATGAATCATCATAACAAGCTCGATAAAGATTTGTATTTTGTTAATATAAAAAATAGTGATGTAAATTTAAAGTATTAACAGTATTAAAAAATTATAGCTTGTCAAACTGGTCTTTTGTTACATTACACACCGGACAGCGAAAATCATCCGGAAGTTCTTCAAAAGGTGTGCCCGGATCAATACCTTTTTCCGGAATGCCTTTTTCCGGATCGTAAACGTAACCGCAATTTGTACAAATATACTTTTCCATAACCATAACTCCTTTCACTTGATGTTGAAATATTTTGCCTGGGGATGGTGGACAATAAACGCTGAGGTCGTTTGCTCCGGCTGCATTTGATCTTCTTCTGATAAGGTTACGCCAATCTGTTCTGGCTTGAGCAATTGAAATATTTTCCGATTTTCAGCCAAATCCGGACACGAGGGATAGCCGAACGAATAACGCGACCCGTGATATTTTTGCACGATAAAATCTTCCATACCTGTCCCGTCCTGACCAGCAATGCCGAGTTCCTGGCGGACTCGCCAATGCCAGTATTCAGCCAGAGCTTCAGCCGCTTCGACGCTAAAACCGTGAAAAAGAAGATAGTCTTTGTACTGGTCCTGAGCATAAAGTTGCTGCGCCCATTGCGATGCTTTTGGTCCCACAGTGACTACTTGCACAACAATGACATCGTGCTGTTCACTTTCTACTGGCAGAAAAAAATCAGCGATGCAGCGGTACGGCGGTTTTTGCTGCCGCGGAAAATGAAATCGCAGCATTTCCTCATCCGTGTCCGGATGAAAAATAATCACGTCTTCATTTTGACTGTTACACGGATAATAACCGTAAACCACCTGCGGATCAAAAAGTTTTTCTTCCCTGGCCTGTTTTTTTAGTTCTTCGAATTTGGGACGCACCTCTTTTTCGATTAACGCATGGTATTCTTCCCGGCTCAAATTACCTCGCCGGTAGCCCCAGCGTCCGCGAAAGATCACGCTCTCGGTTAGATAATCGTACACGTTATCCACATCGATATCGCGCACAACTTTTGATCCCCGGAACGGCGGTTCGGGAATATTGACTTTGCGTGAAACCGGTTCGACATCTCCGGCAGGCGCAGCAGTTTTTGTTGTTGTACGTTTTTCTGAACTTGATGATAATATATCTTCAATTTTACCTTCTTTTAGCAGGGACATCGCTTTGAGTCCGGCAAAAGCATCCGCACAATACACGACCGGTGAATCCAGGACCGGATTGCATTGTTCACGGACATAGCTTTCCGTCAACGCCGCCCCTCCTAACAGCACCGGCAGGTCAATACTGCGCTGTTTCATGATATTGAGATTTTCTTTCATCACTACAGTAGATTTGACCAGCAGGCCACTCATGCCAATGGCATCCGCATTGACCTGGTTAGCTTTTTGCAGAATGGTATCGATTTCACATTTGATACCAAGATTATACACCTTGTAACCGTTGTTGCTCAGAATGATATCCACCAGGTTTTTACCAATATCGTGCACATCGCCGCGAACCGTTGCAAGAACAATACTCTTTTGTTCCCGGGTATCCTTTTTATCGAGATGCGGCTCCAA
>CAZSMC010000088.1:9891-14905 GCA_964607755.1 uncultured Cytophagia bacterium | reverse complement strand
GGGCTTATCAGGGACTCGATCGTTTCGAGGCGCGTAAAAAAATAGTGGCAGATTTAAAAGAACTCGGACTGGTTCGAAGCGAAAAAAAGAAACCGATTTCTGTTCCTCGCTGCTATCGTTCGGATGATATTGTTGAGCCCTATTTGTCCGATCAATGGTTTGTCAAAATGAAGCCGCTGGCTGAACCAGCAATCGAAGCGGTGCGGTCGGGCAAAATTAAATTTTATCCCAAACACTGGGAAGAGACCTATTTCCACTGGATGGAGAATATCCGTGACTGGTGCATCAGCCGGCAAATCTGGTGGGGACACCGCATTCCGGTGTGGTACTGCGAGAACGGCCACGTGACAGTTTCGCGCACCGATCCGGAGGCATGTGCCGAATGCGGCAGCACAGCTATTCGGCAGGATGAGGATGTGCTGGATACCTGGTTTTCATCGTGGTTGTGGCCGTTTAGCACATTGGGCTGGCCGGACGAGACCGAGGATTTGAAAAAGTTTTTCCCCACAGATACGTTGGTGACCGGACCGGATATCATTTTCTTCTGGGTAGCGCGAATGATTATGGCATCTCTCGAGTTTATGAACGATGTACCCTTTACTGATGTTTATTTTAACGGTATGATCCGCGATCTGGACGGCCGCAAAATGTCGAAATCTCTGGGCAATTCACCGGACCCGCTGTGGCTCATCAATGGTGCAGAACCGGATGTGATGAACGATTTTATCCGTAATAATCCGACGTATAAAAAAGGTGTACCGGCTTATGGCACGGATGCCGTGCGCATGACCATGGTCTATTCCACGCCTCTGGGCGGTGATGTTCATTTTGATCACACTTCTGTTGAGCTGGGTCAAAAGTTTAGCAATAAACTGTGGAATGCTGTCCGGTTCGTGCTCATGAATCTGGACGAACAGCAAGAACTCCTCGCGCTTGAAGATGTTGACGATTCAGATTTCGAGTTAGCTGACCGATGGATTCTCAGCCGGTTGAATCGTGCTATCAAGGATGTGAATTCAGCGATTTCGGAGTTTCGCCTCAATGACTCGGCGCATGCCATTTACGGTTTTGTGTGGACGGAATTCTGTGACTGGTACCTGGAGCTGGCGAAAATCCGTTTGTCCAACGACGATGATCCTCACGCTCAGCAGGTCGCCAGATCGTTGATGTTTTATGTTCTGGATGCTATCATTCGCATGCTGCATCCGATTATGCCTTTCATCACCGAGGAAATCTGGCAGTCTTTTCCCGGAAACGAACAGGCGGAGCAGGAAAAACGGTCCGTTATGAACGAGACCTATCCACAAGCTGATAAAAAATGGATCGATGCTGATTGTGAAAGCGAAATGACTGTTTTACAACAAGTGATCGGCGGTGTGCGTAACATTCGTGGTGAGATGAACGTTCCGCCGGGAAAGGAAGCCGAGTTGATCGTCAGCGCACCGGATGAGCAGAAAAGCGAGCTTATCCGCAAGAATGAAATTGCGATTAAAAAGCTCGCCAAAATCAGCACTATTGAATACGATGGCCATCGACCCAAAATGGCGGCTGCGGCAGTGGTGCAGGGCATTGACATATACATGCCGCTGGCTGATCTCATTGATGTCGATGTAGAGCGCCAGCGTTTGCAAAAAGAAGTCGCGCGACTCGAAAAGCAACTGGAAGGATTGAACAAAAAACTTTCCAATCAAAACTTTGTCTCCCGCGCACCCAAAGAGGTTGTTGAAAAAGAGCGGCAAAAGAAAGCGGATTGGGAAGTAAATCTGGAAAAACTGGAAAAAAATTTAAACGCTCTGTCCGATACATCGAGTTGATTTTCAATCGAATGTGCCAAGTCAATAGCTTGGAACTTGCGGTGTTTTACCGGGTTAAAAAAATCAACATAAAACTTGTGACTTGATAATTTTGAGCCACGGATAAACACGGATTTCACTGATCTTTTTAGAGTTTTATATGATTGATTCATGATGAAAATTTTTGACTATTGTTTTCAAAAACAGTGTTTATCCGTGTAAATCCGTGGCCTAAAAATCGCCTAAACATGAAATATGAAATAATAATCTTTTGGAGCAATAAAGATAACCTTTATATAGCGGATGTCCCCGAACTTTCAGGATGCATGGCTCATGGAGATACTTATGAATCAGCCCTGGCACATGCTAAAAATGCCATCGAACACTGGATTGAAACGGCAAAAGAATTTGGGGACCCAATACCAAAACCAAAGGGTCAACGTCTCATTTATGCTTGAGGATATTATGAAACCATTATTCCTTATCATTCTTTGCATTGTGGCTATAACGACCGCCGGGTCCCGCGTGGCAGTGACGGTTTACAATGATAACCTCGCGCTTGTCCGGGAGGTTCGTGACTTGCCATTCGAAAAAGGTGTGCAGACGTTCGATTTTGTCGATGTTGCTGCGCACATCGATCCAACCTCCGTACATTTCAAATCCCTGACCGATCCCGATGGTCTGGCATTGCTGGAGCAAAATTTCGAATACGATCTGGTTGGTTTGCACCGGCTTTTGGAAAAATACGTCGATGAAAAGGTGCTGGTGAGCACAGAAAAAGGCGACGTTTACAACGGCACTCTTCTCAGCTCGAAAAACGGTGATGTGATTTTGCAGTCGGATGGCGGTGAAATCCGGGCTGTCAAGTCCGGTACCATCCAAACTGTCGAATTCCCGGAACTGCCGGAAGGTCTGATGACCCGGCCAACCCTGGTGTGGCTTCTGCACTGTTCACATGCCGGAACACACGAGTCTGAAATCAGCTATTTGACACATCACATCAACTGGCATGCGGAATACGTGGCTGTCGTCAATGAGGATGACACGGCTCTGGACCTGGCCGGGTGGGTGTCCATTGACAACAAATCCGGAGCCACCTATGAGGATGCCAAAGTCAAATTGGTTGCCGGAGATGTTCACAGAGAAGAGCGAGTGTCGCTGCGCCGACGCAAAGATACCATGATGGCTATGGCTGAAGCGCCGCAGCAGTTTGAAGAAAAAGAATTTTTTGAGTATCACCTTTATACGTTGCAACGCCCGGCAACCATCAAAGACCGGCAAATCAAGCAGCTTTCCCTGTTTCCTTCCCAAACCGCTTCCACAGAAAAATTGTTTGTCTACGACGGCCAGCGCCAGCAAAATAAAGTGCGCGTGGATTTGCAGTTTAAAAATTCCGAGAAAAACGGTCTTGGTATGCCGCTGCCAAAAGGCAAAATTCGGGTGTACAAGGAAGATGAGGACGGCTCCCAGGAATTTATCGGAGAAGACGGCATCGATCACACACCCAAGGACGAGAAGGTACGCGTTACGCTGGGCAATGCTTTTGATGTGGTTGGCGAACGCGTGGTGAAATCGACTGAACGAATAACCAGCGATACACGCAAGCAAACTGTGGAGATCAGCCTGCGCAATCACAAATCTGAAGCGATCGAGGTGATTGTTGTCGAGCATTTTGGCGGTGACTGGGAATTTATCGGTGATACGCCGGAGATTAAAGAGAAAACAGCGTACAAAGTCGAGTTTGTCGTTGATGTTCCGGCAAACGGCGAAAACGTTTTTGATTATACTGTTCTTTATCATAATTGACAGGACAACGCCTTTGGCATGACACCAGATAATACGGTCATTTATCAATCGGTCGAACGGCTTGCCTCTATCGGGCCCAAACGGGCGCTGGCTTTGCAAAAGAGCGGCATTGCCACGATCGAAGATTTGATGTATTATTTTCCGCGCCGTTATCTGGACCGTTCAACGGTGACGCCGATTCGCAAACTGCAAACCGGACAGGATGCAACCGTGGTGGGCAGAATTATCCAAAGCGATTTTATCCGTGGCAGGAAAAACCGTTTCGTTTTGGTGCTGAGTGACGACACGTCACTTTTAACTTGCGTGTGGTTTTCCCGGCTGACCTTCTGGCAAAAGATTTTTAAAAAAGGCGAGTGGCTGGCGGTTAGCGGCAAGGTGACGTATTTCAATGGTTTGCAGATGAGCCACCCGGATTTTGACCGGCTCGGACCGGACAAGGAAGGCGGCGGTGTGCACACGGGCACAATCATTCCGGTGTATCCGTCATCCGAGTTGCTCACCCGGGTTGGGCTGGACAGCCGTGGTTTCCGGCGGATTTTTGCCAGGCTTGTCAAACATTATCCGGATGTGATCACCGACCCATTGCCGCAGGAGATTCTTGCACGCCAAAAATTGGTCGACATAAATCGCGCTTTGCGTTTCATACATTTCCCGGAAAATGTTGGATCGTTGAAACAGGCGCGAAAACGTCTAAAGTTTGATGAGCTGTTCTTTTTACAGCTCATGCTTGCCCGGCGAAAATACAAACTCAAAATTCAGCGTCCGGGCATTTCCTTTGACAAGGTCGGGAAAAAAGTTGAACAGCTCCTTGACAAATTGCCATTCGAATTGACAAAAGCGCAAAAGCGAGTTCTGCACGAAATCCGCGCCGATATGAAAGCCAGCACGTCGATGAATCGATTACTCCAGGGTGATGTCGGATCCGGTAAAACCATTATCGCGCTGGTGACTATGCTGATTGCTATCGAAAACGGTTATCAGTCAGCATTGATGGCACCGACGGAAATCCTGGCCGAGCAGCATTTTTTAACCATTCATAATCTGCTCGAAGAAATCGACGTTCACACCGTGCTTCTTATTGGCGGACAATCACAAAAAGTCCGGCGCGATGCCCTGCAAGATGTCTCGTCCGGGCGCGCGAATATTGTTGTCGGTACCCATGCGCTGATTCAGGAACAAGTCGATTTTGCTGATCTCGGTCTGGTCATCATCGATGAGCAGCACCGTTTTGGTGTCATGCAGCGCGCTAATCTGCAATTCAAAAGCGCAAATCCGGATGTTCTGGTGATGACGGCAACCCCGATCCCGCGAACGCTGTCGTTAACCATTTACGGCGACCTTGATGTTTCTGTGCTCGATGAACTGCCGGCCGGACGCAAACCGGTTGTCACAAGCTGGCGGCGGGAAAACCGGCG
>CAZSMC010000088.1:0-9791 GCA_964607755.1 uncultured Cytophagia bacterium | reverse complement strand
TATCAACCACGGTCGTGGAAGTTGGTGTTGATGTACCGAACGCATCGATTATGGTGATCGAACATGCTGAACGCTTCGGTCTCACCCAACTGCACCAGTTACGCGGACGCGTCGGCCGAGGTGATGTACAGTCCTATTGCATTTTGATCGGCTACGGCCAGTTGAGCAGCGAAGCTGTCCAACGCCTGAAAACCATGGCTGAAACCACAGACGGCTTTAAAATCGCAGAAAAAGATTTGGAAATTCGCGGACCTGGCGAATACTTTGGCACCAAACAACACGGCATACCGGCACTTGTCATTGCCGATGTTCAAAAAGACAAAGTTTTGCTACAAGCCGCCAGAAAAGAAGCTTTTCAGTTAATTCAGCGCGATCCGCAGTTAAAGACGCATCAGGAACTGATAACCAGAGGCTACTTTTTGAGACGGTTTGAGAACAAAGTGGATTTGACACAAATTGCATGACATTCATCATATTCAGGAGACAGAAGAAAGTTTAAACTATGCCAAAAACACAGCAGCACAATCAACATGTTTGGGAGGATTTTTGGCAAAAGGAACCAATTGATCAAGTTTATTCCAATTCCGGTCGCATCATTCAACAGATTATGGCTACCGGTGAATTGAAAGATAAATATATTGTTGAAATCGGTGCTGGTTCGGGCAGGGACGGATTCAAATTAGTCGATTGCGGTGCCACTGTTATTTTGCTTGATTATGCAGAAAGCTCGCTGCGTATCATCGAACAAATCTCGCGTGAATTGAATAAACCCGTTCACCTTGTGCGCGGTGATGCGTTTCACTTGCCGTTCAAAAGTAATGCTATTGATGTGGTTTACCATCAGGGTCTTTTGGAGCATTTTACCAATCCCGAAGCTATTGTGGCGGAAAATTACCGCGTCACAAAAGCCGGCGGGTTCACTCTCGCTGACGTGCCGCAGCGTTATCATTTGTACACCCTGGTCAAGCATCTGCTCATCTGGCTGAACAAATGGTTCGCCGGATGGGAGAGAGAATTTTCTATACATGAATTGAAAAATATGTTTCGGCAAAACGGTTTTGACATATATCATATTTATGGCGAATGGATGCGTCCCAGTTTTTGTTACCGGTCAATGCGCGAAGTATTCAAAAAAATCGGTGTTCGGTTACCTTTATATCCGGCATCGATCCCTGTTCTTTCACAAATCCGCAGTACTATGCGACATTTGCTTAAACGAGTATATTTATCATTTTACACGTTTATGGACATTGGCGTAATTGGCGTGAAAAGGGACGCGCCGGTGTGAGTCAGCGGTGCTATGACATTCTCGTCATTAACTGGCAGGATATCACCAATCCCATGGGCGGCGGCGCAGAAGTGCACTGCCACGAGATATTTAAACGCATTGCCGCTGCCGGCCATAAGGTAACCTTGTTGTGCTGCGGTTATGACGGCGCGCCGGCACGTCAAGTTGTCGACGGCATCCGCGTTGTGCGGCGCTCAAGCCGGAACTGGTTTAATTTTTCTGTGCCAGGAGCTTATCAGCAGTTGCGGACGCAGCAGTCATTTGATATCGTTTTTGACGATATCAACAAAATCCCGTTCTTTACACCGCTTTATGTGCATGAACCGGTCGTCGCCATTGTGCACCATTTTTTTAGCAAAAGTATTTTTCTGGAAGCGCCGTGGCTGCAGGCAAATTATGTTTATCAGACTGAACGACTGGTTCCGCGAATTTACCGGCGCGTTCCATTCGCCGTGGTCTCGGAAAGTACCCGCGAGGAATTGCGCAGTAAAGGTATCACGTCCCCTGTTGAACTGCTGCCAAATGCTGTGGATGTGTCCAGGTATACGACCACCGCGCGGAAAAGCTCAACGCCCTTGATCGGTTATTTTGGCCGGATAAAGAAATATAAAAGTGTGCATCACGTTCTTGAAGCGATGACAATGATTGCGCAGGCGATTCCGAACGTTCGCTTGCTTATCATCGGCGACGGCGATCATCGTCAGGAACTGCAGCGGTTGACGAACAAACTTGGTTTGAATGAGCATGTGGAATTCACCGGTCATGTTTCGCATGAAAAGAAAATCGAATTGCTCAGTCGATTGTGGCTGGCAGTCAATCCATCCCCCAAAGAGGGATGGGGCCTGACCGTAATCGAAGCCAATGCCTGTCATGTGCCTGTGGTGGCAGCAAATTCGCCGGGACTGCGAGATTCAGTCAGGCATAATGAAACAGGCATACTTTACGAATATGGCCATCGCGATCAATTAGCGCACGCTGTGATTGCGCTGTTAAAAAATAAACAAAAAAGAAATCAATTATCCGAGAATGCACGGCACTGGGCCGAATCTTTCAATTGGGACGATTCGGCTGCCAAAGCACTTGCAATTATTGAGAAAACACTTAAAAACAGGATTGAGGAGACATGATGCAGAATTATAAAGTCGTAAACCGAGTATTTGCCGGACTGGCCTTTCTGCTGTCATTAATTGTATATTTGCGCACCATTGCGCCCACGGTTTCATTCTGGGACTGTGGCGAATTTATCACCTGTTCGTATATTCTGGGCATTCCCCACCCGCCGGGTGCGCCGTTTTATTTGCTGATCGGTCGCATTTTTACCATGCTGCCGATTGCATCGGATATTGGGTTGCGAGTCAACATTATTTCAGCGCTCGCAACCGCCTTAACTGTTATGCTGACCTACCTGATCATTGTCAGGCTGGTTAAGCAATGGCGCGGTGTACCTCAGGATTCATTTGATATGTTCATTCTGGTGGCCAGCGGATTGCTCGGCTCTATGGCTTTTGCCTTTACCGATACACTGTGGTTTAATGCTGTTGAAGCTGAGGTCTATGCTATTTCAGCCGCTTTTACAGCGGTTATTGTTTGGCTCATTTTGGTGTGGCTGGAAAAAGCCGATCAAAAGGGCAGCGAGCGTTATCTCTTGTTTATTGCCTATCTTGTCGGACTGGCCATTGGCGTGCACCTTCTCATGGTTCTGGCGCTGCCAGCTATTTTTTTAATCGTTTACTATCATATCCTTGACCGGCGCGGCGAACGAATTACTTTTAAAAATTTGCTCATTTTTGCCCTCGTTACAGGTGCTGCGTTTGCTGTCGTTTATCCGGGAGTGGTTCAGTATATTCCGCGGATGGCAGGCTCACTGGGGATATGGATTCTGCCGATTATTATCCTGGCTATTGTCCTGGGCATTGCCTGGGCGGTGAGTGACAAGAAAAAAATTACTGCCCTTGCTTTGATGAGCATTTTGCTGGTGCTTACCGGTTATTCCACTTATACGATGATTTACATCCGTTCGAACAAGGACCCTGCCGTGGATGAGAACGATCCTGAAACCATGCAGAAAATGGTCAGCTATCTCAACCGTGAACAATACGGAACCTGGGGCACATTCCCCCGGCGTTTCAACGGACTGCCGCCAAAGTGGCAGTTCGAACAACAGTATCCCAACATGAATTACGACACTTACCAGTGGGATAAACAAATGGATTTTTTGTGGAATTACCAGATAAAGAAAATGTACCTCCGCTATTTTGGCTGGCAATACATTGGCAAGGGAACAACAATAGGAGAAGACGGATACATCAAGGAGAATCTGTCTCTCAACGGACTATGGGCACTTCCGTTCCTTGTCGGGGTGCTGGGCATGGTGCATCACTTCCGAAAGCACCGCCGGCACGGATTCATGGTGCTTGCGCTTTTTCTGTTAACCGGCCTTGCGATTGTTATTTATCTCAATCAGGAAGACCCGCAACCACGCGAACGTGATTACGTTTATGTCGGTTCGTATTTTGCGTTTGCTTTGTGGATTGGCATTGGAGTGACTGCGGTACTGGAGTGGATAAAAGATGCTTTTACCGATAAAAAAATGCGAACCATAGTTTCCGCAGTCTTTGCAGCGCTTTTTATCCTGATATTGCCAGTCAACCTGATAGCTCACAATTACCACAGCCACGACCGAACCGGTAACTATGTGGCTTATGATTATTCCTATAACATTTTACAAACCTGCGAAAAAGATGCTGTGGTATTTACCAACGGCGATAATGATACGTTCCCGTTGTGGTTCCTGCAATATGTTTATGATATACGAACGGATGTGAGAGTTGTCAATCTGAGTTTACTAAATACGCCGTGGTATATCAAACAATTGAAGCATCAGGAGCCAAAGGTGCCGATCAGTCTTTCCGATGATCGCATAGAAGATTTGCAATTAATGATGTGGGAAGAAAAAACCATAAAAATACCGGTAACCAAAAAGGCTCAGGAGGAAGCATTAGCCGAACTACAGGACAAGCGTATGTTGCTGGACAGCGAAGAGTATGAAGAACGGGCGTTAAAATTCAAACTCAAGCCCACTGTCATGGGAAGGGCATTGCGGATTCAGGATTTTATGATTCTGAATATTATCCTGGCAAATCAGTGGGAGAAACCCATGTACTTTGCTGTTACGGTGTCGAATCAGAATAAACTCAATCTGGATGATTATCTGCGCATGGATGGACTGAGTTTCAAACTCGTTCCGTATAAAGTCGATCACGTCAATGCGAAAAAACTTGAAAGGAATCTGTTTAAAGTTTTTCGATTTAGAGGACTCAATGATCCGGATGTTTATTTCAACGATAACATTAAAGGCCTTTTGCAAAATTACCGGGCTGCCTTTTTGCGGCTTGCCTACGAATATCAACGTCAGGACAAGTCGGCTGAGGTTGGCAGAGTTTTGGATAAAATGGAAGAATTTATCCCGTTCGAAATTATCCCGGTTCCGGATCCGAGGTTAATTCTTCAAGTCGGACAGATGTACGAATATGCCGGCCAGCCGGATGATTTCCTGCGCCTAGCAAAAATCGCTTATAATAATAATCCCGAAAATGCTTATGTGGTCGGTTCCTATGTGAGTCTGTTGGAACGAAACGAAAATTACGATAAAGCGTTAAATATACTTCGCGAATGGCGCAAAGCGAATCCGAGTGACTCGGAAGCGCAAAAGAAAATTAATCAACTTGAAACGTTAATGAATAAACAAGACACGGTTGCTCAGTAAAAAATGTGCCCTCTTGATTGTAAAAGAGGGCATTTTTCAAACGCACAACAAAAGGAGTCACCCTGGAAGTACGAAAAAGGCGTCCCCGGAACAAGATCTGGCTGAATATTTTAAAATTTGTTATAAGCGCTTCTCTTGTTTATTATTTATTACAGCGTGTTGGTCTTGACTCGATTGTCCAGCAGTTAAGCGCAGCCAACTGGATTTATGCTGCGATAGGTGTTGGTATGTTCGCTCTCAGTAATGCGCTGGGTTCATTACAGTGGTATATTCTTTTGAGATCGCAGAACATTAACATCGCGTATCGGTCGGTGCTGTCGTTTTATCATGTCGGTTTGTTCTTTAATAATTTTCTTTTAGGCTATGTAGGTGGCGACGCGTTCCGGATCTGGGATATCAGTAAAAAAGCAAACAATACCACGGCTGCGTTTTCGACCGTGCTGTTTGACCGTTTTGTCGGATTTTTCGCGCTTACCAGTCTGGCCATGATCGTGTCGCTGGTGTGGCTGCAAATGCTCACATCTATCAAAATGTTATATTTCATCGCTGTTGTGCTTACTGCCTGGCTTTTCGGATTGTATCTGCTGTTTAATGAACGAGCCGCTCGCATTATGATCAATGTTTTCCGTCCGTTTCTACCCAGAATTGTCCTGGACAAGTCACGTGATGTGTACATGGCGATCAATCGCTTTCGTCATAAAAAACGGCTGATGATGCGCGTTTTTATCGTTGCCCTGATCGTCCAGTCTATGCGGGTTATGGTTCATTATTGGGCAGCGCTGGCTGTGGGGGTCAACGAAAGAGTGCTGTACTTTTTTGTTTTTATACCTGTTATTGCCATGGCTGCCAGTTTACCCATTTCATTGGGTGGAATCGGTGTGCGCGAGCAAAGCGGCGTTTCATTGTTTGCGGGAATTGGCCTGGCCGCTTCAAAAGTTGTATCGTTTGAATTTCTGGCGTATCTGATTGCTATCATTGCCACCATTCCTGGCGGCGTTATTTTTGCCATCCGGCGCGAAAAGCAGCATCTCCAATACCGCCGGAAAACTAGTCCGCTTTGAATGAATATTTTCTTTTTTTGTGTTAATTGTATAAACATTGGATCAAAAACATTTCAAAAAAAAGTTCATTTAACTATTTATCTAACAAAACAGTGACCAGGAAAATAACAGAGCAAAATTGGAGGGATTTATGAATCCTCTTCGCTATCTGGTTTACATAATAATTACCGGATCGATTTTCACCGTTTTCAATTGCGGCATGAAAGAAGATACCATAGGTGATAGAAACAAGGTTGTTGTCGTTGCTGATTCAACTCTCTGGCTGGAGGTGCAGGATGAAATAAAGGCGTCGTTGTCTCATATTTATTACACTCCGCAGCCGGAACCCGCTTTTAAGATTTTGCATAAAACACCGGATCAACTCGGCAAGCTGACGCGGGTGCCAAATTTACTTATGGTGGCGACTCTTCAGGATGAAGGTAAGATGAAAGAATACGTGAACAAGATTCTGTCAGCTTCATCGCTGCAGCGGGTCAGAGAAAACAAGGCTTCTCTGTTTAGTTCCAGAGATGCCTGGGCGCGAAATCAATTGCTTGTGGTTGCGATTGCGAAAGACAAAGAGACGCTCGAACAAAATTTACAGGAAAACCAGCAACAACTCTTTGACCTGTTTGATGAATTTGTCAGTCAAAAGATCAGAGACATGTTGTTTAAACACCTGGAGAAAGAAAAGCTCTCCAAAGAATTGATGAAAAAGTACGGCTGGACAATGCGAATTCAAGCTGATTTTCACGTTGTTGTGGATTCAGCCGACATTCAGACTGTTATTATGGAGCGGTTCGATCCGGTTCGTTGGATTACAGTGTATTGGCAATCCAGTGAAACTCCCTACACACTGACAAAAGAGTGGATGATCAATAAACGTAATGAAATCGCCAGAAAATTTTATAATGATGATTATATTTATACTGACGATACTATAAAAGTACAAGAAAAAGAAGTTTATTTCAATGATTTCCCGGCGATACGCCTGGATGGTGTCTGGCAAAATGATAATGCGAATAAAATCTCTGGAGGACCGTTCAGGTGTTACGGTTTTTACGATGATCAGGCCCAGCGTATCTATTTCATCGACATGGCAGTGTTTGCGCCCGGTGAACGCAAAATGCAGTATATCCGCCAGGTAGATGCAATGGCGCATACGTTTCGAACGGCTGAAGAGTCGTCTCCTTAACGAAGTGGTGAATGATGAGTGAGGGTAAGCCTGTGGAATATGATGACCAGCAGCCATTCGAAGATTTCATATTTGATTTGTCTGTGAAAAACGTGCCAAGGTGTTTAAAACCATAAATTATTATTTGCTACTTTAAGAGTCTGTCAAAGTATTTAAAAGACGGGATATTTGAATCAAGAATCCCGCTAGAAAAAATAGCAAGATTTTTTCTGTAAAGAGACTGCTAAATCTGAACAAAAATCTCAGGTAAATGTTCCTTAAAGCCGTGTTGATCTGTGTGGATCAGTGGCTTTAAAAAATTGTCCAAAAGTCCAATATACAATGTTATATTTTATCATGAGATAAAAAAAGATTGAATAAAAAACGGAGAGCAAAATTGCCAAAAGTAGCCATTGTGATGGGAAGTCCTTCCGATGCGGAAGTGATGAATTCGTGCTTTCAATTTTTAGAATTTTTTGGATTAGAGTACGAAACGTTTACTCTATCTGCTCATCGCACACCAGAACAGACCGCCGGGTTTGCCAAAACCGCAGAAGAAAAAGGCTTTTCAGTCATTATAGCCGGAGCAGGCATGGCTGCTCATCTTCCTGGCGTGATTGCCAGTTATACCACCTTGCCGGTGATTGGCGTGCCGCTGTCAGGATCGGCACTTAACGGCCAGGATGCGCTTTACGCTATTGTGCAAATGCCCCGCGGTGTACCGGTCGCAACCATGGCAATCGGCAAAGCCGGGGCAGGCAATGCCGCTATTTTTGCCGCAAAAATATTGGCGCTCTCTCACGCCGATATTAAGGAAAAGCTGATCGAGTTTCAAAAAAAAGGCTGCAAATTATAAACTCGTAAAATATGGTTTTTTTATGAAAGTTTTGATAACCGGATGTCTTGGATTGCTCGGTCAACGGGTCATGACATTGGCTCCGCCTGAAGTTGATATGCTGTGTACCGATCTGGCGGATTCGACCGACATTATTCCGCCGCAAATTTACACAAAATGCGATCTCCTGGACCGTGAGGCATTAAAACAACTAGTCACTGGTTTTGAACCGGATCAGATTATAAATTGCGCGGCTTATACAGATGTAGACGGCGCTGAGGATGAACGCGAAGCATGCTGGAACGGCAATGTCATGACAGTTGAGAACCTGGTTTATGCGGCAAGGAAAGTGAATGCACGCATTCTGCACATGTCTACGGATTATATTTTCGACGGCAAGAATGGTCCGTACACCGAGGATGCGGTGCCCAATCCTCTCGGCTTTTACGGCCGCTCTAAACTGGCTGCTGAAAATGTCATCAAGACGTCCCAGCTCGAGTACACTATTGTCCGCACAATGGTGCTTTACGGAAAATCAAAAAACAACCGTCCTGATTTTGTGGGATGGCTGACCAGCCAACTGCAGAACAACAAACCCGTTAATATCGTCACAGATCAAATTGGCAATACGACGTTGAATGATGATCTGGCGCTGTCGATATGGGATGTGATTAAGCAGGAATTTTGCGGTATTATCAACATTGCCGGCCGGGAAATTGTCAGCCGGTATTCTTTTGCCCAAACCATCGCCGATGTATTTGATCTCGATGCCTCGCTTATCCACCCGATTACTACGGAAGAACTGAACCAAAAGGCACCTCGTCCGTTAAAATCGGGACTGGTCCTGGACAAGGCTCTTTATGAATTATGTCTCAATCTATCGGACGTCCGGCAAGGACTACAAAAATATAAATATCGACAGTAGCCACTGGAGCACCTTTGAAAACACTGGTCATTATTCCTACGTACAATGAAGCTGAAAATATCACCGTTTTGGTTCAAAATATTCTCGAGCTGGCTGTTGAGCACATAAATGTTCTCGTAGTTGACGATAATTCTCCGGACGGTACCGCAGATTTGGTCGAGCAAATGGCTGAGCATGATGATAGGGTCCATCTTTTAAAACGTCCCGCAAAATTCGGTTTGGGCTCTGCTTATGTAACGGGATTTAGATACGGATTAGAGAGAAGTTTTGACCGGTTCATCGAGATGGATGCGGATTTTTCGCACGATCCTGCTGAAATCCCTAATCTGCTGGTTGCCAGTGAAGAGTATGACATTGTGCTCGGTTCTCGTTATGTTCGCGGTGTTAATGTTGTCAATTGGCCGCTGACGCGGTTGCTCTTGAGTATGGGGGCAAGCTATTACACCAAAATTATTACCGGACTGCCGGTTCATGATTGCACCAGCGGTTTCAAATGCTTTAATCGCAAAGTGCTGGAAAGTATCGATCTGGATCGTGTGCAATCGGATGGCTATTCTTTTCAGATCGAGCTTAATTTCAAAGCCTGGAAAAAGGGTTTTACCATCGGTGAAATTCCGATTATTTTCATCGACCGCCGCGCCGGCATCTCCAAAATGTCCCATAAAATCGTCCGCGAAGCCATTTGGATGGTGTGGAAATTAAAGCTTTTGAGCATTTTTAAAAAACTCTAGCTGGTCCCAAGCAAAAGTATAATAACACGTTC